>JBKJLC010000117.1:0-14869 GCA_046597055.1 Kofleriaceae bacterium | reverse complement strand
CATGCCGCCAGGTCAGGGCATGCACGGCATGCCGCCAGGTCAGGGCATGCACGGCATGCCGCCAGGTCAGGGCATGCACGGCATGCCGCCGGGGATGGGCGGCCCCCCGGGCATGCGACCGCAGGGCAGCCCGCCCGGTGGCTCGCAGCCGCAGAAGACGATGATGCTGCAGGACAGCGAGGGCGTTGTCTCGGTGGCGCAGCGCGGACCGATCCCACAGGGCGGGCACGCCGGCTTCGCGCCGGCGCCCACCGCCGGCGGCGCGTCGGCGATGTTCTGGATCCTGAGCCTTCTGATCGGCGTCGCGTTGGGCGCGCTCGCCTACATCATCGTCCTCCAGCTCTGACGCAGCGACCGATGGCTCCCGACGACCCCACCCAAGGCAACTCCGGGGACGCCCCCGACGGTGCCGAGGCGCCGACCGCGCAGCCGGCCCCGGCGGCCGCGGCCGCGCCCGACGAGCTGCGCGGCAAGGACCTGCTGTCGCGTTCGCGCGAGGAGATCGCCGCGACGCTCGATCCGAGCACGCTCGCGCAGCTGGCAAGCTGGTTCGACCGGCCGAGCGCCGCGGTCATCGCCGAGGAGTCCGCGCCCGACGATGGCGAGACCGAGGCCGACCTGGCGCGGCGCGCCCGGCTGACCGCCGACGCCGATCCCAAGCTGCTCGCGATCCTCGACCGCCACAACGCGATGCCAGATCTCCTGCTGCCGCCGTGGCCGGAGATCAAGATCCACCTCGACGAGCGGATCATCCCGCGCCACGTCCAGGCCGCCCTCGATCGGATGCACGACGAGGACGCGCCTGCCGAGGCTCGTCACTACGAGACGCCGCCCGACATCGACGCAGCGCTCCAGAAGGACAACGCCCCCCAGGCGATCCTTCGCGACCTGTACCGGCCGGTCGAGGAGTACGAGCGCAAGCTGGTGCCGATGTTCGACCTCGACGAGGTCGCGCCCCAGTACCAGGTCGGCAGCGCGATGCGCGACCTCCCCAGGGTCGAGTGGATCGGGCGCGCCCTCGACGCGCTGATCGATGCGCGGTCCCGGTTCACCTCGATCGTGAACGAGTCGTGGGAGGACCACCTCGCGGCGGTGCTCGCCCGCCGCAAGGCCGACCAGGAGGCCGCGTCGTGACGAGGAAGGTTCGGCCGACCGCGCTCGTAATACCGACGTGCGCCAAGTGCGTCGCGAGGCGGCCATGAACGGCACCGAGAGCAACAGCGAGCCTCGCGTCGTGCCGATCGATCGGTACGTGATGCGAACGGTCGGCCTGACCGATGTAGGCGTGCAGCGTACTCAGAACGAGGACGCCATGTACTACGACGACTTCCTCGGCCTGTACCTGGTGTGCGACGGCATGGGTGGTCATGCGTCGGGCCAGGTCGCCTCGGACCTCGCGATCCGGACCATCGTGCACGCGCTCAAGACCAACGACCCGGCGCCCGGCCCCGGCATGGACCCGCTGGCGGTCGCGATGAAGGCCGCCAACGCGGCGGTGTTCCAGCGCGCACAGCAGGACCCGTCGTGTCACGGCATGGGCACCACGGTGGTCGGCCTCCGCGTCGACGGCAACACCCTTCACATCTGCCACTGCGGCGACTCGCGCGCGTACCTGCTGCGCCACGGCCAGTTCCACCCGCTCTCGCGCGACCACTCGCTGCGCAACCTGTACCAGGACCGGCCCGATCTCATCGGCCAGCTCGGCCCGGCGACCTCCAACGTCATCATCCGGGCGGTCGGGCTCGATGCCGCCGTCGAGATCGAGCACAACACCCTGCCGATCGAGCACGGCGACGTCTACCTGCTGTGCTGCGACGGCCTGTCCGATCTGGTCGACGACTGGATGATCCGCGAGATCATGACGGCCGGCGACCCGCTCGAGGTCACCGCCGAGAACCTGGTCCGCGCCGCCAACAACAACGGCGGCTCCGACAACATCACCGTCGTGCTCGCCCAGGCCTTCGTCGACACCCTGTGGGCGGCGTCGGTGGGTCACTACGGCTACCAGCAACCCGCCTACTAGCCGCGGCTGCGGGCCTCGGCTGCGTCGTTGGCCGGTCCCCCCCATTTCGTCACGACCCGCTCACCCGCTCACCCGGTCGCCCTGAGCGAAGCGCGAAGCGCGGAGTCGAAGGGCGGTCCTCAGGATCCCGCACATCTTTCCCGGTGGCCCTGAGCCAGGGCGAGCGCACGCGAGCCCGCCGTCGAAGAGCAGTCCGTCGAAGATCACGTGCGGCACCTTGGCGCTCTGCCCTTCGACACGGCGCCTGCGGCGCCGGCTCAGGGCCACCGGGAAAGGTGAGCGCTGCCGATCGCATGAAGACTTGTGATCAATCCCGAGGGCGGTCCTCAGGATCCCCCACATCTTTCCGGTGTCCCTGAGAGAAGGGCTCGTTGCGAGCCCGGAGTCGAAGGGCCAGCCCGTCGAAGCGCGGGGGCCACCACCCTGGGCGTCTGCCCTTCGACTTCGCGCTGCGCCCCTTCGACGAGCTCAGGGTCAGGGACACCGGAAAAGGTGAAGCGCTTCCGATCACGTGGCGAATTGTGATCAATCCCGAGGGCAGAGGGCGGTCGGCGCTCGGCGGCTCGGACCTCGGAAGCCAAGCCGGGCTCGCGAGTGACCAGCGTTCCGCGCCATGCGCTCAGGCCGACCCGTCGGGCGGGTCAGCGGGCGGGCGCGGCCGGCGTGCTGGTGGCGTTGGCGGCGCTGCCGGCGGCAGCCTTCTTGAGCTCGGCGATGGCGTCGGGGAAGCGGCCGAGCTTGGCGTAGACGCGGGCGAGGCCCGAGGCGGCGCGGACCTCGAAGCCGGCGACCGCGGACGCGCTGCGGAACGCCTCCTCGGCGCCGAAGAAGTCGCCGCCGAGGGTGAGGACGTCGCCCAGCGTGGCCGAGAGGGCGGCCGCCGCGACCGGAGATGTGGCGCGGGGCAAGCCGCTGCGCAGGATCTGGGCGGCACGCGGACAGTCGCCGTACCTGGCGAGCGCGACCGCGTACGCGACGCGGGCATTGCCGAATGCCGGGGCCAGCTCGACGGCAGCCTGCAGCTGCTCGACCGCACCCTGGGTATCGCCGCTCTGATAGGCGGCCACGCCGCGCTCGTAGTAGCGACGCGCGACCGAGCTCATCAGTCGAGCTCCAGCAGCGAGAACCGGGCGGAGGCGTCGTCGCCGCCGGCGTCGTCACGACGGTCACCGGACGGCGCCGCGGGCTGGGCCGCCGCGGGCTGACCGGGCGCCGGGGCGCCGGCCGGCGGGCCGACCTCGCCGGGTGGACGCTCGCGCACCGACACGCCGCGCGCGGGTGGAGGCGCGGCGCCACGCTCGGTCTGGGTCGACGGCATCGGCGCCAAGGGCGCAGCCGACGGCCGCGACGGGGCCGCCGGCGGCCGGGGCGCGGCGGCGGGGGACTCGACCACCCGCACGCCGCTGGCCGGGCGCGGCAGCTCGGCCGCGGGCGCACCGCGGCTGGCGACCAGCGCATGCATGACCCCACCGACGCGCACCGAGACCTGGTCGCCGTCGACCGCGAACATCGCGAGCTCGGGCAGGTCGAGGCGGGTCTGCAGCGCCGTGATCAGCTGGGCGAACGACAGCCGGCTCAGATCCGCGATGGTCTCGGCCTGGTGCATCAACATCGGCGGCGGTCCGTCGACGATGTACTCCTTGATCACGAACGTCAGGACCTCGAGCAGGGTCTCGCGATCGCTGTCGCCGAGCGCATCTTTCACGCCAGTGGTGAGGTCGCGGAGATCGGGGCGGGTCGGCATGGTCACTCCACGTTCGGTCGTTCGGACATTGCTCAGACCTGGACGCCGTCGAGGTCGGCGCCCTGCGTCAGGCACCCGACCAGGCGGGCGCCACGCAGGTCGGCGGAGGACAGGTTCACGCCGCGCAGATCGCAGCGGAACAACATCGCCTGACGAAACACGGCGGCGTACAGATTGGCGCGCTTGAAGTCGACCTCGAACAGCGAGGCTCCCGAGAAGTCGGCGCGCGACAGCGACACGGTCGTCCCGTCGTAGCCGTCGAACACGACCCGGGTCAGCACCGCGCCCGAGAAGTCGGCGCCGTACAGCTCGGCGGCCTGGAAGGTCGTCGACTGGATCTTGGCGTGCTTGAAGCGCGCGCGCGCCATCCGCGCCGGTCCCAGCTCGCAGCGCAGCAGCTGGGCGCCGCCGAGGTCGATCTCGGTCAGGTCGGAGTCGACCGCCTTCACCCGGTTCCACAGGCCACCGCCCCAGCGCGACCGGCGGGCATCGGTCTGCCGCAGCTCGGCGCGCTCGAGCCGCGAGTCTTCCCCGTCGGCGTCCTGCAGGTCGCAGCGCTCGATGACGAGCCCGTCGAGATCGACCGAACGCAACAGCACGCCAGGGGCGGCAAAGCCGGACAGGGTCCGCCCTGCCAGCTCGTCACTGGCCACCAGCCGTTCGAGCTGGAGCCGTGACTGCACCGGACCACCGTCGGCGGAAAAGTCACTCACGCCTGGCAGCGTACCGCGGTCGACGAGGTCGGAGAAGCGTCAGGGCCGACGCATCTCGGGGCCCGAGCGGTCCACCAGCACGCGCATCGATTCGCCCAGCATGTCGATCACGCGCTGGACGACCTCTTCCTCCAGCTGGCCGGCCTTGGCAGCGCCACCCCCGCCGCCGCCACTGCCGCCACCGCCACCGCCGCCGGTCTGCGCCGCCATCTCGGACTGCTCGGCCTCTTCGGCCTCGGCCTCGTTCTCCTCGGTCGCCAGCTCCATGTCGGCACCGCGACCGGCCCGGTGGAGGCCACGCTCGGCCTGGGCCACGTGGGTGAGCTCGTGGGCGAGCAGGGCCTGGCCCGCGGCGGTCGCCATCGACCGGTCGGTGGTGCCGCCCATGAGGATCATGCCGGTCCCGCCGATGGTCACGGCGTCGGCGTTGCGGCGCTTGTTGAACTCCTCGGCAAACTCGCCCGAATAGAGCCGGACGTGACCGAGATCGATGCCGAGCTTCTGCTCGTAGCGCTCCCGCAAGGAGTGATCGAGCGCCTCGCCGCGACCGGCGCGCGAGGCGACCAGCTGCAGCAGCCGATCCGGATCCCACCGCTTGGCGATGTCGCGCGCCAGCTGGTCGGAGATCTCCTCCGGTTCGAGCGCGGCCAGCTCGTCGATTTCGTCGTCGTTGTCAGCCATGGGGGTTCGCTAACGCGCGGAGCGCGGAACCGCGGTCGACCGCGGCTGACCATTATACGGGGTCAATCGTCTTTCCCTTCCCCGCCGTCTCCGGCCCAGGTCGAGACGTAACCCTCCGATTGTTCGTAGTACTCGCCCGTCTTCTGCTGCTCGAGCACGCCGCCGCCGAGCGCCTGCTCGAGGAACTTGGTCTCGTCGAAGCAGCTGGCGCCCTTGACGCCCTTCACGGTGAAGGTGACCTCCCCGGTGGGCGAGATCACGATCTCGATGTCCTGCTTATGCATGGTCGACTCCTCCTGCTTGCTCGCGCCCGATCACTCGTTGACCCACTTCCGCACCACGAGCCGGATCGACCCGTCCTCCTCGTTGACCTCCTCCTCGACCGCATAGCCCTTGCCTTCGCAGGCCATCTTCACGTTGTGATACTGGTACTTCTGCGAGAGCGAGTTCTTGAACTCCGCCTCGGACACGCCCTTGGTAGTCTCGACGCCCCACCAGTCGGCGACCAGGTCGTAGGTGCCCTCGCCGGTCGAGACGATGCCGATGTCGTACTGGCCCATGTCGACCTTGATCGCGGCCTGCAGCGTGTCGCCGCGGTAGCCACGCACGGTCACGGACTGCCCCTCCTCGGCGGCGAGGTGGTTCAGCTGCAGGTCGGCCAGCGCGGCCTTGAGGGCCGCGAGGTTGGTCATCTTCAGCTCACATTTCGTGAAGTGCGACATCGCCTGGCCTCCTCTACAGCTCGAGCTTGCGCTCACCGTCGTCGCTGGCGTTCTCCCCGGCCTTGTCGCCGAGCCCGCCCTGGGTCGCGCCGTACTTCGCCATCCAGCCGCCGCCCTTGTCCTTGGGCAGCGCCGACCGCCGGGACGACGCCGGGCGCGCGCGGGTGCGCGCCCACTCGCGCATGACGTCGATCTGCTCGCGCATGGTGATCGCCAGCGGCACGATCTCCTTGAGCGTGCTCAGCAGGCCGTCGGACGACAGGTCGTTGCCGGTGTCGAACGCGTCGTAGAGCGACGCGATCACCGCCTGCTCGATCTCGGCACCGGAGTAGTCGACGGTGGCGTCGACCAGACGGTCCATGTCGAACGGTCCCGGATCCCGCTTCTTCTTGCGGATGTGGATGTCGAGGATCGTCCGGCGATCCTCGCGATCGGGCAGATCGCAGAAGAAGATCTCGTCGAAGCGCCCCTTGCGCAGGAGCTCGGGCGGCAGCTGCTGCACGTTGTTGGCGGTCGCGATCACGAAGACCGGCGAGGTCTTCTCCTGCAGCCACGTGATGAACGAGCCGAACACGCGCGAGGTGGTGCCGCCGTCGGTCTGCCCCGACGAGCCGGTGCCCGAGAAGCCCTTCTCGAGCTCGTCGATCCACAGGACCGCGGGCGCCACCGCCTCGGCGGTCTTGATGACCGTGCGGATGTTCTCCTCGGAGCTGCCGACCAGGCCCGCGAACACCTTGCCGACGTCGAGGCGCAAGAGCGGCATCTGCCACAGCGCACCGACCGCCTTGGCGGTGAGCGACTTGCCGGTGCCGGGCACGCCGATCAGCAGGATGCCCTTGGGCAGCGGCAGGCCGAAGTCGCGCGCGCGTGACGAGAACGCGTTGCGGCGCTTGACCAGCCAGTCCTTGAGGGTGTCCATGCCGCCGACGTCGGAGAACTCTTCGCGGTGCTCGTAGTACTCGAGCAGGCCGCTCTTGCGGATGATCTGCTTCTTCTCCTCGAGGATCGTCTCGAGATCGAACGTGTGAGTGCGGACCATCGCCTTCGCGAAGACGTTCTCGGCCTCGACCGCGGTCAGGCCCAGCGCGGCCTCGACCACGTGCTCCATGTACGTCGGATCGCTCTCGACCAGCTGCTGCGTCGCCGGCGGCGCGTTGGGCAGCAGGCTGCGCGCGATCATCTCGACCTCCTTGCGGTCGGGCAGATCCCAGTCGACGATCGCAGACACCGACTTCTCGAGCTCGGGCGGAATCTTGGTGACCGGCGACAGGATGATGAGGCTCTTGCGACTCTTGCGCAGCTCGGTGGCCGCGTCGCGCAGGCGGCGCACCACCGCCGGCTCCTTGAGGAACGGGTGGAAGTCACGCAGCACGTAGAGCGCCTTGCCCTCGCCACGGATCACGTGGTCGATGGCCTTCATCGGGTCCTTGATGTCGCGCGTGCCCTGGCCGTTGGCGACGACCTTCATGCCTTCAGTGATCGACCACACCTCCAGGCGCATCTCGCGCTGGACGCACAGCTTCTTCAGGGACTCCTCGACCCGGGTCTCTTCGGGCGAGGTCACCCAGATCAGCGAGTAGCGAGCCCGGATGAGGTCTTCGATCTCGCTCTTCGAGCTCCGTCGTGAGGTGTCGTGCATCGGTTCTTCTTTTCGGCTCGTCGATCGAACGTCTACAACAACATCGCAGCTACGACTCGGCGTCGGCGGGGCGCGTCAGCCGTTGGCGAGATCGCGCAGCCCGCGGAGCGACCCCTTGGCATCCTCGGCAGAGCCGACCAGGGTCTCGACGGCCTCCGTAATGATACGGACGCTGTCGGCATTTCCACCCCCCAGATTCGGGAGCTCGTCGCGGACCAGGTTCAGGTTGTTCCTGAGGTCCGAGAGGATATCGTTGATCTGGTCATAGATATCCTTGGCTGCCTGGGCGAGGTCGCTGGTGCCGCCGCCGCCGCCGCCGCTCGCCGCCGCGCCGTTGGCCGCCGCGGCCTTGGCCCGATCGGCCTCGCCCCGGGCGGTCTTGGCCTCGACCCGGGCCGCCTCGAGCTCGGCCTGCAAGCCCTTCTGAGAGCGCTCGGCCCCGGCGAAGCGCCCCTCGGCGTCCTTCACCTTGAGCTTGAGCGCCTCGAGCTCGCCCTGCAGCGCGCTGATGTCGCTCGGTGACGCGCCCTGCCCGGCCTTGGCCTCGAGCTCGGTCACCTTGCGCTTGAGCCGCTCGATCTCGCGCACCTGGGCATCGCCGCCACTGGACGCCTGGCCCAGCGCGCGCGACGCGTTGATCGCCTCTTCGGCCGACTTGTGGCGCGCCACCTCGGCCTTCGCCAGCGCCTCCTCGGCGAGGTTGCGCGCGCTCTCGGCGGTCAGCTTGCCGTGGACGGCGTCGTGCAGCTCGACCTCGAGCTGCGCGACCCGACCCTCGAGTCGATCGAGATCCTTGGTCGCGCGGCCGTACTGCTCGGTGATCCGATCGCGGTCCGACTCGATCTTGCGGTGCTCGACCTTGACGTCCTTGAGCTCGGTGGTCAGGCGCATCACGTGGTCGCCGCCGCCGCCACCACCGGCGCTCTGCTGCTCGACCATCATGCGGCCGAGGCGGCGGTTCTCCTCCTCGAGCGCCTGGGTGGTCGCGTCACCCCGCGAGGCGTTGGCGACCGCCGAGTCACGCTCGGCCTTGAGCTGGCCGATGACCTTGATGTTCTTCTCCTTGTCGGCGCGCAGCTCCTTGATGACCTCCTCTTGCGAGATGAGGCCAACCCGGCGTTCCTCGAGCATGCGCTCCTGCTCGTTGATCACCTCGCGCAGGTGCTCGATCTCGGACAGCTGCTCGTTGAGCTTCTTCCAGCCCTCGTCCTTGGTGCGCGACACCTCGGCGAGCTGGCGCGACCTCTCGTCGAGTTCCTCCTTGAGCTTGGAGACGTCGTCCTGCGCGCGCCCGAGCTGGCGCTCGCGGGTGGCGACCGACTCGGCGAGCTGCGCCATCTCGGTGCGCGAGGTCGCCAGCTCGTCGCGGGTCTGGTTGAGCTCCTCGCGGAGCTCGTCGGCCACGCGGCCGTGCGCGGACGCCTGCTCCTCGCGGTCCTTGACCGTCGCCCGCATCTCCTCGATGCGGTCGCGCAGCGTCGCGGCCTCGGCGCGGATGCGCTTACCGTCGGCGACCTCGCGGTCGTAGTTCGTCTGCACCTCGTCCATCTGGACGCGCTGGCGCTTGAGCTCGACCGCCATCTTCTGCATCTGCGCGCCGCCGCCACCGCCCATCAGGTCGTCGTCGACGACGATCGACGGCTCGCCGCCGGCGCCTGGCATCCCCGGCGGACCGCCCAGCATGCCCGGCGGGCCACCGGAGAAGATGCCGCCACCGGGCATCGGCGGGGGCCCGTGCGCCGCATACGACGGTCCGCCGCTGCCGGGCATGCCGGGCGGACCGCCGGGCATCCCCGGCGCTCCAGCGGGCATCCCGTGGCCACCGGCGCCAGGAACCCCACCGATCGCCGCGGTCGGCGCGTAGCCGAGACCGGCCTGCTGCCCACCGCCGGGCATGCCGGGCGGGCCGCCGGGCATCCCCGGGGGCCCGACGAGCCCGGGCTGCGAGGGCGGACCGTAACCGCCCGGACGCGCCGCGCCAGCAGCGCTGCCACCGAAGCTGCCGCCGCCGAGCGTGCCGGGAGGCACACCAGGGGGCTGGCCGAACGGACTGCTCGGTGGCTGACCGTAGCCACCGCCCATGCCGGGAGGACCGCCCATGCCGGGAGGACCGCCCATGCTGCCCATGCCGGGAGGACCGCCCATGCCGCCCATGCCGGGAGGACCGCCCATGCCGCCCATGCCCGGCGGGCTCCCCATGCCGCCCATGCCCGGTGGGCTGCCCATGCCGCCCATGCCCGGCGGGCCGCCGCCCAGACCGGGCTGACCGCCGCCGCCCACACCGGGCTGACCGCCAGCGCCGGGCATCCCCGGCACCGAGCTGGCGTCGATCCGCATCGTCGCGCCCTTCTTCGGCGGCGGCGAGTCACCGCCCGCCGCGGGGCGCGCCATGTGCGGCGGGACCAGCGGTCCGTCCTCGACATACCGGATCCACATCGACCCGCACTGGACGACGTCGTTGTGGGTCAGCAGCTGCCGCTGCACGCGGTTGTTGTTGATCAGGGTGCCGTTGGCAGAGCCGAGATCTTCGATGACGAAGCGCCCACCCTCCATTCGCACCTGCGAATGTCGCCGCGACACCATCGCGTCGTCGGTACGGATGGCGCACTCGAGTCCGCGACCGATGAACACGGTCTCGGTCGGGGTCAGATCAACGGCGCCGTCGCGCCCTTGGCTATCGCGGAACAGGAGCCGTCCGCCCATGGATGTCACCATCGTAGCCGAGCAGGATGGCGCCCGCTACGCGCGTCTCCCTCGAATCCTGCCCGGCGAAGCCAAAGGCACCGACGAGACGGGGCAGCGTCGCCGGCCTCGGAAGCCGCGTGCCGCGCGATGTCCCGCAGGTGGCGCCCGCTCCCTGCCAGACCATGCCGCCATTTCAGGGCGGCCGGTCCGATCACATCACCGACTTGAACTTGAGGACGGTCTTGCCGAGAAGGATGAGGTCGTTGTCACCGAGCTCCTCCTTCTTGACCAGCTTGTTGTCATTCAGAAAGGTCCCGTTGGCCGAGTTGTTGTCCTGCAGCCAGAAGCCGTCGGGCGTCATCACGACCATGGCGTGGTCGGTGCTCATGTAGCCGTCGTCGATCACCACGTCGGAGTTTGCGCCCGTGCCGATCTTGGTGACGCCCTGCTTGATCTTGACGAACTTGAGCCGCTTCGGCCCGTTCATGAAGACCACCCACCCGACCATCGGGAACACCGCGTCGCCGTCCATCGCGGCGAACATCGTCTTCTGCCGCACCGCCGGCGCCTGCGGCGGCGGCGGCGCGACCACCGGCGGTGGCGGTGGCGGCAGCGGCTTGGGCTTCTTGACGATCATGACCACCCCGGCCACCAGCGCGAGTGCGCCTCCGGAGACCAGCAGCCAGATCCACCACGTCGCGCCCCCGCCGGGCGGGCGCCACGTCGGCCTCATGACCACGCCGACCGCGGTGGTGTCGACGCCGTCGATCCGCAGCATCAGGGGACGCTCCTTGCCGTCCCAGACCAGGCCCGCCTTGGTCCGGGGGTCGTAGCCAGGAAACAGCAGGTAGAAGCGGTCGTCGAGCAGGGTCGTGAACGCGCTGACCGAGGTGCCGATGTTGCTGACCGACATCAGCCTCTGCGCGTTGCCGTCGGTGAGCGCCTTCATGTCACCGACCGCGGTCTCCTTGACCCGGCGCCACTCGTTGTCGGCCGCCTGGAACTGGGCCCCCAGCGCGGGGTCCTCGGGCAGCTCGTCGCCGGTCTTGGGATCGAACTGGACCGGCGTCGGGGGCGGCGCACCGAGCGCTGGCGCGTCGGGCTGGAGCACGATCGCATAGCTCGTGATCTGCTTCTCCTGCAGCAGCTTGGCGAGCTCGCGCATCGCGCCCGACGGCGCCTTGGCCCCGGCGCCATCGATGCCATCCCCGATCACCAGGAGCGCCTTGCGCGGGGTCGTCAGCTTGTCGAGCTCGGCGATCGCCTGCTTGACGGCGCCCGCGAGGTCGCGCGCGACGGTCGGGCCGGCCCCGGGCAGCGGCGTCAGCTTGACCGTGGCCAGGCCGTCGAGCGGACCGGCTGGCGCGAGCGGGGTGGCCTGCCCGGCGTACAGCAGCACCAGCGCCTGCGACCCCTTGGGGCCGGCCTGCCCCAGCGAGCCCAGCGTGCCCTCGAGCGAGGAGAGCAGGTTCGGCAGCGCCGACAGGTAGCGCTGGTCACCCTCGATCAACACCACCAGCCCGAGCGGCTCGTGGCCCTCGGCGTAGCGGAGCACCGAGCTCGCCTTGATCGGCAACAGGCCGGTGTCGGGCTGGCGCAGCGCGAACGCGTCCGCGGCCAGGCCACCCGGTCCGTCGATGACCGTCACCCGCATCGAGGGCGGTGGGTGCTTGTCCGTGTCGGTCGGGACCGGCGGCTGGGGCTCGAACGTCAGCTGCGGCGACGCCGCAGCGACGCCAGCCAGGGCGAGCACGAGCGCGACCGCGCACGTGACCAGCGGGAATCGGGTCTGGTTGCTCATTCGATCATCTCGTTCGCGAGCCGGCACGCGTCAGTCGCGGCGGAACACCAGCTCGCTGTTGCCGACACGGATCACGTCGCCGGCGGTCAGGGTCTTCTTCGGCATGCGATGGCCGTTGACGTAGATGCCATTGGTCGAGCCGAGGTCGGCGACCTCGTAGCTGTTCTCGAGCCGGCGGATGCCGACGTGCTTGCGTGACACCGCGGGGTCGGCGAGCACGATCGTGTTGCCGGCCACCGAGCCCACGGTGGTGACGTCCTCGCGCAGCTCCACGCTCTGGCCGGCCAGCGGGCCCAGGATGAAGTCGAGCCGCGCCGCCGGCGCCCAGCCGCAGAACATGCAGCGATCCCACTGCGGCATCAGCGAGGCCCGGCAGTGCGGGCACGCCCGCGCTGGCGCCTTCCTGGTGCCGGCGCGGACGATCAGCACGAGCACCAGCCCCAGGACGACGACCGACCCGACGACGATGAGGACCAGGACCGGCGTCGACACCTCCGATGCCTAACCCAGGATCGTCTTGAACTTGCAGTCCGTCTTGCCGAACTTGATGACGTCGTTGTCGATGAGCTCGTGACGCTGCACCCGGCGCTCGTTGACGAACGTGCCGTTGGTCGAGTTGTTGTCGACCAACGTGAAGCCGTTCGGCGACATGGCGATGTGGGCGTGATCGCCGCTCATGAACCCGTCGTTGATCACGATGTGGGCACCCTGGGTGTTCCCGACCTTGGTGACCCCGGCGACACACTTGAACGTCTGGAACGACTGCGGTCCGTTGATCGGCACGAGCCAGCCGACCACCGGCACGCCATCGCCGCTCGAGATGTTGATCGCCATCGTCTTGTTCGACTGCGCCGGCGCGGCATGGATCGGCGGTGGTGGCGCCGCCGCCATCGGCATCGGCATCGGCATGGGCATCGGCATCGGCGCCGGCTCCTTCTTGCCGGTGAACAGCAGGATCAGGACGCCGAGCAGCAGCACGCCTCCAGGGATCGCGAGCCACAGCCACCACAGCGAGCCGCCCTTCGCCTGGCCCCACTTCGGCGCCAGCACGACCAGGGCCGGCTTCTCGCTGAGCTCGGCGCCGTCGCGCTCGAGCATGAGCTCGTGCTCCTTCTCGTCCCACGTGAAGCCCGCCTTGACCTTGGTCTTGGGATCGACCACCTGGCCGGGGAAGGTCATCCAGTATCGGTTGTTGATCGAGCCCGAGACCGCCGCGGCGATCTTGAGCGCGAGGTCAGCGGCGTCCTTGGGCTTGAACAGGTTGGTCGGGCTGCCCGCCAGCGCCAGCATGTTCGACTTGTGCGAGGTCTTGACGGTCTGGTTGTTGTCGTCGGCGAAGTACTGGGGGTCCGACTCGAGGTGGAAGGCGAAGACGTCGATCTTGTCGGCGTCGAGCTGCTTCTTGATCGCGCGGATCTCCTCCGCGCCACCGGCGCTGTCGTCGTGACCGTCGCTGATGAGGAAGATCACCTTGCGGCTGGTGCTCGCCTTCTTCAGCTGGATGTAGGCCTCGCGCAGGCCGACCGAGAGCTCGCGGCTGGTCTTGTTCTTCTGCAGCTCCTGGGCACCGAGCTTGTCGCCGGTCAGCTGGGCGAGGTCACCCATCGGGTAGCGGATGTCGGCGCCGGCGCTGTAGACGATCAGCGCGCCCTTGGAGCCCGACCTGGGCCCCGCTCGCGAGATGGTCGACGGCGTCTCGTCGTCCTTGGCGCCGGGCGCGTCGAGCGCAGCGACGATCGTGTCGTAGACGCCGGCCGCCTTCTTGACGATCCGGCACGGCGCGTTGGGATCGCCGCCGGCGCCGCACGCGGCCGAGTCCTCGACGTACTTGTCATTCCCGAAGTAGTACTGGTGCCCCTCGACCAGCACGACCACGCCGAGCGTCTCGTTGGACTTGTGGTACGGGACGACCAGCGAGCCGATGGGCGGGACGCCCTTCATCCGCACGTCGGTCTGCCGCAGCAAGAATTTGGCGGCGTCCTCGGGCTTGGGCGCGACCTCGCCCGTCACCTTGATCTTGATCATCGGCGGCGGGTTCTTGTCCTTCTCGGTCGGCTCGCCCGGCAGGGTCTCGACGACCTGCCAGGCCAGCTCGTCGGCGAACGCGGGCGCGGCGGGACCGACCAGGGACGCGATCGCGACCAGCGCGGCAGCGACGATGCGGCTCGACCGATGGCGACGATCCGGACGACTCATAGACTCTTGAACTTGCAGAGGGCCTGCCCAAACTTGACGAAGTCGTTGTCGACCAGCTCCTGCTTGTCGACCCGCTTGTCGTTGACGTAAGTGCCGTTGGTCGACTGCAGATCCTTGAGGATCCAGACGCCGGCCTCGACCTTGATCTCGGCGTGCTTCGAGGACATGAACTTGTCCTGCAGCACGAGGTTGCAGCTGCCCGGGTCGGTGCCGATCAGCGTCTGCGATCCGAGGGTGAACAGCTCACCGCGCTGACCGCCCGCGAGCGGGATCAGCCAGCCGACCATCTGCATGCCGCCACCACCGCCGCCGCCGCCGCCGCCGGTGTTGATCATGAACGCCTGCGTCTTGGGCGCGGGCTTGGCGTTGGCCGCGGCCTGCGCGGCCGCCGCCGCCGCCTGGGCGGCCGCATGCTGGCAGTGCGGGCACTGGGGCCACGTCTTGTCGAGCTCCTGCTGACACTGGGTGCAGAACTTCTTGGCGAAGATCCAGAACCCCTTGGTCATGATGGGCGGGTTGGGGTTGATGCCTCCCGGTGGTCCACCGGGGGCCCCGGGTGCTCCTGGCTGTCCTTGCTGCATGAACCCTTGCGCTCCTTGAGCTTGCTGTTGCGCTCCCCCCACCATCGCCTGGCCCTGCCCGACGAAGGCCTGGCCCTGCGACCC
>JBKJLC010000056.1:0-67957 GCA_046597055.1 Kofleriaceae bacterium | reverse complement strand
CGTGGCCAGGCGCCGACCCCGACCATCCCGTTCGATCCCGCCGGCGCGCTCCTCGACCGAGCCGCCGGTCGCCCCCCTCGCCACCGCGGGAAGAAGCCATGACCTACCTCGACTGCTTCGGCCTCAGGGAGGCCCCGTTCTCCAAGGAGATCGCCGACGCCGACCTCTGGTTGCCCAGCTCCAAGCAAGCCGTCGCCGACGGCTCATCGAGGCACTCGACCAGCGCGCCTCGGTGGTGCTCGTCGGGGAGCCCGGCGTCGGCAAGACCTGCGTTCTGCGCGCGCTCCGGCACCGCGTCGCCGCGGCCGGGTACCGCCTGACCTACTCCCATAACGCCACCCTCGGACGCCGTGACTTCTATCGCCAGCTCTGCCTCGCGCTCGGCCTCGCGCCCACCGCCACCGCCGGCAACTTCTTCTACGCCGTCTCGAGCCACGTCGAGGAGCTCGCCCGAGAACGCGTCCATCCCGTCTTCCTCCTCGACGAGGCCCACCTCCTGCACCGGGACACCCTCGACCACCTGCACATCCTCCTCAACTACCAGTGGGACAGCCGCGCGCTCCTGTCGCTCGTGGTCGTCGGGCTTCCAGAGCTTCGCGATCGCCTCGCCCTCCGCCGCAATCGCTCGCTCTACTCGCGCCTCCACTGACGCCTGGAGATCGAGCCCCTCCTGCCCGACGACACAGCCGAGTACCTCCGCCTCCGTCTCCGTCACGCCGGCTGCGACCGCGAACTCTTCGCCACCGACGCCGCGGCGCTGCTCCACGAGGCCACGGCTGGCGGTATGCGCGATCTCGATCGCCTCGCCACCGCGGCTCTCCGCGAAACCGCCAAGAGGAAGCGCAAGCTCGTCGAGCGCGACGTCGTCGCCCGCGTCATCGAAGCCGACACCCGCGAGCGCGATCGCTGACCCACCTCGCCTCCGCGCCGCCCCCGGCCACCGCCGGCGGTGGACCTCGGCGTTCCGGACCGCCCGCCCCACGCCGTCGATGCCCATCACACCGTTGCCGACCACCCGCCACCCTCACGATGCCCATCGCTCAGGCGGCCTTGGTGTCCATCAACAGGGCGCTCGGTAACACTCAGCCAGCGGGCGGCGCAGGACTTCGACGGGTTCTTCGCGGAGCGAGCGATCCTCGCCGAGGAAACCGACGACCTGCCGAAGCCCATGCGCCGAAGAGATCACGGCGATGCGTGGGGTCGATCCGCTAAAGCGCTGGGTGCGCAACCGATCGTTTTCATGGCAGTTTTAACTGATCGATGTTCTAAAGTAGGCGGTCGCGCGTTTCGACTCGTTGCCATATGAGCGCGACGCCCATCGATCCGCGGAGCGAGCTACGCGCGACCGCCGGCGTCGCGTACCACCGCGATCAGCCGCGATCAGCGCTGGTAGCTGCGGCGGGTCAGCGGTACAGGCGGCCGAACAGGTTGTTCTGGTTCTGGACGCTGCACGCCGGGGTGCCCCAGCTGGCCGGCCAGGTCGCGTTGCTGGCGAGGCCGCGGTCGCACACGGTCGTGGTCTCGGTGGCCCCGATGGCGGCGCCGATGTTGGTCGGGCCTCGCACGCTGACCGCGATCCAGTAGCTGCCCGCGGTCAGCGCGGTGTCGATGATGTCGATCGTGTTGGGACCGGCCACCGAGGGCTGGAAGCCGGTGGCCGTCGCCCCGATCAGGTTGCCCGGGCCCGCGCCGGCATCGGTGTAGACCGCCAGGCGGAAGTCGGCGCCGGCGGCCGACGTGACGATGCCGAGGTTGTCGAGGGTGGCGGGCGCGCCGGTGAAGCTCACCTTGTAGGCGATGGCGGTGCCGGCGAGGAAGGTGGCGGCGTCGGCGGTGAAGGCAGCTCTCCAGCCGAACGGGATCTCCTGGGTGGTGTCGTTGATCCGGACCGCGACCTGCTGCTGGGGAATGCCCGCCGCGCTGATCGACCAGGTCACGTCCTCGGGGACGCTGTCGCTGTCGGCCACCGGCGTCACGGTCACCGTCTGCGCCACGCTCCAGTTGCTGGCGTTGAAGCTGATCGTGGCAGGCGTGAACGTGGCCACGCCGGCCGGTGCGGTGGCGATGGTCGTGGTCACCGCCGCACCCGGGTTGGAGCCGAGCCGCACCGTGAAGCTCCCGGTCGTGTTCTCGTTGACGATCAGCGGCGACGCGCCGCCCGGGGTGGTCACCACGAAGGTCTGCTGGTCGCGGTCGGCGACCGCCACCGCGACGCTCTCGTTGGTGAGGCCCGGCGACGTCACGCTGATGGTGGTCGTGTCCTGGACCAGGTTGGTGTCGGCCACCGGCGTGACGGTGACCGTCTGCGGCGTGGCGTAGTTGGCCGGGGTGAAGGTCAGCGGCAGGCCCTGGGGCCGCGACACGGTCGCCACCGCGGTGCCGTTCGACGCCACGTCGACGACGACGTTGGCCGCGGGCTGGAACGCGAGCGCCACCGTGAACGGAAGCGCAGCGCCGCCCTCGATCAGGTTGAGGCTATCGAGGTTGACCACCAGCGCCTGCCGATCGTTGTCGGTAACCGCGGCCGTCACCGTCTGCGGCGGGATCCCGCCCGCGGTCAGCGTCAGCGTCACCGTCTCGTTGGCGAGGTCGGCGTCGCCGATGCCGTTCACGGTCACCCGCCTGGGCGTGCTGAAGTCGGTCGGGGTGAACGACAGCGAGGTCGGCGTGGTGGTCGCGGCCCCACCATCGCCGGACGCGATCCCGACGGTGACGTTGCCGGTCGGCGGCGCCGACAGGTGGACGTCGAAGAAGTCGGTCGTCTCTTCCTCGCGCAGCGCGACCGCCGAGCGGCTGAGCACGATGTTGAGCTGGGTGCTGTCGGGCACCATGACGTGGACGACCTGCGAGGCGAGGTTGGCCGATGATACGGTCACGTCGACGCTCTCGCTCACGGTGTCGGCGTCGGCGCTGCCGCGCACCGTCACCGTCTGCGCGGTCGCGTAGCTGGCCGAGGTGAACGTCAGCGCCGGCGGCGTGACGGCGGCGATCGTGCTGTCGGCGCTGGCGATCGCGACCGAGACGTTGGCGCTCGGCTGGAAGGCGAGGCGGACCGTGAAGGTCCGATCGGTACCCTCGGTCGCGGTCAGGCTGGTCGGCGTGACGACCAGCGCCTGGGTGTCGACGTCGCCGACCGTGACCACGAAGCTGCGCGGCGTCACGCCGGACGACGACAGGGTGATGGTGGCGTCGTTGGGCGCGACGTTGGCATCCTGGACCCCGGTCACCGTCACCGGCTGGCCGGTGAGGTAGTTCTGCGGGGTGAAGGTCAGCATCGCGGGCCCGACCGTCGCCACGCCGGGTGCGCTCGAGGCCACCGCCACCGTCACGTTGGCCGCCGGCATGAACTGGAGCGCGACGGTGAAGGTCGCGCTCGAGGTGGCGCGGTCGGTGATCGCCGCGCCGAGCGAGCTGACCACGAGCTCCTGGCGGTCGTCGTCGGCGACCGTCGCGGTGACGGCGAGCGAGGCCGGGCCGGTCAGGTTGAGGATGACCGTCTCGGCGACCGTGTCGGGATCCTGGACCCCGGTGACGATGACCTCCTGGCCCTCGGAGTAGCTGGTCGGCGTGAACGTCAACGTCGTCGGGCTCACCGAGGCGGCCCCCGGGTCCGTGCTGGCGAGCGCGACCACCACGTTGGCGTCGGGCTGATAACCCAGCGCCACCCGGAACCGCGGGGTCTCGCCCTCGGCGAGGCTGATCGCGTTGTTGGGCAGCGTGGTCGTGATCCGTGCGACGTCGTTGTCGGTCACGTTGATCGCGATCGGCTGGCTGGGCAGGCCGGTGCTCGAGACCGTGATCGTCGCCGATCCGGGCGTGATGTTGGCGTCCTCCTCGGCGTGGATCTGGACGATCTGGTCCTGCGCGTAATTGCCGGTGGTGAAGGTCAAGGTGGCCGGGGTGATGGTCGCCACGTGGGCCGCATCGGTCGTCAGGGTGACGGCGACGTCGGCGTTGGGCTGGAAGGCCAGGTGGACCCGCACGGCCTGGTTCCCGTTCTCGGTCACCGTCGCCGACGAGAGATCGAGCACGATGCCCTGAACGTTGGGGTCGGTGACCCGGACCGACACGTTGGCCTGGAGATCCGGCGCGGGCTGGGTCGGCGCGGACGCCCGGAAGTTGACCGTGGTGGTCTCGCTGCGGGTGTCGACGTCGGCCTGCGGTGTCACGGTGACGATCTGGGCGGTCGCGAAGTTGGCCGGGGTGAAGGTGAGCTGCGCCGGGGTGACCCGGGCCGCGGTGGTGTCGGCCGAGGTGACCGCCACCACCAGGTTGGCCGGCGGCTGCTTGGTGAGCACGACGCGGATGGTGTCGGCGGTCCCGCCCTCGGCCACGGTGATCTGGCCGGGCTCGGCGACGATGTTCAGCGCGTCGTCGTCGGTGACGTGGACGCCGACGGTGACCGGGGCGAGGTTGGTCGCGGCCAGGGTCACGCTGGTGTCGTGGTCGGTGATGCCGACGTCACCGACGCCGCGGATGGTGACCGGCTGATGCTGGTTCCAGTTGGCGACGGTGAAGGTGAGCTGGGCCGGCGCCGCCGTGGCGATGGCGGGCGCGAGCGAGCTGGCCGTGACCACCAGATCCTCGGGCGGCTGCGCGGTCAGGCGGACGTTGAGCGTCACCCCGTCGGCGCTCTCCTCGGTCACGGTCACCTGACCGTGCTCGGCCTCGATGTCGAGGCGATCGTCGTCGACGATGTCGACGTTGAACTGCACCTCGGCCGAGGCGCCGGAGGTGATGCTGATCTTGGTCCCGTCGCTGGTGGCGTCGGGGTCGGGCGGTGCGGTCACCGAGATCGTCCGCGGCGTGCCGGCGTTGGCGGGCGCGAACTCCAGCACGTCGGGGCTGACCGTGGCCTTGCTCGGATCGCGCGAGGTCAGGCGCACCGTGACGTTGCCGCGCGGCGTCTCCTGCAGCGCGATCGTGAACGTCTCGGTCGCGCCTTCGCCCAGCATCAACGACTGGCGCGACAGGGTGAAGCGGACGACCTCCTCGGGCGGGCCGTCGTCGGGCGCATCGACCGGCACGTCGCTGGCGTCGCCGACCAGGAACCGGGTCTCGTCCGCAGTGCACGCGGTCGCGAGCCCCGCGGCCAGGACGATGGCCAAGAGCGCGAGCGCGCGAGGAGGTCGGGTGGTCGTGGTCATGGCTCAGAACCCCAGCGACAGGTCGAGGCCAACGTAGGCGGTCGAGAAGCGCGGCTGGATGTGGAGGCGCGCCGCTTGCGCGGCGTCTGCGTCGGCTTGGTCGTCGGTTTCGTCGTCGGTCGCGGCGGCGCCGGGCGGGCCGCTGAGCACCCACAGGACCACCGCACCGACGGCGAGCGCGCCGCCCGCGCCGTACGCGATGTTCGCGGCCAGCGCCTTGTCCTGGGCCTGCCGCAAGAGGTCGTTGGCCTGCGCGGCCTGGGTGCAGTTGGCCGGATCGGGACAGGCGCTATGGGCCCGGGTCTCGAGGTCGTTCTTGCTGACGCCGAACACCGCGCCCGTGATGATCGCGCCGACGCCAGCGGCCCCGATGCCGATCGCGACCCAGCGCCGGGTGGTGAGTGGCGACGGTGACGGCGGTACGTCGGTCAGGAAGTACGGGTCGTGTTGCGCCGGCTCGCCGACCGGCGTGACCAGGACCTTGAACTTCGGCACGTCGATCGTCGCGCTGCCTTGCTCCATCGGGACCACGATGTCGGTGGCCCACGCCTCGTGTCCGGGCGCCTTGCCGACGATGTGGTACTTGCGGCCATCGACCGGCATCGCGCGGTTCCACAGGCCCCGGTCGACCACCTCGCCGTCGCGTGTGATCACCAGGCCCTCGACGCGGCTCTCGTCGGGGACCGACACGGTCAGGTACGACAGCCGCGGCTCGAGCGCGGCGGCGCGCCGCTCGGCGAACTGGCGCTTGGCGGGATCCTTCGCGCGGATCTTGGCGTCGGCGAACGCCGACCACGCCGACGCGAGCTGGTCGTTCTTCTCGCGGCACTCGCCGAGCAGGATCAGCGTGCCCGCCCGCGGCTCGACCCGGTTGCTGGCCTCGAGCGTGTCGCACGCCTCGGCGATCTTGCCTTCGGCCAGCTGCTTCTTGCCCTGGCGGAACAGCGTCTCGGCCTCGGCGCTCTGGGCCGAGGCCAGGCGGGGCGCGGCGAGCAGGGCGAGGATCACCCCCGCCATCACCGCGAGCCGCTGGCAGGTGCGGGACGCGAGCGCGTCAGTCGCCCCGCTCGAGCTGGCTGGGATCGAGGTTCGTCGGAATGGGGGCATGGGAAGGTCCGGGGCGAGTGGTTGGAACGGGGGGCTTCGGCGCCGGCGGAGCGCTGCGGCGACGGCGTCTGGATTGGTTGCGGCCGCCGGCGTCGACCGACGGCACCACCGCGTCGACCGCGGCATCGAGCGGCGGAGCGACCTCGTCGCGCGCGGGCTCGAGCGGGACGCCGGCATCGACCGGCACGATCGCGGGGTCCGCGGTGTTCGCGGCCGGCTGCGCGTCCACGGCCGTCGTGGCCGGCCCGCTGGGCGCGGGCGGTGGCGTCACGGCGGCGGCGACGTCGCGCCGGGTCGCGACCACACCCAGTGCGCCACCGCCGAACGCGAGGACGGCGACCGCGGCCAGCCACCAGCCGCGGCGCCGGGCCGGGACCTGGGTTCCACGCTGGCCGACCGTCGAGCCGAGCGTCGTCAGGCTCGGGCCGCCCGGCAGGATGCTGGTGCCGGGCTGGCTGCCCATCGCGCCCGGCGGCGGGGTCGTCATCGTCCCCGGTGGCTGCGAGATGTACGACGTGTGTGCCCACGGCGGCGCGACCGCCATGCCGGGCGGCGCGGTCAGGAAGCGCTCGATCGCGCCGATCGCCTGGACCAGCTCGCTCATGTGCTGGAAGCGGTCGGCCGGGGCCTTGGCCAGGCAGCGCAGCACGATCGCCTCGACCTCGGGGCGGAGCCCGTCGACCAGCGTGCTGGGCGGGGGCGGCGGCTCGCGCAGGTGCGAGGCGATGATCTCGCCCATGCCCTCGCCGTCGAACAGCGGCCGGCCCACCAGCAGGTGGAACAGCACGCACCCGAGCGCATAGATGTCGGAGCGATGATCGATGTCGCCGGCCCCGCGGCACTGCTCGGGCGACATGTACATCGGTGTGCCCATCAGCGCGCCGGTGCGGGTCTTGAAGCGATTGCCCTCGCCGCCGCCGCTGTGACCGAGCTTGGCAATCCCGAAATCGAGGATCTTGCACCGCTCGCCGCTGGCGACCTCGGCGTCGACCACCAGGTAGATGTTCTCGGGCTTGAGGTCGCGGTGGACGATGCCCGCCGTGTGGGCTGCCTGCAGGGACAGCGCACACTGACGGATGATGCGCAGCGCGTCGATCTGGCTCAAGCGCCCCACCCGACGGAGCCGGTGGTCGAGGGGCTCGCCCTCGAGCAGCTCCATCACGATGTAGGCGCTGCCGTCGGTGTGGATGCCGAAATCGAAGATCTGGACGATGCCCGGGTCGGCGATCGCGGTCGCCGCCCGGGCCTCGTTGAAGAAGCGATTGACGATGTCCGGATCTGCGGACAGCGACGGGAGCAGGACCTTCAGGGCCGCCTTCCGGCCGAGCAACGCGTGCTCGACCAGGTAGACGGTGCCCATTCCGCCCTCGCCGAGCTTGCGCCCGACGCGGTAATTGCCAATCAACCCCTCGCCCATGATCGCATCAACTCCATATCTTTCTCAGAAGTGGCGCGATGCGACCAAGGTCGGGGCGTGGCAAAGGACGGAAAGGCAGACTACGGCCGGGCGATCACTTCCGGCGGCGACGCCGGAGCGAGCCCATGCCGACCATCGCACCGACGCCGATGAAGACGCCGCCGCCGGCGCCACCACCACAGCCACCGCCGCCGTTCCAGTGCTCGTCGTGCTCGATCGGTTCCTCACCAGCCTCGAGGGCCTGAACCTGGAAGTTGATCGCGCTCTTCTGACCGTTCTTGATCCGGATGCGGAAGACGTTGTCGCTGATCTGCTTGGCGTTGCCCACCGCATAGCTCAGCTGCGAGACGACCTCGCCCGGCTCGAGGAAGCCATGGAACGAGAATGACGACATCGGCTCGAGCTTGCTGACCCGCTTGAAGCCATCCTGGAGCTTCTCGAAGGTATCGTAGAACACGTACACATCGACCGATGGAACCAGCGAGTCGAGCAGCGCGGGCGTGAAGAGCTCGTTGAGCTCACGGGTCAGAGCCTCGGGGGTGAGGCGCGGACGCTGCTCCCCGCGCGGCATCCGGGCGATCCGGTCGAGCAGGAAGACCGTCTCCCGGAGATCGTCCGGCAGGCTGTAGATCGCGCCGGCGAGCTGGCGGCGCTCCGGCAGCAGGGCGTCGATCTCGCGCGCGAGCGGGCGGCGCATGACGAAGCGCTGGAGGCCGAAGTCGCCCGGCTTCACGGCCCGGCGGCCATGGGTCGAATCGACGTCGTCGCTGAACACCACCACGTCGCCGCCGTCGTCATCATCGTCATCGGGGTCCTCGACCGAGAAGCCCGCGACCAGCTCGGCGCCGAGCTTGGTGGCGTTGGCCGCGATCAGGTCGAGGCCGTTGGTCCCGGCCGGCAGCTGGGTCGGCAGGTTGCGTGGCGAGAAGAACAGGTAGATGTCCTGGTGCTTGTGGCCGCGCTTGACCGGCAGACCCGCGGTGTCGATGACCGCCGGCTTTTCGAACAGCGACATCTTCCCGAACGCCATGTTGCGGTAGATGCTGGTGTTGGCGAACTCGAACGCTCCGCCGCCGGTCATCTCGACGAGGATGCACTGGTCCCAGCCCGAGAAGCGCCGCTCGCAGGTGGCCGGGTCGGGCACCGCGGGCCAGTTGGTGCTGCTCAGCGTATCGATGCCGTAGTCGCAGCGCTGGGGCTGGGTGAGCTGCCAGTCGACCCGGATGAGGCCCTTCTGGCCGGGCGTCACCGGCGAGGTGCCGGTCATCGGCTTGTCACGGCTGCCGCCCGGGATGGGCAGCTCGTTCCAGCCCGGCTCGTTGTAGGCGATGCCCTGCTGCGCGCCCCAGTTGGCGATGCGCATGCGGGCCTTGATCTGGTCGTTGGCGATGCTCACCGGCGCGCCGGTGTCGGCGGTGCCGTTGTACGGGCGCACGAACAGCGAGTTGACGACCGGCGTGGTCCCGTCCAGGCGAAACCCCTTGATGACGTTGCCGAGGTTGGCAGTCATGAAGTCGACCCCGGGGGTCAGCGCGACATCGTGAATGAACCCGACATCGTGGTAGGCCAGCGACACGCCACCGCAGCCCGGGGTCGGGGTGCCCGGCGTCAGCGTGGCCAGCTCGGCAAAGCTGTCCTCGAACTTCGCGCCGGCGACGGTCTCCTTGTGGCAGAGCTGGCCGGGGTTGGTGGACTCGAACCGCTGGATACCATTGGCCGGGCGCGGGAACGAGTAGCGGGCGGCGACGCCGTCGCTGTCGACCGGGATCTCGTACCAGATCTTGGTCCCCGCCACGATGCCATTCACGAAGTCGGTGGCCGTGGTGTTGAGCGGGATGCGCAGCTGCACCGCCCAGTGGGTCGCATCGACCACCCAGTACGACGCGGCCGACGCGGCCGGGGTGGCGGTGTTCTCGACCCAGTCGACGTGGACCGCCATGTTGCGATCCTGGACAAACCGGCTCCAGTGCGGGTTGGTCCCGTCCTCGCACGACGCGGCGTCCGCGCTGGCGGTGTAGAGCGCGTAGAACGGCCGGTTGTTGGCGCCGATGGTGTCGGCGCAGGTCGCCGACGAGTCGCGGCCATTGCACTTCGTGAAGGCCGCGGGCCGCGCGGTCGGCGTCGCGGCCGGCAGGCGGAAGCGCAGGATCTTGGCGTCGCCGGCGGGCGGCTTGAAGCCGACGTAGAGCTGGTGGTTGTCGGTGGAGGCCACGTCGGCGACGTTGATCGTCCACGACAGGTACAGATAGGTCTGGGTGCCAGTGGTGCCGTAGACGGCCCGGAACTCGGCCGGCGGGCTGGCCGCGCCGGTGCCGAACGCCTGGCCGCTGGCGCCGTTCCAGCGCGGGTCGATCAGCGTCTCGTTGACCGGGACGCTGGCATCGGCGTCCCAGGCGACCCACTTCGGTGGGCCCGAGCGGCCGGGCACGCCGTAGCCCGGCGGTACACACACCTTCTGGGCGAAGGCGGGACTACTCATGACGGTGAGTCCCGCCAGGATGGTGAACGAGATTGTGGCCCTGACGCGCTGCATGTGAATTCCTCGTGAGTGGCGGCGAGCTGCCTGCCGGAGTGGACAGAGCTCGACCTCATCGCCGCTCTCCCCAGGCGCACACTAACGATCTGCGACCGCGTCACCGCTGGCAGAAAGCAGCATTCCTGTTCTGACCACAAATAAAGATCTGCCTGCGATATGGTCCCGTCACCCATGCGCTCCATGCCGGTCAGGTTTGTCGTCGCGACGCTGCTGTCGGTCGCCGGCTGCGGCGCGTCGTCGTCAGTGCCCGACGGCGGCGGCCCGGGGCTCGACGCGCGAGCGGATGCGCCGGCGGACGCGTCGCCCGACGGGTATCTCGGACCCAAGGCGATGGTGACCGGCCGCGTCTGGGTGCCCTTGATGGCACCGGGCCAGGTCGTCGCCGGCGAGGAGGTGCCGGTCGCCGGCGCCGCCGTGTACCTGTCGGTCGAGCGGCCGACCGCGATTCCGGACCGGATCTACTGCGAGCGGTGCACGGAGCGACCGGCGGACGCGGTCACGTCCGGACCCGACGGCGCGTTCGCGCTCGAGGCGATCCCGGGGACCTACTGGCTGGTGATCGAGAAGGCGCAGTTTCGCTCCGAGCAACAGATCGAGCTCGGCGCCGGGCCGCTGGCGCTGGCGGCGGCGCAGACCACCCTGCCGTCGACCCACGATCCGGTCCACGGATCGTGGATCCCCAGGATCGCCGTCGCGGCCGGCACCGCCGATCACCTCGAGGAGGTGCTGGGCAAGATCGGCCTGGGCGCGGTCGATGCCGGCTTCCGCTACACCGCGACCCACGGCGAGGTCCACGTCTACGACAACACGAACGGCGCGGGCCCGCCGCTCCTGGTCGAGAGCCGTGGCAGCGCCTACGACCTGGTGTGGGACCTCGAGCTCATGCGCCGGTACCACATCATCATCGTCCCGTGCTCCAGCGCGTCGGTGATCCGGCTCGATCATCCGCGGGTGCAGGCCAACCTGCGCCGCTACGTGATGGAGGGCGGCAAGCTGTTCGTCACCGACTATGGCGGCGAGGTCGCCGACACGATCTTTCCCCCGCAGCTCACGCTGGGCGGGCCCGGCGCCGACACCGTCGGTAGCTATGACCCCGCCGATCCCACCGCTGGCACCGTCACCACCGACGGCAGCTTGCGGGGCTCCAGCTTCGACTCGCGCGACGGCGAGGTGCGCGAGCCCGAGCTCCACGCCTGGCTCGGCGGCCAGCAGGGCCCGACGACGCGCAGCCCGGCGACCCAGGCCTACGACCCGGACCAGCTCGAGCTGGTCGGCAACACCAGCTGGATCAGCGGGCTCACGCCGGTGCCGCTCGGGCTCGACCTGGCCGGTCAACCGGTGCTCGACACGCCCCGGACCTGGGTCGCGGGCAGCGGCGCGACCCCCGACGGCATCAAGCACCCGATGACCGTGAGCTACCAGCCGACCGGCTGTGGCCGCGTGCTGTACTCGACGTTTCACACCACGGGGGGCCCCCATCGCGGGCTGTATCCGCAGGAGCGAATCCTGCTGTACATGCTGCTCGAGGCGGGCGTCTGCCAGAGTGGCCCGGTCGTGAACTGACATCATGCGGTCCGTGTCGCTCAGGCTTGCGATCGTGCTGGGGCTCGCCGCGTGCGCGGCCGCGCCGTCGTCGTCCGGCGACGGCGGCAGCGACACGGATGGGCCGCCTACCGGCGTGGCCCGCATCACCGGCCGGGTCTGGGTGCCTGCGATGGCGCCCGGGCAGGTGCCGCCGGGCGAGGAGCTGCCGGTGGCGGGCGCGGTGGTGTACCTGTCTTCCGAGCGGCCGCCGCCGATCCCGGCCGGCGTGTTCTGCGAGCGGTGCATGGTGGCGCCCGGCAACGCCGCCGTCTCGACCCACGACGGCGCGTTCGCGCTGGACGCGCCGCCCGGCAACTACTGGCTGGTGATCCAGAAGGCCCAGTTTCGCTACGAGCAGACCCTCCGGCTCGAGCCGGGCGCGCAGGCGCTCGCCGCCGCGCAGACCACGCTGCCGTCGAGCCATGATCCGACCCACGGGTTCTGGATCCCGCGCATCGCGGTCGCGGCCGGGACCGACGACCACATCGAGGAGATCCTCGGCAAGATCGGCCTGGGCGTGCTCGACGTCGACCACCGCTACCTCGCGACCGAGGGCGACCTCGACGTCTACGACAACGGCCACCCGACGGTCGAGACCCGCGGCTCGGTCCTCGATCTGATCGGGGATCTCGAGGTCCTGCGCCGGTACCACCTCGTCTTCTTGCCGTGCTCCGACGAGATGGTGCCGATGCTCGCCGACCCGCGGATCCAGGCCAACCTCCGGCGCTACGTGATGGAGGGGGGCAAGCTCTACGCGACCGACTTCGCGGGGAAGTTCGTGGACACGATCTTCCCGCCGCAGCTCACGCTCGGTGACGTCAACGCGGACACCGTCGGCACCTATGACCCGGCCGACCCCACCGCCGGGACCATCACGGCCGTCGGCACGGCCCGGGGCGGCAACTACAGCTCGCTCGCCGAGATCGTCGATCCCGACCTGCGCGGGTGGCTCGCCCCCCAGCGCGGTCCGACGCCCGGCAGTCCGGCGACCCAGGCCTACGACCCGAGCCGGGTCGAGATCGCCGATAGCTGGAACTGGATCCGCGCGCTCACGTCGGTGCGGCTCGGCGTCGATGCCGACGGCAACGAAGTCCTCGACACGCCCAAGCCGTGGGTCATCGGGGCGCCGGGGTTCGGCGGCCTGGTCAAGTACCCGATGACGGTGACCTACCAGCCGACCGGCTGCGGTCGGGTGCTGTACTCGACGTATCACACCACCGGCGGACCCCATCGCGGCCTGTATCCGCAGGAGCGGATCTTGCTCTATCTGATCCTCGAGCTCGGCGTCTGTCAGAGCGGCCCGCTGGTGGATTGATGCCGGGCGTGGCGGCCCGCCAACCCGCGCCCGCCCCGCGGTAGAGTCGGGCCGACCTCATGGCAGACCTCGGAATCCTCGGCTTCGGCCACGTCGGCCTCCGCGTCCACGATCTCGACCGCGCGATGCGGTTCTACCGACTGCTCGGGTTCGAGCTGGCCGGCGGCCCGCTGGGCCCCGAGCCGGTCGCGATCCTCACCCACCCAACCGGGATCGAGCTGAACCTGATCGTCAACGCGCCGGATCCCGACGCGACCAACGTG
Organism: Kofleriaceae bacterium; assembly: GCA_046597055.1. Taxonomy (GTDB): domain Bacteria; phylum Myxococcota_A; class Polyangia; order Haliangiales; family Haliangiaceae; genus UBA2376. The sequence continues at coordinate 54,588 of JBKJLC010000056.1, read as the reverse complement.
TTGATGGACGCCGCCGTGAAGCACCCGGGCTACACGCACATCGCCCTGCGCTGCGCCGACGTCGAGGCCGCCGCGGCGTCGCTGGCCGAGGCCGGCTACCCGCTGTCGGGCCGCATGAAGCAGCCCGGCGGGATCACGGCCGTGTTCGTCCGGGATCCGGACCGCAACGTGATCGAGCTCGACCAGCGGGTCCCGGCCGAGAGCGCCGACGATCCCGACGTAACCAACGAAGCGCCCGCGTCCGCGCTGCCGGATGCGGTAGCTGCGAGCGCCGCCGAGGACCCGACGGCCGGTGAGGTCGCCGCCGCCCGCGAGGCACCCGGGGACGACAGCGGCGTGGTCGCGGCCCCGATCGAGGTCGAGCCCAGCGCGGACGGCGGCGACCACGCGGCGGTCGTCGAGGCCGCCGTGGTCGAAGAGACCGGGGCCGTCGAGGACTCCGCGGGGATCGTGGACGCCACCGCGGTGCCCCGCGCGGTGGACGAGCTCCGCGCTGGCGACACGGTCTCGGTCGAGTGGCAGGGGGAGTGGTGGACCGCGCGCATCGTCGAGGTCCGCGACGACGGCCGTTTCCTCGTCCACTACGAGGGGGCGAGTGACGAGTGGGACGAGGTGGTGGCCGCGGCGCGGCTGGCCACCGTGACCGTCGAATCGCCCGCGTCCTGAGCCGGTCAGCGCCGGCGGCGCAGCTCGAGCTCTTCCTGCTCGGCCGTGCGCTCACCGGTCGCGAGTCGTCGGCGGGCGGAATCGGTGAGGGCGGGCACCCCGGCCCAGCGCAGGACCGCTGCCCGCGCGACGCTGGCGTCGGCGCTGGTCAGGGTCGTGATCGACGCGCCATGGTTGCCGCCGGGGGCGATGAACTTGAACGAGTCCTGGGCGTCGCCGAGGTCGACCGCGCCGGCGGTCCACGGATCGTTCTGGCCGTAGATGAGCAAGATCTGCTCGCCGCCCGCGGCGAGCCAGGTCTGCACGTCGCGCATCGCGGCCCCCTCGTCGTAGGGCGGCGTCGGGATGTCCGCGGGAACGTACGCGCGGGCGGTGTCCTGGCCGGGATGCAGGAGCCCGACCAGGTAGCTCTCGTCGCCGGCCGGATAGCCGAGCTGGGTCGCGCTCTGGTGGTAGTAGGGCAAGAACGCGGTGAGATCCTCGTCGCCGTACGACGCCACCCCGGAGGTGGCGTCGAGGAACTGGAACACGGCGTCGTCGGTCGCGCCCGCGCCCGGGATCCGCGCGCACTGCGACTGGCGGCCGTACTGCCAGAAGATGAAGGGCAGCTCGACGACCGCGAACTCGAGCGCGCGGTCCTCGCCCAGGATCGCCCCGAACGCGGCCTCGGCGCGCATGCGCGTCTTCATCGTCTCGCGGCGCGCGAGCACCAGGTTCTGGAAGTCCTTCAGCTTCTGGCGACACGCCGGGTCGGTGCCGACGTTCTCGAGGAACGAGAAGTACCGGTTGCTCGCCGACGCCACCGCGTCCTCGGGGTAGTCGATCGGCGCGACGTAGGCGACCGTGCCATCGACGTCGTCGGGGAAGAAGCGGCGATGGAACAGCGACGTCATGCCGCCCTTGCTCGCGCCGGTCGTGAGCCACTTGCCGCGATAGATCCGCGCCTTGAGCGCCTGCGTGATCCGGTGCTGATCGCTGGCGGCCTGCTCGATCGTCAGCTTGGTCCAGTCCGGCGGCGCCGGGCGCGACGGTGAGAAGTAACGGTGCTCCATCGAGAGCTGGTTGCCCTCCGTCAACACCGTGACTTGCGAGCGCGAGCCGCGCGTCGACAGGTTGTAACCGCTGTTGTAGGTGACCACCGGCGCGGCGTAGTCGCGATGCAGCAGCGTCAACCGCTGCGGAAAGCGCTGGCCCGCCGGCAGGGCGTGGTCGACCGGCTGGTCGTACGTCATGACGAAGAAGCGGTACCCGTCGGTGATGCTCTCCCGCTCTTCGACGGTCAGCCCGGGAATGCCGCGCAGCTCGTCGAGGATGTCGCCGAGTGGCCCGACGTTGGCGTCGGCCGCCGCATCGACCGACGGGTCGTTCGGGTCGCCGGCATCGAGCATCTGGGACGGCGAGTCCGCGCTGCCGCACGCGATCAGGCCGAGAACACCGAACATCCAGATCCGCACGCTTTCTGGGTAGCACGCGGTGCGCGCGCCCTCGCGCCAGCGGTCGCGGTTCGGGCTAACGCACGCTGAGCCGGGCCGAGACGGCGGTACCTCTACGCGAGGGGACGATGTATGTGCATGCACCGAGCTCGGTTCCTCGGATGTGACACCGCTCGGGCACGCACGGCCGGGGTAGGGTCGGACCAGCTCGCCTGCCAGCCACGCAAGCAGTTGTAGATGATGGCTCCTCGCACGACAGTTCGCCCCGCACCGTCTCGACGCACCGCGCCGATCCGCGGCTCGATCGCGGGCCCTCCGTGACGCTGGTCCGCGCGGTCTACGCCGTGGTGCCGACGCGTCGGCGTCGCTACCTGTGGTGCGCGTGGTGGACCGGCTCGCCCACCGCCGAGCCGTTCCGGCCGCCCGACCTGTGGGGCGGGGGCGCCACCAGCGAGGACGAGGCGCAGGTGATGGCCGAGCGCGCGGCCGGGCGTCGGCTCGAACGGGTGGAAGCCCGGTGGGCCGGGGCCTGGCGCCGCGTGCAGGCCGGGCTGCCGCCGTTTCCCGAGCGGTCGCAGCGCCGTCCCGCGACCGGCGCGGTGGCGCCGGCGCCGATCGATCCCTACGCGGTGCTCGGGGTGCGCGCGGCCGATCCCGACGCGACCGTCAAGGCGGCCTTCCGGGTGAAGGTGCTCGAGCACCACCCCGATCGCGGCGGCAGCCCCGACGCGTTCATGGCCATCAAGCGCGCGTACGACGCGATCGTCCGCAAGCGGATCCGCCGGCCGCGCTGAGCGGGCGCTGCCTCAGGGCGTGCGAGCCGGGGCGCGATCGGCGGTCGGCAGCTGGACCTGGTAGGTCCGGAACCGGCGCTTCTTGATGTGGCCGCGGTTGAGGCCGGCGATCGCGCGGGCGCCGACCGCCGCGGTGAGCGCGACGAACGTGATGCGATCGAGGACCTGGATCTGGCCGATGTCGGTGCCGGCGATCCCGACCTCGGTGGTCAGCGCGCCGACGATGTCGCCGGGACGCAGCTTGTCGCGGCGCCCGCCCTGGATCGCGATCGTGATCATCGCCGGCGGCGCCGAGCGACCGCGGGTGTTGCCGAGCTGCGCCACCGGGGTCGACCCGACCTTCGCCAGCGGCCCGGCCCGCAGCTCCTCGATCGTGCGCCGATCGCCGGGGCCGGCCAGCGTGATCGCCACGCCGCTGCGACCGGCGCGGGCGGTGCGCCCGACCCGGTGCACGTACCCGGCGGCGTCGCGCGGCAGCTCGTAGTTCACCACCGCGGCCAGGTCGTCGATGTCGAGGCCGCGGGCGGCGACGTCGGTGGCGACCAGCAGGCGCAGCGTGCCGTTGCGGAGCAGCAGGAGCACGGTGTCGCGATCGTGCTGGGCCATGCCGCCGTGGAGCGCGACCGCGGGGTGGCCGGCGGCGGTGAGCGCCTCGGCGACCACGTCGCAGGTCTCGCGCTGGTTGCAGAAGATCACCGCCGAGTCGGGCCGGTGGTGGCCGAGGATGCGGGCCAGCGCGGCGGGTCGGTCGAGCGCGCCGACGTCGTAGATGATCTGCTCGACCGGGAGCGCGCTGCCATCGGATGCGACCTCGACCTGCACCGCCTCGCGCTGGAAGCTGTCGCTGAGCGCGCGCACGGTGGCGGGGAAGGTCGCCGAGAACAGCAGCGTCTGCCGGGTCGCCGGTGTGGCGCGGGCGATCGTGGTCACCGCGTCGATGAAGCCCATCTCGAGCATGCGGTCGGCCTCGTCGAGCACCAGCGTGGTGACCGCGGCGAGCGACAGCCGCTCGCGGGTGAGGTGATCGAGCACGCGGCCGGGGGTCCCGACGATGACGTCGACCCCGTGCGAGAGCGAGGTCCGCTCGCGCGAGATCGACGTGCCGCCACACAGCGTGAGCACCTTGGTGTGCGCCAGCGGGCGCGCCAGCCGGCGGATCTCCTCGGCGACCTGGGCGGCGAGCTCGCGGGTCGGGCACAGCACCAGCGCGCCCGGGTGCTCGCCGCCGGGCGTGATCCGCGCGAGCAACGCGAGGCCGAATGCCGCGGTCTTGCCGGTGCCGGTGCCAGCCTGCCCGAGCACGTCCTTGCCGTCGAGCATCAGCGGCAGCGTGCGCGCCTGGATCGGCGTCATCTGGCGGTAGTCGAGCTGCGCCAGGTTGTCGAGCCACGCCTGGCCCAGCGGCAGGGTGGAGAAGGCCTGCTCGGACATCAGTGTTGCGCCGCGCAGGTGAAGCCCGACCCGGACTTGGCGGCGGCGCACACGCCGAGGCGGTTGCCGTCGAGCCGGCACACGTCGGCCAGGCGCTCGCACACGGTGACGGGATCGCCGGGACTGCCGGTCGGCTTGCCCGTGCGCTTCCCGCAGCCGGTCAGCCCGGTGAGCCCGGTGGCCGAGGACAGGAGGACAATGACAGCCACGCGACGCATCATGATGGGGGCAGGCTAGCACCTGGGGCCCCCGCTGCCGCCGCGGACCGCCGCCCGCTGGCGCGCCGGCGTAGACTGGACCGATGCCGCGGGTGCCGTCCGACGACCACGACGACGATCGCTGGCAGTGGCCCGGGCGCGGCGCGGTGATCGGCGGGGTGGTCGCGATCGCGCTCTTCGCCCTGTGGATCGCCGTCGACAGCGACGACTACCTGCGGCCGCTCGACGACGCCAACCTCGCGTTCCACGAGGCCGGGCACATGTTTTACCGGGTGTTCGGCGAGGCGGCCGGGCTGTACGGCGGCACGCTCGGCCAGCTGACGTTCCCCGCGGTCGCCGCCGGCACGTTCTTCTGGCGACGCGATCCGGTCGGCTTCACCGTCGCGCTGGCCTGGATCGGTCAGAACCTGTTCAACATCGCGCGCTACGCCGCCGACGCCCGGGTGCAGGAGCTGCCGCTGGTCGGCGGCGGCGATCACGACTGGACCAACATCCTGTCGCGGTGGTCGGCGCTCGATCAGGACCACACGGTGGCGCGGGGGTTCCGGATCGCCGGCTGGGCGCTCGTGCTGGGTTCGCTGGGCTGGCTGGCCTGGCGCGGGCGCGAGACGCTCACCGCGCGCTGAAGGCGCACCTCCGCGTCATCAGCCGGGCGGGTCGGGCGTGTAATCGTCCGGCTGATCACCGCGGGTCGAGGTGAGCGGTGTACGTCTCGATCATCGAGGCGAGTCGGTCGGCGAGCAACGAGTGGGTGGGTGCCAGCGCGGCGTGGATGCGGCGGGCCTCGATCTGGTAGCGGCGCCGCTTGGCGCCGTCCCAGTGAGCCGGCGGCGGCTGCAGGTTGACGATGCGATCGGCCAGCTTGACCAGCCCGATCTCGCGCGGGCACGCGACCAGCCGCGTCAGGCTGTCGTCGAGCTGGTCGTCCTTGGGCAAGCTCGGGTTCTTGCTGAGCGCGGCGACCCCGCGAGCGACCTCCGGGCCGAAGCGGGCGGCCAGCTCGTCGAGCGTCGTGGGGGTGTCCTCGACGACGTCGTGGAGGAGCGCGCAGGCGACCGCGAGGTCAGGCGCGTCGACCGGCTCGACGGCGATCGCTCGCATGACCTCGGCCGCGACCGAGGTAACGTGCACCAGGTAGGGCAGGGCGGTCCCGGTCAGCACCTGGCCGGCGTGGCGCTCGGCCGCGAGGTGGAGCGCTCGCTGGTAAACTTCGGGGGTCCACATGGGGTACGATTACACCCAGGGGGCCATGCCAAGCGACGACGAACCGCAGCTACCCGACCCGCAGGTCGAGGCGTTCCTCGCCACCTTGCGCCGATCCGTCGAGGTCGTGCAGGGGCTCATGGGCGAGACCGGGCGCCAGGCCGAGCACATCCGATCGCTCGACGCCGAGCTGACTAGCGCGCGCCAGCGGATCGCCTTCCTCGAGCAGGAGACCTCCACGCTGCGCGAGCGGCTGGCGACCGGTAGCACCGGCGTGCCGCCGGCCGAGCTCGAGGATCTGCTCGAGGAGCAGAACTCGCTGGCGCACATGTTCGTCACGTCCGATCGCATGGCGCGGGCGCGGACGCCGAGCGAGGCCATCGACATCGCGGTCGAGGTGCTCCACAACCTGGTCGGCGCGCACACCTACGGGCTGTGGCTGCGCTGGGATGGCCACGACCTGCTGTGCGCGCCCGCCGATCCGCGGTGGCGCGCCGACCCGGCGCCCGGCCGCGAGCTGGTCGAGCGCGCGTTCGCGACCGGCGTGGTCGTGCGCGCCCCCGGCCGCCCCGACGGCGGGGTCCCGGTCGCGATGCCGCTCGTGCTCGACGGCCGGACCATCGGCGTGCTCCACATCGCCACCCTGGTGCCCCAGGTCGGCGAGACGCTCGGTCGGCTCGAGGCCGAGCTCATCCAGTTCGTCATCGATCGCCTGCCGCTCGGTCTTCTGGCTGCCGCCATGCACCATGGCCAGACCGGAACCTCCGCGTGGGAGGCGGTGCGCACCCAGCTCGCTGCTGTCGAGGAGACCCGCCCATGAGCCCTGTCCGTCGCGCGCTGGTGGTCGAGGACTCGCCGACCATGCGCCAGCTCATCACGTTGACGCTGCGCCGCATCCCCGGCATGACCTTCGTCGAGGCCGAGCACGGCGCGCAGGCGCTCGAGAAGCTCGCCGCCGAGCGGTTCGACATCGTCCTGCTCGATCTCAACATGCCGGTGATGAACGGCTTCGCGTTCCTCGAGGCGATCGCCGATCTGCCCGACCGACCCCGGGTGATCGTGATCAGCACCGAGAGCGGCAAGGGCGACGTCGCCCGAGCCACCCAGCTCGGCGTGGTCGCATACGTGACCAAGCCGGTCCGCGGCCCCGATCTGGCCGCGACCGTGCAGCGCGTGCTCAACGAGCTGCCGGCCGCCTGACCACCCACCGGGGCTCAGGACCACCGGAAAATAGGCGGCGCTTTCGATCACACGGGTCGGGTGTTCGAGCTCAGCACGGAGGGCGAGCCGAGGCGGGGACGAGGTCCCAGGCGCGCTCGTAAATTCCCCGGCCGGGTGGCGCATGCGTCGGTGGGTTGGGGCAATGGCACCGGCGTGCGTCGCGCCCGGGGACCCCGGATCGAGCAAGCGCCGGGACCTCGGCCTCGCCGACGGTGAGCCCGGCCCCGCCGGGGTCAGGTCGTCGCGCGGCGGCGGCCGATCGGCACGACGATGTGGACCTCGACGCCCTCGCCGGGCCACGACCGCACCGTCAGCGCGCCGCCGAGCGCCTCGATCGCCTCGCGCGCGGCCGCCGTGCCGTAGCCGCGGCCGGCATCCTTGCCGACCGTCGCGGCGGTGGACAGGCCAGGATGGAAGATGAGCTGGTCGATCGGATCGGGCTGGTCGGCGGCCGTGGCGGCCGGGACCACCAGCCCGGCCGCCACGGCGCGCTCGCGCAGGCGCTGGCGGTCGATGCCCTTGCCGTCGTCGCGCACCTCGATCACCAGGCGCTCGCCGTCGTGGACGGCGCTGATCGCGATGCGCCCGGTCGCGGCCTTGCCGAGCTGGGTCCGCTCGGTCGCGTCCTCGAAGCCATGGACGACCGCGTTGCGGACCAGGTGCGGCAGCGCCTTGGCCAGCGCGGCGTGGATGGTCGGCGGCACCGTCATCGTGCCGATCGTCGAGTCGATCTCGGGGGCCGGCTTGCCGGCCTCCTCGGCGGCCATGCGCACCACCACCCGCAGATACTCGATGATCTCGTCGAGCGGCACCTGGGCCAGCGGGGCCAGCACCGCCAGCGCGTCCTCGATCGCGACCCGGGCCGGATGGGCGCCCCACAGGGACGGCCGCACGCTCTCGAGCCGGGCGACCACGGCCTCGGTGGCGCGCGCGGTCTCGAGCGTGCGCCCGGCGCCGACCGCGGTGAGCCGGCCGCGCAGCGCGGCGGCGCGCTCGAGCGCGCGGCGCAGGTCGCCGATCGCGCCGGTTAGCTCTTGCACGTCGGCGAGCCGGCCGCGGTCGCGAGCATGGACCAGCAGATCTTCGACTGCGTGGGCGCGCCCCGCGATGAAGTGCAGGCCGAGGCCGCGCGAGTTGCCCTTGAGCGTGTGGGTCGCGCGCAGGCCGCCGTCGACGTCGTCAGCGCCGATCTCGCCCTCGCGCGCCAGCCGGGCGACCTGGTCGAGCGCGGTGCTGGCCTCGGCCACGAACGAGGCAAAGATCGCCGGCGCGATCTGCAGCAGCTCGTCGAACTGGGCCAGATCGTCCTCGTGCTCGCGCAGCACGTGCGCGATCCGCCGGCGCAGGTCGAGGTTGGCCTGCTCGAGCTTGGCCATCGCGCCCTTGTAGCGGTTGTGCAGGCCGATCTCGATCGAGACGTCGAGCATCGACACCAGCACCCCGGTGCGACCGTCGCCGTGTTCGAGCGCGGTCGAGCGTACCGACAGCTGCAAGGCGCCCGACTCGCTCTCGCCCTCGATCTCGCGCCAGCGTGCGCCGTTCGAGCGGCCGGCGAGGACGTCGTCGACCAGCTGGGTCCAGTCCTCGCCGAGCACGGCCTTGAGCGTGTCCATCGAAGCCCGCCGTCCCAGCAGCCGCCGGGCCTGGTAGCTCACGTGGCCGACCTCGCCGTCGGGCGTGATCAGGACGAACCCGAGCTGTAGCTGGTCGAGCAGGGGCAAGAGCCCCCACACGTGGTCCGCGGCGATTGCGTCATCACGCCCCATGAGCCCCCGATGAGCGTGTGCTCGATGGTACCATGGACCTCGCCCAGGCTGCCGGGAGCCTCGCTTTTGCCCATCCAGCACGTCCTCGTCTATCAGGATAATCGCCTCCCGCTGGGAGAGGGCGTCACCGTCATCGGGCGCGCGCTCGGGTGTGGCATCCGGTTCAACACCGCGACCGTGTCGCGCCAGCACCTCAAGCTGACGGTGGCGGGCGCCCGCCTCCTCGCCGAGAACCTGTCGACCACCACCGGCACGCTGGTCAACGGCAAGCGCATGCAGGGCGTGCTCAGCCTGCGCAGCGGCGATCGGGTCCAGCTCGGGCCCTACCTGGTCCTGGTCGAGGCCGAGGAGGTCACCAGCGACGAGCCGATTCTCGAGGTGCCCGACGACGACGGTGATGACGGCGAGGTCGAGGACACCCGCACCGGCAACGATCCGACCCGGATCCCGCTGAGCATGCTGGCCGGCAGCCGCCACGCGACCGCCCCGATCGCGGCCGCCGTCGAGAGCCACACCTGTCCGCGGTGCCGGGCCCGGATCGCCTTCAGCGAGAATGTCTGCACCGCCTGCGGCTACTCGTGGGGGCCGTCCCACCCGAGCTCGATCACCGAGCGGATCACCTTGCCGATCATCCTCGGGGTCGGCGATCGGGCGGGCGCGGTCGCCCAGGCGGTGCCGGTGATCTACACGAGCGAGGAGATGACGCTCGACGTCACCGTCACCGACATCCGCATCAAGGGCATGTTCATCCCGAGCGAGTTGCTCGACACGCCGGCGACCGCGTGCGAGCTGACCATTCTGCCCGACGGCCACCCGGTGCTCACCGTGCACGGCATCGTCCGCAAGGTGCGCCAGCGCGCCGACGCCACCGGCCCGGCCGGCCTCGAGATCGAGTTCACCGAGGTGCCGTCGGACGCCGCGGTGTGGCTCGCGCTGCGCACCGGCGGCCGCAACAGCTGATGACCGCCGGGTCGGTCCGCACCGGCGATCGGCTGCGGGTCGTCACGCTCAACATCTGGAACCGGCAAGGCCCGTGGCCCGAACGGCTGCGGCTGATCCGCGACGGCCTGGGCGCGCTCGACCCCGACGTGATCGGCCTGCAGGAGGTGCTCGGCTTTCCCGGCGCGCCGTCGCAGGCCCACGAGATCGCCGACGGCCTCGGCTGGCAGGTCCACCACGTCCCGGCCTGGAACGTCGGGGGCGGTCTGACCTTCGGCAACGCGATCCTGAGCCGGCACCCGCTCGAGGACCGGCAGAGCCTGCCGCTACCGGCGCCGGCAGGCCTCGACACCCGCACGGCCGCGTTTGCCCGGGTCGCGGCCCCGCACGGGCCGTTCCCGGTGTTCGTCACCCACCTGACCTACCAGCACCACCTGGGCAGCGCCCGGCAGGCCCAGGTCCGGGCGCTCGCAGACCACGTCAAGGCGCTGGCCCCGACCGAGGGGCCGCCGCCGGTCCTGCTCGGCGACTTCAACGCCGACCCGGATTCCGACGAGATGCGCTTCCTGCGCGGGCTGACCGCGCTCGGCGGCGAGACCGTCTACTTCGCCGACGCCTGGCTGGCGACCACCGGACAGGATCCCGCCGCCGGCCCTGGCTACACCTACGATCGGCGGAACCCCTACGCGGTGCGCTCACGCGAGCCGTCCCGACGGATCGACTACATCTACGTGCGCGGACCTGATCGCCACCTGCGCGGCGAGCCGGTCGCCGCCTGGGTGGCCCTGGATGAGCCCCAGGACGGGGTCTGGCCGTCCGATCACCACGCGGTCGTTGCCGACATCCACACCGGGCCCCGCCCCCACGATCCTTATTGAAGTAGCGAAATTCGCGGTCGCGCCCGGAAGCGGGCTAGAATTTTCGGGCGATGGAGATCACCTTCTGGGGCGTCCGGGGCAGCTACCCGGTACCCGGGCGCGCGACGGTCCGCTACGGCGGCCAGACGTCGTGCGTCGATATCCGGACCGCGTCGGGCACGGCGGTGATCATCGACGCGGGCACCGGGCTGCGCGCGCTGGGTCAGAAGCTCGCGCGCGAGTCGGGCGGCATCGGCGGCCGACACCACATCCTGCTGTCGCACGTCCACTGGGATCACATCCAGGGCCTGCCGTTCTTCGAGCCGGCGTACATCCCGGGCACCCACGTCGAGGTGTACTCGCTGCTCACCGCGGCCGACGAGCTGCAGCAGGTGATCGGCGGCATCACCCGTCACGAGTTCTTTCCGGTCCCCCTCGAGGCAGTGCCCGCGGAGTTCCACTTCCACGAGGTCGAGCCCGGCAAGCCGATCACGATCGGCGACGTGCAGGTGCTGCCGATCGCGCTCAACCACCCGTTCGGCTCGGTCGGCTACCGACTCGACGCCGACGGCACCAGCGTCGCCTACGTCAGCGACACCGCCCCGTTCACCGAGGTCCTGCACAAGCAGCACTTCCTGAAGGGGCTCGAGCTGCTCACCGACGAGGATCGCCGGGTGCTGAGCGAGATGCGCGGCGCGCTGGTCGACGCGATCCGCGGCTGCGACACGGTCGTCTACGACACCCACTTCTTGCCCGAGGAGTACGCGCGTTTCCCGCACTACGGGCACTCGACGCCCGATCAGGCGCTCGAGACCATCGCCGGGCTCGACGTGCGCCGGCTGATCCTCTACCACCACGCGCCGTCGCACACCGACGAGCAGATGGACGAGATCGCGAAGACCTATCGCGAGAAGGGCGCCGCGATGGGCATCGACGTGCTCACCGCCTGCGAGGGGATGGTCCTCAAGGTCGGCCCGCGCGGGGCCACCCAATGAAGATCCGCTTCTGGGGCGTGCGCGGCTCGTTCGCGATGAGCGGCAAGGAGTTCCTGCGCTACGGCGGCAACACCACCTGCGTCGAGCTGGTCACCGACGCCGGCAGCCGGCTGCTGATCGATCTCGGCACCGGCGCGACCGAGGCCGCCAAGCACCTCATGACCGGCGAGTTCGGCCAGGGCACGGGCAAGCTGCCGGTGCTCCTGACCCATACCCACCTCGATCACATCCAGGGCCTGCCGTTCTTCACGCCGTTCTTCATCAAGGGCAACATGATCCGGATCCTCGGCGTGGATCCAGCCGGCAGCTCGCTCAAGGGCACGCTGCAGAACCAGCTCGCGCCCCACTACAGCCCGCTCAACGGGCTCGAGAACCTCGCCGCCGGCGTCAGCATCGAGACCTTCCTGCCGGGCGCGGAGCTGGTGATCGACGACTTCGAGGTCACCACCGCCGCGCTGCCGCACGGCACGATGTGGACGACCGGCTTTCGCATCAAGGCCGACAGCAAGATCGTCGCGTTCCTGTCCGACGTCGAGTACCCGGCGCCGCACCGGCCCACCCGCGAGGCGTTCGCCCTCGCCGCCGGCGCCGATCTGCTGATCCACGACGCGATGCACGACGACGCCGCCTACGCGCTGGCGCGTGGCTGGGGCCACTCGCCGGTCTCGGCCGGCGTGCTGCTCGGCGCTGCCGCCGGGGTCGGCCGGATCGCGCTGTCGCATCACAACCCCGACGCGACCGACGCGGCGATCGACCGGATGGTCGAGGTCGCTCAGAGCCGCTCGGCGATCCCGGTGTTCGGGGCCGCCGAGGGCGTCTACCTCGATATCTGAGCGACCCGGCTCGTCGCAGCATGATGCTGCGACGCGTCATGGTTGCCATACATTGCCATGTATTACTCGGCGATGCCGGCCGGTGCCGGTTCGGTGCCAGCGGATGCCAGTCTGGTGCCGGAAGTTGCCCGAAGATTCCGGACCAGCGCAGGCTCGATGCCGAAGCGGGTCACCAGCTCCTCCAGTCGAGCCTGGGCCTTCTGATCGAACCGCTTCACCCGCCGACCGAGGATCAGCTCGTTCTTGAGCGAGTGCTCCCAGCCGGTGAGCTCGGTGACGGTGACCTGGTAGCCGTGGGCCTCGAGCGCGAGGGCGCGCACCACGTTGGTGAGGTGCGAGCCGAGCTCGCGGCGGTGCCACGGGTGGGCACACATCGCGTGCAGGGCCGGCTCGGTCGGGCCGCGTTCGCCCAGCTGGCGCGCGACCTCGGCCTGGCAGCATGGCACCACCGCGACCCAGTCGGCGCCGGTGGCGATCGCGCGGCCCAGCGCGTCGTCGGTGGCGGTGTCGCACGCGTGCAGGGCGGTCACCAGGTGGACCCGGTCCGGCAGCGGCGCCGTCGCGATCTCGCCGGCGACCATCTCCATGCGGTTGCAGCCGAACCGGCGCGCGCGCTCGGTGGCGGCGGTCACCAGCTCGGGCCGGGTCTCGATCGCGATCAAGCGGCCGCGCGACTCGCGGGCCATCCGGGTCGCGTACATCAGGAAGCCGAGGTAGCTCTTGCCCGCGCCGCAGTCGACGACGATCGGGTCGGGGTGGCGGGCGTGGATGTCATCGAGCGCCGGCGCCAGGAGCTGCAGCAAGTGCCGGATCTGCTTGAGCTTGCGGCGAGCGTCAGCGTTGAGCTCGCCCTCGCGGGTGAGGAGGTGCAAGTCCTTGAGCAGCTCGATGGCGACGTCGGGCGCCGCCCCCGGCAGGAGCTCGGCGGCGCTCTCACGACGATCGACCTTCTTTTTCACGCGCGCACCTTAGCAGGGCGCACCTGCCGGCACCGAGCGCCGCGGGCACGGTCGAGGTCGGTGAGCCCCGATCGCCGCAAAATTGCGACGATCGGCCGCCAGTGGTGTGATGCGCCCATGCGCCACCTCCTGCTGGTCCCGCTCCTCGCGGCGTGCGGTGCCACCGCGCCGCGGTCGACCGAGGCCCCTGACGACCTGGACCTCGAGCCCGTCATGGTGCGCCGCACGCTGGTCGCGTCGTCGGCGCGGGCGCCCGATCCCGGGATCCGGGTGGAGATCGTCGCGCCGAGCACGATGGCGATCGTCGGACCCCAGATCGACCTTGGGGTCCAGGACGCCGAGATCACCGACGTGCTGCGTACGATCGCGGCGGTCGCCGACTTCGGGCTGGTGGTCAGCGACGACGTGCGCGCGCGGATGACGCTCGAGATGCGCGACGTGACCTGGCGCGAGGCGATCCGGGTGATCGCCGATCTCGAAGGGCTCCAGGTGTCCGAGGCCGACGGCATCCTGCTGGTCACCCGCTGACGAGCGCGGGCTACCACCCTCGCCGGTCTGCCGAGCAAATGGGTCGTTGCGAGCCCGAAGTCCACCCGGCCGTGAAATTCTGCGGAACGGTACCGACCGAGCCGCGCCGCTTGGTGCGGCTCAGGTCTGAGCTTCGAGCACGAGCCGGCGCGCATCGCCGGCGCCGCGCAGGACCAGCACCCGCCGGCCCGGCTCCCAGTCGATGCGGTCGACGCTGCGCAGCTCGCCGATCGATGCGGCGATGGTGCCGCTGTTCGGGTCGGCGGGACCGACCCAGTCGATCGTGCTCGCGACGACCGCGCCGTCGTCGTCGAGCGTGACGGTGAGCTGGAAGCGCTCGTCAGCGCGGTCGAGGTCGAACACGATCACGCCGGCCGCCTCGTGCACGTCGACCAGCCGGTCGGCGTCGACCAGGGCCTGGGCGACCAGGAACGGCGCGCCCGACTCGTCGATCTCGGTCCTCGGCGCCACCGTCGGTGCGACCACGACCGCCGGCGCGAGGGCCGCGGGCGCGCCGGTGAGGTCGACGGCGAACAGGACCAGCGGGAGCAGGGCAGTCAGCATGACCCCGGGTACTGCGTCCGCCGTGCCAGCACTTATGTAAGTCGCGGCGGCCAGTTGCCAGCCCGCGTGGGTCCCTGGACACGCCCGACCGCGTCCCCTCTCGCGAGCCAGACAACCAGGGTTGCGCTCGCGGGTTACCTGGCTCAGGCAATGGATCGCGGTGCTTGGCGACGGCTCAGGCGGCGACGGCGGCGCGGGCCGCGAGCTTGGCGCGATGGGCCCGGGTCTTCACCGTCGCCAGTGACAGGCCGAGGGTGCGGGCGATCTCGGTCTCGCTGAAGCCGTCGCGATATCGCATCGTGAAGACCGGTCCGTACTTGTCTCCGAGCCGGTCGACGCCGCGGGTCGCGCGGTCGCACAGCTCGTGAGCGGCCAGGTCGTCGTCGCAGCGACGGACCCGTGCGGGCAGGTTGTCGATCCAGGCCCCGCTGCCTTCCTCGGTCTCGCCGGAGGCCAGCACCTCGCGGGCGAGGCGGCGCTGGCGGCGCAGGTACATCAGGGCCGCGGTGGTGGTGACGCGGTAGAGCCAGGTCGAAAAGGCGGAGTCGCCGCGGAACTTGTCGAGGTGGCGATGGGCGAGCAGCATCGCCTCCTGGGCGACGTCGTCGGCTGCGTCCTCGCTCTTGACGAAGCGCAGCGCGATGACACGGGCGTACTGGCGGGCGTGGGCATCCAGTCGTCGATCCTGCGGGTCCGTTCGCAACATGGGTCGTCCTCCGGCTTTCGTTGCAAACCGGTTACGCAATTGTCATTCCACTGTTGTGGACCAATAGATCAAGTCAGATAGCGCATCTGTGGAAGTGGTTTTCGTCCACCTCCATGGACACTGTCTAGACATCTGGACTACCGAGTCTCACGTGGTAGACACGGTCATGGCTCGCGTCCTCGTGGTCGAGAACGACCCGCTCGCCGCCCGGCAGACCGCCCGCACGGTGAGCGAGGAGCTCGGCCACCAGGTCGAGGTGGCGACCTCGCTCGCGGCCGCGCGCGCGGCCACCGCCGTCGCGCTGCCCGACGTCCTGGTCATCGACTACCGGGTGTCCGGCATGGACGACGGCGGCGTGTTGATCGCCGAGCTGCGCGCGCGCGATCCGCACGTCGCGATCGTGGTGACGACCGCGCCCGCCGACGAGGACGCGACCGAGCGCGCGCTGGCCGCGTTCGGTCCGCTCGGGCATGTGGCCCGGCCGGTGGCGGCCTCGGAGCTGTTGCCGCGCCTGCACGCGGCGCTCGATCGCGCGCGGCTCGAGCGCGAGGTCCGCCGGCTCGAGCACGAGCTCGACACCCGCGAGCACGCGCTGCACGCGACCCGCAGCCAGGCCCAGCACGCGGTCGCGCAGCTGGCCTCGACCTCGTCGGAGCTGGCGACCGCGACCGAGCGGCTGGTGGTGTCCGAGCAGTTGGCCGCGGTCGGTCGCGTGGTCACCGGCATCGCCCACGAGCTCGGCCAGCAGCTCGCGCTGGTCGGCTACGCCGAGGCGCTCAAGGCCAAGGTCGCCGGCGATCCCGAGCTGGGCGAGCTCGCCGACGTGATCGTGCGGGCCCAGAAGCGCCTGCTCGCGATGGTCGACGCGATCCGCGACTTCTCCGGCGGCGATACCCGGCCGATCGCGCGCGAGCCCGCCGATCTGGCGGCGGTGGTCGACGAGGCGCTGGCGCTGATCGGCTACGACCGCGACGTGAAGCGGTGCCGGCTGGTGCGCCGGCTCGACGCGCACCCGCTGTGCGCGCTGCATCACGACAAGATGACCCAGGTCGTCATCAACCTGGTCCACAACGCCGCGCTGGCCAGCGCCGCCGGCGGCGAGATCGAGATCGCGGTCGCCGCCGACGGCCCGGGCGCGGCGGTGCTCACGGTCCGTGATCGCGGGGTCGGCATGCCGCCCGACGTGGTCGCGCGCCTGGGCGAGCCGTTCTACACGACCCGCGGCGATCGCGGGTCCGGGCTCGGGGTCGGCATCTGCCGCCGCATCGTCGAGGAGCACGGCGGCACGCTGACCTTCGCGTCGGAGCTGGGGCGCGGCACCACCGCGCGGGTCCGGCTGCCCACCCTGGACGCAGCATGACCTCGGCGGTCGCGCAGCCGTCACGCCAGGTGCTGGTGGTCGATGCCGAGCCGCACATCCCCCGGCTGATGGCGCTCCTGCTCGGCGACGGCTACCAGGTCGACGGCGCGCTCGACGCAGGTCGCGCGCTCGAGCGAGTCCAGGCCACCCCGTACGACGCGGTGCTGGTCGATCTCGAGCTGCCCGGCAACGTCTACGGCGGCGAGCCCGGCCCCGGCGGCATCGCCCTGGTCGAGCGCCTGCGCGAGCTGGTCCCCGATCTCGGCGTGGTCGCGCTGGCGGCCGCGCCCACCGTGCAGTCGGCGGTCGCGGCGATGCGCCACGGCGCGTTCGACGTGCTGCGCAAGACCTGCAGCGGCGACGAGCTGCGGGCCGCGATCGAGCGGGCGGTCATGCACGGCAACCTGGCCCGCGAGGTCCGCCGCCTGCGCGACGAGGTCGACCGCGCCCGCGGGCTCGGCGAGATCGTCGGCGAGTCGGCGCCGATGAAGCAGCTGCTCGCGCTGGTCGAGCGGGTCGCGGCGTCGGACGCGACCGTGCTCATCCTCGGCGAGAGCGGCACCGGCAAGGAGCTGCTGGCCCGGACCTTCCATCGGATCGGGCCGCGCGCCGAGAAGCCGTTCGTCGCGTTCGACTGCTCGGCGCTGACGCCGAGTCTGCTCGAGGCCGAGCTGTTCGGCCACGAGAAGGGCGCGTTCACCGGCGCGGCCCGGGCCCGGCGCGGGCTGTTCCGCGAGGCCCACGAGGGCACCATCTTCCTCGACGAGATCGGCGACATCGCGCCCAGCGTCCAGAACAAGCTGCTGCGGGTGCTGCAGGAGCGCGAGATCAAGCCGGTCGGCGGTGATCATTTCGTGCTGGTCGACGTGCGCATCGTGGCCGCGACCAACAAGGACCTGAAGGCGCTGGTCGCCCGCGGCGAGTTCCGCGAGGACCTGTACTGGCGGCTCGCGGTGGTGCCGGTCCAGGTGCCGCCGCTGCGCGAGCGACGCGAGGACATCCCGCTCTTGGCCGGTCACATCCTCGCGCGCCGACGCGGCGCCGCCAAGACCTCGTCGGTCGCGTCGCGCGGCGTGATGGTGCGCTATCCGACCGCGCTCACCCAGGACGCGCTGGCCCGCCTGATGGCCTATCACTGGCCCGGCAACATCCGCGAGCTCGAGAACGTGCTGTCGCGCGCCGCGATCCTGTGCGACGGCGAGAAGATCCGCGCCAGCGACCTGGATCTCGCCGGGCTATCACCCGGCGCCGCGGTCGGGGCCGGCGGGCGCGCGCCGGCAGGGGCGAGCGGCGACGTCGCGGTCGCGCTGCGCGGGCTCGGCGAGGAGCGCACCCTGAAGGACGTGGTCGACGAGGCGGTCCGCACCGTCGAGCAGGCCGCGATCCGTCAGGCGCTCGAGGAGGCCGGCGGCTCGCCGGCGCGCGCGGCCAAGCTGCTCGGCATCAGCCGGGCCGGCATCTACAACAAGATGAAGGCGTACGGGCTGGCGTGATCTAGGCCTGGATCGCCGCGGCGGCGGCGGCGTCGCGGCGCTTGCGCTCGGCGTCTTCGCGCTCGAGCTCGAGGAACGGGTCGAGGGCGTGCTCGAACTGCAGGATGCCGAGCTGGGTGAAGCGCGTGCGCTGACGATCGCTGAGCAGGCCCATCTTCTTGATCGCGGGGACGATCTTCGAGAACAGGAGCTGGCGGAACATGATCTGCCCCTGGTTGTGGAGCGCGATGTCCATGCACTGCTTGGCTGGCAGGCCGGTCTTCTCCCAGACCTCCTGGAACAGGAAGCGGTCGCGCATCAGCACGGCGGCCTCGTAGACGAAGTCCTCGCGCTCGAGCTTCACCTTCTCGGGCTGGTCGACGTAGTAGTCGCGCAGCGACAGCACGCCAAAGGCGACGTGGCGGGCCTCGTCGCCCATGACGTAGGCGGTGAGATCGCGCAGCAGCGGGTCCGCGGTGTTGACGCGGATCATGCCGAACGCCGCCAGCGCGAGGCCCTCGACCATGATCTGCATGCCGAGGAACTTCATGTCCCAGCGCGAGTCCTTGAGGACCATGTCGAGCAGGGTCTTCAGGTGCGCGTTGATCGGGTACGAGAACCCGATCTTCTCGTGGACGTAGCGGTTGTAGACGTCGACGTGGCGCGCCTCGTCGACGACCTGGGTCGCGCCGTAGAGCTTGGAGTCGAGGTCGGGCACCGAGTCGACCAGCTGCGCGGTCGCCAGCAGCGCGCCCTGCTCGCCGTGCAGGAACTGAGATAGCGTCCACGCCGAGACCTCGACGCTGATCGCCTGCTTCTCGGCGGCGGTCAGCCGGTTCCAGATGTCGCTGCCGTGCAGCGGCTGCAGGTGCTCGGGGCCCATCGGCTTGCTGAGGTCGGGCTGCAGGTGCCACGGCAGCACGTCTTCGGGCACCCACTGGCCGCGCTTGGCCTTCTGGTAGAGATCGCGCAGCTGCTGCCGCGTCTCCTGGTAGCCCCACGTGTAGGTCACATCGAGAATGGTCTCGAGGGTCTCGATCGATGGACCGGCGGTCTCGGCGGCAGTCGCGGTCGCAGCCATGGCGCTCTCCCCCGTGAAAGTGAAATCGATTTCAACTTTGAGCTTGGTTCGCGCACCGGTCAAGGAGAAACTCAGGTGTGCCTCGCTCAGCGCCTGTGCGTCCTGCGACCAGCGCGCCCGCGGTCGAGCTCTTGCTGGTCGACGCGCGAGCGCGGCGCTTCACCCAGGACCGCGCGCGCCGCACCTACGAAGCGCTGGTAGCCGCGGCCGAGGCGGCGTTCGTCGCTGACGGCTACGACGCGACCGGCACGCCCGACATCGCCGCGCGCGCCGAGGTCTCGGTCGGCACGTTCTATCGATACTTCGACGACAAGAAGCAGGCCTTCATCGAGGTGTCGCGCCGGCACCTCGCGACCGGCTACCACCGCATCCTCGATCAGCTGACGCCCGAACGGTTCGTCGGCAAGGCCCGCCACGCGACGATCGCGATGGCGATCGACGTCCTCGTCGATCATGTGTCGCGGTTCCCGCGCATGCATCGCGTGTTCGTCGAGATGTCGCTGCGCGACCCCGACGTGCGGGCGCTGCGACGCGCGTTCGACGAGGCGTCGCGGGCCAAGCTGGCCCAGCTACTGGCGGCGGCGGCACCGCCGGCGGCGGTGCCCGATCCCGAGGCGACCGCGTGGGTGATTCACATCGCCGCGGTCGAGTGCGCGAGCACCCTGGCCGGGCTGCATGGCGAGCCCGGCCTCGGCGTCGACCGGGCCAAGGCCGCGCTGGGAACCGTCATCGAGCGGGCCCTGTTCGACGGCTGATGCCGGCTGCCCCGCCGCCCTGGCCGCACCGGGCGCCTGGCGTCGAGCCGAGCAGCGCGCTGGCCCGGCGTGCGGTAGCTTGGGCGTCATGAGGATCGTCGTCTGGCTCGCGGTGGCGGCGCTCGCCTTCACCGGTGGGTGCGAGAAGAAGCAGGCCGCGCCGGCCCCGCCACCGGTCGCGGCCGAGAGCGTGGCGACCGACGGCACCCGGGTGGTGCCGGTCAACGTCAACGACGAGGGCTTCGACCCGGCGAAGATCCGGGCGAAGGCCGGGTCCAGCGTCGACCTCATGTTCACCCGGCACACCAAGTCCGAGTGCGGCGCGCAGGTGAAGGTCGCCGGCGGGCCGGTGATCGAGCTGCCGGTCGGTCAGCCGGTGAAGGTGGCGGTCAAGGTGCCCCCGTCCGGCGAGCTCGGCTTTGCGTGCGGCATGGACATGATGACCGGCGTGATCATCGCAGAGTGACCGCGTGCGCCGGCGTCGGACGCCGACCGACCGCGGTCACCGGGTCGCGGCCGTGGCGACCGGCACCCAGCCGGCGTAGGTCCAGCCGGGGTTCTCGGTGCAGCGGACCACGGTCGTCACCGCGCACCGGAAGCTGCCGCTGTAGTACTCGCCGCCGGCGCGCATGCCGTAGTCGTCGTCCGTGCATGGCCCGGCCGCGTCTGGCGGCGTGGCCGACCAGCCGCCGTTGAGCGCGAGCGGGTGGGTGAACCGCTTGCGCTTCGGATCGTAGAGGGCGCAGCTCTGGTGGCAGGCGTCGCCACAGCTCGACTCGACGACCACCAGCAGGTGCTTCGTGTCGCCGAACGTCACGGCGGTGCCGCACGCGATGTCCACGTCGCCGCACTCACCGGTGCCATCGGGCAGCTTGATTCGGTTGTCTCCGTAGGCCCCGACCCGGGGCGCCGCGACCACCGTGCGTGGCCTGCGCCCGCGCTGGGTCGCCAGCCACCTGGCCCCGGTGATCTTGATCTTCTTGATCGCCTTGCGGGTGTGCGGTTCCTGGTCCTCGTACCTACCCGCGTAGGCGCCCAGGCCAGTGTCGATCGTGATCTTCTTGCCGAGCGAGATCACCGGGTAGAGGCTGCTGTAGGTCGTCGACCACGCCACCTTCGACAGGCCCGTGATCGCGAACCCCCCCTGCGGCATCCGGGCGGCGACCGTGATCGGCTTGCGGGCCGGGTCGCGCAGGTCGATGACCTGGAGCGTGCCGCCCGCCTTGAACCACACCAGGTCCTGGGCCGGATCGTAGGCGGCGGCCTCCACGGCCTTGGCGTGGAGCACCGCCTCGCCCAGCCGGAGCCCACCGTCGCCGTACGCCAGCAGCTCGTCGCCGGCGGCGGCATCGCCGGTCCGGGCGACCAGGCCGGCGAGCAGCACGAACCCGACGATCCAGGACCCGTGGCGACGCTCGCTCATGCACCACGATCGCCAGCCCGTGCGCCGCCGTCAACTGCGGCGCGGGCAGGCGGCCAGTTCGATCACTTCAGGGCGAACGAGTTGACGAAGCAGGCCGGGGTCGCGACGCCGTTCTGCTTGTACGGCGTGTAGCGCCAGGTGCGGATCGCCTGCGCGAAGGCCTGGGCGACCTCGCCGGTGAGCTTGAAGACCTGCACGTTGGTGACCGCGCCCGACTCGTTGATGCAGATCTTGGCGGCCAGCGACTTCGGGACCTCCTGGCCGGGGCGCACCACGGTCTTGATCTTGGGCAGATCACCCGAGGTGCGCTTCACCGCCGTCGGCGGGACCACGACCGCGGCCTTGGGCACCGGCTTGGCGGCGATCGTCGGCGTCGGCGGCTTGATCGGCGTGGTGACCGCGGGCGGTGGCTTGACCGGGTCGGCCGGTCGGGTCGGGGCCGGCGGCGTCGGGGTCACGGTCGCGACCTTGGCGGTGCCGGTCGCGGTGTCGGTGCTCGAGCCCGGGCCGGTCGGAGCCGCCGGGGTCGGCGGGGCCACCGCGACCGCGGCGCCGGCGTCGATCGTCGCGCGCGGCTCGCGCGGCGTGGCCGGCCGCGGCGCGAGCGGGTTGGACGGGCGCTCGTGCTGCAGCGCGACCTGGCGCTCGCGCTCGAGGCGCTCCTTCTGCTTGGTCGCGTCCATCGACGGGTTGAACGTGTAGAGCGTGCGGGCCTCGGCCGGCCACGTGTGCTTCCACGCGACGGTGCCGTTCGCCTCGCGGAGCTGGACCGTGTGCGGGCCCGCCGGGAGCTGGGTCTTCCAGGGGGTCTGCTGGCCGACGTCCTGGCCGTCGAGGATGATGCCGAGGCCGGCCGGGTTCGACGAGAGCTCGAGGGTGGCGAGGTTGGGATCGCCGAGCGCAGCGGCCAGCACCACGCGGATCGTCTGGTTCTCGCCCGACGACAGCTCGATCGAGGTCTCCCACGACTGGTGACCGTCGCGGCTGACCTTGATCTGCACGACACCAGGGTCAAGCGGCACCGACCAGGGCGCGCCCTGATGCGGGTCCATGCCGGCGATCTTGATGGTGGCGTCCATCGGCTCGACGATGAACTTCACCGTCGCTGGCAGGTTGCCGGTGGTCGCCGCCGCGGCCGGCGCGCCGGTGCCGGCGGGCTTGCTGTCGCCGCCGCGGCCGAACGCGAGGAACAGCACCAGACCGAGCACTGCCGCGCCGGCGATCCCCGCGATCGCGATCTTGGGGAACGGGGTGGTGCGCTCGACGATCGCCGCGCCGAACGCGGGCGCATCGGCGAGCTGGTGGGGCGCGGTCGCGTCGGACGCCGCGAGCTCGCCGGGGACGGTGGCCTGGCGCAGGGTCCGGCGCGCGACCGCGTCGTTGCTGGAGCCGTGCGGCCAGCTGCTCGGCGAGGAGCTGGCCCGGGCCGGGGCGCCGACGCCGATGCCGACCAGGGTCGACGAGGCGTGCGATTCGCGCGCGGCAAAGTCGGCGGTGTGAGCGGCCGCGCCGAGGCCCATCATCGAGCCGCGCGACGCCACCGCGGTCTGGCCGCCCGGGTCGCTGTGGTCGCGGATCTCGTCGATGAGCACCGGCTGCTGCGAGTCGTGCTCGGCGGCGCCGCCCCAGGCGACGTCGGCGTCCTCGTCCTCGGCCCCGGACGAGCTGGCCGCCCGCGGACGGCTCGGCGTGACGTGGACCTGCTGGGCGTACAGCGCCTGCTCGCTCGCGGCGGGCAGCGGCATCTTGGCCAGCACCGGGGACCGCGAGTGGCCGGCGAACGAGTCGGTCACCACCGGGCCGCTGAAGTTGCCGCCGGGTGCTTCGAGGGCGAACGCCCAGTCGCACCAGGTCTGGACCTCGCGGTTGGTCGCCGACAGGTTGTAGCGGACACGGACGCTGTGGAGATCGTCGCGCATCTGCGACGCGGCCAGGTAGCGCTCGTCAGGATCGCGGGCGAGCGCGCGCAGCACGATCGCGTCGAGCTCGGGCGGCACCGCCTGGTTGAACGCTGACGGCGGCAGCACCTCGGAGCGCTGCACGTTGATCAGCGTCTGGTACTCGTTCTTCGAGGCGAACAGCGGACGCGCGGTGAGCAGCTCGTGGGCGATGACGCCGACCGAGAAGATGTCCGAGCGCGAGTCGAGCTCCTTGCCCGAGATGGCCTCGGGCGCCATGTACGCGAGCTTGCCCTTGACCCGGCCGGTCTGGGTGGCCAGTGCCTGCGACTGCGCCTTGGCGATGCCGAAGTCGATCACCTTGAGGTGGCCCGACTTGGTGACGAGCAGGTTCGACGGTGACACGTCGCGGTGGACCAGGCCGAGCGGCTCGTTGTTCTCGTCGCAGCGCGTGTGCGCGTACTCGAGCGCATCGCACAGCTGGATCAGCAGCGACAGCGTCACGTTGACGTTGGGCGGCCCCGACACCTTGCGCGCCTGGCGCAGGATGCGACGGACGTCGCGTCCATCGATGTTCTCCATCGAGATGAAGTAGACGGTGCCGACCCGCCCGAGCTCGTAGAGCTGGACGATGTTGGCGTGCTGTAGCATCGACGCGAGCTTGGCCTCGCGCACGAACGACTTCACGAAGCTCGCATCCTCGGCGAGGTGCGGCAGCAAGCGCTTCAGCGCGACGATGCGCTCGAAGCCTTCGATGCCACGTTCCTTGGCGCGATGGACGGTCGCCATGCCGCCGACGCCGAGGCGCTCGTAAACGAGGTACGGGCCAAAAACTTCTTGGCCGAGCGGTGGCTGTGATTCCGTCAATGGTGCAGTCATCCCCATCTCGCGCGAATGAGTCGCTTGATATCGATGCTGCCACGGATGAAAGCCCCGCCGGCACACGAAATGTGGAAAACCCCGGTCACGGCCCGGGCCGGCGCGCGGTCGTCGTTGGTAATGCGCGCCGACGTACAGCGGCGTACACGCACGGCCCCGACCCGGGTGCAAGCCGAAATCGACGTGCGACCGCGCCGGTCACGCCGACCGGGGGCGACCACCTACACCTCGTCGGGTGTCAGCACCTCGAGCGACAGCGCATGGATGGGCCCCTTGAGCTCGGCGGCGAGCGCGTGCATGACCATGCGATGGCGCTCGACGAGCGACTTGCCGGCGAACGCCGACGAGATGACGCGGGCCTTCCAGTGATCCTTGGTGCCGGTGAGGTCCTCGAGGGTGACCACGGCGTCGGGCAGGGCGGACCGAATCCTGGCGGCGATGTCGTCGGGGAGCATGACGATCTCAGGCTCCGCCCGGGCCGTCGGCGGGGCCCTGCGCCGTGGCGACCTTGCCCAGGTCACTGGCAACCTTGGTGAAGGCCGCGATGGCGCGGTCGATGTCGGCGTCGGAGTGGGCCGCCGAGATCTGGACCCGGATGCGGGCCGCGCCGCGGGGCACGACCGGGAACGAGAAGCCGATCACGTAGATCCCCTCCTCGAGCAGGCGGGCCGCCATGTCGGAGGCCAGGCGGGCATCGCCCAGCATCACCGGTACGATCGGGTGCTCGCCGGGTCGGATGGTCAGGCCAGCGGCGGTGATGCCGGTGCGAAAGCGCCGGGTGTTGGCCTCGAGCCGGTCGCGCAGGTTGGTCGACGCGGTCAAGATGGCCAGCGCCTCGATGCTGCCGGCGACGATCGGCGGCGCCAGGGTGTTGGAGAACAGGTACGGGCGCGAGCGGTTGCGCAGGAGCTCGATGATCTCCTTGCGGCCGCTGGTGAAGCCGCCCGACGCGCCGCCCAGCGCCTTGCCGAGGGTCGAGGTGTAGATGTCGACGCGGTCCATACATCCGCGCAGCTCGGCGGTCCCGCGGCCGGTTCGGCCGACCACGCCGGTCGAGTGGCTGTCGTCGACCATCACCAGCGCGCTGTACTTGTCGGCCAGGTCGCAGATCGCGTCGAGGCGGGCGATGTCGCCGTCCATCGAGAACACGCCGTCGGTCGCGATCATGCGCATCCGGCGGTGCTGGGTCGCCTTGAGCTTGGCCTCGAGATCGTCGAGATCGTCGTGCTCGTAGCGATGGCGCTCGGCCTTGCACAGGCGCACGCCGTCGATGATCGAGGCGTGGTTGAGCGCGTCGGAGATGACCGCGTCCTCCTCGCCCATCAGGGTCTCGAACAGGCCGCCGTTGGCGTCGAAGCACGAACCGTAGAGGATCGTGTCGTCGGTCCCCAGGAACTTGCTGACCGCGGCCTCGAGGTCCTTGTGGCGATCCTGGGTGCCGCAGATGAAGCGCACGCTCGACAGGCCGTAGCCGCGCTGATCGAGCGCGGCGTGGGCGGCCGCGATCACCCGCGGGTGCGACGACAACCCGAGGTAGTTGTTCGCGCAGAAGTTGATGACCTCGCGACCGCCGACCGCGATGTGCGCGGCCTGGGCCGAGGCGATGATCCGCTCGTGCTTCCACAGGCCGGCGTCGCGGATCTCGGCCAGGGTGCGGACGAAGTGCTCTCGGGCGTGCTCGTACATGGGGTGCCTCGGGTCGGTCGGGTCGCGCGGGTCAGTGCGCGAGCGCGCCGCTGCCGGCGAGCAGCGCGCGCACGCGGGGAACCAGGTCGTCGGTCATCGTGTCGAGATCGAAGCGGGGCTGCCAGCCCCAGTCGCGCCGGGCCGCGCTGTCGTCGAGCGCGCGCGGCCACGAGTCGAGGATGGCCTGGCGCATCGGGTCGGGCGTGTACGTGATGTGCACGCCGGGGACCGCGCGGGACACCGAGGCCGCGATCTCGTCGGCGCGCGGCGAGAAGGCCGCGATGTTGTAGACGCAGCGGGCCAGCCGCTCGCGCGGCGCGGCCGCCAGCTCGAGCAGCGCGCGCACGCCGTCCGGCATGTACATCAGCGGGATGCGGGTGTCGGCCCGGCAGAACGCCTCGTAGCGACCGCGGCGCACGCCGTCGACGTACATGAAGAGCGCGTAGTCGGACGAGCCGCCGCCAGGCATCGCCGCGCTGATCAAGCCGGGGAAGCGGACGCCGCGGCAGTCGAGGCCCCAGCGGCGCCAGTAGTACTCGCACAGCAGCTCGCCCGAGGCCTTGGTGACGCCGTAGATTGTCGACGGGTGGAGCGGGACGTCGTCGGGGGTCGGGTCGGGCAGGCCGGGGCCGTAGACCGCGATCGTCGACGTGAAGATGAGCTTGGTGACGCCGTGGGCCCGGCACGCCTCGAGGACGTTCCAGGTGCCGGTCTGGTTGACGTGGTACGCGAGCGTCGGCTGCTTCTCGCCCGACGCCGACAGGATCGCCGCCAGGTGATAGACGACGTCGGGGCGCTCGTCGTCGATCAGGGTGTCGACCGCGGCGGCGTCGGTGACGTCGAGCGCGCGCCAGGTCGCAGCGTTGGTGCTCTCGATCGGGCGGAGGTCGGTCGCCACCACCTGGTGGCCGTCACCGACCAGCGCGCCGACCAGGTCGACGCCGATCTGGCCGCCGGCACCGGTGAGAAGGATCTTCATCGGGGCGCACTATCAGCCAAGGGTGAACGGCTTTTCAACCGCGGCGCGCGGCCCATGCGCCGGTCGGGTCGATCCCACGCGCGAGGAAGCGCGGCCGGAAGTCGCGCTCGAAGGTCGCGTCGAGGATCGCGGCGTAGTCGCGGGGCGCGGCCAGGCCCCAGCCGCGGTCGTCGGCGGTGACGCCGCCGTCGTCGTCGTACCCGTAGTTGCGATCGAGGTGGCCGAACAGGCCGGGCAGGTCGGCCTCGACCAGGCCCGGCACGTCGGGCGCCATCGGCGTGGTCAGGAACCAGTCGAGGCAGGCCCAGCCGAAGTCGCGGTGACGCACCTCGTCGACCAGGATCCGGTCGAGCGCGGCGCGCGCCGGCGCCACCGTGGTCGCCTCGCGCAGGTGCGCGAACAGCGGCACCGCCACGGTCTCGTTGAGGCAGAACACCTGCACGGCGGCGCGCAGCACGTCGAGCTCGAGCGGCAGCGCCACGCGGCGCGGCAGCGCGAGCTGGCCGCGATCGATCGCCGGGGCCGCGGTGCCGCCGGCGGCGGCGTGGACCTCCGACGACAGCTGGCTGTGCATCAGCTCGTCGAGCACGATCGCGAGGCCGTCCTCGATCAGATCGGGGCTGGCGCCGATCTGGATCAGCCACAGCACGAAGTGCTGGGTCACCGCCGCCGAGCCGTACTCGGCGGCGATCCGGTTGCGCCACTCGGCGCGGACGCGCTCCGAAGCGGCCGGCGCCGGCACGGGATCCCCGGGGCTCACTCGCCGGGGCACTCGATCGTCTGCGGGCGCGGCGGGTTGCAGGCCACGCCGGGCGGGCACGGCGGCGACGGGTAGACGATGAAGCACGCGCCCGCGGACTGCTCCTCGATCCGGGTGCCCTTGGCCGTGTTCGCCGGGCATCCAACCCGCGGCGGCGGTGGCGGGTTGCAGGTCGCCTTGGGCTCGCAGGCCGCCGCGTCCATCGGCGTCGCGTAGCAGGACTTGTCGGACGCGACCGTCAGGGTCCAGCGGCGCAGCTTGGGCGTGGTCGGCGGCTGCTGCTGGGCGGTCGCGCCGCCCGGGTTGCCCTGGCGGATCGGCGGGGTGACCACCGGCGGCCGGGGCTGCGCGACCTCGCCGCCCGGGTTGCTCTGGCGCGGCGGCGTCGGCGGCGGGGCCGCCGGCGGGGTGGGCTCGGTCTGGCCAGTGCGCACCGGTGGCGGGTTGGTGATCGTCGTCGCCGGCTGGCCTTGGTCGGGCCCATGGGTGCGGCGATCGACCGTGTTGCCAGCCGGCTGGGTCGGCTGGGCCGGCACCGGGGTCACGACACACCCGGGCGCCATCGCCAGGGTCACGACCAGCGGGGCGGAGAAGCTGAGGCGGCGTTGCTTCGCGGACATGAGGGCACCGTATGCGACGCGTCCCGGTCGTGCAACGTCAGGCAACCCGCGGTGTCGGCCCTCTGCGTGCCTGGGCTTGCCGCTCGTCGTGCTTGTGGCCGCGTCGGACGACCCGTAGCGTCGGGGACAGTGGCGCGTCGTCCGGCGGCAGCGGTGATGGCGCTGACCGTGATCGGCGTGCTCGTCGCGTCGGCCGCCGCCGAGCCGCCAGGGCTGGCACCGCCGCCGAGCGCGGTGGTGCGGTGGCGCGCCCCGGCGCGGTGTCCCGACGAGACGACCGTGCGGTCCCGCATCGACGCCCGGCTCGACCGGCCGCTCGCCAGCGGCGACGTGATCGAGGCCGACGTCGAGGTGGTGCGGGAACGGCGCGGCTTCCGGGCCCGGGTGACGGTGTGGACGCCGGCCGCCGACGCCGAGCGCGAGCTCCGCGCGCCCGACTGTGGCGCGATCGCCGACGCGGTGGCGGTGGTGGTCGCGCGCGCGGTGGCCGAGGCCCGGGCGGTGGCCCCGCCGCCGGCGCCCCCGTCGATGATCGAGGTGGCCCCGGCGGTCGCGGCCCGGATGATCGAGGTGCGGCCGCGGGTGCGGGTGGCCCGGGTGGTGCCGCCGCCGCGCTGGTCGGTCGCGGCGCGCCTGCAGCTCGGCACCGACGCCGGCGTGGTCCCGCGCATGGGCATGTCGAGCGACCTCGCGGTGATCGTCAGCCGCGGCGAGCTCGGGCTCGAGCTCGAGGCGCGGCGCTGGCGCGATCGCTTCGTCGAGCTGTCGCCGGGCAGCGGCGCCGGTGCGGCGATCCGGCTCGACGCCCTGGCGGGACGGGTTTGCTGGCAGCGGCCCGAGGTCGGACCCAGGGCGTGCCTCATCCTCGAGCGCGGGACCATGACCGGCACCAGCTTCGGCGTGGCCGACGGCCGCGCCGGCAGCGCTCCGTGGAGCGCGGTCGGGTTCGGGCTGTCGCTGCGCACGCCGATCTGGGGCCGCGCGTTGCTGGTCTCGACGTTCGAGATGCTGCGCGCCGGCGACCGACCCCGCTTCATCCTCGACGCGGGCACCGGGCTGCACCAGCCCGACCTGCTGTGCGGGCGGATCGCCGCCGGCATCGAGGTGCCGCTGTTCTAGCGGTCCCGGGCCGATCGCACGATCGCGTGACGGATCCGCGCCCTCCCAGCCACCAACCACCCACATGGCCCCTGCCGTTCACGCCTTGATCGAGCCCGTCGTCGCGACCGCGACGGCGACGTTCGACGAGGTCTATCAGGCGCACGCGCGGTTCGTGTGGCGGACCCTGCGCACCTTCGGGGTCGCCGAGCCGCAGCTCGAGGACGCGCTGCAGGACGCCTTCGTGGTCGTGCACCGCCGGCTCGGGGAGTTCGGCGGTCGGTCGCGCATCGAGACCTGGCTGTTCGCGATCGCGCGCCGGGTCGCAAGCCAGTACCGGCGGGCGCGGGGGCGGGCCGAGCGCCGGCAGGGCTCGGAGGACGCGACCGCGCTGGCCGCGTCGGATGACACTTTCGCGGCGCTGTCGCGCGCCCAGGCGTCGGCCGCGGTCGCCACGATCCTCGATCAGATGGACGAGGACAAGCGGGTGGTGTTCGCGCTGGTCGAGCTCGAGCAGCTCGCGGTACCCGAGGTCGCGCGGCTGCTCGGCATCAACCTGAACACGGCCTATTCTCGCCTGCGCCTGGCCCGCCGCGCCTTCGAGGCGGCGGTCGCGCGACGTCCGGAGGAAGTATGATCGAGGAGCTCAACCCACGCGCCCAGGCGCTGCTCGAGGCCGCGCGCGGCGGGCTCGGACCCGACGACGCGGTGCTCGCGCGGGTCCGGCATCGCGTGGTGACCGGCGCTGGCTCGGCGGCCGCGGTGACCGGCCTCGGCGCGGTCGCCAAGCTGGCGATCGTCGGCGTGGTCGCCGCGGTCGCGACCGGCGGTTGGCTGGCGACCCGGCCCCGCCATGAGCGCGCGGTCGCGGCCGGCCCGCTCGGGCTGGCGGCGCCGGTCGAGCCGGCCAGCACCTCTCGTTTCGAGACGGCGGCGCCCCTGGATCCGCCCCGGGTGGCGCCGCCGTCTCGGTCGTCGCCGGTGCGGCGCACCACGGCCCTGGCGGCGGCCTCGCTGGCCGACGAGGTCGCGCTGGTCGACGCCGCCATGGCGGCCCTGCGTGGCGGCGATCCCGCGGCGGCGCTGGCCGCGACCGAGCGGCATGCCGCGCGGATCGGCGCTCGTGGTCAGCTGGCCGAGGAGGCCGCCGCGCTGCGGATCGAGGCGCTGTGTCGGCTCGGCGACGCCCGGGCCGACGCGGCCTGGGAGACCTTCGCGACCCGCTGGCCGGCGTCGCCGCAGCGGATGCGGATCGCCGCGGCCTGCAAGGACCGACCATGACGAGGACCGGGGTGGTCGCGGTGGCGCTCGGGCTGATGGTTGCGTGCGACGGCGCGCAGGACGCGGTCGTCCTCGGCGAGGACTACCAGCGCGTGCTCGATCCGCTGGCGACCGCGACCCGCGGGCTCGACGTCCTGTTCGTGATCGACACCTCGGGCTCGATGACGCTCGAGGCCCAGGCCCTGATCGACGCGGCCGGGCGCCAGCTGTTCGCGCAGCTCGACGAGGACCTGGGCGGGATGCCCGATCTGCGGGTCGGCGTCATCACCACCAGCGTCGCCATCGGCGCCGCCAGCGTGCCCGGCTGCCCGGCCACCGACGACCTGAACGACGGGCGGTTCCGGATCGGCCGGCAGGGCCTCGGCTGCCCGGCCATCGACGGCCGCTACCTCGACGACCACGACGACGGCGCCGGTGGCCGCATCCGCAACTACACCGGCTCGCTCGGCGAGGCGTTCGCCTGCGCCGCCGGGGTCGAGGTCGGCACCGGCTGCGGCTTCGAGCACCCGCTCGAGGCGGTCCGGCGTGCGTTCGACGGCCGCCACCCCGCGCAGCTCGAGTTCCTGCGCGACGACGCGCTCCTGCTGGTGGTGTTCATCACCGACGAGGACGACTGCTCGGCGACCAACCCGGCGCTGTTCGGCGATCCCACCGCCACCCTGTCGAGCGAGCTGGGCCCCCGGACCAGCTTCCGGTGCTTCGAGCACGGCGTGGTCTGCGATCCCGACCAGCCGCGCGAGTTCGGCGCCAAGCAGGGCTGTCGCTCGCGCGAGGACAGCCGGTACCTCACGCCGATCGACGATTACGAGGCGTTCTTCCGCGGGCTGAAGGCGGATCCGTCGCTGGTGATGGTCACCGGCATGTACGCACCGCCGACCGACGTGGTGGTCGGTCAGGATCCCGACGTCCTCGCACCGCGCGGGACGCCCGCGCTGCTCGCCACCTGCGTGGCCCCGGCGACCGGGGTGACCGCCTCGCCCGCGATCCGGCTCGACGAGCTGGTCCAGCGGTTCCCGTCGCGCTTCGTCTTCGAGTCGATGTGCGGCAGCGTGATGTCGGAGCGGCTGCGCCGCATCACCCGCGCCACCGCCGGCGTGATGGCCCGGCGGCCGTGCTTGCTCGGCAGGCTCGACGCCGAGACCACGACCGCGCGCTGCCGCGGCTACGACGTCGGCCCCGACCGCGCCGAGCGGCGCCTGCTCGGGTGCCGCGCGGCGGGCGAGCAGGGCTGCTTCGCGATCGCGCCGATGGTGGCCTGTGACTACACGCCGAGCGGCCGGGGCGCCAGCTACCGCGGCACGCTCGGGCCCGGCCACCGGCTGGTCGTCGATTGCCTCGCGCCGGCGCCGTGACCCCGGTCAGGGCACCAGCGTGATCTTGCCGTAGCTGGTGCGGCTCTCGAGCGCGGCCAGCGCGTCGGGCAGCGCGGCCAGCGGCAGCTGCTTCCACACCACTGGTCGGCACTTGCCCTCGGCGACCAGGCCGCACAGCGCCTCGTGCGCGCCGACCACCTTGGCCGGATCGTGCAGCTGGTACGCGCCCCAGAACAGGCCGAGCACGGCGATGTTCTTCAGCAGGACGCGGTTGGTCTTCAGCTCGGGGATGCGGCCCGAGGCGAAGCCGATCACGAGGATCCGGCCCTCCCACGCGATGCACTTGAGGCTCTGATCGAACACGTCGCCGCCGACCGGGTCGTAGATGACGTCGGCGCCGCGGCCGCCGGTCAGCGTCTTGACCGCGGCGACGAAGTCGGTCGCCCGGTAGTCGATCACGTGATCGGCGCCGGCCGCGGTGCACACCGCGAGCTTGTCGGCGCCGCCGGCGGTCGCGATCACGGTCGCGCCCAGCGCCTTGCCGAGCTGGATCGCGGCGATGCCGACGCCGCCGGCGCCGCCATGGACCAGCAGGGTCTCGCCGGCGCGCAGCGCGGCCCGGTGCACCAGCGCGAACCAGCCGGTCTGGTAGGTGACCAGGAAGCTGGCCGCCTCGGCCGCGGTCAGCGGCTCCGGCCAGCGGAACACCTGGCTATCGGCGACCGCCAGCTGCTCGGCGAACGCGCCCCACGGCGTGCTGACGATCACCCGATCGCCGAGCGCGTGGCGGCTGCCGGCGCCGACCTGCACGATGGTGCCGGCGGCCTCGATCCCGGGCGTGAACGGCACCGGTGCCTTGATCTGGTACTTGCCCGCGATCGCGAGCAGGTCGGGGAAGTTGAGGCTGGCCGCCTCGAGCTGGACGACCACGCCGCCGCTCGGCGGTGTCGGCGCGGGCACCTCGTCCAGCTGGAGCACGTCGCGATAGGGACCGTAGGCATGAACTCGCCAGGCGCGCATGCGCACGAGCATCGGCGGGCGCCGCCGCCGGCGCAACCCGTGCCCGGTTCACCCGGTGGTCCGGGTGCCAGCGCGCGCCCCGCCGTGTAGCATCGCGCGGTGCCAGCCACGCTCGCCCGGCCTGCCTTGATCGTCCTGGCGCTCCTGCCCGGGCTGGCCGCCGCCGATCCCTGCGAGGATCACATCGACGATCCGATCGCGGTGCCGTGGCGCGAGGCCGGCGTCGACGCCAGCCGCGGCGGCTGCCTGCGCTCCGACGTGACGATCGACCTCGGCGGTCGCGCCCTGCTCGAGGAGCCCGAGCCGGGCGACACCGCCCGGGCCAGCGCCACGTTCCTGGCCCGGTTCCGCGAGGGCGCGCTCGGGTGGGCCATCGGCGTGCGGATGCTCGATGCGCAGGTCGTCCAGGGTGGCGGGCTGGAGGTGTCCGACGTCGGCTACGGACCGGTGCTCGGCGAGCTCGCGTGGGGCGGTCGCCGCGAGGCGCTGGGCCGGCCGCTGGCGGGCGCGGTGTTCGCGCGGGTCGAGCTGCCGTACACGCGCTCCGAGCTGGTCGGGTCGTCGGGCGCCATCCAGCTCGGCGCGGCGGCGACCTGGGCCCCGGCCCGGCGCGTGCGCTTGCACGGCCGGGTCGCGCTGCTCGGCGGATACACCCGCGCGCCCGAGGGCAGCGACACCCGCGGCGCGATCCTGGTCTCGGCCGATCTGTCGTGGCGCGCGATCAAGTGGCTCACGCCGAGCGCGGGCGTCGACGTCCAGACCGGCTGGTACGGCGACGCGCTCGATCACCTGGCGGTCCGCGCCGGCGTGCACTGGCGCCTCACCGGCGTGTGGCGCGCGGCCGCCGCGGCCGGCACCCCGCTCGTCGGCACCGAGGCCACCGACCTCGGCGTCACGCTCGGTGTCCGGCGCGATCTCGACTGACGGTGGCGCGAAGCGGCGGCTTGGATCTAAGTCCACAAGACCCATCTGGAGACCCCATGACCTGCCCCGATTTTCAGTCGCTAACACTGCCAGTCTTGCAGGCCGCGGGCGGCGGCCAAGAGCTCGCGCTCGCGTACTTGCGAGCCGAGGTCGCGAAGCGCTTGGGGCTCAGCGATGCGGATGTGGCGGAGAAGATTCCGAGTGGTCGGCAGTCCCGCCTGGGGAACCGGGTGAATTGGGCGTGCATTTACATGAGCGAAGCAGGTCTGCTCGAGTGGGTGCGACGTGGCATCTACCGGATCACCGAACGGGGGCGCCAGGTCCTGGCGCAACCGCCCGTCCGCATCGACGTAGCATTCCTCGGGCAGTATCCCGAGTTTCGGGCGTGGAAGAAACCGTCGAGTGGAGACGTCCAGGTCGCGTCCAGACCTCAGCCCCCTGCGCCCCCGCTGTCCGATGGCGAGACACCCGAAGAACAAATTGAGGCTGGTTACGAGTCGTTGCGCGGCAGCATCGAGACCGAACTGATCAAGAAGATTCTCGCGGCCTCGCCCGCCTTCTTCGAGAAGTTGGTCGTCGAGTTACTGGTCAAGATGGGCTACGGCGGGTCGATCGCCGACGCGGGCCAAGCGTTGGGACGTACGGGCGACGGTGGCCTGGATGGCATCATCAAGGAAGACCGCTTGGGCCTCGACGCGATCTTCATCCAGGCCAAGCGATGGGATCCGGTCAAGCACAGCGTCCAGCGTGCCGACGTACAGGCCTTCGCCGGGAGCCTTGAGGGTGTGCGTGCTCGGAAGGGCGTTTTCATCACGACCGCGGCCTTCTCGAGCGGGGCCCACGAATACGTCGCTCGCATCGAGAAAAAGATCGTCCTCATTGATGGGCCCCATCTCGCCCGCCTTCTTTTTGACCATGGAGTTGGTGTCCGAACCAAGGACACCTACGAGATCAAAGAGGTCGATGACGAGTACTTCGCCGACGAATGAACGCGGCATGGGGCCTTCATCGTCGCACTAGCTGACGTGGTCGACCAGGGCGGCGACGACCCGCGAGATCGGCCCTCCGCCGCTTCGGGCTGCGAACGCCGCCCGGTCGCGCTAGCATCCGAGGCCATGGACGTCGCGCGCCTGGCCGCGCTCCTGGATCGGGCTGACCGCGGTGATCGTGCTGCGGCTGACGAGCTGTTCGCCGGCCGCGCCAGCGCCGGGACCGCCCTCCCCGAGGGCGAGCTCGGGTTCCGCTTCGCGTGCGCCGAGCTCACGTACCTGCTCGACCGCGCCAGCGAGCTCGCCGACGACACCGCGCGCGAGCGCTACTCGAGCCTGGTCGACGACCACGGCGCCGACCCGGCGCGGCTCGCGGTGCTGCGGCCCCTGGGCGCGCGCATCCACCAGCTCGAGAAGGACGGTGTGTTGCCGCGCTCGATGGTGGTGCGCTCGCGCCGGCGGCGCGACTGATCGCGGCCCGGCGCCGCCCGGTCCTGCGGCCCGCAGCGGCGGCGGCCTGACCGCGGCGTGACCCCCGGGCCGACCTGCGACGCCGGTTCATGTCTCGACCCGCCTGAGGCCTGGCGTTCTGGCCCGGGCGGACGTACAACGCGCCGTCCATGAGCCTCGTCGTCCTCGAAGAAGTGAGCGTCTTCTTCGCAGATCGCGTCATCTTCGACGCGGTCGACCTCCGCCTCGGCCCCCACGACCGCATCGGCCTGGTCGGGCCCAACGGCTCGGGCAAGACCACCCTGCTGAAGGTGATCTCCGGGGCCCAGGAGATCGACGACGGCAAGGTCACCACCGCCCGCGGCGTGCGGGTCGGCTGGCTGCCCCAGGATCTGGCGTTGACCGGCGGGGTCGGGCTGCTCGACTTCGTGGTCAGCAGCGTGCCCGGCCGCAGCGAGCTCGACCGCGATCTCGAGGCGACCGAGGCCGAGCTGCTCGCGATCGGCGACGACGAGACCCGCCACGACGACATGATCGAGCTGGCCGAGCGGATCGCCGAGCTGCACGAGCGCCAGGCTCACTTCGACCAGTTCTTCTCCGAGCACGAGGCGCTCGCCATCCTGGCCGGCCTCGGCTTCGCCCAGGGCGACCACCAGCGCGACCTCGGCGAGTTTTCGGGCGGCTGGAAGATGCGCGCGGTGCTGGCCGGCCTCCTGTTCCAGCGTCCCGACGTCCTCTTGCTCGACGAGCCGACCAACCACCTCGACATGCCGTCGGTGGCGTGGTTCAGCGACTTCCTCAAGCGCTACGACCGCTGCTTCATCCTCATCAGCCACGATCGCGAGTTCCTCAACGAGCAGATCGATCGGGTGGTCAGCCTGGAGCCGGAGGGGCTGCGCACCTACCCGGGCAACTACGAGCGCTACGTCGAGGCCCGCCTCGAGGAGGAGACCATCCTGGCCGGTCGGGCCAAGAACCTCGAGCGCGAGCGCGAGCGCCTGACCGTGTTCGTCAACCGCTTCCGGGCCCAGGCCAACAAGGCCAAGGCGGTGCAGAGCCGGGTCAAGGCGCTGGGCAAGATGGAGGACGTCGAGACCTTCCAGAAGCGCCACGTCATGCGCTTCTCGTTCCCGCCGACCGAGCGCACGGCGGCCGAGGTGCTCAAGGTCGACGAGGTCAAGAAGGCCTACGGCTCGCACGTGGTCTTTCCGGGCGTGTCGCTCAACGTCAAGCGCGGCGAGAAGATCGCGATCATCGGCGTCAACGGCGCCGGCAAGACCACGCTGCTGCGCATGATCGCGGGCGAGCTGACCCACGACGCGGGCTCGATCCGCACCGGCCAGGGCGTGAAGGTCGGCTACTACGCCCAGCACCACGCCGACACCCTCGACCTCGGCGCGAGCGTGCAGGATGTGGTGCAGCGAGCCAGCCCGGCCACCCCGGTGTCGCGGGTGCGCGCGATGCTCGGCGCGTTCATGTTCCGCGGCGACGACGTCGACAAGCCGTGCAAGGTGCTGTCGGGCGGTGAGCGGGCCCGGGTCGCGCTGGCCCGCCTGCTGATCGCGCCCGGCAACCTGCTGCTGATGGACGAGCCGACCAACCACCTCGACCTCGAGTCGTCGGACAGCCTGGCGCGCTCGCTGATCGACTACGACGGCACCCTCATCTTCGTCAGCCACAACCGGAGCCTCATCCGCACGCTGGCGACCCGGATCTGGAACGTCGAGGGCGGGACGGTCGACACCTACCCGGGCACGCTCGACGAGTACCTCTACGCGTGCGCGCAGCGGCGCAAGGAGGTCGTGGTGACTGGCGGCGCCAAGCTGATCAAGTCGACCACCACCACGGCGGCGGCGCCGCCGCGCAACCGCGAGGACGACAAGGCGCGCAAGCGGCGCGAGGCCGACGAGCGCCAGCGCCGGACCAAGGCGATCGGCCCGCTCGAGAAGAAGGTCGCCGAGCTCGAGAACCGGATCGCCGCGCTCGAGACCGAGCAGGCGCGCCGCTCGGGTGAGCTGGCCGACCCGGCGGTCTACGCCGACGAGCCGCGCTACCGGACCCTGCTCGGCGCGTTCCAGGGCGATCAGGTCAAGCTCGACGAGCTCACCGGCCGCTGGGAGGCCGCCGCCGGCGAGCTCGAGGCGGCCCGCAAGCGCTTCGAGGCTGACGAGACCTGAGCGAGCGAAGCGAGGCGGCGCTGGTTCCGTACAGATCGGGCGCGGCCTCCGGGCCGCGGCCGACCGATCGATAGGGAGGGTGGGATTCGAGAGAATCACAGCCTCCGACCCGGACTGCGTGGCCTGGGCCCGGTGTCACCCGGGCGCAGTGGGCATTGCAGGCCGAGCCCGCGACCGGGATACTCAGGCGACATGGCCTCCTCGCCCGCGATCATCGATGGGAAATACGAGCTGGTAGAGCTCGCCGGCGAGGGCGGGATGGCCTCCGTGTACCGGGCCCAGGTCCGCGGCGCGGCCGGGTTCTCGCGGACGGTGGCGATCAAGAAGATCAAGCCCGAGTTCCGTACGATCCGGAACTACACCGACATGTTCATCGAGGAGGCGCGGGTCGGCGCCGAGCTCGCGCATCCCAACATCGTCCAGGTCTACGACTTCTGCGCGGACGAGCACGGCAGCTACTACATCGTGATGGAGTGGGTCGAGGGCATGGACCTCGGCAGCTTCGTGAAGTTCTACCAGGACCGCGGCGGGCACATGCCGTGGCCGCTGGCGGTCGCGGCCGCCATCGGCACCCTGCGCGGCCTGGGCGCGGCCCACGAGCGCCGGCGCTCCGACGGCACGCCGGCGCCGATCATCCACCGCGACGTGTCGCCCCACAACATCCTGGTCGGCAACAACGGCGTCGCGAAACTGACCGACTTCGGCCTGGCCCGGGCGCGCGACCGCGTGTTCAGCCTGACCGCGCCCGGCACGGTCAAGGGCAAGCTCTCGTACCTGTCGCCCGAGGTCGCGCTCGGCGGGGAGGCGACCACGCAGTCCGATCTGTTCGCGATGGGCGCGGTGCTGTGGGAGTCGCTGGCCGGGCAGCGCCTGTTCGACGGCCGCAACGACCTCGAGGTCTTCAAGATGATCCGGCAGTGCGTGGTGCGGCCGCTGCGCGACTACCGTCCCGATCTGCCCGACGAGCTGATCGCGGTGGTCAACGGCGCGCTGGCGCGCGAGCCGGCGACGCGGTTCGGCTCGGCGGCCGCGTTCGCCTCCATGCTCGGCGAGGTGCTGCGGATGGCCCCGCCCGCTGGAGACTCGCAGCCCGACCTGGGCGCCGCGGTCGCCGAGGCCCGCCGCCAGCTGGGCGTGGCCAAGCCGGCGGCCGTCCTCAACAGCGACCACGTGCCGACCCAGAAGTGGCAGGCGCCGCCGGTCAGCGATCCCGGCCGCCGCACGCCGCGGCCACCGCCATTGCCGCCGCAGTCCCGGGCCT
The DNA here is from genome assembly GCA_046597055.1 of Kofleriaceae bacterium. Classification (GTDB taxonomy): domain Bacteria; phylum Myxococcota_A; class Polyangia; order Haliangiales; family Haliangiaceae; genus UBA2376. The sequence goes on along the minus strand of JBKJLC010000056.1, from coordinate 16,049 downwards.
CCGCCGCCGCGCCGCCGCCGGTGCCGAAGGACGACTCGATCGACATCGAGTTCTCGAAGCCCGACCTGACCGTCGAACCGTTGCCGCTCACCAAGCCCAAGCGCCGCGACCCGTAGCGCCCGCGCCCCGTGGGGCTCGCGCGACGACGTGACGGGACCCGTTTGCCCTTCGACTTCGCGCTGCGGGCTTCGCTCAGGGACACCGGGAACGGGGGAGCGCGGGGCCACTCTCTCGGCGTCTGCCCCACGGCGTCGCGCTGCGCTCGGGCACAGCGGGAAACGGGGCGTCCGCGGCTGCCGACTCAGACCGGGATCGGGACCCACTCGAGGACGGTGTCGCCCTTGCACAGCGCGACGCCGACCTCGCCGCGGTTGATGGTGCCGACCTTGACCATCGAGCCCGCGCTGCCCCGGCAGCGGTGGCGGCTCGCCTTGCCGTCGGCGTCGAGCAGCTCGAGCGCCTGACCGTCGGGGCTCCGCTCGCAGCCGGTCACCAGCGCGGTGATGCGGCGGGTCGGCTGGCGCCACAGCATGAACGACTGGCCGAACAGCCAGCCGGCGGCGATCACGCTGCCGATCATCGGCACGAACGAGATGGCCTGGATGAGCTTGAACCACTCGGGCAACGTGCTCGTGTCGAAGGAGGGGTACCAGGCGAGGGTGCCCACCACCGACAGCGTGACGACCACGACGATCACGATGCCCAGCTTGATCCACGTGTTCGGCTCGGCGGTGCGAGCCTGGCGATGCGCGGCGGTGGTGACCGCCGCGGCCAGCCGCTGGCGGGCCTCGGCCGTGAGCAGCTCGGTCGCGAACGTGCTCGCGCCGCCGCCGGTCACGACACCGCCTCGGGCACCTGGTCGGGGATCGCGACCCACTCGACCAGCTGGTCGCCCTTGCACAGGGCCACGCCGACGGAGCCGGCGCCGACCGCGCCCCCGGTCGAGTCGAGATAGGCCTTGAGCCGCAGGCGCAGGTCGACCGGCGCGCCGGTCGCGGGCTCGACCGTGACCCAGCGGCCACGCCCGGCAGCCGGCGCCGGGCCGAGCACCATGCCGAACACGTGGCGCGCGGGCAGCTTGCGCAGCGGCCAGGTGCGCAGCACGCCCCACGCGAACGGTGCGGCTGGCAGCAGCACGGTGAAGAACACCACGCCGGCCAGGGCGGCCTGGTGCAGGTCGTCGGCGGCGAGCACCGGGACCAGGAACAGGAACGGCACCACCAGGTAGAACACGGCGAGCAGTGCGACCGGCACCGCGTAGTCGGCTGGCGGCCGGCGCATCGCTTCCTGGTAGCTCGGGTGTCTGGTGGCGCGCTCGAGGCGCGCGCGATCGGTCTCCGTCATCACGACCTCCAGGTCGTGACGATACTCGATCATCAGCTCGACGTTTCGACGCTCTTCACCTGGAACACGGCACGGTCCGGCAGGCGCACCGCGGACAGCCGGTTCCCCCACACGCATCCGGAGTCGGTCGCGATCCAGCGCTCGCCCATGCGCAGGCCGAGCGCCGCCCAGTGTCCGAACACCACGGTGTGATCGCCCCAGGCCGGCGCCGGCGCCTCGAACCAGGGCATCGAGCCCGGCAGTGCCTCCTCGGGCGGGCCATCGAAATGGACTGGCGCGCCGTCGCTGGTGATGGTGCGGACCCGGATCAAGACGCCGAGGATCGCCCGCGCCCGCGCCGCGCCGGTCAGGTCGTCGCGCCAGGCCGGGGTCGGGCCCGCCAGCCCGGCGATCCAGGTCCGCCAGTCGGGGCCGCGCAGCGCGGTCTCGATCTCGCCGGCGAGCTCCCGGGTCCGCGCCACCGTCCAGCGCGGGTGCAGCCCGGCGTGGGTCATCACGTGGCCATCCTCGACGTGCGCGAGCGACCGCGTGCGCAGCCAGTCGCACAGCGCGGCCCGGTCGGGCGCGGCCAGGACGTCGTCGAGCGTGTCCCTCTTCTTGGCCTCGGTGACCCCGGCCATCCGCGCCAGCAGGTGGAGGTCGTGGTTGCCGAGCACCACCGTCACCGCGTCCCCCTGGGCGCGCGCCCAGCGCAGCACGTCGAGCGAGCGGGGGCCCCGGTTCACGAGATCGCCGACCAGCCACAGGCGATCGCTGGCCCCGACCTGGATCATCGCGAGCAGTCGCTCGAGGCTGCCCATGCAGCCCTGGATGTCACCGATCGCGTAGAGCGACATGCCTCCTTGTACCACCCGTGACCACGATCGCCTCCATGGCGGCGGCGGATGCCGATTGCGTCGGTAGCCGCCGACACGGCATGATCCGCCGATGCGTCGAGTCGCGGATCTGGCCGTCATCGCATCGCGGGCCGCCGGCGGTCACGCCGGTCGCTCGAGCTACGTTCGCCAACGCTAGATGTCCACCATGCCCGACCGCCTCTCCGACTGGCGCCGCGCCTCGCTGCGCGCGCTCACCTTCGCGTTCCTCGCCTGCGCGGTGGTCGCCACCGCGAGCCCGTGGCTCAGCGCGGTCGAGGTGTACGAGGTCGACCGCCTGGTCCGTCGCAGCTTCCCGCGCGGCGGGTGGGGCGCCGCCAGCGCTGGCATCGCCGCGGTGCTGGCGTGGGCGCTCTGGTCCGACGATCGCTGGACGCTCCAGCTCGCCGGCTGGGGCCTCACCGCGGCGGTCCTGGTCTCGGCCGCGATCACGCTGGCCACGATCGATCCTGACGCCCTCCGGGCGGGCCTCGCGCTGCGCCCCGACGGGGGGGCGCGGACGTACGTCTTGCAGGGCGAGGTCTTCGGCGCCGCGGGGATCTGGTCACTGCTGGCCGGGCCCGCGATCCTGAGCGTCGGCTGGGTCCTGTTCCGTCTCGAGCACCGCCACCGCGGCCGCGGCTGGTCGGTGCCGCCGGCGGTCGCGCGCTCGGTGCCCTGAGCGGAGCGACCCTACGGAACCGACAGCTCGACGTCGACGAACCCGACCCGCGACGAGCCCGCGCGCACCGTCACCCGGCCCGCGCCGCGCACGATCCAGCGGCCGCGGGCGACGGTGTGGTTGCCCGGGCTGCGCAGGTAGGCGAGCTCGTTGGCCCCGGTGCCGGCGCCGCGGCCCCAGCCACCGAGGTGGCCGAGCTGCACGCGCACCGAGGTCGGGTCGACCAGGGTGCACCCGGTCGCGGTGAGGTCGGCATACAGCGGTTCGTTCCACTCGAGCGCCTTGGCCGACTCGAGCCCGTGGCTCGGCAGGTAGCCGCCGTTCTCGATCACGACCTCGATCCGGTGCAGGCCGTCGCCGAGCGCGATCGCGCGCGCGTCGCGCACCCGGATCTCGGGCGCCAGCGCGGCGACCCGGAGGAAGCAGCGGCTCTGCTGGGTGCACACCTCGGGCAGGACGTCGTAGGGCGGGTTCCACACGCCGATCCGCGCATCGATGCCGCCGATCTCGACGGCGCCGAGCTGCGGATGCTGGAACGCCCGCCACGGCCGCACGATCCGGCCCTGGTTGTGCTCGCGATCCCAGGCCGCGAGCTGCTGCTGCTCGGCGCGCGTGAAGTGCGCGTAGTACTCGACGAACTTCTTGGGCCGGGTCATGCCGAGCCGCTTGAACAGGTCCCACAGCTCGACCACGTACGCGATCGCGCCGCGCTGGTTGTAGGCGAAGTCGGTCAGGTCGCCGTGCAGCGGCTTGTCGGGCTCGTAGAGAAACTCCTCGTAGCCCGACACCATCGGATAGCCGGTCAGGGACTCGGCCCAGTCCCCGATCAAGCGGAACAGGCCGAGATCGTCCTGGTTCATCTTGCTGTCGGGGCCGTGGCCGAGCGGTCGGATGAACACGCCGCCGAACGTGTGCAGGTTGAGCCAGGCGTAGATCTCGGGATGGGCGCACGCGAACTCCACCACCGCGCGTGACTCGGGCTCGCTGGCCGGGAAGGTGCCGGCGCCGAGCTGCTCGTGGGTCGGCGCCCACGACCACGGGAAGTTGCGGTTGAGATCGATCGGGTTGTCGCCGACGAACGACGGGGCCGGGATCGTGAAGCCGTCCCAGTTCTCGATCGTGCCCTCGGGATACACCCGGTAGAACGGGCCGGCGTCGTCGAGCTCGCGGGCCGACAGCAGGTCGGGGTGCGCCGGCGACGCCGCGGCGTAGTCGCCGGTCGGGTCGAGCACGCGCATCACCAGCGCGAGGCCGTCGCCGTCGACGTCGTGACAGCGCCAGCGGGCCGCGCCCTGCTGGGCCCGCCCGTCGCGCGGCACCGAGCGCACGAAGCGGCCGGTGGTCAGCACCGCCTCGGCGCCGTCGGGGCTCATGCGCGGCAGCACGAAGAACCGGCCGGCGCGCAGGCGGGCCAGCATCGGCGCCGACAGGCCCAGCGCGTCCGGATCGACGTGCGCGCGCAGGATGTCCTCGGCGATCGCCAGCGCCACGCTGGAGCCAGCCAGCTCGCTGGCGTGCATGTTGCCGTCGACCCACGCGGTCGGCCGGACCCGATCCGGGTCGGTGCCGATCGTCAGCAGCCACAGCGCGCGGCCCTCGGGGGTGGTGCCGATGGACTGAAGCCGACACAGGTCCGGGAATGCCTCGCGCCAGGCGTGCAGCTGCGCCGTGAGCGTGTCGTGGTCGAGGTAGGCCGTGCGGAAGCCGCGAGCGAGATCAGCGAGCGCCGAGGTCATGGGCGCGGAATGTAGCAACCACTACGTTGAACCGTGGCTTTTCGCGACCCTGGCATCGGTAGCCGCCAATAAACCGCGGAACTCGCGCGTACAAACGGCTATGCTCGGCCCCCAAGCGGGGGGCTTGCGCGTGGCTGCACGCACTTCTGCCCGCCGTGTGACTCCCACACCAGCCGGGTGCCGTCCGATGAGTGAGCCCAACCAGAGCAATGGCAGCAAGCCGTCCGATCCGACGGTGGTCATCAGCGGCAGTGCCGGCGGCAAGGATCTCGGTCCTGGCCGCAGCGGCGGCGCCGAGAAGACCGTCGTCGCCGTCGGCGGGCTGGGCAGCAACGTCGAGGTCGACAGCTCGCTGCGGGTCCCGCCCAACGGCAGCGGCACGGTCCCGACGCCGATCGTCGCCCGCGGCACCAAGCCGAGCAACCCGGCCCCGACCCGCGAGCACACCCCGAGCCCGGGCCCGCGCTCCGAGGTCTCCGAGGTCACCGCGCTGTGGGGCCCTGGTCAGGCGCCGCGGCCCGGCCTCTCGATCAACCAGTACGAGCTGATTCGCGAGATCGGCGCCGGCGGCATGGGCACCGTGTTCCTCGCCCGCGACCTCAAGCTCGGCCGCAAGGTCGCGATCAAGGTCCTCAACTCGCACCACCCCGAGCTGACCCAGCGCTTCATCATCGAGGCGCGCGCGACCGCCCGCTGCAGCCACGAGAACATCGTCATCATCTACGAGGTCGGCGAGCACGGCGGGCAGCCGTACATGGTGCTCGAGTTCCTCCAGGGCACCGTGCTCACCGAGCTGGTCTCGGGCGGCAAGCGGCTGCCGCCGGCGCGCGCGGTGGAGCTGATGGTGCCGGTGGTCAAGGCGCTCGCGGTCGCCCACGAGCAGGGCATCGTCCACCGCGACCTCAAGCCCGACAACATCTTCGTCACCGACCAGGGCACGATCAAGGTGCTCGACTTCGGCATCGCCAAGGTCCGCGACCAGGCCGACAAGCCGGCCTCGCAGGCGTCGGCCGCCGCGATCCGGGTGCCGAGCGCCGCCGAGCTGGGGGAGGGCAACACCAACCTCACCCGCCAGGGCGTGATCATGGGGACGATGAAGTACATGTCCCCGGAGCAGTGGGGGATCGGGGTCGAGATCGACCACCGCACCGATATCTGGGCGGTCGGCGTGATCCTGTTCCGCCTGCTCGCCGGCAAGCACCCGCTGGCGCCGCTCCAGGGCAACCAGCTGGTCGTCACCGCCATGCTCGACAAGGCGATGCCCAAGCTGCGCGAGGCGGTGTCGGACCTCCCGCAGGGGCTGTGCGACGTCGTCGACCGCTGCCTGATGAAGAACAAGGAGCTGCGGTTCAAGGACGCGCGCGAGCTCATGCGCGCGCTCGAGCCGTACCTGCCGGGCCGGTTCTCGACCGTGCAGCTCGAGCTCGACGAGAGCCCGTACGCGGGCCTGTCGTCGTTCCAGGAGAGCGACGCGTCGCGGTTCTTCGGCCGCTCGCGCGAGATCGCCGCCGCGGTCAACAAGATCCGCGATCGCCCGGTGATGGGCGTCATCGGCCCGTCCGGCGTCGGCAAGTCGTCGTTCGTCCGCGCCGGTCTGGTCCCGGCGCTCAAGGGCTCGGGCGAGGCCTGGGAGACCCTGGTGATCCGGCCCGGGCGGAGCCCGCTGGCCGCGGTCGCCGCGATGATGACGCCGATGGTCGGCACCACCTCCAAGACGGTGACCGACGACCTCGCCGAGCACGCGGCGATCGCCAAGAAGCTGGCCGCCGAGCCCGGCCACATGGGCCAGGTGCTGCGCAGCCGCGCCAAGCGGTCGGGCACCAAGATTCTGCTGTTCGTCGATCAGTTCGAGGAGCTGTACACGCTGGTGCCCGATGCCGCCGAGCGCGCGGCGTTCACCGCGTGCCTGGCCGGCGCCGCCGACGACGCCTCGGCGCCGGTGCGAGTGGTGCTGTCGCTGCGCTCGGACTTCCTCGACCGGGTCGGCGAGGATCCGCAGCTGATGGGCGAGGTGATGCAGGGGCTGTACTTCCTGACCCCGCCCAACCGCGACGGCCTGCGCGACGCGCTGGTGCAGCCGGCCGAGATGGCCGGCTACCACTTCGAGAACCCGGTGATGGTCGAGGAGATGCTCTCGCACCTCGAGACCACCCCGGGCGCGCTGCCGCTCCTGCAGTTCGCGGCGACCAAGCTGTGGGACGCGCGCGACAGCGGTCGCAAGCTGCTCACCCAGGCCGCCTACAACGCGATGGGCGGCATCGCCGGCGCGCTGGCCAGCCACGCCGACCAGGTGCTCGCCGAGCTGGCGGGCGCGTCCCAGGGCCTGGCCCGCCAGGTCTTCCTGCGCCTCATCACGCCCGAGCGCACCCGCGCGATCGTGTCGCTCGCCGAGCTGCAGGAGCTGGCGCCCGGCACTGGCGACATCCAGCGCCTGGTCGATCACCTGGTCGCGGCCCGCCTGCTGGTCAGCAACACCGCCGCGGACGGCTCGGCCCAGGGCTCGACGGTCGAGATCGTCCACGAGTCGCTCATCCACAGCTGGCCGGCGCTGCGCCGCTGGCTCGACGAGACCCAGGAAGACGCCCAGTTCGTCGAGCAGCTGCGGGTCGCCGCCCGGCAGTGGCACGCCAAGGGTCGTGACAGCGGCATGCTGTGGACCGGCGAGACCGCCGACGAGGCGATCCGCTGGGCGCGCCGGCACCAGGGGCCGCTGCCCGAGACCCAGCGCGCGTTCCTCGCCGAGGTGATCTCGGCGTCGACCCGCAACGAGCGACGCCGGCGCACCGTGACCATCGGCGTCGTGTCCTTCCTCACGCTGCTGCTGGTCGCGGCCGCGTTCGCCTTGTTCACGATCAACCGGTCGCAGAGGATGGCGGAGAAGAATCACCGCATCGCGTCGCGCAGCGCGGTCATCGCCAAGCAGCAGGCCGAGAAGGCCAAGGTGGCGGAGGACGACGCGAGGCGCTCGCTCGCCGCCGCCGAGGAGAAGGAGCGCCAGCGCCTGGTCGCCGAGGCCGCCGCGGTCGAGTCCGAGAACGCGCGCAAGGAGGCCGAGCACGAGCGAGCCAAGGCTGGGGAGCAACTCAACATGACGTACGCCGACCTGCAGACGGCGCTGGTCCTGTCCGAGGAGGCCGAGACGCGGGCCAAGGAAGCCCGGGTCGCGGCCGAGAAGAACGCCAGCGAGGCGCTCGCCGCCAAGCGCGCGGCCGAGAAGTCCGAGGATGCCGCGGTGACCGCCAAGGCCGAGGTCGACCGGCTGCTCGCCGCCGAGCGCGAGCGCGTCCGCAAGCTCGAGGAACAGATCGGGCAGATGATCGAGACCCTCAACTGACCTGAACGGTCCTGAACGATCCGGTCCGGCCGGCCCCTCATGCCCGACCGGCCAACGCTACTATCCGCGCAGGGGCGATCGTGACCCTCGACGCCGGTCACGGCCGGGTCCGCGCGCTGCACGTCACACGAGCTCGTCACGCGATCACGTACCGGGAGACTTCATGTTGCGACCACTCGTCTCGAGGATGGCCAGCGGCCTGTGCGCGGTGGCCCTGATCACGGGCACGGCACCGGGCGCGATGGCGCAGCGCAAGTCGAAGCCCGGCAAGAAGGCCAAGCCCGAGGCCCCGGCCCCGACCCCGACCCCGGCCCCGCCGCTCGAGGCGCCACCGGTCGCGGATGCGCCGCCGCCGACGCCGGTCCCGCATACGCCGCAGACGCCGCCCCGGCAGGTGACCGAGTCCGATCTGGCCAAGGCCCAGCAGGACACCGCCCGGCCCTGGGCCAAGGGGGTCAGCCCCGACGAGCAGCGCACCGCGCTGGCGATGTTCAACGAGGGCAACAAGCTGCTGCGCGAGTCGGTGTTCCCGCAGGCGGTCGACAAGTACCGCGAGGCGCTCACCCACTGGGACCACCCGGCGATCCACTACAACCTCGCGCTGGCGCTGGTGAACCTCGACAACCCGGTCGAGATGCACGCGTCGCTCGAGAAGTCGATGGTGTACGGCGCGGCCCCGCTCGGCGAGGACAAGTTCGCGCGCGCCAAGGACTTCAAGCTGCTGGTCGAGAAGCAGCTCGCGATGGTCGAGTACACGCTGCCGGTCGCCGGCGCCAAGCTCATCTTCGACGGCAAGCAGGTCATGATCGGGCCCGGCACCTGGACCGCGCTGGTCCGCGCGGGCGAGCACTCGGTCGCCGCCCGCGCCGACGGCTACGCACCGACCCAGCTCAACCTCAAGCTGACCGGCGGTGAGCCGTCGCGGCTCGAGCTCAAGCTGTTCACCGACAGCGAGCTGACCCGCGAGAAGCGCAAGATGCCGGTCTGGATCCCGTACGGCGTGCTCGGCGCCGGCGTGGTGATCGCCGGGGTCGGCGGGCTGCTGCACGTGTCGGCCCGCACCAGCTTCGACGACTACGACGCCGCGATCGCCGCGTGCGCGATGACCGACTCGACCGGTGGGTGCTCGATGCGCACGCCCGAGGTGGTCGCCATGAAGTCGAGCGCCGAGAGCAACCAGACCCTCGCGTTCGCGACCTACACGGTCGGCGGCCTGGCGATCGCCGCCGGGCTCGCGCTGGTGATCATCAACCGGCCGCAGGCGTACCGCATCGATCCGTTCGCCGAGGAGGCGCCGACCGGCGCCATGTCGATCGCGCCCGTCATCGGCGCGGACCACGCCGGCGTCGCCGCGCGCGGCTCGTTCTGACCCGTCGGGCTATCTGGTGACCCTCTCGCCTCCTTTGCCTGCTACCGAGGAATTACCCATGTTGCTTCGCTCCTCCGTCCTTGGCCACGCGGCCATGCGGGTCGTGTTCTCCGCGCTGATCGGGGTGCTCGCGACCGCGTGCTTCGAGAGCCAGACCATCGAATGCTCGAGCGGCGTGGTGTGCGCGGCCGGATCGGTGTGCACGGCCGATGGCCTCGGCTGCACCACCACCGGCTGCGGCAACCGCGTGGTCGACCCGGGCGAGACCTGTGACGATGGCAACCAGAGCAACGACGATGACTGTCGCAACGACTGCCAGGTCGCGATCTGCGGCGACGGCTTCGTCGACGGTGAGGGGCCGATCACCGAGGCCTGCGACGACGAGGGCGTCGACACCGCGACCTGCGACAGCAACTGCACGGCGGTGGTCTGCGGTGACATGCACACCAACCTGATCGCGCTCGAGGTCTGCGACGACGGCAACACGGTCGACGCCGACGGCTGCAAGGGCGACTGCCGGTCGGACGAGGAGTGCGGCAATAACCTCATCGACCGCCACTTGCCCAACACCGCGACCAGCCTGCCCGGGGTGTGTCTGAACGCGACCGCCACCGGCACCAACTGCGCCGAGGTGTGCGACGACGGCAACAACCTCTCGGGCGACGGCTGTTCGGCCAACTGCCTGTCCGAAGAGTCCTGCCAGAACGGCATCGTGGACGACCTGGGCAACCCGCTGGGCTCGCCGCCGAACCCGCGCGAGATCTGCGACGATGGCGACGGCATCGATGGCAATGGGTGCCGCAACGACTGCCAGGGCGGCGCCGGCTGCGGCAACGGCATTCTCGACACCAACGGCGCTGGCCCGGCCGACGACGAGGAGTGCGACAACGGCATGCCCAACATGTCCGACTCGCTCGAGTGCGACGGCGACTGCACGATCCCGGTGTGCGGCGACAACCGCGTCAACGCGACCATGACGGGCGGCGTCCCGCTCGAGGCCTGCGATCCGGGCACCCCCGGCGCCAACGTCGCGGGGTGCGACGCCGACTGTACGGTCCCCGTGTGCGGCGACAACCGGGTCAACGGCCCGGCCGGCGAGCTGTGCGACCCCGGCGCGGTCGGCGCCAACGTCGCCAGCTGCGACTCGAACTGCACGCCGCCGGTGTGCGGCGACAACCTCACCAACAACGCCGCCGGCGAGACCTGCGATCCCGGCACGGTCGGGCTCAACACCACCACCTGCGACGCCAACTGCAGCGCGCCGGTGTGCGGCGATCGGTTCGTGAACCCGGTCGCCAGCGAGACCTGCGACGACGGCGATCCGGTGACCGGGCTGGCCCGCGACACCGCGGCCTGCGACGTCAACTGCACCGCGCCGGTGTGCGGCGACAACAACGTCAACCTGGCCGCGGGCGAGGCCTGTGACCCGGGCGCGATCGGCGCGAGCGTCGCCGGCTGCGACGCCAACTGCTCGCTGCCGGCGTGCGGCGACGGGTTCGTCAACCGGTCGTTCACCGCGGCGGGCGCGCCCGGCACCGAGACCTGCGACGACGGCGGCGTGGTCCCCGGCGATGGCTGCGACCAGTTCTGCCAGAGCGAGAGCTGCGGCAACGGCGTGACCGAAGGCGTCAACGGCGAGCAGTGCGACGACGGCAACGGCAACGATCTCGACGCCTGCCGCAACAACTGCCAGAGCGTCCGCTGCGGCGACGGCATCGCGAGCACCAGCGAGACCTGTGACACCAGCGGCAACACGGCGACCTGCGACTTCAACTGTTCGGCGCCGGCGTGCGGCGACGGCATCGCCAACCCGCTGTTCATCACGGCCGGCTCGCTGACCGGCGAGGCCTGCGACGATGGCAACACCACCGCCGGGGACGGCTGTTCGGCGCTGTGCCAGATCGAGACCTGCGGCAACGGCGTGACCGAGGCCATCAACGGCGAGCAGTGCGACGACGGCAACCTCAACGACCTCGACACCTGCCGCAACAGCTGCACGTTCCACATCTGCGGCGACGGCTTCGACAGCTCGGCCGAGGCCTGCGACACCGGCGGCAACTCATCGAGCTGCGACTTCAACTGCACGGCGCCGGTGTGTGGCGACGGCCTCATCAACCGGTTGTTCACGCCAGCCGGCGCGAGCGGCCCCGAACAGTGCGACGACAGCAACACCACCCCGGGCGACGGCTGCTCGGCGCTGTGCCAGATCGAGACCTGCGGAAACGGCGTGACCGAGACGGTCAACGGCGAGCAGTGCGACGACGGCAACACCGACGACCTCGACGGCTGCCGCAACAGCTGCACGCTGCAGGTGTGCGGCGACGGCATCGACGCGGCCGCTGAGACCTGCGACACCGCCGGCAACACGTCGAGCTGCGACTTCAACTGCTCGCTGCCGGTGTGCGGCGACGGCCTGGTCAACCGTTCGTTCACGCCGATCGGCGCGCCCGGCGTGGAGCAGTGCGACGACAACAACCTGGCCGCCGGCGACGGCTGCTCGGCGCTGTGTCAGATCGAGACCTGCGGCAACGGCATCACCGAGGCCATCAACGGCGAGGCCTGCGACGACGGCAACCTCAACGATCTCGACGCGTGCCGCAACAGCTGCACGGTCCACGTGTGCGGCGACGGCATCGACTCCACCGCCGAGGCCTGCGACACCGGCGGCAACACGTCGAGTTGCGACTTCAACTGCTCGGCGCCCGCGTGCGGCGACGGCATCATCAACCGAGCGTTCACGCCGACCTTGGCGCCCGGCACCGAGTCGTGTGACGACAGCAACGCGGTCGACGGCGACGGCTGCTCGGCGTTGTGCCAGATCGAGTCCTGCGGCAACGGTCGCGTGGAGGCGGTCAACGGCGAGCAGTGCGACGACGGCAACCTCGACGACCTCGATGCCTGTCGCAACAACTGCCAGAACGTCCGCTGTGGCGATGGCGTGGCCAGCGCGAGCGAGACCTGCGACACCGGCGGCAACACGGCCGGGTGTGACTTCGACTGCAGCCTGCCGGCGTGCGGCGGCGGTGATGGCATCGTGAACCTGGCCGCCGGCGAGCAGTGCGACGACAACAACGCGGTGGTCGGCGATGGCTGCAACCAGTGCAAGCTCGAGATCTGCGGCAACGGTCTGGTCGAGCCTGGCGAGGCCTGCGATGACGCACCGCCGGCCGAGAACGGCGATGGCTGCAGCGCGACATGCACGGTCGAGGCCGGCTTCACCTGCGGGCCGGCAAGCGGGCCCAGCGTGTGCGCCACGACTTGTGGGGACGGCGTGCGCGCCGGCGCCGAGGCGTGCGATGACGGCAACACCAACAACAACGACGGCTGCAGCGGAACCTGCCAGATCGAGTTCGGGCACGCGTGCGGCGGCGGCAATCCCAGCGTCTGTTCGACCACCTGCGGCGATGGCCGCAAGGCGCCCAGCGAGCAGTGTGACGATGGGGATCTGAGCAGCGGGGACGGGTGCAGCGCGGCCTGCGTGGTCGAGGTCGGCTTCACCTGCGTGGGCAACAACCCGAGCGTGTGCACGTTCCTCTGAAGCGGGCGGCGACCGCGCGAGTTCGGCGCACCCACCGCGCAGGGTGTGACGCCGGTGGCTTCGGTCAGTGATTGCCAGTAGGCGGGCGGAGCCGCCCGCGCATACTGGGTAGATGTCCGCTGGTTTGCCTCAGGCCCGGGTCGTCAAGAAGGGCGGCATCACGGTTGCGCCGCCGCCAGTGCCGTTGCGCGAGCGGCTGGTCGCGTTCGAGGAGAGCCTCGGACCGACCGCGCGAACGGTCCTGAGCACGGTGGTCGGCCTGTGGCCGGTGACCGCGGTGGTGGCGCTGGCCTTCGGGCTTGCCTACCTGAACATGATGTCGGCGTCGCCCTGAGACCCTGACCCCGACGCGCGGGGAGGCCGGGGCCGGCCGTCGGCGCGGTCAGTCGTCGAGCGGAAACGCCGCGAGGGTCCGCGGCAGGTCGAGGATCGTCTCGTTGGGCGAGCCGACCAGCATCGCCGGACCGACATCCGAGAGCCCCCACGGCTCGATCTTGCCGGCGGTGACCGCGAACGCGCCGCCGTCGATGCGGCCGACCACGCCGAAGCCGCTCTTCATCGGCACCCGGGCGGTCTCCATGACCAGGTCGGGCAGGTGGCTGACGTCGATCTCGATCAGGCCCTGCTCGCAGGTGAGCACCAGCCGGTAGCCGAGCACGCGTCGCTCGAGCAGGAGGATGTTGCCCATCTCGCTCTTGAAGACGTCGTGCCAGCCATCGCGGGGCCCGCGGTGCGCGGCCAGGGTGGCGAAGTCGGTGTGATAGAGCAGCGGCTCGTCGATCTTGCGGGCGAGCAGCCCCGAGGTGGTGACCACGGTGTCGACCAGGCCGCGGGCGTGCAGGTCGATCACCGGCGAGCGGTGGTCGACCGTCCACCACGAGCCGGGCTGGTGCGGCGTGCAGCCGAGGAAGACGTTCTTCGCGCTCGAGCCCTTGAGCCACTCCGAGATCGCGCACGCGACCTCGGGCGCGCTGCCGGTGTCGCCGAGGCGGCGGTCGCCGTTCCACAGCACGGTGTCGCCGGGCAGCCGGTGGACCGCGTCGAGATGGAAGTAGCGGCCGGTCCAGGGCGGCTCGAGCGACAGCTTGTCGCCGACGCGGACGTTGGCGACCGCGTCGAGATCTTCGGGCACCGCGATGTACGTCTCGCCGCGTGGATCGAGCGCCACGAACAGGATGCCGCGCGGGGTCAGGCCCTTCTTGCGCAGCTCCTTGAGGCCGAGGATCACTGCCGCCGGATCGCGATAGTGATACACGCGGGTCGGAATCATGATGCGGCGCACCCTATCACCTATCGCGCCCGGCGCCGTTTCCCGGTGTCCCTGAGCGAAGGGCTCGTTGCGAGCCCGGAGTCGAAGGGCCAGCGGCCAGCCTCAGCAGCTCGCACGACTTTCGAACGCGCTCCTTCTTCGACCCGTGGTAACGCTGGGGGCACGCGGGGTCGTCCTCGCCTCGGCTCGCCCTCCGTGCCGGTCTCGAACACCGGACCTGTGCTCGACCGAGATGCGTCTCGGGCTCATCTATCAGCTCGGCATCGTGGCTAGCCGGGTGGCGGCCGAGCCAAGAGGAGATCCCGCAGGCGGGCGGCCGACGGTGGCAGCCGATCGACCCCGCGGTGGCGGAGGGCCAGCCGGCGCATCACCGGGGACCACGGCAGGGCGACCTCGACCAGCACGCCGCGGCTGAGGTCGACGCTGACGGCGGCTCGGCTCACCAGCGCCAGGCCGATCCCGGCGCGAACGTTGCCCTTCACGGCGGCGATCGAGCCGAGCTCCATCACGATCTGCGCGTCGGGATTGCGGGCCAGGAGCAGCGCCCGGGTCGGGGAGCCGTCGGCGAAGGTCACCCAGCCCGCGGTGCGCGGGACCACCCCGGGCGCGCTCACGACGATCAGCTCGTCGTCGCGCCACCAGTCATACGGCTTCGGCGGGCTCTTGCGCACCGGCACGGTCACCACCGCCAGGTCGATGTCGCCGGCGGCCACCATCGCCTCGAGCTCGTCGGTGAAGGCCTCGCGGACCCGCAGCATGACCCCGGGCCAGCGCTTGCGATAGCTCGCGAGGAGGGTCGGCAGGAGATACGTGCAGGCGGTGGCGCCGGCGCCGAGGCGGACCTCGCCGACCTCGCCGGCCTCGACCTCGTGGACCGCGCGGCGGCCATCCTCGACCGCGGCGAGCGCGGCGCGGGCCCGGGGCAGGAGCGCGGCGCCGGCGGCGGTCAGGCTGGCGCCGGCCGGCCCGCGGTGCAGCAGCCGGGCGCCCATCGCCTCCTCGAGTCGGTGGATCGCAGCCGACAGCGCAGGCTGGGACAGGTGCGCGGTGCGGGCGGCCGCGGTGAAGGTCCCGGCGTCGGCGATGAGGATGAGATAGCGCAGCTCGTCGAGCACGACGCATCATAGATGAACGTGATGGGAATGATAGAAACAATCCATTGGACTGATAGCCGCCGTGCCGGCATCGTAGCCGGCATGGAGCTGCCGCCCGACCTGTTCGCGATGGTGGTGCTGGGGCTGGCCGCCGGGGTGCTCACGACGGTGTCAGGGATGGGCGGCGGGCTCTTGATCGTGTTCGTGCTGTCGTGGATGCTCGGGCCCAAGCCCGGGCTGGCGGTCAGCGCGGCCGCGCTCCTGTGCGGCAACCTGCACCGCGCGGTGCTCTACCGGCACGCCGCGCCGCGGTCGGTGCTCACGCCACTCCTGCTCGGCCTGGTGCCGGGCGCGCTGGTCGGCGCGGTGCTCACCGGCGGTCTGCCCGACGCAGTGCTCCGCTGGCTGATGATCGCGGTCGCGCTGCTCGCGGTCGCCCGGGCGCTCGCGTTCGCCGACTGGCAGGTGCCGCGGCGCTGGCTGGTGCCCTCGGGGGCGGCGGTCGGCGCGGTGGCGGCGACCGCCGGCGGCGCCGGCGTGCTGCTCGGTCCGGTGCTGCTGTCGTCCGGGCTGGCCGGCGAGGGCTACCTGGCCGCCACCGCGGTCGCCTCGGTCGCGCTGCACGGCATCCGGGTGGTCGGCTACAGCGCGGTCGGCCTGTTCACCGCCGCCTGGCTGCC
This sequence comes from Kofleriaceae bacterium, assembly GCA_046597055.1. GTDB lineage: Bacteria > Myxococcota_A > Polyangia > Haliangiales > Haliangiaceae > UBA2376. The sequence goes on along the minus strand of JBKJLC010000056.1, from coordinate 148 downwards.
GCACGTCGCGGTGCTCGCGGTCGCGATCCTCGCCGGCAACCTGCTCGGTCACCGGCTCCGCGGCCACATCCCACCGCGGGTCAGCAGCCTGATCGAGATCGCGACGCCGCTGGTCTGCGCGATCGTGGCGGCGGTCGGGATGGCCTGA
>JBKJLC010000071.1:0-22115 GCA_046597055.1 Kofleriaceae bacterium | reverse complement strand
GCGGTGCACTAGGCTGTAGGCGTGCGTCCGCGCGTGCCGGTCTTGCTGTGCGCCCTCGGCGTGCTGGCGACCGCCGCTCCCGGCGTCGGGCCCAGCGCCGGTGCCGACGATGACCTGACGGTCGCGCCAGCGCCGACCCCGTCCGCCGATGAGCTCGTCCTGGTCGCCCGGGGCGCGTCGCTGGTGGTGCGCACCGCCGAGGCCCCGGCCCTGACCGACCAGCTGGCCCGGGTGGTCCTGGCCGACCTCGATCACGCCCGCGGCCAGGGCGCGCGGGTCAGCCTGGTCGGCGATGGCCCGGACCTGCCGCCGGCCGGCTGGCCGCTCGCACTCGCCGGTGGCGTCGCCGGGCCGGTGCCCGCGGCGCCCGCCGACGGGCAGCGCCGCGCGGCGCTGTGGGCGCTCGCGGGCTTCGTCCTCGACGAGCCGGCGACCACGCTGCGCGTGCTCGAGCTGCGCGCGCGCTACCGCGACGGCATCGCGATCTGGCTCAACGGCGTGCCGGTCGCCCGCCGCGGGCTTGCGCCTGGCGGCCATCCGCTGCGCCTGGCCGAGCGGCCGCACGGCCCGGAGTGGGAGACCTTCTTCGTGCCGGTCACCCCCGGCCTCCTGCGCGCCGGCGACAACGTGGTCGCGGTCGAGGTCCACCCCGGCGAGCACAGCCGCGCGCCTGCGCTCGAGCTCGAGATCGTCGCGCGCCGCGCGAGCAAGATCGTCCGCGGCCCGATCGTCCAGCACGTCGGGCCCACCGCGGCCGGCGTCGTGGTCGAGACCGACCTGCCGGCGCGGGTCACGCTGGCGTGGGGCCCCACCGCCGCGCTCGGCACCATGGTCAGCGCGCCGCTCGGCCAGCGCCACCAGTTCGCGCTGCCCGGCCTGGCCGCCGCGACCCGGATCCACTACCAACTCACCGTCGACGGCGTGCCCGGCCCGGTCCATCGGTTCGCGACCGCGCCCGCCGCTGGCGAGGTGCTGCGGGTCGCGGTCTACGGCGACGTCCGCGGCGGCCACGCGATCCACGCCCGCCTGATCGCCGCGATCCAGGGCGAGTCGCCCGACCTGGTGGTGGCGTCGGGCGACCTGGTCCTGCGCGGCAACGACGAGGCCGACTGGCAGCGGTTCTTCGCCGTGGCCGGGCCGCTGCTGGCCGCGGTCCCGTACTACTCCGTGCTCGGCAACCACGACGTCGGGCGCGCCGGCGATCTCGGCCGGCGGATGAACGAGCTGTTCGGGTTCCCGGCGCCGCCCCCGGACCGGCCCGCGGCCGGCTGGTACAGCTTCGCCGTCGCCGGCGTGCACTTCGTGATGCTCGACTCCAACGCCTACGACGACCCGGCGCAGCAGCGATGGCTCGAGGCCGACCTCGCCGCGGCCCGCCGCGCCGGCGCGCGCACGATCCTGGCGTTCACCCACGACGGGCCGTTTGCGCGCGGCACCCACGGCGGCAACCAGGTCGCCGCCCGCCAGTACGCGCCGATCCTCGTGCGCGCCGGCGTGACCCTGCTGTTCTCCGGCCACGATCACCTCTATCAGCGCGGCCGCCAGGACGGCCTCGACTACATCGTGAGCGGCGGCGGCGGCGCCTCGCTCTATCCCATCACCTGCGGCATCGCCGGCCGCCCCGCGTGCCGGCACGCCGACGGCATGCGCCACGTCGCCCGCGAACATCACTACGTCATGCTCGCCGTCTATCCCACCTTCGTTCAGGTGTGTGCGATGCGCCCCGATGGCACCCCCCTCGAGCCCTGCGTGACGTACTGAGTGAACGCAATCGTCGTGACCGGGCGCAGTTGAGGGGCGTGCGGTGTCGTGGCTGGAGGGCGGGGCGCCCACCCCGCTCGAGACTTTCACCTCGGATCACGTGCTCCGCACTGAACGTCCGCTCGACGTGGCCGATTCGACCGTGGATGGAAACGACGACGTTGGTCGCGGGCGTGGTCCTGGTCGTCGATGACGAGCCCATCGTGCGCGATGTATTCCGCCGCTGGTTGACCAGGGCCGGGTACACGGTGATCGAGGCCAGCAGCGGCGGCGAGGCGGTCGTGCGCATGACCGCGGGTGGACGGATCGACCTGCTGATCACCGACCTCACGATGCCGGGCATGGACGGCATCCAGCTCACCACCCACGTGCGCGAGTGGTGGCCGCGGATCCCGATCATCATGGTCACCGGCTACAGCACGTACGACGTCGAGAGCGGCCCCGATCTGGTGCTCGAGAAGCCGGTCCGCGGCAACGAGCTGATCGCGGCGGTCCAGCGGCTGCTCGCCGCCGGCGATCCCACGGTGCAACCCCGCGTGGGCCTGACGGACAGTCTCGGACCCCGTTGATCCGAACGCCCGCCTGACCGCCGCCTGCGCGGTGTGACCGCGGTCGCCGCGGCCCGGCTCGCTTCGCTTGCTCAGCGCACGACGAACGTGGTCGTGGTCGCGCCGACGTTGCCGGCGGCGTCCGCCACCCGCACCGACAGCGTGTGGGTCCCGCGGGCCAGCGGCGCCGGCAGATCGATGCGCAGGGTCTCGTTCTGGTCGTCGAAGATCCCGTCGATGGTGGTGCCGAGCTGCCACGCCTCGTCGTCGATCGAGAACGACATCTCGCTGATCACCGACCGCTCGTCGCTGACCCGGGCGTCGGCGCGGCCGCCCTTGACCGCCAGGCCCTCGATCACCGGTCGGGTGTTGTCGACCACGAACAGCGCGGTCGTGCGCTGCGCGCCGAGCGCGCGGTCGGGCGAGTTGGCGAGCGCGTCCGACGAGGTCACCCGCAGGCGGTACCAGCCGTCGGGGAAGGTCTCGGTGTTCCAGTCGAAGGTCACCGCGGTCAGCGGCGTCTTGCCGGTCGCCAGCGTGCGCCAGTCGGCGTCCCCGTCGCGGCGCACGTGCAGCGTGTACGAGGTCTCGTCGCTGTCGCTGTTCTCGATCTTCCACTTCACCTTCAGGATCGGGCTGCGGGTGCGGCCCCCGGCCTCCTTCAGGGTCGGCTGCTTGTCGGTCTGGGCCGGCTCGAGCGTGATCTCCTCGATCGAGGTCGCGGTGTTCTGCGGCACGAAGTGCGCGGTGACCCGGCGCAGCGCGCCGTCGTCGGGCAGCGACACCCGGAACTGCAGGTAGCGGCCGGGCGGGCTGGCGATCGGGCCGCCCTGCACGCCGCCCCCGGCGGCCGCGGTCTTGGCCGGCGGCTTCCAGCCGCTCCAGCCCACGTCGGGCTTGGCGGTGTTGCCGGTGCGGGTCTCGACCATCAGCTTGCCGGCGCCCTGCCACAGGAGGCGGCCCCAGCGCGACGGGCTCTTGGCGTCGTAGACCTCGCTGACGTACTTCGCCGCCGACGCCTTGCCGGTCACCCGGTACAGCGCCGCGGTGTCGTCGGTGGTGAAGGCCAGCTGCTTGCCATCCCAGAACACCTGGGCGACCGCGCGCTCGTCGACGTCGAAGGCGGTGGCGACCGCGTCGTCGGGCTCGACCAGGTAGATGCGGCCCTTGTCGGCGGCGCCGGCGTAGATCGCGCCGGTCGCATCGACCGCGATCGAGGTGAAGTAGGTCGCGGTCAGCGCGTGCAGCTGCTCGAGCCGGCCGTCGCGCTCGATGCGGAACAGCGCGCCCTTGCCCTTGCGCGCGCCCTTGCGCTCGACGGTGGCGCCGTCCTTGTCGGCGCCCGGCTTGGAGCCGCTGTCGGGCAGCTTCGTGGTCTGGCCCTTGGGCGCGTTGGGCTTCTCGGCGGTCTCGAGCTGCCCGGCGGTCTTGCCGGGCCCGGAGATCACCTCGACCAGCTCGTTGGCCGCGACCACCACGCCGCCGCCGACCTCGGCGATCGCGCCGATCTCGTTGCCCGCGAAGTCGGCCATCGCCCGGGTCTCGCCGGTGCTGGGATCGTGGCGGAACACCAGCGCACGCTCGCTGGTGCCGAACCACACCGAGCCGTCGGAGGTGACCGTCACCGCGGTCACCCGCTTGTCGGTGGTCGCGAAGACCGCCTTGGCGGTGCCGCCCTTGATCGACCATAGCCGGCCATCGGGTCCGCTGCCGGCGTAGAGCGTGCCGTCCTTGCCGGCGGCCAGCGCCCACACCGTCTCGACCTGATCGTCCTTGTCCTTCGACTTGCGGTCGAGCCGGGCGGTCGCGGTCGCCTTGCCGGTGGCCGCGTCGATCTTCCAGATCTGGTTCGACGGCATCGCGCCCGCGTAGACCGCGCCGCCGGCCTCGGCCAGCGCGACCACCGCGATCGTGCCCGGGATGGTCGCGACCTTCTTCGACGTCTCGCCGGTCACCTGGTAGATCGCGCCGTCGACGTCGGAGCCGAACAGCACCGCGCCGCCGCTGGTGCGCACCGCGCTCCACACCCCGTCGCCCTCGAGATCGACCCGTCTGGTCTGCCACCCGGGCCGGACCTCGCCGAGGGTGGTGATGAACGCGTCGGTGGCGTCGCCGCCGTCGAACTGGGTATAGGTCTCGACCGTCCAGGTCGAGGTCACGACCGCGTGCGAGGGCAGGGCGACGGCGCACAGGGCGAGAGCAGGCACGGCCGCGCGCGCGGCCAGAGAGCGTGGGGTCACAGAGTCTCCTTCACGAACGGGCGAACCAGGCGGGTGGCGTCAGGCGAGCGGGCATCCGGTCACGAGGCAGCGGATCACTCGTCCGCGATCCGGACGAGCAGGGTCGAGCCGCCGCCGATCACGTGGCGGGCCTTGACCTGGCTGCGCACGATCGGCCGGAACGCCGCCGCGCGCTGGGTGCGAGAGCTCGGGTGCAGCTTGTCGTGCATGCTCGGCGGCAGATCGCGCACGATCACGCCGCCGACCGCGACGCCCTCGTCGGGCGCGTACAGCGTGATCGCCCAGACGTTGCCGGGCAAGAGGCTGCGGAACGCCTTCAGCAGGCTGGCCAGGTCGACCGGCGGCGCCGCGTCGAGCCGGGCCGCGTCGCCGGCGATCACCTCGAGCTGCACCATCGAGCCGGCCAGCGCCTGCGGCACCTTGAACGTCAGCACCTCGGACACCTCGGTCCCGTCGATCGCGTCCATCACCACCGTCACCTTGTTGTCGCGCCCCGGCCGCAGCTCGGGGCCGGGCAGCCGCAGCTCCTTGACCTCGCCGAAGTCGGCCGCGAACGTCAGGTCGATCCACAGCTCGACCCGCTCGGCCTTGGCGGCCGCGAACGGGTTGAACGCCAGCGCGGCCAGCGCGCGCAGCCCGCGGGCGCCGCCGATCACCGAGCTGGCGCCGTCGTTGGCGTACAGGTAGTCGGTGAAGCGCAGCTCGCCCAGGTTCTTGATCTTCACGAGCGACTCGATCTTCGCGGTGACGTGGTCGCGGTCGGGCAGGTACAGGCTGACCGCGTTCAGCGCGGCCGAGCCGGCCAGCGCCGAGGTCAGGAACTTGTCGTCGAGCACCTCGACGTGGAAGTCGGCGGTCTCGACCTTGCCCTTGTCGACCGGCCGGGTCGTGATGTGAATGTCGATCGGGATCATGGTGCTCTTCAGCTTGGTGTCGGCCATGATCGTCGACTGCCGGTCCTGGACCAGCGAGCCGAGCTCGCGCTTCGGGGTCGCCATCACGAACGGGAACTGCGCCGACGCGATGACGGTCTGGACCTCGGCCGAGGCGACCGGGGCGTAGACCTCGCCGGCCTGGAACATCGGGTGGCCGAACGCGAGCACCCGGTTGCCATCGACGTACGAGACCGTGCCGGTGCCGGCGGCGGACATGTCCCCGCGGATCAGCTGCACCGAGATCGACGCGCCCATCAGAAACTCGGTCGGGCCCTCGCTGGTCGCGTTGGCCGAGCCGCCGCCGCCGGCGCGCATCGGGGTCAGCGGGTACCCGGCGAACAGCTTCTCGACCTCGGCGAACGCCGGGCCGGTGAAGCCACCCAGCGCCAGCGGGACCGACGCGGTCATCGCGCCCTCGGTGGTCTCGCGCGGGGCCGGCGGCCGCGGCGGCAGCGGCGCCGACAGCAGCCACGGCGTGCGGGTGCCGCCGAACAGGTCATCGATCGAGCCGGTCGGCGTGACCTGCCGCCACTGCGCCATCGTCGACGGCGGCGCCAGGGCGCCCGGGGCGCTGCGCCGGCGGGTGTCGAAGCCCTCGCGGATCATGTACTCGAGCGGCGTGCAGCCCCCGAGCGAGACGCGGTTGAACGCGAACCCGTACGAGAACGCGCAGGCCAGCTTGCCCTCGATGTAGAGCGGACTGCCTGACATGCCGCGCCAGAAGCCCGAGACCTTGAGCTTCTCGTCGTTGGACTTGACGATGATGATGTCCATCTTGGGAACGAAGTTCTTCTGGACCCCGACCACCTCGAACTCGAACCGTTCGGGGGTCGTGCCCTGGAACGTCGTCATCCCGTAGCCGACCTGGCCACGCTTGACCTTGGACAGCGGATAGATGTCGAGCGGCGCCGCGGTGGCGGTGCCGATGACCATCGAGCCGGCAACCGGAACGAGGATCGCGGCCAGCGCCGCGCCGAGCCCCACCAAGGTCCAGCGATGCATGTCTGACCAGGATAACTGATCGGTCGTGCCGGTGCCGCTCTCCCGCAGGGCAGGGCAGGCGTGAAGATATTCCCGACTTCGCGACCTCGGAGTGGCGCTGGCAACACGGGGTTGCCAACCACTGGTCACGCCGGTGAGACAGTGAGTGTCACGATCTTTACCGATCCTGTGTGACACCTGCCGGGAAGGTGTGGCACTCGCCGGCACCGCCTGGCATCGAACGGCATTTCCTTTGAGATCCTGAATGCTTCGGCGTCGAAGCAATCGCCGCCCAATCCCGGCACGCGCAGTGCATTGAGATTCCTCGCAACCCCGGCGCATACCCCGCGCGCCACTTCCCAACCGAGGAATCCCACCATGAGCACCTACGTCGAGACCTGGAAGTCCATCGCCCACGCCCTTGGCCGCTCGGAGCGCTGGTGCCGCTACATGGCGCAGCGCCCGGCCGATCCGCTGCCCGTCTTCAAGGTCGGCGGCATCGTTCGCCTGAACCTCCACGACCTCGAGGACTGGCTGGGCAAGCAGCGCACGCGCACCCTGGCCCGCCCGGTCGCCGAGGCGCTCGGCGCCCCGGCCCTCAAGCTGATCGCGTAAGCGGTCGGCACGCAGCGCGCGGCAACCGCGTGGTGGGGGAGCGCTCCCGGGCGCGCCTCGGCGGAGCGCCAGGTCCCTCGGGATCGGTGCTATAGACCCGCCCCATGGCGTTGCCAGTTAGCGACCTGCGCGGCCCCGTCCGCGCGCTGTTCTCGGATATCGACGGGACCATCACCTCGCAGGGCCGGGTCGAAGCTGCGACCTACGTCGCGCTCGAGCGGCTCGGCGAGGCAGGCGTTCCGGTGATCCTGGTGACCGGCCGTCCGGCCGGCTGGGGTCAGGCGTTCATGAGCGTCGCGCCGGTGGCCGCGGTCGTCACCGAGAACGGTGGCGTGACCTGGACCCGCGACGGTCGCCGCACCTGCAAGCTCTACGGCGTGCCGGCGGCGAGCCTGCCCGAGTGGCGGCGCCGCATGCTCGAGGTGCTGTCCGAGGTCTCGACCAAGGTGCCCGGCGCCCGCCTGTCGGGCGACTCGCGCTACCGCGAGGTCGACCTCGCCGTCGACTGGAACGAGGAGGCGTCGCTGTCCAAGGAGGACGCCGACGAGGTGGTGGCGATCATCCGGCGCGCCGGCTTCGCCGCGTCGCGGTCGAGCGTGCACGTCAACTTCGGGCCGCCCCACTTCGACAAGCTGTCGGCGTGCGTGACCGTCGTGCGCCAGGTGCTCGGCGGCGACGGCAACGACCTCGATCCGTACGTGTTCGTCGGCGACGCCCTCAACGACGCGCCGATGTTCGGCGGCTTCCCCAAGTCGGTCGGCGTCGCCAACATCCGCGCCTGGTGGGACGAGCTGACCTTCAAGCCGAGCTACCTCACCGAGCGGCCCGAGGGCGCCGGCCTGCGCGAGGTGGTCGACCACATCCTCGCGATCAACCAGCGCTAGTTCGGTGCTCTAGCTACTGGCTGAGGAACGCGAAGTAGCGCTCGGGCAGGTCGTCGAGCTCGGTGGCGGCGCCGCAGGCACCGCAGGTGAGGTGCGGCGGCAACAAGCGATCGCCGTCGCGCGCGATCAGGCCGATCTCGAGGAGCCGGACCTCGTCGCGGCCGCACGGCTCGCAGTAGTAGGGCGCCTCGAGCGACAGCACCTCGCCGTCGGCGAGGACCAGCGGCACCATCGCCGCCTGCGACGCGAACGCGATCGAGCAGTGGCGGAAGCGCTTGCGGGCGCCGGCCACGGTCTCGAGCAGCTCGCACCAGGCGCGGACGCCGGCCGAGCTGATGTAGCGCACGCCGGCGAGGTCGAAGATGATGTCGTCGACGCCGACCAGGCGCGCGACCAGCGCCTCGAAGCGCGTCATCTCGGTGAAGTCGCCATGGAGCGTGACCGTGACGGCGCGGTCGCCGGGCGTGGCCGGGTCGGGCTCGGCGACATCGAACAACGCGACCTGCTCGAGCAGGAGCCGGGTCCGCAGCGGCACCTCGCCGGTCCAGGCCAGGCCGGCGGCGTACGCGGGCTCGCCGCGGTCGAGGTCGATGGGCCCGGCCAGACGGCACCAGGCGACCGCGGCGTGGGTCTCGGGGCTGTGCTGGTCGCCGACCCGGAACCGCGCGGTCAGGGCCGCGCCGGTGCTCAGGGGCACCGAGACCCGCAGCCCGATCCCGCCGGGCCCGACGTTGGTGACCTGCCCGACGATCGTCGACTCGCCACCGGGCAGCTCGACGTCGAGCTCGACCGGGATCCGGCGGTCGCGCCGTAGCGGCAGCTCGGTGAGCTGGGCCAGGTGCACGTAGAAATCGTCCTCGGTGAGCGGCGGCATGATGACGTCGTCGCAGCCCGACGCCGACAGCCGGTCGATCGTCGCGCGATCGACGCCGCCGGGCGGCAGCACCAGCGCGACCCGGGTCGCGGTGAGGTTGGGGTCGTCCTTGATCGCGCGGCACGCCTCGTAGCCGCTGCCGCCGGCGAGCTCGACGTCGACCAGCGCGACCGAGGTCGGCTCGGCGCGCAGCGCGGCGAACAGCTCGGCGCGGCTGGCGACGACCTGGTACGTAACCCCGAGCCGGACCATGGGCGCGTCAGCGAGATGGCGGAACACCGCCACGTTGTTGGTCGCCACCACCCGGAGCCCGGCTGCCATGCGCGCATGCTACCCCGCACGGGCGGCCACCGGTACCAAAGCTGGTAGGCTGCCGGCGTGCGGCTCCTCGCCGACGTCCTCGCCGAGCTCGACCGCGGCCACCCTGTCGTCCTGGCGACCGTGATCGCGACCGGTGGCTCGACCCCGCGCCATCCCGGCGCGCGGATGGCGATCTGTGGCAACGACCGGATCCTCGGCACCATCGGCGGTGGTCGGATCGAGGTCGAGGTGATCGCGACCGCCCGGGAGGTGCTCGCCGACGGCACGCCGCGGCGGGTGCGCCACCACCTCGTGCGCGATCTCGCGATGTGCTGCGGCGGCTGGATGGAGCTGGTGCTCGCGCGGCCGGCGCGGGCCGCGGTCGCGGCCGCGGTCGCGGCGTGGCAGCGGCGCGAGCCGGCGCTCCTGATCACCGGCTGTGACGACGGGGCGCTGGCCCTCACGCCCGCCGATGCCGCGACCGCCCGGGCCGCGCGCCGGCCCGCGATCGACGGCGGCGTCCTGCGCGAGGGCATCGCGGTGCCCGATCGCGCGATCCTGTTCGGTCACGGTCACGTCACCCGCGCGCTCGGTCCGCTGCTGGCGCCGCTCGGCTTCGAGGTGATCGTGTGCGACGACGGGGACACCGGCGCGCTGGAGGCGCCGCCACCGTGGGCGGCCCGGGTGATCGAGTCGTTCGCGGTGGTCGACGTCGAGCGCGCGCTCGGTCCGCTCGGCGACGGCGATCACCTGTTCATCGTCACCCGCGACCACGCGGTGGATCAGCGGCTGCTCGAGGACTTGCTCGACAAGCCGGTCGCGTACCTCGGGATGATCGGCTCGCGCGGCAAGGTCGGCCGCTTCAAGAAGCGGCTGGCCGCGAAGGGCCTCGATCTGTCGCGCTGGCCGGCCCTGCACGCGCCGATCGGGCTCGATCTCGGGGCCGAGACGCCGGCCGAGATCGCGATCGCGATCGCCGCCGAGCTGGTCGCGCTGCGCCGGCGCGGCGAGCCCGCGGCCGGGAGCTGGGCGGTGTCCGGGCACAGCCACGGACCGGACGAGGCGTGACCATCGCGGCCGTGATCGTCGCCGCCGGCGCCGGCGCCCGGCTCGGCGGCGTCGCCAAGGCGCTGCTGCCGGCGGGCGACACCAGCTTCCTCGGCCGCATCGTCGCGACCGCGCGCGCCGCGGGCGTGGCCGAGCTGGTCGTGGTGGTCGGCCCGCCGTTCGGCATCGAGGTCGCCGCGGCCGCCGCCGCGCTCGGCGCCGCCGTCGTGGTCAACCCGGACCCGGCCCGCGGGATGGCGAGCTCGGTCGCGCTCGGCTTCGGCGTGCTGGCCGCCCGCGGCGACGACGCGCCGACGGCCGCGCTGCTGTGGCCGGTCGATCATCCGTGGGTGGCGGCGGCGACGGTCGCGGCGCTGTGTGCGCACCCCGACGGCGTGCCGGTTCACGGCGGCCGCGGTGGCCATCCGGCCCTGGTGCCGCGTCGCCTGTTCGCCGCGCTCGCCGGGTGCACCGACCTGCCCGAGGGCGCCCGCGGCGTCCTGCGCGGCGCGCTGACGCGCCTCGAGGTCGCCGACGAGGGCGTGATCGCCGATGTCGATCACCCGGCCGATCGGGAGCGTCGATGCGGCGGCTGATCGCGGCGGCGGCGATCGTGGCGGCGCTGGGGGGCTGTCGCATCGGCGCCAGCCCGCGTCGGCCGGTGCTGCTCGACCCGGCGTCGACCGATCAGGGCGACCCGGTCGGCGCGCTGCTGCGCGAGCTCGAGGTCGAGGTCCGCGCCAGCTACACCCGCGACACGCTCGACGCGGCCGCGGCTGGCACCGCGATCGATCCGTCGGTCGGCCTGACCGCGATCGGGGTCGGGCCCGACGCGGTGTCGGTCGGCACCGCGCCCGACGGGCGCTGGCCGGTGGTCGACGTCGGCGGCCGGCCGGTGACGGTGGTGTCGCGCGGGCTGGTGCTCGGGCTGTCCGCCGACCGGACAGTCGGCTGGAGCTATGACGACGTCAGCCTGCGGCTGCCGGTGTGCGACCGCATCGCCAGCGTGCCGCTGCGGGTCGCGCAGGTGTGGGCCCGCGACAGCGAGCGGTGGACCCTGGTCGCCGAGCACCTCGCGTACGCGCAGCCGATGGGCCGCTGGCTCGACGCGGCCACCGGACCCGACGGCGCCCGGATGGTGACCGCGATCGAGCGCCAGCCCGGCTCCAAGGCCGCGCAGGACGTGGTCGCGAGCGCGGTTGCGGTCGATGGCGATCGCGCGCTGTGGGACGACCGCAAGGGCGCGCTGGCGGTCTGGCCCGATCCGCTCCACGTCCTCCGCGACAGCGCGACCCGCACCGGCCCCAGCCTGGCCCAGAGCCTCGGCGCGTCCGCGGTCGAGCTCGAGGGCGTGCGCCTCGCGCTCGGCCCGTCGCGCGCGGTCGCGATCGTGTCAGCGACGCTGACCGCCAAGGTCGAGCGGATGAAGTCCGGCGCCATGGACACGGTCGACGTCCGGCTGCGCGGGACGTTCGTCGTCGAGCGGGTGGGGACGGACGGCGGCAACGACGTGTGGCGGGTGCGGATGGCCCTGGTTTCGACGCCGATCACGACCGGCGCGCTGGTCGGTCGCACCGTCGGCGTCGCCGCCACCGTGGGGTCGGCGGGCCGCGTCACCACGACTTGCCGATAGTCGCGATGCCAATGGGAGCGGCGGAAGCGATCGCGATCGACGATCGAAGCGCTACATCTTCCCGGTGGCCCTGAGCCAGGGCGAGCGCACGCGAGCCCGCCGTCGAAGGGCAGCCCGTCGAAGATCACGTGCGGCACCTTGGCGCTCTGCCCTTCGACACGGCGCCTGCGGCGCCGGCTCAGGGCCACCGGGAAAGCGGGGGCTTTCGCTCGCGTTGTGATCATCCCAACGAAACAGAACGTGATCGCGACGGCGGCTCCTCGCTCGCTGCTAGCGCGCGCACTCCTCGGAGATCCGAGCGCTGAGCGGCAGGGTCAGTCGTGGGCGTCGGCGACCTCGGCGGGGCCGGAGGGCAGCTGGTAGCCAGCGACGTGGGGATCGGTGAGGTACACGTCGGTGAGCCGCTTCTTCTTGGGCCAGAAGGGCAGGAGGCGCAGGGGCAGGGTGACCAGGTCGAACAGGCCGCCGAGCGCCTTGCCGCCGTAGGCCTCGGCAACCAGCGCGGCGCGTCGCATGGTGCCGATCCGGGCCAGCGGCCGGTCCAGCACGCCGATCCGCTGCAGCCGCAGCTCCGCGCACCGGTTGGACAGCGCCAGGAAGGCCGGCAGGTGGCGCAGGACCGGATGGTCGGCGGGCAGACGCGAGCCCATGAAGCCGGCCAGCCGGCGCACGCCCCACATCGAGACCAGCGACAGGCCGAGCAGGCGCCGGCGCAGCCACGCCCGGTCGGCGATCACCTTCATCGTCTCGCGCTCGCCGAACTCGACGTGGCGCTCCTCCTGCTTCACCGCGCGGCGCAGGATGTCGACCGACGGCTTGTGATCGAGGGTGTCGATGATCGCGTAGAACGCCTGCAGCACGAAGCCCTCGCCCTGCGCCATCTCGAGCGCGACGTGCTCGGCCCAGCTCGAGCCCATCATGCCGGTCGACAGGAACCGCACCGCCCAGTGCGCCGGGCCCGGCCGTAGCCCCATCATGGTCATGATGCGGAGGAAGTTGTCGACGTGCTGCATCTCCTCGAGCGACTGCCGGGCCAGGAACTTGGCGGCCTCGAAGTCAGGCGCTTCGTAGAGCCAGTGACCAACCTGGATGCCGGTCATCTCGCCGTACAGGAACTGGTTCATCGCCCACTCGAGGAACGCCTTGTCGCGGACCGGATCGAGCGTGCCCCCGTCGAAGTCGAACGACATTTCTTCGCGGGTGAGCAGCATGGTCGGACCTTACCGCACGGGTCGGCGAGGCGGCAGCGAAAAGCCGGGGTCGCGACCGGCGCTCGACCGGGCAAGTGCACGCAGCTTCACGCGCGGCGGCGGCGGCGGCGGCCGAGCAGCGCCGCCACCATCAGCGTGGGGAGCAGCGTGCTGCGCACCGGCGTGCCGGTCGAGCAGCAGCCGCTCACACCGGTCTCCAGCAGGTCGGGATCCATCGCATCGGCGCCGATCCCGACCGAGCCGTCGCGGATCGGCTCCATGCCATCGCGTTCACCGAGGGCAAGCGACGCCCACACCACGGTGACGACGCCATCGCCCGCGCCGCCGTAGGTCGCATCGAACGCGCGGGCGCTTGGGTAGTTCGCGGAGGTGCTGTCGCCCGCGAGCAGCAGCTGGCCACCACTGGAAGTCGCCAGGGCGCGCAGCCCGTCCGTGCCGGAGCCGCCGGCGAGGGTTCCCTGACGGACCACCTGCAGCAGCGGGTCGAACATCGCCACGAACCCATCGCTGCCGCCGGGGTTGCTTGCCGAACACGGGGCGACCGATGGCTGGCCATTGCTGGTCGGGAAGTACGGGGACGAGGTCTCCCCGGCGACGACCACCCGGCCGGCGATCAGCCCGATCGCGCCCGCGCGATCGCCCCCGGTGCCGCCGAGGTAGCTGGCGTGGATGACCGAGGGGTCACGGACCGGCTCGACCTGGAGGGTCGCGACCCAGACGTCGCCACGGCCGCAATTGCCGCCGTCGCCGCCGTCGCCGCCGTACGGCTGGCCGAGAGTGACCGGCAGCGTGCTCGACGTCGTCGAGATGGCCACGTGCACGCGCACCACGCCACCGCCGGTGTCGCTGGCGAGCGCGTTGCCGTCGGTGGTGTCGTCGCCATCGCCGCCCAGATAGGACCCGTAGGGCTGGGTGACGCCGTCGCTCGACAGCCCGTACAGGAACAGGTTGGTCCCGGCGGGCGCGGTGCGCACGAACCCGCCCGGGGTCGCCAGGTCGGTGCTGGTGGTCGCGCCGAGGTAGTAGATGTCGCCGTTCGGGGCGATCGCGATCGAGGGCGTGCCGTCCTCGGCGCCGCTGCCGCCGACGTAGGTCGCCCACAGGAACGTGGCGCCGTCGCCCGACAGCCGCAGCACCACGCCGTCGGCGCCCATCGGCGTGGGCCGGTGGCGGCCGGCGAAGGCCGCCGCGTAGGCCGGATCGAGGTGGAGCGCCTCGCCGGCGGGCGACGTGAACGCCACCACCACCGAGCCGTCGGGCGCGACCGCCAGATCGGAGATGCCGCCCGGGCCGGTGCCGCCGACGTACGTGCACCACTGGACCCCGCCCGTGAAGCGGTCGAGGCGACACACGAAGCCGTCCTCGCCACCGCGCTCACCGGTGGCGCCGCCGGCGAACGTGGGGTCGGCGGTGGACTGGGTGGCAGGGAGGTCGCGCGCGCTGCCGCCGACATAGAGGTAGTCGCGGTGGACCGCGGCCGCGGTGGCGCGCTCGAACCCGGGCCCGCCGATCGGCCGGACCCAGCGCAGCGTGGCGTCGGCGCTGCCCACGCGGGCGACGAACGCGTCGGACGGACACGCGGTGCAGTCGGCCGCGGCGGTGGTGTCGATGGTCGCGGTCGATCCGGACACGTCGCTCGAGCCGGTGCCGCCGACGACGTAGAGATCGCCACCGCCCGAGGCCACATCGAGGACGTGGTCGGCACCGGCGCCGCCCAGGTAGCTGCTCAGCTCCGGCCGCGGCGGTGGGTCGGGGTCGCCGCCGCCGGCCTCGTGATACGCGGCGGTGGTGCCCTCGACACCACCCGTGCACGCGGCCAGGACGACCAGACCGCCGGGAAGGAGACGCCACCACGCCGACCGATGCATGTGGGTCCACATTGCATCGGTTGTTCCGACCCGCGTGCGGTGATCTTCGGCACTTCGCGCGGGCCGGTCGACGTGCCCGCCGGCGATCGCGACATCCACGTCACAGCCCTGCCGACGCGCCAGGCGTGGTGGCGAACGTCGGACCCGGCGAGCCGCGGGCCGGACGGCTACCGGACCGGCGGCGGCAGCTGGCCGCCGGTGAAGCCGTGCGGGATCAGCTCGGCCAGGGTCCACTCGGCGCGGGCGCCGTCGGGCCCCAGCGAGATCACGCGGGTGGTCGCGGGATCGTGGGCGAACTCGAGCAGGGTCTGCCGGCACATGCCGCACGGCGACGCCGGCGGGGCGATCTTCGTCACCACGCAGATCGCGCGCACGTCGCGGTGGCCGGCGAGCGCCGCGGCGATCACCGCGTTGCGCTCGGCGCACACGCACAGGCCGTACGACGCGTTCTCGACGTTGGCGCCGGTGAACACCTCGCCCGACGCGACCACCAGCGCCGCGCCGACCTGGAACTGCGAGTAGGGCGCGTAGGCGCGGCGCTGGGCCCCGCGCGCGGCGGCCTCGAGCTCGGCGTCCGACGGCGCGGTCACGCCGGGGCTCCCGCCGGGGTCAGCTCGCCGCCGGCGGCCAGCGCAGCCAGGATGCCGTCGAGCAGGCCCTCGAACGTCGCGCGCACGCGGGTGGCGGTGGCGGTGACCTCGGCGTGCGACAGCGGCTCGCCCGTGATGCCGGCCGCCTTGTTGGTGATGCACGAGATGCCGATCACCCGCGCGCCCATGTGCCGCGCGGCCACCACCTCGGGCACGGTCGACATGCCGGTGGCGTCGGCGCCGATCACCTGCAGCATCTTCACCTCGGCCGGCGTCTCGTAGCAGGGGCCCGGCATCGCGACGTACACGCCCTCCTCGAGCGCGATGCCCTGGCGGGCGGCGACCGATCGCACCAGCGTCCGCAGCTCGGCGGCGTAGGTGTGGGTCATGTCGGGGAACCGCGGGCCCAGCCGGTCGTCGTTGCGGCCGCGCAGCGGGTGATCGCGCAGCATGTCGATGTGATCGCGGATCAGCATCAGCGTGCCCGGCGGCCACGCCGGCTGCAGGCCGCCGGCGGCGTTGGTGACGATCACGATCTTGGCGCCGAGCGCGACCAGCACCCGGGCCGGGAACGCGACGTCGGCCGCGGTCCAGCCCTCGTAGAGATGCACGCGGCCCTTCATCGCGACGCAGGTGGCGCCGCCGCGCTGGCCGATCACCAGCCGGCCGGCGTGGCCCTCGACCCGCGACACCGGGAACCCGGGCAGCTCGCCGTAGTCGAGGCCGACCGCGTCCTCGAGCCGATCGGCGAAGCCGCCGAGGCCGGAGCCGAGGATCAGGCCGACCGTCGGCGCGCGCGCCCCGATCTTGCTGCGGATGGCGTTGACCGAGGCCTGGACGCGGCCGTGAAGGTCGCCGTGGACGTCGCGGGTAGGCTGGCTCATGGGGCTCGCTGGTGCTGCGCGCTAGCGCAGGGTCTCGAGGATGCGGGTGGTGGCGGGCGCGGGCCCGTCGGCCGCCAGGCGGAACGCCTCGTGGATGCGCACGCACGCCTCGCGCACGCGCGGATCATCGGCGGTGAGGTTGGTGTGCACGATCGCGAGCGGCTCGCCGGCGGTCACCGGGTCGCCGACCCGGCGTTCGATCATGACGCCGGCCGCTGGATCGATCGCCTCTTCCTTGGTGCGCCGGCCGGCGCCGAGCAGCAGCGCGGCCATCCCGATGGCCTCGGCGTCGATCGCGTTGATCACCGCGGCACGATCGCTCAGCACCGACAGCCGGTGGGCGGCGCGCGGCAGGATCTCGTCGGGCCGATCGCACACCTCGGGATCGCCGCCCTGGGCCGCGACCACCTTCCGGAACACCGCGAGCGCCGAGCCGTCGTCGAGCGCGCGCGCGATCCGGGCCTGACCGTCCTCGGCCGAGCTGGCCACGCCGCCCAGGTACAGCATCTCGCCGCCGAGCACCACGGTCAGCTCGCGGGTGTCGGCGGGGCCCCCGCCGTTCAGCACCGCGATCGACTCGGCGATCTCGAGCGCGTTGCCGACCGCGCGTCCGATCGGCGCGTCCATGTCGGTGAGCACGCACGTGATCCGCTTGCCGGCGGCGACGCCGATCGCGCGGATCGCCGCGCACAGCGCGCGGGCGCGGTCGAGGTCTTTCATGAACGCGCCCTCGCCGACCTTGCAGTCGAGGACCAGGCCGTCGATGCCCTCGGCGAGCTTCTTCGACATGATCGACGAGGCGATCAGCGGGATCGACTCGACGGTGCCGGTGACGTCGCGCAGCGCGTACAGCCGCTTGTCGGCCGGGGCGACCCGCTCGGTCTGGCCGATCAGACAGGTGCCGAGCTCGCCGACCAGCTGCTCGAACCGCGCGACCGACAGGTCGACCCGGAAGCCCGGGATCGACTCGAGCTTGTCGAGGGTGCCGCCGGTGTGGCCGAGCCCGCGCCCCGACACCATCGGCACCGCCACGCCGCACGCGGCCACCGCGGGCGCCAGCGGGATCGAGATCTTGTCGCCGACGCCGCCGGTCGAGTGCTTGTCGATCTTGGGCCGCGGGATCGCCGACAGGTCGAGGACGTCGCCCGAGCGCACCATCGCGTCGGCCCACGCCGCCAGCTCGTCGTCGGTCATGCCGCGGAAGTAGATCGCCATCAGCATGGCGGCGACCTGGTAGTCGGGGATCGACCCGTCGGTCACCCCGGCGATGAAGCCGCGCAGCTCGCCCGCCGACAGGGCACCGCCGTCGCGCTTGGCGCGGATCAGCTCGACCGGCAGCCGTCCGGAAGGTGTCATCGCCATGGATCAGTAACCCTTCGTGGCGGCGGCCTTGCCGTCGCCGGAGCCAGTAGACCCGGTGACGATCGCGACCGACGCCGACGCGCCGATCCGGTTGGCGCCGGCCTGCGCCATCCGCACCACGTCCTCGGCGGTGCGCACGCCGCCCGACGCCTTGACGCCGACGTCGTTGCCGACGATCGAGCGCATCAGCGCGACGTCCTCGACGGTGGCGCCACCCTTGGCGAACCCGGTCGAGGTCTTCACGAACGCGGCGCCGGCCAGCTTCGACAGCGTGCAGCCGATCACCTTCTCGTCGTGCGTGAGCGAGCCGGTCTCGAGGATCACCTTGACCCCGGCCGGCGCCGACGCCTTGACCACCCGGCAGATGTCCTCGAACACGGTCTCGTAGTCCTTGGACTTGAGCGCGCCGAGGTTGATCACCATGTCGATCTCGCGCGCGCCCTGGCGGACCGCGTCCCGGGCCTCGTAGGCCTTCGCGGTCGGCGTCATCGCGCCGAGCGGGAAGCCGACCACCGCGCACACCATGACGTCGGTGCCGGCCAGGAGCGCCTTGCACAGCGGCACCCAGGTCGTGTTCACGCACACCGACGCGAACCGGTGCTTCCGGGCCTCGTCGCACAGGGCGACGACCTCGTCCTTGGTCGCGTCGTTGCGCAGGAGGGTGTGGTCGATCAGCTTGCCGAGATCGGCCGGGACCGCGCCGATGCCGGCCGGCGCCCCGACCCGCATCGCACCCGAGCCCTCGAGCGCGCGCACCGACCACGGCCGGCGCACCACGCAGGCACCGCAGCCCGCACAGTCGGCCCCGGGCGCGCTGTCGTCGACGCACGCGCCGCGGTCGCGCGGGGCGAGGGTGGACAGGTCGGGGCTGGCAGGGCTGGGGCTCGCCATCCGCTCGCGCACCCGGGCGGTGATCAGATCGACGAGCCGATCGACGTCGGACATGGGCCGGCGACTATACACCGGTGGGTGGTCGGCCTGGCCGATGCGGCGGTCAGGACGCCGGCAGGTCGAGGCCGAGCCGGAAGGTGACGTCCTTGTGGCCCTTCATCGTGCGCATGCCGGTCTTGCCGGGCGCGCGCACCGGCGCCGCCTTGCCGACCGCGGGCGCGACCCACTCGTACGTCGCCGGGGTCGCGATCACGCCGGGCGTGCGGACCGCCGCATCCCACTCCTCGGCGGTGAGCAGCCGCTTCTTGACCGTCTGCGCGTAGGCCTTGGCGAAGTTGTACGGCGCCATCACCACCGGATCGTCGGCGATCGCGGCCGCCGGCGGCTTGAGCTTGGGAAAGCCGGCGGCGTAGGCGGCCGCGGTGACCGGCCGGACATCGACGAACAGCCACGGGGTGCCGTCGGCCTTGCGGACCAGCACCATGTCGGTCGGCGCCTCGGGGGCGGCCGGGGCCGGGGCGGCATCGATCGGCGGGGGCGCCGCGTCGATCACGACGACCGGTGCGCCCGGCGCTTCACCGGGCGGCGCCGAGGTCGACCCGCGTGACAGGTACATCACCAGGCCGACCGCGAAGATGACCATCGACAGCGCCGTCACCACCCACAGCCAGCGCGGCAGCCCGCCCCCGCCGACCGCGGCGATCGCGGCCTTGGTCGCGCCGGCGCCGGTCGCGTCGTCGTCGACATCGAGCGGCATGCCGTCGCCGCCGACGTACGGCGTCTTCGAGAACGACCCGCCCGAGCCCTCGGGCGTCAGCGGCACCAGCGTCTGGCCGGCGCCCCCGCGCTCGAGGCGGGCGAGGATCTGCTCGAGCCGCGCGATCAGCGTCGGATAGTCCGGGCGCTCGGCCGGCTTCTTGGCCATCAGGGTCCGGACCAGCTCGGCGAGCTCGGGGTCGGTGGCCGGTACCCGGTCGCGGGCATCGGGCGGGGCCGCCTTCAGGTGACGGGCGACGACCTTGAGGTACTTGTCCTCGGCCGGCAACCCGGTCCGGAACGGCGGGACCCCGGTCAGCAAGAAGTACAGCGTCCCGCCCAGCGCGTAGATGTCGACCCGCTCGTCGATGGTCTCGCCGCGGGCCTGCTCGGGCGCGATGTAGTCGGGCGTGCCGACCACGACGCCGAGCGCCGTCAGCGCCGGCTCGCTGCCGGGATCGACCGGCTTGGCCAGCCCGAAGTCGGTGACCTTCACCTGACCGCCGGTGAGCAACACCAGGTTCGACGGCTTGACGTCGCGGTGGATCAGGCCGGCGCGGGCCGCGGCGTGCAGGCCGCGGGCGCCATCGAGGATCGCGCGCGCAGCCTCGGCCGACGTCATCGGGCCCTGCGACTCGATCGCCGACGCGAGGTCGGTGCCCTCGAGCAGCTCCATCGCGATGTAGGGCCGCTGCTCGAAGGTGCCGGTGGCGAACACCTGGACGACGTTGGGGTGCTGGATCGCCGCGACCGCGCGGCCTTCGCGGACGAAGCGGGCGCGCAGCTCGCTCGAGTCCTTGTGGCGCTCGGACAGGATCTTCAGCGCGACCCGGCGATTGAGGCCGGTGTCGACACCACGATAGACGTCGCCCATCGACCCGGCGCCGATCACGCCTTCGATCCGGTACGGTCCGATCGCAGTGCCCGGCAGGGGAGTGGGCATGTCGCGGCCGAGATAGTACAGGAGCTTGCGGCGAGCAAGCGCGTGCGGGGCGGCCGAGCATGGCCCGCACGCGAGTTCGGGCTGGGTTGCTCGACGCGGATGCCGTATAAGGAGCGCCCTCCATGGCGGGCACTCGGCAGAAGCCGCACAACCTCGATGCCGAAGCCTCCGTCCTGGGCGGAATCTTCCTCCGCAACGACATTCTCGCGCAGCTCGACACCCTGGAGGTCGAGGACTTCTACAGCCCGAAGCACCAGTCGGTGTTCATGGCGATGCGCAACCTGGAGTCGGCGGCCAAGCCGATCGACCCGGTCACCGTCGAGGCCGAGCTGCAGCGGCTCGGCAAGCTCGACTCGCTCGGCGGCCTCGCGTTCCTGCTCGAGCTGACCCTGCGGGTGCCGTCGCCCGACAACGTCGTCCACTACGCCGAGATCGTCCAGGACAAGCGGGCCGCGGCCAAGGTGATCGAGGCCGCCAGCGAGATTCTCGACAAGGGCTACGAGGCCGAGACCGACGTTCGCGAGTACCTCGATCTCGCCGAGCAGAAGATCTTCGCGGTCACCCAGACCCGCGAGAAGTCGGGTCCCGAGACCCTGAAGTCGCTCATCAAGAAGGTGTTCGGCTCGCTCGACGAGCGGTTCGCGTCCGCCGACGGCATCACCGGCGTCCCGACCGGCTTCGCCGATCTCGACGCCAAGACCGCCGGCCTGCAGCCGACCGAGCTCATCATCCTGGCGGCGCGTCCCGCGATGGGCAAGACCTCGTTCGCGCTGTCGATCGCGCAGAACGCGGCGATCGGCGGCGGCTGGCCGGTGCTGGTGTTCTCGCTCGAGATGTCGTCGACCCAGCTGGCCGAGCGGCTCCTGTGCAGCGAGGCGCGGGTCGACGCCAGCGCCCTGCGCCGCGGCCAGCTCCAGCGCCAGGACATGACCAACCTGACCTACGCGGCCAACACGCTGTCGAAGGCGCCGATCCTGATCGACGACACCCCGGCGCTGTCGATCCGCGAGGTCCGCGCCCGCGCGCGCCGGTTCCGCTCGGACAAGGCGCTGTTCCAGGGCAAGAAGACCGGCCTCATCGTCATCGACTACCTCCAGCTCATGCGCGGCTCGGCCCAGGCCGCCAAGTCCAACCGCGAGCAGGAGATCAGCGAGATCTCGCGCGGTCTCAAGTCGCTCGCCAAGGAGCTGCACTGCCCGGTGATGGCGCTGTCCCAGCTCAACCGCTCCCTCGAGTCGCGCACCGACAAGCGGCCCCAGCTCAGCGACCTCCGCGAGTCCGGAGCCATCGAGCAGGACGCCGACGTGATCCTCTTCATCTACCGGGACGTCGTCTACAACAAGGACGCCGAGAACCCGAACATCGCCGAGATCATCCTCGGCAAGAACCGCCACGGCGCGATCGGCACCTGCGAGACCCACTTCGAGGGCCGCTTCACGCGCTTCGAGAACCTCGCCAAGCGCGACGACGCCCCCGCCAGCTTCGGCGGCGGCGGCCACTGACCCGCGGCGACCCGACACTGCACCCTGCGCGTCTGGCCCTTCGACACGGCGCCTGCGGCGCCGGCGCAGGGCCACCGGGACAGGCGCAACGCTCTCGGCCACCTGGCGAGTTGTGATCAATGCCGAGGTCTGCCCTCAGGATCCCGCACATCTTTCCCGGTGGCCCTGAGCCAGGGCGAGCGCAAGCGAGCCCGCCGTCGAAGGGCAGCCCGTCGAAGATCACGTGCGGCACCTTGGCGCTCTGCCCTTCGACACGGCGCCTTCGGCGCCGGCTCAGGGCCACCGGGAAA
>JBKJLC010000026.1:0-58000 GCA_046597055.1 Kofleriaceae bacterium | reverse complement strand
CCCAACGCCAACGTGCTGCCGACCAACCTCATCATGATGAAGGGCGTCGACGTGCTCGGCTGTCCCACCGTGATCGCGACCGTGAATGAACCATCGCTGCGCGCGCCGCGGCTGGCCCAGATCCTGCGGTGGGTCGAAGCCGGCCTGCTGCGGCCCCACATCTCGCACACGTTTGCGCTCGCGGACTTCAAGGCCGCGATGCTCGCCAAGTGGCAAGGTGCGGTGCTCGGCGGCTGCGTCTTGCATCCCTGAGGCCCGCTCCCGCTCGGTCGCCGCTACCCGTGGCGAGGGCCTCTGCTATGTTCCACGGCTCGTGCGCGGTGAACCCCATCGGGCGCGGCCCGACGACGCAGGCCGACGGCTCGCCACCGAGACCGACGAGGCGTTCCCCGGCCGCGCCGAGTTCCTGGCGGCGCTCGGGGTCCCCGAGGGCCGCGCGGCCACGTTGTTGCGGGTCCTGCTGGCGAAGTGCAACGCCGACGCGCCCTTGACCGATCGGCTGGTCGCGATCGAGCAGCTGGGCCGGTTCATCGTCGCCGGCCCGTCGACCAGCCCGGTCGGTCGGCTCGAGCTGGTGGTCTCCGCGGTCGAGCGGGTGCCGGCCGCGCGGGCCCGCCTGCTGGCGTGCCTGCGCGCGGTGTTCGCCGAGACCACCGCCGAGCGGCTGTTCTCGGTGGTCGGGCTCCCCAACGACCGCGGCCTGTTCGCCGAGACCACCGACCGGCTGGCCGACCGGTTCTTGCCGACCCCGCCTGACGAGCACGACCTCGCCGAGCTGGCCGGACGGATCGTGCGCGCGGCCGGCGACCACGAATGGATCGGCCCCGAGATCGATCCGCTGATCCGGAGGCTCGGAGTCGCCCTGGCCGGGGTCGGCGTGCCGCTGCATGGCCCGGCCGCCGACGCGGTCGGCCTGATCAGCACCCGGATCGCCGCGCTCGGTATGGGCGACGCGCTGCGCAGCCACCGGACCGGCCGCAGCGTCCACGACTCGCCGTTCTTCCAGCTCGGCCGCGCCGCCTTGCCCGCGCTGCCGCTGCTGGTCGACGCCTGCCGCGCCGAGCTCGAGCGCATCCACGCCGAGCTCGAGGATCTCGGCGTCTCGGTCGAGGTCGTGTACACGCTCGACGCGATCGCGCGCGGGTTGACCCGGATCGAGGCCCTGCTGCCGCTGGCGACCAGCGGCGAGACCCACCCGACCGAGATCCGCGAGCTGATCGCCGGGCTGGCCCGCGGCGTGGTCGGCGAGCGCAGCTTCGGCCAGCTGATGTCCGACAACCTGCGGCTGCTGGCCCGCAAGGTGATCGAGCGCGCCGGCCGCACCGGCGAGCACTACGTCACGTCGTCGCGCCGCGAGTACTGGCAGATGCTGGCCTCAGCCGCCGGCGGCGGCGTGGTCACCGCCGGCACCGCGATCACCAAGTTCCTCATCAAGTGGCAGCACTTCCCGCTGTTCATCGACGGCCTGTTCTCGTCGGTGGCCTACGCGGCCAGCTTCCTCATCATCCAGTTCCTCGGGTTCACGCTCGCCACCAAGCAGCCGTCGATGACCGCGGCCGCGCTGGCCGGCACCATCCGCGATGGCGCCGGCCCCGATCGCCTCGACGACCTGGTCGTGCTGATCGCGCGGATCAGCCGCTCGCAGTTCGCGGCGGCGCTCGGCAACGTCGGGACCGTGATCGTGGTGGCGCTGGTGTTCGACCTGGGCTGGCAACAGATCGCCGGCCAACCGTTCCTCGATCCGGGCACCGCCAAGGGCGTGATCGCGTCGTTCGATCCGCTGGGCTCGGGGACGATCGCGTTCGCCGCGCTCACCGGCGTGCTGCTGTGGATGTCGAGCCTGGTCGCCGGCTGGTTCGAGAACTGGATCGTGTACCGCCGGCTGCCCGAGGCGATCGAGCACCACCGGCTCGGCAAGCGGTTCGGCCGGCCGCGGATGGCGCGCATCGCCCGGAGCCTCGAGCGCCACGCCGCCGGCATCGGCGGCAGCGTCTCGCTCGGCATCTTCCTCGGCATGACCCCGGTGCTGGCCCGGTTCTTCGGCCTGCCGGTCGACGTCCGCCACGTGACCCTGTCGAGCGGCGCGCTGACGCTGGCGATCTCGTCGGTCGGTACCGAGATGGTCGGCTGGACCCCGATCATCTGGGCCTGCGTCGGCATCGCGGTGATCGGCCTGCTCAACTTCGGCGTCAGCTTCCTCCTGGCGCTGGTGATCGCGCTGCGCGCCCGCGACGTGCCGGCCAGCGCGCGCACCACGCTCGTGGGCGCGGTGCTGCGCCGCTTCATCCGCCGGCCGCTGTCGTTCTTCTACCCGCCCAAGGACGCCCCGGTCGATCCGAGCGCGTCGTCAGCACCGCCCGCGCACTGACGCGCGGCCGGGCTCAGACCTTCAGGACCAGCTTGCCGGTGTTCTCGCCGCGGAAGAGGCGAAGGAGGGCGTCGGGGAAGGTGTCGAGCCCCTCGACGACCTGCTCCTGCGACTTCAGGGTGCCGGCGACCAGCCAGCCGCCGAGCTCGCGGATGGCGTCGTCGTAGCGGTCGGCGTAGTCGAAGACGACCATGCCGGTCATGGAGGCGCGGTTGACGAGCAGCGAGAGGTAGTTGCTCGGGCCCTGGACCGGCGTGGTGTTGTTGTACTGCGAGATCGCGCCGCACACGACGATGCGGGCGCCCCGGGCCAGCTGGGTGAGCGCGGCGTCGAGGATCTCGCCGCCGACGTTGTCGAAGTAGACGTCGAGGCCCTTGGGGCAATGGCCGCGCAAGGCCTTCTTGATGTCGCCGGCCTTGTAGTCGATGGCGGCATCGAAGCCGAGCTCGTCGACCAGCAGCTTGCACTTGTCGGGGCCCCCGGCGATGCCGATGACCCGGCACCCCTTGATGCGCGCGATCTGTCCGACCACGCTGCCGACCGCGCCGGCCGCGGCGGAGACGACGACGGTGTCGCCCGCCTTCGGGCGGCCGACGTCGAGCAGGCCGAAGTAGGCGGTGAGCCCGGTCATGCCGAGCGCGCCGAGGTGGACCGGCAGCGGGGCCAGCGCGGGGTCGACGGTGCGCACGCCCCGGCCGTCGGAGACGGCGTAGCGCTGGACGCCGAAGACGCCCGAGACGTGGGTGCCGACGGCGAACCCGGGATGCTCCGACGCGATGACCCGCCCGACGCCGAGCGCGCGCATGACCTCGCCGATCGCGACCGGCGGCACGTACGACTTCACGTCGTTCATCCAGCCGCGCATCGCCGGGTCGAGCGAGAGATAGAGCACCTCGACCAGCAGCTGGCCGGGCCCGGGTGCGGTCACCGGCGCCTCGGTCTGGCTCCAGTCGTCGCGGGTGGGAACACCGACCGGCCGTCGGGCGAGCCGGAACATCTGGTTGGTCGTGGGCAGCACGGGCCCATCCTACCCGCGGATCCGTGGGCCCAGGCGTCGCCGAACTGACCGGATCAGCTCGGCCGGAACCTCACGGGCCGCCGAGCTGAGGGCTCGGCGGCGGCAGGAACCCGGTGAGGATCTCGCGGCGGCCGCGGATGAAGTAGCCGAGCTGGGTCTGGCCCTCGGTGAGCACCGCGGCGGTCTGCGGCTTGCGCGTGTCGCGCGCCAGGTGCGGGGCCAGCGCGGTCTCGATCTGCGCGCGCTGTGCGTCGAGCCCCATCGCCTCGGTCATCGCCAGCAGGTCCCAGGTGCGATCGACGTAGCCCTGGTAGCAGGCTGGCGATGCCTTGCAGGTGGTGGCGAGCACTGACTGGACCTGGACCGGCGAGAAGTCGGCGGCGAAGAAGGTCTCGTCCATGCCCCACGGGATGAACCACAGCTGGTTGCTGGTCGGATCGGCGTAGAGGAAATAGTCGTCGCCGGGCAGGCTGTACGGGAAGGCGTCGAACTGACCCACGATCGACTCCATCGCCCAGAACTGCTGGAAGTGCGCGATGTCCACGTACTGGCCGGCCGCGGCGATCGCCTGGTCCGGATTTGCCGCGCTCAGCGCCTGGGCCAGGCCGGAGATGAGGCTGCGGTCGTCGGGGCCCGACTCGAGCTGGTAGCCGCCGGTGTACTGCGCGGTGAAGTCGACGTCGGTCGCCTCGAACAGCGGACCATCGTTGTTGTCGAACCAGCCGCCGATCATCCGCTTCTTGACGGTCTCGACGTTGGCGTACACGCCGTAGAACTGGCCGTTGACCGTGAGCAGCGCGTGGTTGCAGCGCGACGCCGGGATCCCCGACTCGCGGGCGACCAGGTACGCGAGCCGCTCGTGCATCATCGAGGGGTCGCTCTTCATGTTGTTGAGCGTGAGGTCGCGCAGCCCGTAGAACGACACGCCCTCGACGTACTCGTCGACGTTGATCCGCAGAGACGGCTTCTGCGAGAACGGCAAGAACGAGTTCTGGCCCTTCACCTTGAGCCCGACCGGGCCGAAGCGCTGGCCCTTGAACACGATGGTCGCCTTCACGTACGCGCGCGGGTTGCGCTCGAGGGCCGCGACCGCGTCGGGCTCGACCAGCAGCTCAAGCTCCGGCAGCACGTCGAAGCCGAGGAACTCCTCGCTGGTGCCGGGGTCGACCCACGGCTCGTAGACGATCTGGTCGGCCCCGGCCCCGTCCCCGCCGCCGCACCCCGCGACAGCCGTGAGCATGGCGACCAGCAGCGGCAGGGTCGGGGTCAGGTAGGTGAGCGGAGGCAAGGTGCCTCACATCCATTGCGAGCGGCGTGCCCGCGCGATGCTGGCGGAATGACAGGGCCTGCCGACGTGCACACTGTGGCGCCCCGACACGCCGTAGTGTTCTGGCTCATGCGCCGGCGCGCTGAAGCGCAGCCAGTGCTACCCCTCGCACCTACCTCGGGCGCGTCCCGGCGCGGGCCGCGTCCACCATCGGCGCATCCGGCGCGAACCGGCGGATCACCTGGCCGAGGTCGACCGCGCGGGTGAGGCCGGCGGTCCCGGTGCGCTGGGCCTCGCCGGCGCCCGGCAACTCGGCCGCGGCGAGCAGCTCGAGCGGGCGGCAGGTGATGAAGATGATCTGGACCTGCTGGGCCGCGGTGCGCAGGGTGCCGTTGAACCAGGCGATCCGGCCGGGATCGCTCTGGCTCAGGTGGTCGTCGAGGACGATCGCGCTGCGCAGCTGCTCGGCGATGCACAGGCGCAGCAGGGTCGCGAGCTGGTCCTGGGTGCCGGCCGACAGCACCGCGATGTCGCGGACGTCGCCGGCCGCGCGCAGGCCGCCGGCCTCGAGGTGCGCGCCCAGCTCCAGGTGATCGTAGCGTCCGCCGGTGAGCTGGCTGAAGCGCCGGCTGACCGGGACCGTGAGGGCACGGCCGAGGTGCTGGCCCTCGGTCGACTCGGTCTCGCGCAGGGTCTCGACCAGCAGCTTCCAGGCGTCGAACTCGAGCTCGAGCCCCCGCTCGCGGTCGCGCAGCTGCAGGATCGCCTGATCGAGCTCGCGCAGCTGCTCGCGCACGATCGCGCCGCCGACCTGCTCGAGCGCGCCCCGGGCCCGGGCCAGACCGTCCTCGGTGTCGCGATGCAGGCCGGCGAGCCGGGCCACGGTCGCGTCGCGGCGGGCGACCTCGGCCGGGTCGATCGCCGCGGCGTCGGCCTCGAGCGCTTGCCGCTGCGCGGTGAGCGCGGGAATCGCGCGGCGCGCCTCGTCGACGTCGGTGCCGGCCAGCGTGACCCGCCGCTCGGCGACCTCGATCTGCAGCAGCGTGAGCCGCTCACGCTCGCGCTGCGCGCGGGTCTGCAGACCGTCGAGCGTGGTCCGGGCCGCCACCACCGCCGCCTCGGCGGCCGCCACCGCGGCGCGCGCGAGCGAGATCGTCTCGGCGCGCTGGCGGGTGGCCTGGTCGAGCCGCTGGCGGACCTGGTCGAGCCCGGCGTGGGCGTCGTCACGCGCGGCGACCGCCGCCGTGGCCGCGTCCTGCCAGGGGCCGAGGTCGAGCCGCGGGACCGTCGCGGCCAGCGCCGCGCTCCACCGTCCCTCCCCATCGAGGTCCCGGGCCTGGGCGCGCGCGGCCTCGAGCGTCGTGGTCGCGGCGACCACCGCGTCACGGGCGGTGCTGGCGACCGCGGCCGCGCGCTCGCGCGCTGCGTGGGCCGCCGCGGCGGTCGGTTCGCGGGCGGCCACGTCGGCGCGGGCGCGGGTCTCCGCCTCGTCGCCCGCGTCCACGACCGCGGCGAGCTGCTGATCGAGCTCGGCCAGCGCGCGGTCGGCGGCGGCCAGCGCGGTGCGCTCGCGATCGGCGACCGACGACCAGGCGCCACCGAGCCCGGCCTCCTGCTGGCCCGCTTCGAGCGCGAGCGCCGCGGCCTCGCGGGCGAGGCCCTCGAGCTGGGCCTCCGCGCGGGCGAGCTGCCCCAGGCGCTGGTCGAGCTGGGCGACGTGGGCCTCGCGCTCGCGCTGCGCGGCGGTGCTGCGCTGTCGGAGCGTCGCCGCCCAGGTCGGGCCCAGCCGGACGAGCTCGGTCAGCAGCGCGGCCAGGTCAGCGCCGGCCAGCGCCGCCTCCAGCTCGGTGACGCTGGCCTCGAGCGCGGCCAGATCGCTCGGCCCGGTGCGCTGCGCGGCCTGCGCGTCGACCAGCCGCGCCTCGCGCTCCTTGTCGTCGATGGTCCGCCCCACCCCGTCGGCGCCGCGCCGCAGCTCGGCGAGCTGCTCGACGGTCGCGACGCCGCAGGCGGCCAGCACCGGCGCGCCGGCCGCCTGCCAGCGCGCCCGCAGGTCGGCGGCGACCGACCGGACCTCCTCGGCGCCCGCGGTCACCTCGAGCGCCACCAGATCGTCGAGCTCGATCACCAGCAGCTCGTGCGCGCTCACGGGCGTCGACTCGTCGATCGTGCGCGCCGGGTCGGCCACACCGTCGCGGGTCGTGCGCAGGGTCAGCGCCCGGCGCGGACGCACGACCACGGAGACGCTACCGAGCCGCGCCTCCGCGATCCGTAGATCGTCGCGGTGCTGGCGCAGCGCCTCGATGTCGCGATCGAGCGGCAGCCCGGCGCGCAGGCTCGCGCGCAGGGCCACGACCTCCTGCCGCAGCAAGCGCGCGCGGCCGCGATCCTCCTCGACTGCGGCCACCGCCTGGCGGGCGGTGACGAGCGTGTCCCGCGCCTGGCGCAGCGCGCCGGCCTGCTCGAGCTGACGCAGCCTGCGCAGCGCGCCGTCGTGCGCGGCCAGGCCGGCCTGGTCGGCGGCGACCGCGGTCGTCAGCGTGGTGATGGCGGCGGCCGCGGCCGCGTGCGCGCCGCCGGCCGCGCGGGCCTTGTCGATCAGCGCGCCGACCGCGCTGGTCCGCTCGAGCGCATGCGCGAGCGCGGTCCGCGCCGCGCCCCGGGTCAGGCGCTGGTTCGCGAGCTCCTGCTGCCGGAGCTGGCGGGCCTGGGCGCGGTCGCCGCTGGCCAGGTCGCGCAGCCGCTGGCGCGCCTGGTCGAGCGCGGCCTGGGCCACCGCCGCCTCGGCCCCCGCCGCGGCGCTCGTCTGCTCCGCCTGCCGCGCGGTCTCGGCGTGCTGCCCGGCCACCTCGGCCGCGGTCGCGAGCGCGCGCGCCGCGAGCCCGGCCCGCCGGAGCGCGTCGTCGGTGCGCTCGACCGTGCGCTCGGCCGCGTGCACGCGGGCCTGGACCGCCTGCTGCTCGGCCTCGAGCGCCAGCTTCGTCCGGTCGGCGGACGCGTCGCCGTGCGCGAGCGCGTCGAGACTCCCTCGAGCCTCGGCGAGCCGGGCCTCGGCCGCGGTCGCGGTCGCCCCCGCCGCCGCGATCGCGGTCGCGTCCGCGGCGTTCGACGCGGCGAGCTGCTCGAGCTCGCGCCCGCCCACCGCGATCGCCTGCTGCAGCTCGTCGGTGCGCTGGAGCTCGGCCTGGAAGCCGCGCAGCTGCTGACCGAGCGCCTCGTGCTGGATCCGCGCCGCGAGCTGGCGCTGGCCCGCGGCCAGCAGCGCTCGGGCCTCGTGCAAGCTGTGCTCGACGCCGTCGCGCTCGGCGATGAGCTCGCGGATCTTGGCCTCGGCGAGGCCGCTCTCCTTCACCTTGGCGTCGAGGTCGGCGTGCTGCTCCTGCAGCTCCTTGAGCTGGCGGATCACGTCGGTGAACGGCGAGCCCGCGGTCTTCTTCTTGCGCCCGGTCGGCGTGAACGCGCGGTCGACGCAGGCCTGGGCGTCGTCGAGCACGCGCTTGAACAGCGGATCCTGCGCGAGCGCGCCCAGCGCCTCGGTGAGCCGCAGCCGGCCTGACTCGTCGCCATCGGTGGCCAGCGAGCCGCCGAACAGCACCTTGCGCACGTCGTCTTGCTCGGCGAGCAGCACCTGGGCCAGGAAGCTGGTCGGCAGCCCGCGCGCGCCGCCGGTGCCCCCCGGCTTCGGCACGCCCCAGCGCAGCAGCTCGCGCAGCTTGTCGTCGACCTGGCGGCCCTGGGCCTCGGTGACGAAGGTCGTGCCGTCCTTGGAGCTCTCGAGCAGCGAGCGGCCGGCCGAGCCGCCGAAGGTCTTGGCGACCCGCCAGTAGCGCTCGTCGTCGTCGGCGAGGGTCAGCACCACCCGCGGCTCGCCGCCGCCGTACCACGACACGAACCGCTCGTGGACCGACGAGCTGTGCTGCAGCAGCAGCACCGCGCGGATCGCCCAGGCCAGGCTCGACTTGCCCAGGTCGTTGGGCCCGTAGAGGACGTTGAGGCCCGGGCCCAGCTCGAGCTCGGCGGTCTCGATGCACTGGAAGCGCTGGACCGACAGCTTGACCAGCCTCACGAGGCCTCCGCGTCGCGGACCAGCTTGTAGAGGTGGAACAGCGCGGCCTTGGCGACCTCGGCCTGCTCGCCGGTCTCCAGCGCCTGCAGCCGCTCGAAGGTGGCGCGCAGGACGTCGGGCAGATCGGTGAGCGCCGCCTCGATCCCGCGGCTGTCGAGGGCCAGGCTGCGGCGGTCGAGCTGGAGGATGCCGACCCGGCCGTGGGCGGCGCTGGTGCCCTTGAGCTCGGTCAAGATCGCCTCGGCCTCCTCGAGCTCGGGCGCGGTCAGCCGCACGTCGACGGTCAACCGCAGCACCATCCGGGCCAGGGTCGGCTCGGCCCGCAGCTCGCGCAGCCCGGCCAGCGAGCGCACGGTGCGGTCGCTCCACGTCCAGTTGGCGACCCGCTCGGGGCGGAACAGGACCTTGCGGTTGCGACTGACGAACACCACGACCACGTTGCCGGCGTCGGGCTCGCCGAACGAGGTCGCCTCGGGCGCGCCCGGATAGACCACCGGCGGCTTCGCGCCCGGGGGCACGTCGCGGAAGCTGTGGGTGTCGCCGATCGCGAGGTAGTCGAAGCCGCGCCGGGCCGCCGCGTCCTTCGCGATCGGAAAGTTGGTCTGGCAGTCGACCGCGTCGAACGTGCTGCCGTGGACCATGCCGATCCGGATCGTCTCGTCGCTCGCCTCGCGCGCGGGCAGCGCCAGCGCCGGGTCGTCCTGACCGGCGCGCGACCGACACGGCCGGGCGTGCAGGATCGCGACCTCGTTGAGGCGGTGGCTGTAGTCGTCGCGATCGACCACGTGCACCCACGCTGGCAGCGCCCGGCGGAACCCGTGATCGGGGTGGTAGACCGAGCCGGTCTGCAGCGGATCGTGGTTGCCGGGCAGCAGGAACACCGGCCGGCGGCTGCGGCTGGCGCCGAGCAAGGTCGCCACCGGCTGCCACCACGCGCGATCGGGCGCAGGCTCGTCGAACAGATCGCCGGCGCACAGGATCGCGTCGACGCCGTGGTGGTCGGCCGCGAGCAGGATCTTGGCGAGCACGTCGAGCCGGGCCCGCGACAGCGTCTGCTGGTCGGCCTCGTCGAAGCGCGGGAACCGGCGCCCGAGGTGCCAGTCGGCGGTATGGAGCAGTTTGAGCGCCACGTCGTCTCCCTCGGGCCTGGTCATGTGATCACGAGCTCGGCGTCGAGCAGCGCCTCGATCTCGGGCGCCGGGTACCGGCGCTCCTCGGTGCGCTGGCGCCAGCGCTGGTAGGTCGCGTCGTCGCCGGCGCGCAGCCGGGCGAGGTCGGCGTCGAGCTGCTCGAGCTCGACCTGGGCGCGGCGCAAGCCGGCCTCGGCGCGGTCGCGCTGCTCGGCGCCGACCGCGGCGTCGCGCGCGGTCTCGGCCCTGCCCAGGGTGACGACCACCGCGTCGCGCCGGCGCTCGAGCAACAAGATCCGGTCGCTCATGAACCGCTCGACCTGCTCGAGCGTGCGCTCGAACCGCGGCTGCTCGCTGGCGCCGCTGGGATCGAGGAACCGCAGCTCGTCGAGCGCGTCGGCCAGCTCGGCGTCGGTCACCGCCGACCGCGGCGCCGGCGCCGGCGCATCGGCGATCGGCGCAGCCAGCAGCGCGCGGGCCAGCTCGACCGGCAGCGGCGTGGGCGACCCGTCGAGCACGACCACCGGCAGCAGCTGCTCGGTGGTCTCGAACCCACGGTAGCGCACCCGGACCAGCCGGAGCCGCCCGCGCTGGCCGCGCAGCGCCTGCCCCTCGGGCGTCCCGGCGTGGACGGTCACCACGAAGCGCTGGGCGCGGGCGGCTGTCCGGGTTTCGGACAGCGCGGCCAGCACCAGCGGGTGGCCCAGGTGCAGCTGGGTCAGCGGCGACCCCTTGATCGGCGTGCCGACCAGGCAGTGGACCCCGTCGGCGAGGCCGGCCGGCAGCCGCGGCGAGGGCGGGACCACCAGCTCGGCGCCCTCGGGTTGGCGCTCGAACCGGTAGCCGACCCCCAGCGCGTCGAGGTAGCCGGTCACCACGTCCTGGACCTGGCGGTCGAACTCGGCCAGCTCGCGCGGCAGCGCCTCCTGGATGCGGGCGAACACCTCGCGCACCGAGGCATCGAACCGGCTCTGGATGACCTGGTCGGTCCGCTGCTGGGCGCTCTCGAACTCGCGCCGCTTGCTGTCCATGGCGTCGCGCAGCTCGCGCAGCTCGCGCACGACCTCGTCGTGGCTGCGGGCCCGATCGTAGATCCGGTTGAGCTGGGCCTCGAAGTCGCCGCCGACCGCGCTGACCAGCGACTCCGACGCGATCGGGCCCGGGCGGTGCAGCACCTCGTCGCTGGCGCCGAGCACGGTGCCGAACAGGTCGAGCTTCTGGCTCAGGATCTCGAACGTGAGCTGCTGGGCCTCGTTGTCGCGCGCGATGAAGTTGATGACGGTGACGTCGCGCTGCTGGGCGTAGCGGTGGCAGCGCCCGATGCGCTGCTCGATGCGCTGCGGGTTCCACGGCAGGTCGTAGTTGATGACGGTGTCGCAGAACTGGAGGTTGAGGCCCTTCGCCCCGGACTCGGTCGAGATCAGGATCCGCGACGCCGTGCGAAACTCGTGGACCAGCGCGAGCCGCATCGCGACGTCGGGGCTGGGCCGGCTGGCCGGGTCCATCTTGCTGCCGACCTCGTCGCCCCAGCGCGCCAGCGCCTGGAGCTGGCGGGGCAGGTCGTTGCTGCCGCGGAACAGCGTGATGTCACCGTCGCCGACCAGGCGACTGTCGAGGAGCAGCTGGCGCAAGTACTCCTGCGTCGCCAGGAACTCGGTGAAGATCACGACCTTGCCCTTGCTCCTGCCGACCTCGGCCTGATCCATCACCAGGCGCACCGCGCTGACCAGCGCGCGGGCCTTGCTGTCGGTCGGCAGCGCGCGGGCCCGGGCCACGAAGCCCTCGACCCGGGCCAGCTCGGCGCCGATGCTGGCCGCGGCCGCCGGCGGCGCGGGACCGGCGGCGTCGTCGCCGGCCTCGTCGTCGTCGGGATCGCCGAGCAGGGCGTCGCGGTCGGCGGCGTCGTCGGGCGGCCTGCCGTCGCGCAGCTCGCGCAGCCGGGCCGCGACCCGGCCCAGGCTCTTGCCGAGCGCGGCGATCGACGACGCCATCCGTCGGTGGAAGCCGATCAGCAAGAGCTTGCGCTGGTTGCCGCGGAACGCGTGCAGGGTCGGCTCGAGCAGGTAGCTGGTGAGGTCGTCGTAGAGCGCGCGCTCCTCGGGGCTCATCGCGTAGTCGAACAGCCGGGCCTGGCGACCCATGAACGGCTCGCGCATGAACTCCTGCGCCTGCCGCCGCAGCGTCCGCTTGAGCACGGTGGCGAGACGCCGGTGCAGCTCGTGAGCCTGGCCCTCGGCCAGCACCCGCGGATCGCTGGGACAGAACAGCTCGCGGAAGGTCGACAGATCGCCGAGCAGGGTCCCGGTCGGGTCGATGTAGTGGACCAGGCCCCACAGCTCGAGCAGCGAGTTCTGGATCGGCGTCGCGGTCAGCAGCAGCACCGGCGTGCCGCTGTCGCGGATCGCCTGCGACAACCGCCCGGCCATCCGCGCCATCGGTGAGTCCTCGCGGTTGGAGCCGTGGCGATCGAAGCGCTTGTAGATGCCGGCGAACACCTCGTGGGCCTCGTCGATCACGCACAGGTCGAAGCGCTCGGCCGCCTGGAGCCGGGCCGCGCCCGCCTCGCTGCCGACCAGATCGCGCGCCGCCAGGAACACCCCGGTCCCCGCGAAGCCGTCGGGGCCGCGGGCGACCTCGTGCGCGTCGATCGCGAACAGGCTGAACAGCTCCTGCTTCCACTGCCCGAGCAGCGCCTTGGGCGTCACCACCAGCACCCGCTGCGCGCCCTCGGCCCGCAGCTGCGCGATCACGAGGCCGGCCTCGATCGTCTTGCCGAGCCCGACCTCGTCGGCCAGGATGCACCCGCCGTCGCCGAGCCGGGTCAGCGCGAAGATCACCGCGTCGATCTGGTGCGGGTTCGGATCGACCCGCGCCGAGCGCTGCGACGCCACGTGCCGCCGCTCCTCGTCCGCGCGCCGGCGCCGGACCAGGTCCTCGGCCAGATACAGCCGCTGGATCAGGTGCAGCGGACCGGCGAGCGCAGGCGGCGGGGAGTCGATCATGAGGAGGGTCGCGTCACCCGCGGGCGCACGGTCCGGTCGCGAGGCCCCGGACGAGCATCCTACGTGAGACTCGCGGCGCCGGGGCCGCCGACCCGGGGCGTCAGCGCGGTCCGCACGAACCCGCGCACCTCGGCGCCCAGCTGTTGCTGATACCCGGCGCGGTCGAAGCCCGGCGGATCCTGCGCGGGCGCGAAGCCGGGTCGCGCCAGCGCGGGCGGAAACGGCGCCATGAACCCGAAGTGCCCGGCACCGGGCACGATCTGGTAGTCCAGGCGCGCATCCGGGGGGAGGCCGCGCAGGATCTGCTCGACGTACCCGGGCGGCGCGTGCTCGTCGCGCTCGCCGGTGCGCACGAACAGCGGCACGCGCACGTCCGCCAGCGCGCCCGGCGCCATGAACCACGGCAAGGCCGGCGCCAGCAGCACCACCGCGCGCACCCGGGGATCGGCGACCACCGGCACCGGCCGCGCGATCCCATCGGGCGCCTGGTCCGGCAGCGCCATCGGCCGACCACCGGCGACCGCGAGCGCGGTGTAGCCACCGAGCGAGTGCCCGACCACCGCCGCCGCATCCGGTACCAGTCGCGCACCGACCTCCGCATCGGCGAACGCCGCGTCGAGCGCGAGCCGCACGTGGCGGGGCCGGTTGGCGAGGTTCGCCGGCGTCCCCGCCAGCGCGTCGTCGCTCCGCGAGTTGCCCGGATGCTCGAGCAACACGACCGCCATCCCGGCCCGGGCCAGCTGCGCCGCCAGCACCCGCTGCACCCAGGGCGTGCTGCCGGTCCCGTGCGAGACGACGACCAGCGGCAGCCTCTCGCCCACCACCGGCGCCTCGCGCGCGAGCGCGAGCTGGTACGGGCCGAACGCCTCCGTCCGCGCCGGCGCCTCGGTCGGATACAGCAGGTGCACCGGCACCTGCGCACCTTGCACCTCGTCCATCACCGCGAGCGCGCGGTAGCCCACGTTGAGCGCTGCCTCCGTCACGGTGGCGCGAAGGTACTCGACCGCGTGGCCGGTTTCACCCTCGGCGGTACCCCGGCCCGGCCGCGCCACCGCTGCCACCACGTGATGCAGCGGCCGTGCGGGTGCGATTCTGGCCGACCCGGCGCGGGATCGACCTGCGCAGCCCGGTCGCGACCTGCTACCAGGGCACGATGGCTTGTTCATCTCGACCTGGCCCGGGCGATCGACGGGTACCCGCGCTCGCGCTGGCGGTCGCCCTCGCGGCGTGTGGCCCGCCGCGGCCGCCGGTGCCGCCGGCGGCACCCGCGCAGCCGGTGGAGCGCGCGGCGCCGGCCGCGCCGACGGCGCGCGCCGACGCGATGCGGGGCGCGCGCTACTGCGAGATCTTGATCGCCGAGCGCAGCGGGCTGCGGCTGGCGGTCGACATCTACAGCTCGGCCGGCCT
Organism: Kofleriaceae bacterium; assembly: GCA_046597055.1. Taxonomy (GTDB): domain Bacteria; phylum Myxococcota_A; class Polyangia; order Haliangiales; family Haliangiaceae; genus UBA2376. The sequence goes on along the minus strand of JBKJLC010000026.1, from coordinate 43,742 downwards.
GAACGACTGTCCGGACCCGCAGTTCCGGGCGCTCGATCCGGGGCGGCTGGCCGACCAGCTGGGGGCGACCCGGGTGATCGTGAAGGGCCCGCGGTACTGGGCGGTCGACCGGATCGAGGGCGCGACCGAGGCGCTCGAGCCGGCGCGCGTGGTGGGCGGCCTCGAGGTGCGGAAGATCGGTCGCCTCGAGTTCTCGGTCCTGGATGCCGGCGACGCCCAGAAGCCGTACCGGATCCACGTGGTCCCGGGCAACGGCACGTTCGTGTTCGACGCCGGCCATCCGGTGCACGAGCTGCTCGGGCCCGACGGCGCCGCCTACGCGATGATCTCGTTCAGCGTGCAGAAGGCGCCGCTGACCGCGCCCGGGCTGGCCCGCCTCGGTGAGCGCTTGAAGCCCGCCGACGGCTGGAAGTTCCGCAGCCGGGTCCTCGCCGGCGCGCTGCGGGTCGCGCCGGTCGCTGGTGAGATCCGTGTGGTCCAGGACGAGCTCGACAACTCGTACGTCGCGCTGCCACCGGCGCCGCCGCCCGGATGACCCCGGCCCGCCCGCGGGGGTGGGCTCGGGTACCATGCGGCATGGTGCACGAGGGGGCGTACCAGCGTGAGGTCGCGCGCGAGGTCGCGGCGGTGGCCTCGGTCGCCCATCACAATCCGCGCCGTTCACGGCGCTGGTCTGGCTCGCCACGCTGACGTACTTCGCGTTCGTGGCCGAGCGGGCCGAGGCGCAGGCGGCGCTGCCGCTGGTCGCCGGCTACGCCGGGATCGCCGCGATTCCGCGGGTGGTGCTGCGGGTCGGGGCCCGACGGGGCCTGCGGTCCTCGACCTTGCTCGACGTGGTCGCGCTGCACGTCATCACGCTGAGCACGATGCGGCACGCGCCCGACGCCGGGGTGCCGGCCGCGCTCACGATCGGGCCGATGGCGGCGCTGGTGTTCGCGTCGGTCTTCACGCTCGACGTGCGCATGGCGGCGATGACCGCGGTGGGCGCGGCCGGTGCGTCGAGCTGGCTGCTCGCGGCGGCGGGTGAGCCCGACCGCATCGTGGGGGCGCTCATGATCCTCGGCGCGGCCGCGATGATGGCGGGCTTCGCGGTGCGCTGGCTCGGCCGCATCGTCGCGGCGGTGACGCGCGAGCAGGCGGCGCGGACCCGGCTGTCGCGCTACTTCTCGCCGGCGGTCGCCGACCGGCTGGCCGCCGCCGGCTCGACCCTGACCGCGCCCGAGCCGCGCGACGTGAGCGTGCTGTTCTCCGACATCCGCGGCTTCACCGGGTTGGCCGAGACGCTGTCGGCCGGGGACGTGTCGGCGCTGCTCAACGAGTACCTCGGCGTCATGGTCGAGGTCGTGTTCGCGCGGGGCGGCAGGCTCGACAAGTTCATCGGCGACGGCATCCTGGTCTACTTCGGCGCGCCGCTCGCCCAGCCCGATCACGCCACCGCCGCGGTCGGCTGCGCGCTCGACATGCTCGACGCGCTCGCCGACCTGAACCAGCGGCGGGCCGCGCGCGGCGAGGTGATCCTCGCGATCGGGGTCGGCATCCACACCGGCACCGCGGTCGTGGGTGACATCGGCCCCGAGCACCGCGCCGCCGTACGCGCGGCCCGCCCGCGAAGGAAGTGCCTCGCGGCGGCGACCTCAACGCCGATCGCCTCCGAGCCAAGCGAAGCGTGGCACCCCGGCCGCGCAAAAAATCACGCCAAGCCCGGCCGAAAGCCGGGTGCCCGGCGCACTTGGAGTAACCATCCGCAGCCGTGCGACGGGCTCCGGACCGACCGCCGAGAAGTCGAGCTAAGGGCGCCCTCCTCGCTCGCGAGCGGCCTCAGGCCAGTGGCTTGAGCGCGAAGCGCAGCAGGCGCTCGCCGCCGGGCACCCCGCTGGCGAGGAAGTTGGCCAGGTCCCAGTAGTCGCGGTGCGCCTGGACCTTGCCGTCGCGCCCGGTCAGGTGCGAGACGCCGTCGACCTCGAGCAGCGGGCCGATCCGCGGCCGCACCCGCAGCCGCCAGGTCAGGAAGAACTCGGCGTCGTCACCGACCACACGATCGACCAGGAAGCTGAGCCCGCGGGCCCGCGCGGCCAGCCGCTGGTTGATCGCGATGAACTCGTCGACGCCCACGACCGCCTGGATCGGATCGACGAAGCGGACGTCGTGCGCGTAGAGCGGCCGCAGCTCGTCGATCGCGCTGCCGTCGTGCGACAGCCGGGTGAAGACGGAGACCACGGCGTCGCGGAGCGGAGTGGCAACCATGGCGGCAGCGTACTCGACCCGCGTGTGAGCGCCGCCGGCGAGCGCGGCTCAGTTGGCGGTGAACGACCAGGCGTAGGTGCAAGGCGCGATGCCGTTGGGACCGCAGCGGGAAGCATCCTCCTCGACGTCGTCGCTGCCGCTGATCGCGCCGGCGGTGACCGTGCCGGCCATGTCGAACCAGATCGCGCCGCCATCCATCGGCGACTCCTCGACGGTGCCGTCGGCGAGCACGCAGCGGAAGGTGATCGGCCACAGGGTGGCGCCGCGGCCGGTGAAGGTCGGCGGCGAGGTCGTCCGGTCGATGGTGAGCGTGCCGTCCCCGCTGGCGATCGGGTGGTGGGTCGGCGAGATCGACTGCGCGCACTGCGCGCCGGGGATTGCGTGGCGGTACTCGGCGGTGCCGGTCGGCGTGTAGCTATCGACGCATCCGCTGGTGCCGACGCGGGTCCAGGTGACGGTCGCGTTGATGTTGTCGGGGTAGCCGATCGTGTTGTCGCGCGAGGCCGTGCCCGACCAGCTCTCGACCGAGGGCACCGCGCACAGATCGCCCGGCGGCGCCGGCGGCGGGTCGGGGTCCGGCTCGCCGGGGGCGTCCGGGGCCGTGGCAGCATCCCCGGACGTCGCGGCGTCGACCAAGGTGGTCGCGTCGGCGACGGTCCATCCGTGGATCATCCCGGGCCGTACGTCATCCAGGTCGTTCGGGTCGTCCGGGCTCGAGACACACGCGACGAGGGCGAACGCGGGGAGCACGAAGACGATGCGAGGGCTGAGCACGATACGGCTCTTTGCACGTGGTGTGCCTCGCCGTAAATGCTTGTATCTGCGATTCATTCATCGGTGTGGGAGTCGGTACGAGCGGTCGTGACGTGGCGGTGCCGCTCGCCCCAGCACCCGCGCCCCACCGGGCGCTGCTGATCCGCGCCGACCGCGCGTGAAGCGGGTCACAGCCGGCTGGCTGCCCGCGCTCAAGTCGGCTGCAGCGCGTACCCACGCTGCACGCCGGGCCGCGCCATCACGTCGTCGTGCCAGCGCCGGAGATGTTCGGAGTCCTCGATCGCCACGCCCAGGCCCTCGCCGGCGTGGACCCACGTGACGTTCATCAGGTCAGCGACCGAGTAGGTCGTGGCCAGGTAGGGCACGGTCGCCAGGTGCCGGTCGAGCACGCCGAAGCGCCGCTGGGTCTCCTTCATGTAGCGCTCGATCGCGGCCGGGACCTTCTCGGGCGCGTACTTCTTGAAGTAGCCGAGCTGACCGACCTGGTAGCGCGCGGCGCCGGTGGCCGGGATGAGGCGCTGGGCCTTGTCCGCCAGGTAGAGGAGCACCGCGCCCGACTCGAACCCCGTGATCGGCACACCGTCAGGCCCGTCGGCGTCGACGATCGCCGGGATCTTCCTCCAGCGCGATGAGCAGCTTCTGGCCGTTCGGCGTGGTCCAGGTGTACGCGTCGATCATCGCGACATCGTAGCGCGGACGCGAGGTCCGGCCGAACCGCGGTCAGATCTGGACGTCGACCATGTACCGGCCGTCGCCCGAGGTCGCACTGCCAGTGACGTGGGTGGAGCCGGGCGGCCGGACGATGGTCTGGTTGCCTCCGTCGACCGTGGTGCCGGTCATCATCAGGTCGAGCGTGACGTCGCCCTCGATCGCGCCGTGCAGCAGATAGACGCCGGTCAGGCTGCCGGTGAGCGTGCCGTTGGGGAAGTCGCGCAACGACAGCTGCAGGTAGGGCTGGTTGGCCGTCACCTCGGTGGTGTCGTAGGTCAGGTCGACCTCGAGCTCCTCCTCGTCGACGACGACCACCACGGGCCCATCGGAGTAGTCGACCATGCCGACCCGGAGCCGCATGCCCTTGTTGTCCGACGCGCTCTGGTCGACCTGCCCGGTGATCGTCAGCGAGCCGGTCGCGACGCCGGCGGTCGCCTGCGGATCGATGTTCGCGCTGTTCGCCGTGTTGTAGCCGACGAAGCCCAGGTTCAGCGCCTTCTCGATCGAGGCGTTCAGGCCGAGGTACGCGCGGCGCGCCTCCTCGTTGGAGTCGATCTCGTCGTCGTCCGAGCAGGCACCGGTGACGAGCAGGCCGAGGGCGAGGCCGATGTAAGGAATCAGGCGACGGCGACTGTGCATGCTCGTTAGTGAGCCCGAGGCCCTCCGAGGATGCGGAAATCGACAGCGCCGATGTCGGTGTGCGGCGCCCGAGAAGCCTTCGTACCGACGCCGGCTTCCCGCGTCACATCAGAAGATGGGCGTCGGCTCGGACGGGGGCGGCTCGGACGGGGGCGGGTCGGACGGGGGCGGGTCGGACGGGGGCGGGTCAGACGGGTCGGACGGAGGCGGCTCCTCGCAGCAGTCCTCGGCGTCGCAGCCGGGCGCCGGCGTGCAGTTCCGCTCGTCGTTGCCCTGACCGCTGTCGCCATCGCCGAGGCAGTCGACCTTGCCGCTGTTGGGATCGTCGATGTTGTCACCCGGGATTCCGGTCGGGCTGTTGTGCCCGCCGTTCCCGTTGCCCTGGCCGTTGTGGCCGTGGAGCGGGACCAGCGTCTCCGGATCCGGCACGCAGACGGCGCCGGTCAGCGCGTTACGGTACTGCGAGGTGCTGGCGTCGTCGGTGCAACCGACCACGCCGATGCTGGCGAGCGCCACGAACAGCAGGGCTTGAAGTTTGAACATGGGTCGTTAGTGGGGCGGCCCCGACGGAAGGTCGCAGAAAATTGCCGCGTCTGCGCCGGGCCGTGATGGCGGTATGAGCCCATACGATCGCGAGGGCTAGCCCCCTGATCCCGATCGCGCGCGCGCACCCACACCGGCCTCGCCGTGAACCAAAGATATCCAGTCGGAGAGCTCGGTCACCAGCAAGCTGACGACACGGCTGTCGCTGGTGAACTCGTTCGTCCTGGCCTACGACGCCGCGCCGCCCGAGCAGATCGCCGCGCTGTCGACCGCGCTCAAGCTCGGCTACGCCGTGAACTTTTGATCATGGCAAGCGGCGCCCGTGCTACCAGGCGGCAGCCATGACGCCCCGCCTGCGCACCGCCGCCTCGCTCCTCTTCCTCGCCACCGCGCTCCTGTCTGCCTGCACCGCCGCCGAGCCCGACCCGGCCGATCGGGCCGACGCGGCCGAGCCCGCGGCCGACCCCGCCACCGCCGCCACCACCCGGGACGCCGCGCGCGAGCCGGGCATCCGGGTGGTCGTCACCGTCGACTGGGAGGGCGCCGATCTGGCCAGCGAGAACCTCGCCGCGATCGAGACCTTTCGCAGCCAGTTCCCCGCGGTCCCGCTCGTGCACTTCCTGAACGCGGCCTACTACACGAAGGCCGGCGTCTCGGCCGCCGCGGTGACCCGGTCGATCAAGCGCACGCTCCGCGCCGGTGACGAGCTCGGCCTGCACCTCCACGGCTGGAAGCGGCTGTTCGAGGCCGCCGGCGTCACGTTCCGCACGCGCCCGACCTTCTGGGGCACGGCGCTGACCGCCGCCGAGTGCGTCGACGACTGCGGCCACGAGGTGCCGATCTCGGCGTACACGCGGGCCGAGCTCCGCGCCGTGCTCGCGTTCAGCCTGACCAAGCTGCAGCAGCAGGGCTTCGGTCGCGCCACCAGCTTCCGCGCTGGCGGCTGGCTGGCCAGCGCGACCGTGCGTGGGGCGCTCCTCGACAGCGGCTTCGTCTACGATCACTCGGCGGTGCCGCCGGCGCCGCTGTCCGACGAGCTGGTCGGGCTGCCGCTGCTCGCCTCGGTGCGTGGCCTGTGGAACGGCACCACCGCCAGCACCCAGCCCTACCAGATCCGCGCCGGCACCGGCACGCTCATCGAGATCGTCGACAACGGCGCGCTGGCCGATTACGTGACCGCCAGCGAGATGGTCGCGACCTTCGACGGCGCCGTGGCCGCCTACCTGCGCGACCCGACCCGCGCGCGGGTGGTCAGCATCGGCTTCCACCAGGAGACCGCGGCCGACTACCTGCCGCGGGTCCGCAGCGCGCTGCGCACCATCACCGCCCGCGCCGCCGCGGCCGGCGTCGCCGTCCACTTCGTCACCTCGGCCGACGCGACCGCGCGCTGATCGACGCCGCGCCGGCAGTCCGCCGCGGACGACGTGCACCCACCGAACCAGGGTGCGCCGACCTCGCAGGGCCCGGCGTGGACCCGCTCACCGCCGCAAGTCGCTGGATTCGCTGTCCAGCGACCGCGGCGACCTGGGCGCAACCCGGTTCAGGCCGCCCGCGTAGGGAGCGCGTCCGCCGTCGACGAAAGCCGACATTTCCGCTCCCTTCATGCCGGCTCGTGGGAGCGCCGGTGCTAGATCACCGCCATGGGACTCGAGCAACACCAGCGCGCCGCACTTCGCATCCTCGAAGGCATCGAGGAAGGCACGATGAGCGCCAACGATTCGTTCGCGCTCGTCGAGAACGCGGACCCCGCCCTCATCTATCTGCTCTTCACCTGGCTCCGCAAGCGCTACGCCGACCACGTGAACGCCGACGCCGTCATCGGCCGGCTGCTCGCGATCAGCGGGCGCGGCACGGTGCCCGCGATGATGAAGGAGGGCCAGACCGACGTGGTCGCCAGGTGGTTCGAGGAGAGCTACTCCTACCGCGACCTCGACAAGAACGAGTTCGTCGAGCTGATCATCGAGAAGCTCGAGGGGTAGCCCTGGGGCCAGGCTGGTTCACGCGGGGCGAGCCGGGACCAGGTATCCGTCGGCATCGATCGTGACCGACTGATCCTTGAGCAGCTTCCCGACCGCGCGCTTGAACGCCTTCTTGCTCAGCACGAACCGGTCCCGGATCTCCTCGGGGCTCGCCCGCGACGACAGCCGCGGCGCGCCCGGTCGGGCCACCGCCGCCAGGATCTTGGCCGCGTCGCCCTCGAGCTCCTGGTGGGCATGCCGGCGCAGCGACAGCACGATCTTGCCGTCGGGCAGGATCTCCATCACCCGGCAGCGCACGGCGTCGCCACGCCGGAGGTCGTGGGGCTCGGTGGCCGGAACCAACCCCACGAACGTGCGCTCGATGATCACGAACAGGCCGATGTCGGGATCGTTGCGCCAGGCCTCGCCGATCAGCTCCTCGTCGAGCTCGCACGCGCGCGGCCGGCGGTCGAGCAGGTCAGTCACGTACATCGTGCCGGCCAGCCGCCGGCTCTTGTCGAGGTACAGCCCGATCGGCTGACGCTCGCCGACGTACAGCTCCTTGGACTGCTGCGCGAACGGCACCAGCAGCTCCTTGCCCAGGCCCCAGTCGACGAACGCGCCGAACTCGGTGGTCGCGGTCACCGCGAGGAAGGTGACCTCGCCGAGCGCCAGCCGGGGCTCGCGGGTGGTCGCGATCGGCCGCTCCTCGGAGTCGAGGTAGACGAACACCGGCACCGGGTCGCCCTCGCGGGCCCCGACCGGGATCTCGCGCTCGGGCAAGAGGAGGGTCTCGCCATCGACGGCGTCGTCGATCGCGAGGAACGCGCCGCCCGGCGCGAACCGCCGGAGGCGCAACGTCACACGGCGGCCGAGTAGCTCGTCAGGCGTCATCGCGCCCACCGTGCCAGACCCGGCTGGCCACGCCAAGCCGCCCGATCATCCGCTGCATGGCGGTCGCGCCGGTCGCACCAACGTTGGCCGGCCTGCGTGCCGTCCTTACCCCGGGATGTCCAACCGCGGCACCCGCGGGTAGCGGGAGGCACGCGGCGGCGGTGGCGTTGACCGTTCGCCGGCGTGCGGCGCAAGGTCGTCTCAGCTTCACCGCCTCTCTCTCCCCATCCCCACGAGGATCACTTCAATGACCAAGACCAAGACTGCAATGTTGTTCGCGACGGTTCTGCTCTGCTCGGTGGGCGCGTCCCAGGCCCATGCCTCGCAGTGCATCGAGCCCTCGTTCAAAGGCACGTGGGTCGTCAGCGGCACGGCGCCGACCTACCCGGCCCAGCAAAGCTACGCGCTCGGACAGATCACCGTCAGCGCGGACTGCGTCGCCGCCCCGGAGGTCGAGTGCCGCCCCGAGGGCGGCGAGACCGTCTGCTCGCAGACCTCGGGCGTGAAGCAGATCCTCAAGGTCAGCGTCGGCGAGACGTATGGCAGCTTCACCGGGCCGGCCGAGACCTACTTCGGCCAGCCGCTCGCCCTGACCGAGGGCGGGGAAGGCTGGCTGTACGCCGACACCACCACCGGCGGTGCCAACCCGACCCGGGTGTGGTTCCGCGTCGAAGGCGGCAGCCTGGCGGTCGTCTTCCAGGTGACCGCCTACGGCACCCCCTACACGAACTGGCAGACGTTCGTGCGGCCGGTCCGCGTCTTCAAGTTCCCCAAGTTCCCGATCGGCCTGTAGCCCCCGCTACCTCGTCCCGACGGCCCGGATCCGCGCATGGATCCGGGCCGTCGTGCGTTCGGGGGGGCCGCACGATCCTGGCAACGGCGGGGTCCGCGCGCTACAAGCTCGTGCGAGGCGGACGCATGCGGACAATCGCGAATCTCATCTGGTTCGTCTTCGGTGGCCTCGTCATGGGGCTGGGCTGGTGGCTCGCCGGGCTCCTCATGCTGGTGACGATCATCGGCATCCCGTGGGCGCGCGCCTGCTTCGTCTTGGGGAGCTTCTGCTTCACGCCGTTCGGCCGCGAGTCGATCGACCGCAAGGAGCTGACCGGCCACGACGATCTCGGCACCGGCGGGCTCGGCCTGGTCGGCAACATCGTCTGGTTCCTGGTCGCCGGCGTCTGGCTCGCGATCGGCCACGTCACGTCGGCGGTCGCGAGCTGCCTGACGATCATCGGCATCCCGTTCGGCATCCAGCACCTGAAGCTGGCGGTCTGCGCGCTCGCGCCGGTCGGCAAGACCGTGGTCACGACCGAGGTCGCCGCGGCGGCCCGGCGCCGGAACGCGGCCCGACGTCGCCTGTGACGTGAGCCGCACGGCGCGGCCGCGCGAGGCGACGAGATCCGGACGGGCCTGTCAGGTCGGGCGTGGAGTCCTGGACGCCCGACCGGCGCCGCCGCCCGAGATTGCACCGCTGCGCGGTGAGCGATCGTGAACGGCCGGGCACGGTCGCCGTGCTCGCAGGCACGGATGCGACGCAAGTGCGCGGATCGCGCGCGCGCCAGCGCGGGTGGCACGAGGCGTGAAGAGGCGACCCACGACTCTTCACCCTCCCCTGGAGCCTATCCTCATGCGTCTACCTGCCTCGACCCTCCTCCTTGCCTCACTGACTGCCCTGGGTACCGCCGCGTGCTCGCCCGACGTGGAGCCCGCCGGGGTCCGGTCCCGGATCTCCGCGGTCGTCCCGCGGATCGTCGACCAGACCGCGGCCGCGATCGAAGGCGCCGAGCCCGACACCGACCAGCTCGAGCGAGGCCTCGGTATGCTCGATCGGCTGATTCCCGCGCTCGACCTCGGCGTGGATGAAGATGACGGCGATCTCGACGACCTCGAGCGTGCGCCATCGCGCCTCGCCCTGCGCGCCGACGACAGCGATCTCAACGACGACGGCTTCGTCGACAGCGCCTGGCTGGTGAAGCAGCTGAACGAGCAAGTGTTCAGCGACGCCAACCAGGAGAGCGAGGGCGTGTTCCGCCTGCGCGGCGCCGCGCTGTGCGAGACCGAGGACTTCGACGGTGAGCCGCTGCCCGCCGAAGCGATCGCGGCGTGCGTCGCCGACGTCGACCGCGCCGAGATCCGCGTCAAGGCCGCGTACAACGGCGACGACGGGCTCGACCTCGAGCTGCTGCTCGGGCCGACCAAGATCGCGCCGCTGTCGATCACGCTGGTCCCCGATAGCGTCTCGGCCGAGCTCGACCTGGGCGCGACCGGCGAGGCCATCATCGCCATCAGCAAGCTGTTCGAGGTCGACGACCTGCCGGCGATCGAGCTCGCCGGCGTGCTGGCCGCGCGGCTCGAGGTGAAGGCCGACGCCCACGTCCGCTTCGCAGGCAGCGTGAAGGAGGCCGTGAAGGTCAGCGTCTCCGACGTCGACGGCGCGGTCGTGTTCACGACCGCGGTCGCCCCCGCCCTCATTGCGGTCGACGCCAACGGGACCACGCGCGCGCTCACGGTGGCCGCCGACGTCGGGGCCACCACCCTGGCGGCGCCGATCGATGGCCTCACCGACGAGGCCGTCGACCGCAAGCTCGAGGTCGACCTGCCCGGCCTGTCGGGGACGGCCGCGTTCACCGCGGGCCAGCCGCCGCAGATCACCGGCCTGGGCCTGGGCGCGCGCACCACGATCGTCAAGATCGACGGTCGTCAGGCCGCGGCGATCGACCTGAACGCGGCCGACGGCCGCAAGCTCGACCTCCGGTTCACCGGCGCTGCCGACGCGCCGGTGGTCGGCTTCTCGCCCAAGCTGGACCTCCAGCTCGACCTCGACCGGGCCGCGCTCGGCGACGACGCGCCCTACGGCGTGAGCCGCGTGCTGTTCGCCGGCGTCGGCGCCGACCCCAGCATCCCGAGCCTGCGCTACCTCCAGGCCAACGGCGTCAGCCAGGTCCAGGTCGGGGTCGGCCGCATGTCGATCAGCACCACGCCGGCGCAGCACGGCGCCACCATCGACGCCGGCCAGTGCATCGTCGATGCCGACGTGGTCCAGCCCGACGGCACCAGCGTGACGGTCATCCAGGGCGCCGCCTGCCGGTAGCCGACGCGACGCCCGGCGCGATCAGCGCCGGTCAGGCGTCGGTCACCGCGGCCGGGGCGGTCGGGTCGGCGCGGTCCTCCGCCGGCGCGTCCCAGCGCACGCACTTCAGATCGCGGATGAAAATCGTGTAGAGCACCGGCACCGACCTGCGATCGTCAACGCCGCCGCCGGCCCGTCACGCGTGACGAGGTGCGTCAGAACGCCATGACACGCGTGCGCTCGTGTCACGATCCGGATGCGCCGGCTCGCGGCCGGGGTGGGCCGCGCGACTCTGCTAACGTCGTCGGCCATGCAGTCTGAGGTCGTCGAGCAAGTCCTTGCGCTGGCTCATCAGTCGGTCAAGGAGACGCACCGTGATCGGCTCGAGTCGTACATCCGCGCGTACTGCCGGGCGATCCCGCCGGAGGTGCTGAGCGAGGTCGAGCCGCGCGTGATCCTCGCGTTCGTGATGGAGCGGTTCGCCTTCCTCGAGGAGGACTTCGCTCGCACGGTGAAGGTGGCGATCCACGACGTCGAGACCACCCTGGTGACCGACGAGACGGCGTCGATGGTCATCGAGACCCGGCTGCCAGACTGCGCGTTCGTCATCCGCACGATCAAGTCGTTCCTGCGCCAGCAGGGGCTCGCGCTGCAGTTCGTGCTGCATCCGATCCACGGCGTGGTCCACGACCACGCCGAGATCACCGGGATCGATGCCGCGCGCGGCACCAAGTACTCGCAGGTCTACATGCAGGTGTCGGCGGTGCCCGCCGACAAGCGCGAGGCGCTGCGGCAAGACCTCGCGCGCCGGCTCGAGCTCACCCTGCTGGTCAACCGCGACCGCCGCGCGATGATGACGCGCCTCAACGAGACCCGCGCGGTCCTGTGCACGGTCTCCGGCCACGATCCCACCGGGCCCAGCCCGCGCGAGTCCCAGCCGATCCCGCGCGCCATGATCGCGCGCGCGGTGTCGACCTCACCGCCGACCCAGCGCGAGGTCGAGGCGGGCGAGGCGGTCGAGCTGATCGACTGGCTGAAGGACGACAACTTCATCATCATCGGCTACGCGTGGTTCCCCCGCGGCGGCGGGCCCGAGCGCGGGCTCGGCCTGTTCGCCGCGCCCGAGCGCCAGAGCCTCGAGGAGGTCATCGGCGAGATCGTCGCGACCCGCCGGTCGCGCAGCGAGGTCTACTCGTACTACCGCACGGACTACGTCACGGTCGTGCGCTCGGTCGCGCAGGTGCGCTACTTCGGCGTCGCCCAGCTGGACGCTGACGGCAACGCGCTCGGCGAGCAGGTCTTCATCGGCCTGATGTCGACCAAGGCGCTCAAGCTCGCCAACCGGCGGGTGCCGGTGGTCAGCAAGCGCATCAAGGAGGTGATGTCGCGGCTCGAGGATCCGCCGGGCAGCTACGCGTACACCAAGAGCGTCGCGATCCTCGACTCGATCCCGGTCGAGGACCTCTTCTACTGGCACATCGACGAGATCCGCGACGTCGCCAACCAGTTCCGGCTCGCCGAGTCGCGCGACCAGGCCCAGGTGTTCGTGTGGCGCCGCCCGCGTGGCCGCCGCATCACCGTCGTGTGCGTGGTGCCGCGCATGCAGTTCTCCGAGGCGCTGAGCGAGCAGCTGTCGCAGCAGATCCGGCGATTCCTCGGCGTGCCCAACCTCCGCCACTACCGCCAGGAGACCGACGACGAGTCGCCGATCCGGCTGCACTTCACGGTCGGCAAGTACCGCCCGAACGTGACCGACGCCGACCTCGAGACCCTGACCAGCGAGCTCGAGCGGCTGCTCGAGAGCTGGAGCGATCAGCTGCGCGGGCTGGTGTTCAAGCGCTACCGCGGCAACGGCGACGGCACCGCGAAGTCGCGCTCGTCGATCTACCTGGCCACCACCGCGTCGGCGCAGGAGATCTGGACTCGCTACGGTTCGCGATTCCCGGAGTCGTACCAGCGCGCGCTGGCCCCCGCGATCGCCCTGCACGACATCGGGCTCATCGAGAAGCTGGAGGCCAGCGGCGGGCTCCAGGTCGCGCTGGTGATGCTCGGCACCGGCGCCGCGCGCCACACCTCGCTGCGCATCATGTCGCGCACCGAGCTGCTGCTCAACGACGTGGTGCCGTCGCTGCACCGGATGGCGCTGCGCACGACCAGCCGCCTGGCCGGCCGGCTCGAGGGCGCCGGCCCCGAGGTGTACATCACCGGCTTCGAGGTCAGCGGCGCTGACGGGCACCGGATCGAGGACGAGGACACCCTGCGCCGGCTGGGCGCGATCATCCAGCGCGTGCTCGACGGCAACCTGTCCGACGATCGTCTGCTTGGCCTCGGCTACCTGGCCGGCCTCGACTGGCGTCAGATCGATCTGCTGATCACCTACCGCAACTACTTCGTCCAGGTCTTCCAGGGCTTCGGCACGCACACGGTCAACGACGCGCTGCTCAAGCACCCGTCGTTCGCGTCGCTGCTCGTCGAGTACTTCGAGACCAAGTTCCGCACCGACCGGCCGGAGTCGGCCGCGGTCCGCGCCGAGCAGCTGTTGCCGCCGATCGCGCACAAGTACGACGAGCAGCTCGAGGGGGTCACCGCGATCCAGGAGGACCTCATCCTCCGGTACTTCATCGACCTGTTCGAGGCGACCCGGCGCACCAACTACTACCGGCCCGGTCGGGGCGACACGATCTCGATCAAGATCGAGTCCGGCCTCATCGAGCACATGCCACGGCCGTGCCCGCTCTACGAGATCTACGTGCACGCGCCCGGCGTCGAGGGCATCCACCTGCGCGGCGGCAAGGTCGCGCGCGGCGGCATCCGCCACAGCGATCGCGCCGACGACTTCCGCACCGAGGTGCTCGGCCTGCAGCGCACGCAGACGCTCAAGAACACGGTCATCGTGCCGACCGGCTCCAAGGGCGGCTTCGTGACCAAGAAGCTGGGCGCCAGCCGCGACGAGGCCCGCCAGCAGTACGAGGTGTTCATCGCCGGCCTGCTCGACGTCACCGACAACTACCAGGGCACCGGCATCACGCCACCGCCCGGCGTGGTCCGCTACGACGAGGACGATCCCTACCTGGTGGTCGCGGCCGACAAAGGCACCGCCCACCTCAGCGACACCGCCAACGGGATCTCGCGGCGCTACCAGTTCTGGCTCGACGACGCGTTCGCGTCGGGCGGCTCGGCCGGCTACGACCACAAGGCGATGGGCATCACCTCGCGCGGCGGCTGGACCAACGTCGAGCGCCACTTCCGCGAGCTCGGGATCGACATCCGCACGACCTCGATCCGCGTCGCCGGCGTCGGCGACATGAGCGGCGACGTGTTCGGCAACGGCATGCTGCTGAACGACAAGCTCGCGCTGGTCGCCGCCTTCAACCACAAGCACGTGTTCATCGACCCGACGCCCGACCCGGCGGTCTCGTACGCCGAGCGCAAGCGGCTGTTCACCACGCCCGGCACCGAGTGGAGCGACTACGCCCGCGCCGCGCTCGGCAAGGGCGGCGGCGTGTACGAGCGCGCCGCCAAGGAGATCACGCTGTCGGCCGAGGCCCGCGCCCTGCTAGGGCTCCAGGCCAAGATCGTCACCGGCCCCGACCTGGTGCGCGCGATCCTCGCGCTCGAGGTCGATCTGATGTGGTTTGGCGGCATCGGCACCTACGTCAAGGCCACCACGGAGAGCCACGGCGAGGTCGGCGACAAGGTGAACGACCACGTCCGGATCACCGCCACCGAGCTGCGGGCCCGAGTGATCGGCGAGGGCGCCAACCTCGCGATCACCCAGCGCGCCCGCACCGAGTACTGCCTGCACGGCGGCCGCTGCAACACCGACGCGATCGACAACTCGGCCGGGGTCGACTGCAGCGACCACGAGGTCAACCTCAAGATCCTGTTCGCGCCCCTGATGGCCTCGGGCGGGATGACCCGCGAGGCCCGCGATCGGCTGCTGCGCGAGCTCGAGCCCGAGGTCGGGCGCGCCTGCGTGCAGGACAACTACCTGCAGTCGGCGCTGCTGTCGATGGAGTCGGTGCGCACCTTCAAGCACGGCGAGCCGTTCCTCGATCTCGTGCAGTACCTCGACAAGCACCACCTCAATCGCCCCGCCGAGCACGTCCCGGTCGACGAGGAGCTGCGCGGCTGGCTCGCCACCGGCAAGGGGTTGCCGCGCAACCTGCTGGCGGTGCTGGTCGCGCACACCAAGCTCGATCTGTTCGACCGCGTGCTGGCGTCGCGGATCCCCGATCTGCCGCTGTTCCAGCCGATGCTCACGACCTACTTCCCCAGCCGGCTCGCGCACACCCACGCCGCCGAGATCGCGCGGCACCGGCTGCGCCGCGAGATCATCGCGACGGTCGCGACCAACGCGGTCGTCAACCAGGCCGGATCGACGCTGCTGGTCCAGCTGAGCAAGGAGACCAACCACCCGCTCGACGAGCTGGTCATTCGCTACTTCATCTGCGACGAGCTGATCGGGGGGCCGGCGCTGCGCACCGCGATCCACGCGTGCGACTACGCGGTGGCCGCCAGCGAGCAGTACAGCGCGCTGCTCGCGCTCGAGGAGGTCAACCGCAGCCTCCTGCGCTGGTGGCTCTGGAACGATCGCACATGGAAGCTGGCACCCGAGGACGTCGCGCGCCTCAAGCCCGAGTTCGACGCCGCGGCCGGCGCGCTGGTCGCGTCGCTCGATGAACCGGCCCGGCTCGCGGTCGTCGCCCGCGAGCACGACCTGGTCGGCCGCGGCTTCGGCCCCGAGCTGGCGGCCCGGCTGACCCGGGTGGCGCTGCTGCGCGAGGGCTTCGCCGTGATCGCGGCCGCGCGCGACGCCAAGCTCCCGCCCGTCAAGGTGGCGGCGTTGTTCCGGTGCGTCGGACGCGAGCTCCACGTCGACACCTTCGACGCCCAGCTCGCGGCGCAGGTCCCGGCCAACAGCTGGGAGCGTCGTTTCCTCAGCTCGATCGAGCGGGAGGCCTCGGGGATCCGCCAGCAGGCGGTGGCCAAGCTGGCGGCCAACCCCGGCTACGTCGAGCAGCACCGCGAGCTCATCGACCGGATCGCCGACTCGCTCCGCATGGTGAAGCAGTTCGGCGGCCACGGCCTGATCCCGATGTACCTGATCCTCGAGGACTACCGCGCGCCCTGGTGACGCCGGGCGCCGGCCGCGAGCCCGGGCTGCCCGCCTTCCGCCGCAGGCGCTGCTTTACAGCGGTGGCCGCTCGTGGGAGCGTTTCGGGGAAGGCTCAGCCTGGGCTTCCTTCTCGAAAAAATCGATTTTAGCTCGGGCGCTTTCCTTCATCTGCGCAGGCGGATCGGCTCTCCGGTCCGCCTGCGTCCTTTTTTCCTCGCCGTGCACCGGCGGAGGGGATGACCATGGGGCACCCGTCGACCACTCGTGACCTGCTGCTCCGCCGCGCAGGCCTCGTTTTTCTCGAGCCGGCCGGCACCCCGGCTCCCGCCGGCCATGTCCGTGCCGTCGAGCTCGAGCTGGCCGAGCTCGGCTACGTGCCCTCGACCCGGCTGTCGGCACGACTCGCGCAGCTCGGGCTCGCGCCGCTCGCGGTGTGGAACACCTGGGCCACCGGCGTGCTCGCGGCGGCGGTCGGCGGCGACCGGCCGCACGTGCCGCTGTTCCGCAGGTTCCCGGCCGGCGTGCCGCACGACACCGACGCGCTGTGGTGGCAGAAGGTGCTGACGCACTATCTCCAGGCCGCGGGCCAGCCGTGCCTGTTCTGCCGCCGCAGCGGGACCACCCACGTGCTGTCGCCGTGCCGCCATGTCGTGTGCGACCAGTGCTTCGACGGCGCCAGCTACAGCGCGTGCCCGGTGTGCGAGTGCCGGGTCGATCGCACGTCGCCGTTCTTCCAGCCCGACGTCGCGCGACCGCTGCCGAAGGAGCGGGTCCGGTTCAAGCTGCTCGACCTCGGCGACGATCTCGACGCCGCCACCGCCGCCTTGGTCAGCACGCTGTGCCAGCGCAAGCAGGCGCTGTCCCCGGTCGATCGCGACGACCTCGCGACGGTCCTGCGCGAGCACGGCGAGCGGGTCTATGCCTGGCTGCCCGACAAGATCCCGCTCAAGGAGAACATCGCGCTGGTGTTCGGCACGATCTTTCAGCTGCGCGATCCGGTGACGGTGCTGCCGGTGGCTGCGCGCTACCTCGCGACCGCGACCGACGTGCTCCGCCTGATCGCCGCCTACTCCGGCATCGATCCGTCGCTGCAGAAGCAGACCCGCTTCGAGGTCGTGACCCGGCTGGTCCAGCCGTCGCGCTGGTGGGGCAAGCTGGTCGCCAGCCTGACTGGCGTCGCGCCCGGGGCCCGGTCGCGCAAGGTCAACATCGCGGTGCAGACCTACCGCTTCAAGGTGGCGCGGCTGTCGCGCCCGCTGCGCCGGGCCCTCATGACAATCCTCGAGGGGCTCGATCGCGATCGCCTGGTCGAGGACATGCTGCGCCACCGCTCGTCGTGGGTCTGGGTCGGCGAGTTCCTGCACCCGCACGAGTACGCGTCGCGCTTCCCGAACGTGGCGCGCGGCTTCCAGGTCGTGCGGGGTAACGGACCCGGCGGGGCCCCGCCGCCACCGTTCAAGACCTGGTACGGCCGGGTCGAGGCCGCGGTGATCGCGCGCGACTCGGCCGCGATGGTCGACATCCTGCGCGAGCGCCCGGGCGAGCTCGCCCGCCGCCTCGATCACGCGCTGCGGGTGGCCGGTTCGGATCCGGTCGCGGTCGAACGGGTGACCGCTGCCTTTGCCGTGGCCGCGCCGAAGATGGGGACCCCGGTGCTGGTCACGCTCCGCAGCTTCCTGCCGACCCGCACCCGGCCGGCGCTGATCCGCATCTTCTGGCCCAAGGGCGAGGTGGCGAAGGGGATGTCGCTGCCCGATCAGCGCGCGGTCCTGCCGGCCGACGCAATCACGCCGCTGGTGCGGGCGGTCGAGGCCGAGCTGCTGCAGCGCTTCGCGGCCAAGGCCGGGTTCGACGACTGCATCATCGACGAGGGCCTGCGCACCATCGTCGTGCCGTTCAACGAGCGCACCGCCAGCCGCTCGGCGGTGACCCTACCGCGCGGTTCGCGGGTCGCGATCCCGCCCGGCAAGATCCTCCGCATGTTCCTGCACTGGTGCCAACCCGAGGTGGGCGGATACGAGACCGACATCGACCTGTCGGTCGGGTTCTACGACGCCGCGTGGAACCACGTCGGCGTGTGCTCGTACTACCAGCTGCAGTACGCCGACCGGAGCGGGCGCGTGATCGCGTCGAGCGCCGGCGATCGCCAGGACGGGCCGTTCCCCGAGGGCGCCAGCGAGCTGGTCGACGTCGACCGCGCCGCCGCCCGGGCCGCCGGGGTTCGCTACGCGGTGATGGTGGTCAACAACTACCGCGGCCTGCCGTTCGCGAAGCTCGAGCGCGGCTTCGCCGGCCTGATGTTGCGCGACGACGTCGAGGGCCGCCACTTCGACCCGCGCACGGTCGAGCTCAAGTTCGACCTGCAGGGTGCCAACGGCGTGTTCACGCCGCTCGTGGTCGACCTCGACGACGACCAGCTCCACTGGCTCGACATCTACGGCAAGGGCCAGATGGCGTTCAACAACGTCGCCACCTCGCACAAGACCATCACCAAGGTCTGCCCGGAGATGATCGCGTACTTCGGGAGCGGCCTGCGCCCGAGCATGTACGACCTCGCCCTGCTGCACGCTGCTGCCCGCGGTCGCCGGGTCTGGATCCGCGGCGCCGAGACGCGCCGGTTCATCCGCGGCCCCGACGAGGCCGCGCCCGCCTTCCTCGCCCGCCTGACCACCACCCCCGGCGAGCCCAGCCCGGTGCCTGCCGCCGGCGAGCTCGGCGCGGCGACCTTCGCGGCGCTGCAGCGCGGCGACCTCGACCTGCCGCCAGGCGCGACCTGCTACGCGCTCTTCCGCGAGCGCGTGACCCATCCGATCGCCGCCGCCGATCTGCTGTCCTGAGCGAACGTCGGTTCGATTCAGCCCCGCCGAGCTGCGAAGTTCTCGGCGTCCGGACCGGCAGCGACTGGCAGGCGCCGTCGATTGTCGCGCTGCGACGACCGCGGCGTCAGCACCCGATGACCGCCCTGTGTGCGCCACCACGCCGACGCATCGCACGTCGAGCCGTTCGGCGATGCCGCGCGTTGGTCTACTTTGTCGCGAACCCGAAAGGCCCCGCATGATCCCCGTCCGACTCCGTCCGCCCGCCGCCTCCACCGCCGCAACCGTCGCGTCGTCCGCCCCCCGAGCCCGACCCGGCGCTCGGCTCGCCGCCGCCCTCGCGCTGACTGCCGTCGCCGCGACCGGATGCGAGCCCTCCCGGCCCGCGCCCGCACCGCGCCCGCCCGCGCCGATCAGCGATGACGCCCAGGCGGCGGTCAAGCCGACGCCGCCGGCACCGCCGACACCGCCGGCACCGTCGGTCCCGACGGTGCCCCAGGCCCCGCCGTCACCGGCCGCCATCAAGGCTGCGGCCCGCCTGGAGCCGGCGATCCGCGGCCTCGCGATCGACCTGCATCACCAGCTCGCGACCGGCGACGGCAACCTCCTGGTCTCGCCGACCAGCGTGGCGCTGGCGCTCGGGCTCGCCCAGCTCGGCGCCCGCGGCGCCACCGCGACCGAGCTGGGGCACGCGCTCCATCTCTCGAAGGCGGTCGACGCCACCGCGCTGACCGGGCTGTCTGCGGTGCTGCAGGGCAAGGAGGCCACGTGGGAGCTCGCCTCGGCCAATCGCCTGTGGGCCGCGCAGAGCTTCGCGCTCCGTCCCGAGTATGTGGCCAGCACCGGTGCCGGCATCGAGCGCGTCGACTTCGCGCAGCCGGCCGATGCCGCGCGCACCATCAACGGGTGGGTCGCCGCGCAGACGCGCGACCGGATCCCCGAGCTGGTGCCGGCCAGCGTGCTCGGCCCCGCCACCCGTCTGGTGCTCACCAACGCGCTGTACCTGAAGGCCGCCTGGGCGCACCCGTTCGCGCCCCACGGCACCAGCGACGGGCCGTTCACGAACCTCGATGGCACCACCACGCCCACCCGTCTGATGCAGCAGACCGAGGAGCTCCGGCTCGCCGCCGGTGGCGGCGCGCATGCCCTCGAGTTGCCCTACGCGGGCGGCGCCCTGTCGTTCGTCGCCATCCTGCCCGACGACCCCAAGGCATTTCGCGACTACGAAAAGAAGCTCGACGCCAAGCGGCTGCGCGCGTTGCTCGACGGGCTGACCCCGCAGCGGGTCAGCGTGACGCTGCCCCGGTTCCAGCTCCAGGAGAAGCTCTCGCTCGTCGACGCCTTGGGCGCGCTCGGCGTCAAGGCCGCGTTCTCGGACACCGCGGACTTCAGCGGCATCTCCGACGAGCGGCCGGGCCTGGTGATCGACGCGGTACTCCACGACACCTTCATCCGCCTCGACGAGGACGGCACCGAGGCCGCCGCGGCCACCGCCGTCGTCATGCGCCCGACCGCCGCCGCCCCCCCGGCCGGCGAGCCGTACGTCTTCCGCGCCGACCGTCCGTTCCTCTACCTCATCCGCCACAACGCCACCGGCGCCATCCTGTTCATGGGCCGCCTGGCCCGCGCGGCCGCCATCCCGGACTGACGATCACGCCCGCGATCGGCCCGCTGGCGGGGCGGCCTCGGCGCCGTGTCGAAGGGCAGAGGGCAGAGCTCTGGATCCCGCACATCTTTCCCGGTGTCCCTGAGCCAGGGCGAGCGCAAGCGAGCCCGCCGTCGAAGGGCAGCCCGGCGAAGATCACGTGCGGCACCTTGGCGCTCTGCCGGCGCGCGGCGAGCGTCCAGCGGCCAGCAGCTCAGAAACAGACAGGCGGGCTGGCGCACGCCGACTGCGCGTCGCAGATGCCTCCCGCGCACTGACCGTCATCCGCACACGCGACGCCGTCGCGCTCGAGCGCCGTGCAGATCCCATCGACCTGTTCGGGGGTCCGCCGGCAGTAGGCGCGACCATCGCAGTGGAAGACGCACGCCTGCCCGACGGCGGGATACCGCGTGCACAGCCGGGTGGCGTCCGAGCACGTCAGGTTCCCGCGGCAGTGGTCGCCGGCCGGGTCGCAGGCCTCACCCTCGTCGGTCAGCCTGACGCAGGTCATCGTGGCCCGGTCGCACTCGGTGCCACGGTCACACCAGGAATCACCCTCGACCAGCAGGCAGGCCGCGCCGAGCCCGGGCGGCACCCGGCAGATCCTCGGCGCGCCGAAGCAAGCCAGTCCGTAGCCGCACTGGAATGTGGACTCGCACGCAGTCGCGGCCGGCCGCAGCGCCGTACATCGCGACGTTCCTTCGACGTCGCAGTACGCACCCTCCACGCATGCCTGGATGTCACTCGCGTCGCCGGAGGTCGGGTCGGCGCACACCGCGCCCAGCGCGACCGGGACCGGGGCCGACCGCGCGTTCCCGAGACAGGTCCCGGCGCAGCACTGGTTCGCCGCGCAGTCTGCGGCGCAGCTCCCTGACGCGCACGCGGCGTCGTTCATGCACGCCTGGCCGGCGGCGAGCGTCCCGGTGAAGACGGCCTCGCACCGCGGGGCCCGGTCCCGCTCGTGGGCCCGGCTGCACGAGCGCGTGCGGAGCGCATCGAGACAGTCGGCCGCCCGCGCCCCGTCGTACGCGATCACGCCGGCGTGAACGCTCCCGACGAGCGACGCCGTGTACGCGGCAAACCAGGGCAGGGCGTTGGACGGCTCCGAGCAGCCAGCGGCGACCTCGGTCCCGTGACAGCGCGCCTGGTACGCACACTCCGCCGCGAGGTACGCGCTCGCATAGTCGTCGATCTCGACGGTGTCGCCACCGCCGCATGCGGCGGCGCTCCCGAACAGGATGGACAGGACGATCGCGGCGCGTGTGGGGCGGGTCATCTCGGCTGCTTTCCGGGCCGACCCTACCGCCGCGCGCGCGGCTCGCCCCCGGCATGCACCGGCACCGGGCGGCGGACAACGGCGCAGCGCCAGGCCCCCCGGCGCGCGGTCCGGCCCCCGTCAGGCAGCCGGTCGACGGCGCCGGCGCGCGAGGAACACCAGCGCCAGACCGAGCACGACCAGGTCGGGACCCGAGCCCGGGCTGCTGCTGCACGAGAACGACTGGTCGAGCCCGGTGCCGATGCCATCGTCCGGCGCCTCGTCCTCCTCGCCCTCGTCGAGCTTGACGTCGTCGCAGGCGTCGCCCAGGCCGTCGGCGTCGTCATCGCGCTGGTCGGTGTTCGCGAGCGCGGGGCAGTTGTCGAGCACGTCGATGACCGCGTCCTGGTCGCGGTCCTCGCAGGCGTCGCCCTCGCCCCCGCCGCCGCTGTTGGTCTGGTCGGAGTTGGCGGCCGACGGACAGTTGTCGCAGACGTCACCGACCCGGTCGCCATCGCCGTCGCTCTGGCTGGCGTCGGCGTCGGCTGCGCAGCTGTCGCAGACATCACCCTTGCCGTCGCCGTCCTGGTCGCTCTGGCCGGGGTTGCCGAGGTCGCCGCAGTTGTCGCACGCGTCGCCCCGGCCGTCGCGGTCGCCATCGTCCTGCCCCGGATTGGCCACCTGGAGGCAGTTGTCCGTCGTGTCGATGACCCGGTCGTGATCGCCGTCGAGCTGACACGAGCCGGCGCCGGCGCCGTCGCACAGGTAGCCGTCCTCGGCCTGGCAGCCTGTCGCGCAGCCATCGCTCGCGACCGTGTTGTCGTCGTCGCACTGCTCGCCGGCATCGAGCAGGCCATTGCCACAGTTCAGCGCGCACCCGGTCGCGTCGTCACATGTCCACCCGGCCTCGACGTCGCAGCGCTGGCTGCAGCCGTCGTCGTCGAGCTCGTTGCCGTCGTCACAGGCCTCGAGCCCGTCGCGCTGTCCATCGCCGCACGGCGTGCATACCGACGTGCCATTGGGCGGCCCCAGGATCTCCTTGCAGACGAAGTCGGCCTCGACGAAGCACGTGAAGCTCGGCGAGTGCGGGATCGACGGGTCCGGGTTGCTGGGCGTGATGTCGGTCGGCGAGTCGTCGTAACCGCAGCCGTCGCCGTCTTGCCGGTTGCCGTCGTCGCAGGTCTCGTTGAACTGCCGGAAGCCATTGCCGCAGTTGCAGTAGCCCTGCGTGGTGTGGCGGATGACCACCCCACCACCCGAGCTGGTCGCGGTCACGCACATTTCGAGCGATCGGATGATCCCCGGCACGCCGCGCTCGACGAACGCCGACGCGCCGGTGGTCGTCGACGTGACGCGCCCGTCCCCCGTCAACGCCGCGGCCGGTGTGCCCGGCAGCCACGGCGTGGTCCGGATCGAGTGGATCGGTACGAACCCATCGTTGATGCGGATCTCGATCACCTCACCCGGATCGAGCCCGGCGATCTCGAGATCGTAGCGGGCGACCAGCTTGTCGTCGGGGATCAGCTCGGTGGCGACCGTCTTGTAGCACTGCTGCACGCCGGCGACCGTGCCCAGCAGCATGCCGGCATCGTTGCTCCCGTCGAACGGATCGAAGTCGAACACCGCCGGCGCGGTCGCGGTGAAGCCGGCCGGCGACGACGACGCCTCGATCTGCACGTGGTCGCCGTAGAACGCCCCGGGCAACAGCCGCGTCGAGGGCGCGAAGAAGTTGGCGCAGATCTGCGCGTCCGCCTGCCGGGTGCCGACCACCAGACACACCAGCACCC
This sequence comes from Kofleriaceae bacterium, assembly GCA_046597055.1. Classification (GTDB taxonomy): domain Bacteria; phylum Myxococcota_A; class Polyangia; order Haliangiales; family Haliangiaceae; genus UBA2376. The sequence continues at coordinate 20,287 of JBKJLC010000026.1, read as the reverse complement.
CGATCCCGACGAACAGGCGGCCCCGCATCCGGTCGACTCTGCGGGTCCGCCCCACCGGTTGCAACACTCCTCGCGCGCGCGCACCCCCAGCACTCACCGACCGTGTGTACGGCTGTAGCCCCGTGTGCGACCCGCACCGCCGCTCCCGCTCGGATTGCCCCACACCCGATCGAGCCGTCCCGTCCCCGATGTCACCGTGACCGCCACTCCCGCCCCGCGCACCTACCTCATCCCGACCAGCCACCGCCGCACGGCACTTCGCGACGCGGCTACTCCGCAGCGATCAGCGAATCGTCGTAGCCGAGCATCATGGTTCCCGGGGATTGTTCACCGAAGGCGACCTTCTTGCCTGCACGGGGCGGGTCGTCGAGCATACGCTCGGCCTCGAGCAGCCAGCACAAGCCCAGCGAGCGTCGCCGACAGTCGCGAGAGACGGCAGGGAACCAGGCCCGATGCGCTTCCGGCACCTCGGACGCGATACAGATCCGTCGATCGCGGGGGCAGGTCCGTCGCACGGATTGCCGACCACAGGTCCCGTGACCGACCGCTGGCCGTACTGTATGTCCACCGGCCCGGGTGCGCCGAGCCTGACCGGACCCGCAGTCCTGATCAATCCTCGTCGAGCTGGTCGAGCAGGTCGCTGCCCCCTCGCGCCTCGTAGGAGGAGAGGAACACCCCAAAGAGACGACCATGCCCGACCGCCTCGACCATCGACGGGCTGGAGTAGGTCTCGAGATAGGTGTCGCGGCCGGAGGCGATCACGTCATCGGCCCAGTCCTCCACATCGTCCTCCGATGCCCCCAGTGCCTCCAGGGCGCGGCCGCGGGACATCACAACATCGACCAGCTCGGTGCGTGCGAGCGTGAACGCTCGGAACATCTCGACCGTGTGGGGCATGTCACGAGCGTCAAGGGCTCGACGCAGGGCGGCTGGATCGCCGCCGCCGCTCTCGATCAGCTGCCACAGCTCGGACGGAATCTCGTTTTCTGGATCGAATTGGCGCTGAACATCACGCTGAGGAGCAGACGGTAAGGCGTGGAGCGATTCGGCCGGCAACGCGGCGAAATCTCCCAGGGTCAGCCGGTACGATAGCTCGTGGGCCGCCTCGTCGTCTTCATCGTGGATGGCGGCGAGGGAGTCGCTCGGGTGTCCGAGCTTGCTGGCGCGAGGGCCCGAGCGATTCCGGTGCGCCGCGCGGCGCTTGTCGTCCAGGATCTTCGTCACGTAAGAGGTGTCGCTGCCGGCTCCGGCCAACGCGCGTTGCAGCTGTCGAAGCTCCCGCAGCGGCAAATGATCCGCGACCTCGCGCTTCGCGATCTCCTGGATCGCGAGCGGACTCCACGGTCGTGCATCGCTGATCGCCGCGATCAGTGCCTCTGTGGAGACCAGCTCGATCGCGCGCGACGGATCGATGCCGAGGTCTACGAGCGTCTCCCAGGCGAGCGACAGGAAGCGCAGCTTGTCCCGGCAGCTGTCTCGGATCGCCGGATGCGGGCTCGCCAGCCCTGCCGCGAGAGCCGACGGCGGATCGCGAGCCTCGCGTTGCCGACCGGAGCCCTCGGCCAATAGGGACTCGAGAGCAACGCGCGCGACGTCGGGATGAGCATCGCACAAGAGCGTGGTGAGCATCCGGGTGGCCTCGGATTGCGACAACGGATCGGTCGCAAAACTCCTCAGCTGATGCGCGGCATCGGCGCGTGCGTCCGGATCCGCATGCTGTGCCCACGCGAGGAGCTTCTCGAGAGATGCCAAGCGGGCGCATCCTAGCTGATCTTCGGCGGCGGGCTAAAGAAAGATCACTTGGCGGCGAGATGGAGATCCACGTGGCCGCTGATCGGGTGGCGGCGGCGGCGGGATACTGAGCCACGTGACCACCGGAGGCGGCGCACGCTTCAGCGATGGGCCGCCGATGCAGCGAGTGCCGGAAGTCGTTCGAGCCGGCGGCGTCCGCGAAAGCGTCCCAACGGGTTTGCGGCGCGGTGTGCCGGGCCGCCCGTGAGCAGCGGTTGGCGCGCGCCGCCGCGTTGATCTCGCTGGCGCGCGGGCGGACGAGCGCGAGCGGCAGCGAGCATGCCGGGAGCGGCGGGCGACGAGGTCCGGATGTCACGCGGTACCCTCGGCACCCAAGCGCCCGGCATCGCAGGAGGAGTTGCGCCATTTCGTGGATCGAGCCCTGGCGATGTCACGCGGTACCCTCGAGCGCATCTCCGCAAAGTCCTTGAGCAATTCTGCACGCCGTCGAGCCGGTCTTCGTGATCGCGCGTGCCCCCGACGACGCGCGCGGTGCGTGGTGCCTGGCCTACGTGATCGAGATGCTGCTCGGCACAGCACCGCCGTCCACGATCAGCGCGGTCGAAGACTGACCGCGATCCTGCACTGGCTGCGCGGCGCTCGACGACGACGCCCCCACGGCGCCCGGGTGCCGGTCACCGCGGCTCAGCGATACGAGACGGAGATGCCCGCGGCGCCCAGGCGCTTGCGCCACCCGGCCGAGACCCGGGCGCCGCGCAGGTAGAGGCGTCGCAACGCCCGCAACCCGAGGAGCGCGCGGGCCACGCGATCGTTCACCGGCACTCCTTCGAGCGAGAGCACCTCGACGCCCGAACCGGCTGCGAACGTAGGCGCGGCGACGCCCAGGCGGATGTCATCGGCGTGGAGCTCGCGCAGCCGTGGTGCGCCGCTCAGCGCGGCAAGGCAGGCCGCGGTGACCGCCGTTGCGCTGACGTTGACCGCGACCAGGTGCGCCGCGGCCGAGAGACGGACGCAGCCCGCGTCGGTCAGCTGGGTCCCTGCGACGGAGAGCTGGGCGAGTCGCGGCAGCCGCGCCACTGCCGCCGCGCCGACATCGGTCATCAGGGTCCGCCCCAAGGTCAACGTCACCAATCGCGGGTTGCTTGCCAGCGCCGCGACATCGCCATCGGTCAGCGGCAGATCGCCGAGTCCGAGCGAACGCAGCCTCGCCAGGGACACCAGCGCCGGCACACTGGCGCTGGTCAGACGCGTCCTCGACAGCTCGAGCTCCTCGAGCGCCGGCAACGCCGGGAGGCTCGTCGCCGCCGCGTCGTCGAACGCCAGCCCGGCGATGTGGAGCACGCGCAGCTCGGACAGCTCGGCCAGTCGCGCGAGGTCGCGATCGATCATCGTGTCGGACAGATAGAGTTCCTCGAGTGTCTTCGACCGGAGGATCGTCGCCAGGCCGGTCGCGGTGATCGGCGTACCGCTGACGTCCAGCACGCGCAGCTTCGGGGTCGTGATGCCGGCGAGCGCGACATCGGTGATCGACGTGTGTGCCAGTCCCAACCGCTCGAGCTCGCCCCGTGCCGCGAACACCGAGACGGCCGCATCCGACACGCGCGTGTACGACAGCGTGAGCGCCGTGAGTCGGGTCAGGGCCGCGAGCGGGCGCACGTCCTCGTCGCCGAGGCGGGCACCGGTCAGGTCGAGCTCGCGCAGCGCCAGGTTGCCCGCGATCATGCCGATCGCGTCGCCGCCCACCGACAGGTTGGCGAGCCCGAGATGTTCGAGCTTGGTGAGCCCGGTCAGCGACGCGACACCACGACCCGTGATGTCGGTGTAGCCGAGCTCCAGCCAGGTGAGGTCGGTCGCGCCGGTGACGGTCTCCAGCGCGCGGTCGGTGACCCCGGTGTGGCCGAGGTCGAGCCGGCTCAGCGGCAGCCCTCGCAGCGCCAGCACGGCGGCGTCCGTGATGCGCGTCTTTCCCAGCTCCACGGCCGAGAGCTGGGGGCAGCTGCGCAGAGATGACGTCACCCCGACGTCGTCGACGTGGGTGGCCGTCAGGTCGATGGCGACGAGCCCGCACGAGGCTGCCAGTGGCCGCAGCGCCGCGCTGCCGATCTCCGTCCGGGCCAGGTAGAGGTGCCGCAGGGACCGCGAGGCGAGCAGCGCGGCGACGCCGGCGTCCGACACCGTGGTACCGCTCGCGCTCACCACCGTGAGCTCGGGCAGCTCGGCCAAGGCAATGAAGGCGGCGTCGCCGATCGCGGTGTCGTCGACACGGACACTGGCGAGCAGGCCCGGTCTCGCCAGCGCCACCAGCAGGGTGTCGGTGATACGCGTCGACGCCAGCCACGCGTGCTTCAGCGAAGGCACGGACGTCAACGCGGTCAGGCTGTCGTCGCCGACCGACGTGCCTGACAGGTCGAGGAACGTCAGCCGTCCGGGGCGAGTCCGCAAGGCGGCGATCGTGGAGTCGCCAGCCTGCGCGGAGCCGGCCAGCGAGATCCCCTCGGCACCCAGCCTGACCGCCTGTTCGACGAACCCCGCGAGCTCGGCAGTGGTGTGGTCGCGTCGGACCGGACGGACGAACCAGATTCGGGAACCGGGCGGCGGCCACCTGGACGCATCCATGGCGGGCGTACGCGCCAGGATGGTCTCGCGACCCGACGCCCACTGCACCACCTCGGTGGCGATGCCGCGCGCGACCTCGGCCGCCGGGGCGGCCGCGCGTGCGTGGGCCGGCGGCGGCACCGCACGCGGCCCCGCGGGCCGGGAGGCGCACGCCGCGACCATGGCGCACGCCGCGACCCAGCGGCCTGTCACGCGTGAGACCTCGTGCCACGGCCGCCGCTCGCGGTCCCCGTGGCCCAGCACCGCGGGCGGGGCGGGGCGACCGCCCGGTAAGCGAACACGATGGCCGTGGTTGCGCTCATGGGGTCGGCCGTGCCGGGTCGACCTTCGCACGCCGGTCAGCGCACGCGCTCGGCAACGCGTCCTCATCTCTGGCATCTGTGGGCACGGTGGATGGCATCCCGGCCCCAAGTCCTGGTGTCGGCAAGACGCCGCATGTCGGACGACCCGCCGTCCCATGTCAGAGACCGGGCGACCCGGCTGACGGTCGGCTGACACCCGTCCTGCAACTCGTTGCAATGGCTGACCCGAGGTGCCTGGTCCGCCCATTGCTCATCGTGGGGCCAGCCATGGAGCTCATCGTGAACGCCCGCACCTTCGTCCTCGCCACCCTCGCCGTCCTGGTTCCCGCCACCGCTGCCGCGCAGCCGATGCTGCAGGCCCCCGCCCCGCTCGAGCCAGCCCCGCCGGCGCCGACCGATGGCAAGAGCCCAGCCATGGCAGTGGCGCTGTCACTCGGCGTGACCGGCGCCGGGTTCGCGGCGCTGGCAATGACGGATGATATGAACAACAGCGACGCCAGCTCCGCGCTGGCGGTGGCGGGCGTGACGCTGATCGTCGGCGGGCCCTCGGCCGGCCACATCTACGCCGGTGAGAGCCATCATGCGCTCGCCACCACCGCGCTTCGCGCGGCCGGGCTCGGCGTTGGCGCGGTCGCGGCCGTGTCCATGATCGACTTCTGCTGGGACGAGTGCCCAGAGGAGGATCACACCGGCGCCGGGATCGCGCTGGCACTCGGCCTCGGCGTCTACGCTGGGGCCACGCTCTACGACTTCATCGATGCAGCGGGCGCGGCCAGGCGGGCCAACCGTCGCGCGTCGTCGGTGCGGCTGGCGCCGACCGCGCTCGCGAGCCAGCGCGGCATCGTGCCCGGCATGGTGCTCGGCGGGTCCTTCTAGCCAGCACACCGACCGGGTCAGGAGCCCGCCGAAATCGGTCCCGTCGCTACCGCGACGTCGGCGACGCGAGGACGACGTCGCCCTTCACCACGTCGATCAGCCGTTCGCTCGGTGAGCCTGGGGGCCGGCCGGGGCGGCGGGATCAGGGAACAGGAGCGCGAGCCGCTCGGTGATCCGGGCGCGCAGCGCGGTCGGGGCCTCGGCCAGCGGCACCACGTGGGCATCGCGGGCGCTGCCGAGCTGGACGATCGGGTGCAGCCGGTAAGCGCTCACGCGGCCTCGACGTGGGCCGGCGGTGGCGATCTCGAGCTCGAGCACGGCGCCGAGGCGGTGCGGCCAGGTCAGCGTGCGGGCGAACAGGTTGCCGAGGCTGTAGGCGCACACCGTGGGCGTCGCGCCGCCGCCGTCGATCCACTCGAGCGGCTGGAGCACGTGGGGGTGGTGGCCGGCGATGGCGTCGATGCCGGCGCGGGCCAGACGGTGGGCTCGCGCCACCGTCGGGCGGTGCGGGACGTGCTGAAACTCCCACTCCCAGTGCGGCGAGGCCAGCATCGTATCGAGCCCGAGCTGCGCGCGGCGCGCTCTCCAGTCGACGCCGTCCACCGCGTCGGCTCCGGCGACGCCATCGCTGGGGCAGTTGAGCCACTCGGTCCATGCCAGCACGCCGATCCGGAGGCCGGCGACCTCGCGCACCAGCAGCGGCGCGGGCCGACCGCCGCAAGCGCCGGCGACCGCGACCCCGAGCGCGGCCAGGCGCGCCTCGGTGTCGGCCAGGCCGCGCGTGCCGTGATCGCCCGCGTGGTTGTTGGCGACCGAGAGCACGCACCGGGCCGGGTCCACGTGGAACCGATCGAAGAAGTCGCGCAGGTACTGGTCGCCCAGTGACAGGCGCGCCAGGTACCGCGCCTGCGCGTCATTGTGCGTGCGCGTGATCGGCGCCTCGCAATTGCCGATCACCAGATCGGCACTGGCAAAGATCGCCTGCAGCGCCGGTGCACAGGTCGGGACTCGATCGCCGGTCAGGCCCATCAGATCGCCGAACATCACCACCCGTGCGCTGTCGGTGCGCGGCGCGAACCGGTGCGCCCGCGGCTGACGGGGCAGGGCGACGTGCGCGCGGAGCGACGGCCACAGATGATAGAAGCCCCAGCGCAGATCGAAGTGCCACGGATACGGAGACGCCATGGCCGCCACGGCTGCAAGGGACACGCCGCCAGACCACCGCCGCGGCGACGCGACCTGGCGGGGCGAAGTGTCGAAGATTTGCGCCTCGGGTGTCAGCCATCGGTCGCGCCCTCGCGTGCGGCACGCTCGCCAGACCCCCGGAACCAGACCGTGGAGACTCTGGCAATCTAAATCATTCCAGGCATTTGCCGATGGTGACAGGTCCGACCATCGGACAGCGCGGCACCGTCCTTGCTCCTCGCCAGGGCAGAGGATCGCCATGAAAGAGATGCCGCTTCACCGTCTGCCACCCGCGACCGCTCGTCGCCTGATCGATCAGCTGTACGCGCCCGGCCAGCGCTTCGCGCGCTGCTTCCACCGCTACTGGTCCGAGGTCATGGAGCAGCCGGCCGAGGTCGCGGCGCGCCTGACGCACGACGAGCTCGAGGTGTCCCGGGCCGCGCTGCTCGCCCAGCTCGACGACCCCCACGTCCACACCATCGGCATCACGCACGACGTCGGCTACGAGCCGATCGGGCTCTACGCGGTACGTCCGCTGGCCGCGCACCCGGTGGGCGTCGTGCTCGATCGCGCGCTCGGGCCGGGTCGAGAGCGCCGCGGGCTGTGCCACGCGGTGGCGGTGCGCGATGACCACGCCGGCCTGCGGGCGCTGCGCGCCATGTTCGTCGCGATCGCCCATCGCGCCACCGAGGCCGAGCTCGACGTTCTCTACTTCTACTCCTCGGATCACCGCCTGGCTGGGGTCTATCGCCACTTCGGCATGGACTTCCCGCCCGACCTCGCCATCCCCGGCTCACGTCACCTGGTCGGTCGCTACCTGATCCACCGCCCCGACAATCGCGCCCGGGTCGCCCACACCGCTGCGCAGCTCGGCCTGGTCGAGCTGCCGAAGGCGGCGTGACGTCATGAACCGCTCGTTCGATCGCGCGCGCATGGCGCGGCTCGCGTGGTGGCTCAGCCCGCTGGCGCCGCGCGGTGCCCGACCCGCCGGCGTGCGCCGTCGCGAGATCACGCTCGGCCCGGGCGGTGGGTCGTACCTCTACCAGCCGGAGCACGGCGCCGTGCGCGACGTGTGGTTGATCTCGCCCGGGCTTCACGCCGACGGCCCCGACGACCCGCGCATGGAGCGCTTCGCGTCGATCCTCGCCGCCTCGGGGACCCTGGTGCTGTCGCCACGCTCGCCCGCGCTGTGCGGCCTGCAGCTGACGCCCGAGGTCATCCCCTTCCTCGCGTGCGCCGCCGACGCGCTGGCCGCCGAGCCGGCCGCGCGGGGGCTGCCGCTCCGGGTGGTCAGCGTGTCGGTCGGCTCGCTGGCCGCGTTGCGCCTGGCGGCCGTGCGCGACCTCGCCCGGGTGGTCGTGATCGGCGGCTACGCCGATCCGACCGCGATGCTCGCCTCGCTGTGCGGCGCCGACGCCGAGCCGCGCGATCCACTCAACCAGCCGGTCGCGTTCCTGAGCACGGTCGACGCGCTGCCGGAGCCGATCCACGATCGGGACCGGCTGGTCGCGGCCTGGCGCGGGTTCGTCCGTACCAGCTGGTCGCGCGAGGCCTGGAAGCGCCCCGGCGCGACCCTCCACCACGCCGCCGCCCACGCGCTGGCGCCCGCGGTCGACCTGCGCGATCGCGAGCTGTTCCTCACCGGCTGCGGCGCGCTCCCCGGCGGGCACGTCCGGTGCGCGGCCGCCCTCGCCCGCGGCCGCCACGGGTTCCTCGACCCGCGGCCGCACCTCGCCAGCCTGCGCACCGACGTCACCGCCATCCATGGCGTCACCGACACCGTGATCCCGATCGACCAGCTCGACGCGCTGGTCGCCGCGCTGCCGCGCACGCGCGCGGTGCGCCTTGGTGGGTTCGCTCACAGCCGTGCCGTCGGCGCCGGCGCGCTGGTCCGCATCCTGCCGCGCGTCGCCGACGAAGCCCGCGCGTTCGCCGCGGTCGTCCGCGCGCTCGCCTGAAGGTCATCATGTCCCACCTCGATCGCATCGCGACCCTCACCACCAAGGCCAGACGCCGGGCGTGGACCGCCGATCAGCTCGACTGGTCGGTCGACCTCGTGCTGCCCGACGGCCTGCGCCCGGCCGTCTACGTCGACATGGTCAGCCAGCTCCACCATGCCGAGCTGGTGGCGCTCGACGCCCTGGCGCGCACCCACGCCGAGCTCCCCGCGCCCGAGGCACGGGCCTTCCTCGCCACCCAGATCGTCGACGAGGAGCGCCACGCCGAGGTCTACCGGACGTACCTGGCCAGGCTCGGCGATCTGCGGCCGATCGATCCTGGCCTGGCCGAGGCGTTCGCCGCCGCGCGCGCCTGGCGCGGCCCGGCCTGGGCGCTGGTGGTGTCGCTCAACGTCATCATGGAGCACGAGGCCCTGCACCAGCAGCACCGGCGCATCGCGACCCTGCCGTGCCCGCTGTTCAAGCAGATCAACCAGCGGATCGTCGCCGACGAATCCCGGCACGCTGCCTTCGGGATCCTCTACCTCGAGCACGCGCTGCCGCAGGTGCCGGCCGACGAGAAGTCCGAGGTGCTGGCCTGGCTGCGGCAGCTGTGGACCCTGTGGAACGCCGCCAACCGCGGCCGCTACCACACCGACGGCGAGGCGGTCCTCCGGGTCGACGCCGACGAGCTCGAGCGCCGCGGCCGCCGCGTCGGCGCCATGCTGGTCGACCTCGGGCTCGCGACCGATGACCGTGCGCTCACCTGACGCGGCGCCCGCGGGGCCGGCGCCGCGGCTCGCCCGCCCGGTGCGCTTCGCGATCACCGGCGCGATCGCGATGGTGGCCAGCCTGGTGGGCTTCACGCTGGCACGCCAGGCCGGCGCGGCCGGCCTGACGCCCACGGTCGTCCGCCTGGCGGTGTCCGTACCGATCCTCTACCTCGGCTACTCGCGCTGGGTGCTCGTCGACCTGCTCGCCCACGATCGCGTGCAGGCCGGTCCCGCCACAGCCGAGCTCCGCATGATCTTGCGGGTCAGCGCCGCGGTCGTCGTGTCGAGCCTCGCCAAGCTGCTGATCGAGCCATGGCTGGTCGCCGCGCTGACGCGCCATGGCGCCGGGGCCTGGGTCGCCCTCACGCCGCTGGCCGGCGATCTCGTATATGGCCCGCTCCTCGGCTATCTGGTGCTGACCGCTGCTACCTCGCCGTCCACCGCTGGTTGGCCGTGCCGGCGCAGGTCCAGATCTGCAGTCGAGCGCCGCTCGATCCGTTCCAGTCCCTGAGGTCGACGCACTTGCTGGCATTCACGCTGACCAGCTCGCCGTTGCCGCCGAGCACGAACTGCTGCGCGCGGTTGCCGTTGCAGTTCGCGAGCTGGATCGCGGCGCCATCGCCGGTCGCGCCCCACGCGACGTCCATGCACTTGCCCCCGGCCTGGATCGTCCCGTCGACGAAGCTCCATCGCTGGGCGCCGGACCCGTTGCAATCCCACATCTGCAGCGGCGCGCCGTCGACGAAGCTGGAGCCTGGCACGTCGACGCACTTGCCGTTCCAGCCCGAGACGAGCGCGCGTGCGCCGCCGCCACCGCCGGTCGTCTTGAGGGTGAGCCGGTAGGCGCTGAGGATCGGGTTGATCGGCTGGTAGAACGTGGTGCCGCCCGACGCGCAGTTGCCGCTGCCGCCCGAGGTGACGCCCTGGGCCTGGTTGCCGGAGATGAACGAGCCGCCGGAGTCACCGCCCTCCGCGCACGCGCTGGTCTGGGTCGCGCCGTACACCGGGCCGGCGGCGTAGTTGATCGTCACGTCGTGCGCCTGGATCACGCCGCACCGCCAGCGGGTGGTGCGCCCGGAGCGACAGACCGAGCTGTTGACGCTCGCGACCTGCGAGCCGCGCACGTCGACTGCACCTCCGGCGTAGTCGTTGACCACTGATAGTGAGCTCCAGGCGCCGTTCAGCTCGATCCACGCGTGGTCGTTGCCGGGGAACGTCGAACCCCGGACGGTGCCCTGCGCCACCCAGTTGGCACCGGCGGTCGCCGTGCCGACCCGGCCGCAGTGGCCCGCGGTGACGAAGCCACCGTTCACCGCGAAGCCGACCGAGCACAGCGTGTTGCCGCCGAGGATGTACTCGTCGCCGCCGCGCACGTCGTACAGCGGTCGCGGCCGCTCGCCCGAGGCGACCACGCGGACCGCGCCATCCGCGCCGCTCGCGCCGAGCGAGCCGACCAGCGAGGCCACCGACGCCGCCCGCGGATCGGCGGCCGCGACCACGACGCTGTTGGTGGCGACGTCGACGTACCAGGCGTGGATGCCACCCTCGATGCCCGCCGGTGCGCGGTCGAGCGACGCCTTGAGCGCCGTCAGCTGCGCATGACTGCGGGTGACCAGCTTCGGCTCGGCGCCGGCCTGCCGGATCTCATCGGCCCGGGTCGGATCGATGATCCCGACGTTCAGCTGAGTGCCGTCCGCGTCCATCCACGCGCCTCCGAAGCCGTCACCAAGCTGCGCGCGCAGCTTGGCCTCGACCCGGACCGCCTGGGCCTCGGCGACCAGCCGGCGCTGGATCTGATCGTCGGTCTGCCTCAGGTCGCGCCCCATCGCGGCGAGCACCTCGGCCGGCAGCTCGGGTGTGGCCTCGTCGTCGATCGGCTCCTCGTTGGCGACGCACGCCGAGGTCCAGACAACCGCGGACAGCGCGGCGAGGTCGAGGGCAATTCGAGACAGACGTACACGTCGCTCCATGGCTTCCTCCAGGTTCGAGACCAGCGGAGGCCACGATACGCAGCCTATGAGCTTAGTTCTAGATCGAAACAAAGCTTTGTTCGATTTCGCAACAAAGTTACCACCCGGGGAGAGCCCCGGTGCCGCTCTGGTCGACGCGCAGGGGCAGAGTCCATGCGGACGACGGTGGGACTCGGCGCGCGGTCCGCCTGAGGGAAGCGGCGCGGACTCGTGCCAGCTCGTCGCGTCCCGGACGCGCCGTTCGGGCTGCGACCTGCTACACGACAGAGAATGCGCAACTCCCTCACGCGCCTCCTGCTTTCGACCCCCCTGGTGCTCGTCGCGGCGTGCGGCAACAAGAACAACTCCGCCGCGACGGATGAGGCCGCTGAAGACCTGCGCAAGGCCCAGGCCGCCGTCGCCGCCACCAGCACCGACCTGACGAAGAACCAGGAGCAGCTCGAGCAGCAGAAGCGCGACCTTCTGCGTGAGCAGCAGGCACTCGCGGACCGACAGAAGGTCGTCGAGCAGCAGCAGCAACAGCTCGGACAGGCGCGGGGCAACCTCACCGAAGCGCGCGTCGCGTACGCCGCGGCCGTGACGGAGCGCCTGGCGAAGCTCGACGCGTCGCTGGCCACACTGACGACCAAGACCGACCCCACGTCCAAGGACGCGGCCACCGGAATCCGGGCGCGACGAGACCAGCTCGCGAAGAACATCGACGCGATGGCCAGTACCACCGACCTCGACTGGAACCCGTACACCCAGGGCGTCGACACCACGTTCGACGCGATCGAACGCGACCTCGCGGAAGCCGCCAACTGAGGCGCGGCGTCACATGCTCCTGGGGGTCGATTGGCGCTGGAGGCGGGCGGCGCCGACCGAGGCCGCCCTCGCCATCGAGCGCTTCCTGCGCCGCGGAGCCGCCGGGCGTCGCCCGACCGTCAGAAGCAATCGATCGTTGCCAGCTGCCAGGTGGGGCCGCCGTCATCGGCGGTCGCGCAGACCAGGCACTCGCCTGGACCCACTTGCTGGCAGCAGGCGGCCATATCGCCGCCGGCGCCCGGGCCGCACACCGCGGGACACACGTCGGGGTCGGCCGGCGCGACGCCGCAGGGCGAGGCGTCGGTGGCGCCATCGTTGGGAGCGGCGGCGTCGAACGCGGCCACGGTGGGTCCATCGCAGGCGACCAGCAGGCCAAGGATCAGAACGGAGAGCCGCTGTCGCACGCCGGCATCCTAGTCCCTCCTGGTCCCGCGGCGCGAAAGCTCCGCGGGCCGAACGCGCGAACAGGCGCTCGCACCGGTAGGTCTCGAGATCGAAGCGGGTCGAGGTCATGGACGCCCACGGGCGCTCCGGCGACGCTTTCACCGGCTTGACGTCGCGACGGATCAGCCCGGCGGCGTGCGCCGCCCGGCACCACCGCCCGGGCCAAGATCGGCGATCCCTGCGACTACATCACCTGCGGGCGGAACCCCACATCGAAGGCCAGGATCCGGCGCTCGAGCTCGTCGGGATCCGTGGCGAGTACCCAGGTCTCGAACCGGTCGGGGCCTCCCAACGAGGCGCGGAAGGCCTGGATGAAATCGCCCAGGGCGGCGCCGGCGAGCTCGGGTCGCAGCCGCATCACCAGCTTCCCGCTCCACCGCGCGCGCAGGGCGATGGCGCGCACCTCCTTGACCTCCTCGGCGTGGAGCTGCCCGGGCAGGTCGGCGTCCGGGAACCCGGCGGCCAGCTGCGGCAGATAGCTGGCGCGCTCGGCGAGAGCCGGTCGCTGCTCGACGCCATGCTCGCGCAGCCACGCGATGAAGCGAACGATGGTCGGCCGCTCGCGACTGCGCTGCCGCATCGCGCCGGTGACCTCGTCGAGGTACGGCGCCACCGAGAAGTATGGGCTGCGGATCACCCACGCGAACAGCGCGTCGAGATCGGCGAACCCGCGCTGCCACGTCCCGTGATCGAGACCGAGGAAGCCGCAGACCCGGGTGAAGTCCTGGGTCACCGGAAGATCGACCTGGTACGAGTCGGAGCCGGCGCGGCGGTGGACATAGATGAGGCCGTGCTCGCCCCACTTGAGGTTGAAGCGCCGGCACATGCGGCCGATGACGTTGCCGACGTCATTGAACGACATGAAGACGAACGTGCTGTCGAGGTAGTGCGCCGGCACCGCGAAGAAGTCGGTCTGCAGCGCGCGGTACACCGTTGAGAAGACGTGCCCGACGACCTTGCTGCGGGTGATGCCGAGGTCGGCGGCGATCGCCTGGCGCCGCTCGTGCCAGTCGGGCCCGGCCGCGACGATCACGTCCATGTCGCCGAAATCGGCCTTGTCGTCGTAGTAGCGCGGGATGCGGTAGGCGCCGGGTATGACGCGGTCCAGGTACGCGCGAATCTCGGCCTCGCGCGCGAGGTAGTCGGCGCGCGGCATCCGCGGCAGGTCGAACAGCCTTCCACCCATGGGCTGCTGACGGTACGGCGCCCGTGAACGTACCCGCAGCTTGCGACCTCACAATCGTCGCAGAGCAGCACATCTGCAATTGGACGTGAGTGCAACCAAATGTTAGTCCTCGCCATGCCCCGTCAGAGAGGGGAGCGCTGCGCGCCGTCGCTATCACGCTCGATCCGCTGCGACTGCTCGACGAAATCCGGACGGTGCAGCAGCAGCTCGCAGGTCTTGCAGCTGGAGGGGTGCCGCACGTCGTTCCCCATCGTGACGGCGAACTCGACCAGTTCCTCAAGAGCCTGTCGACGGCCTGGCACGACGGAGAAGTCCGCCCCACCCATCGCCAGGAACCCAAGCCCGGCCGCGACTGGCGGACTCGCAAGGATCCGTTCGAGCACGTGTGGCCTCGCATCGTCGGATGGCTGGACAGCGAGCCCGATCGGACTGCGAGCGAGCTGCTCGTACGGCTTCGGGCCGAAGAACCGGAGGTCTACCCGGTCGGGTTGCTCCGCACCCTTCAACGTCGCGTCACGGTCTGGCGTCGTGCGGCCGCGATGAGGCTCGTGTTCACCGGGCGCGAGACCCACGGCGTGCGGCGCTCCGGCGCTCGGATCACCCCTCGGTGACCTCGAGGATCTCGGTCGCGTTCCAGCCGGGCGCCTCTTCGGCGAGCCCGCGCAAGAGAGCGTCGAAGGTTGCCACGGAGGTCGCCAGCGCGGTCGCGCGCCAGTCCGGTGACTGCGCGAGTCGGCCACGCAAGGCCGCGGTGAACAGGTCGATCCAGGTCGGCGGGGTGAACGTGAAGTTCAGCGACAGCGCATCGGTGGTCGCGTGCGTCGAGTGCCACATCCCGCGCGGCACGAACAGGACGGAGCCGGGCTCGAGGACGACGTCGGTGCGATCGGCGGGCAGCGCGCGGGGCATCGGCAGCTTCGCGTACGACTGGAGCTCGGGGTCGAGAGGCTGGCCGATCGTGTACCGGGTCATCGGGCGCGCGACGCTGGTGTTCGGCGCGAGCGACCAGGTCTTCGTGCCGTGGAGCTGCAGCACGAGGTTGACGTTCTGATCGAAGTGCGGCGCGGTGCCGTTTCCGGCCCGCGTCGCGTACACGAGACAGCGCTGCTGCGTCAACGCCGACAGTCCGAGGTCGCGGCGGATCGCGCCGAGCCACGCGACGAGCTGCGGGGCATGGAGCTGCACCTCCTCGAACAACAGGCCCATGCCGCTCGCGAACAGCTTGCGCGCGTCGTGCGGTGACGCGCGGATCGCGCTCGCCTCGTCCGCGACGTCGGGCAGGTGGACCTGCACCGGGTCGGGCCACGACCTGAGCAGCGCGTCGAGCGAGGCGAGGAACGGGATCGCGAACAGCTCGGCCGCCGAGTCCCGGATGCCGTGCACGACGACGGGTTCGTTGCCGCCGCCGTTCCCGAGCAGCGGGGGCAGGGCGGGAGGATGGATCAGCGCGGCGAGGCCAGGGGGCATGCGCACCGACGGTGCCACGTCTGCCGGGGCGAGTGGGTGTGCGCGAGGCGCCCGCGTCCATGGATTCGATGGGCGCGCGGCGCTGCCATCGCCGCCGCGGCGAAATGATCGAACTCCGTGCTTTACCGGCCCAAGCCGCCCCACCAACCGAGTCTGTCGACGGCCTGGCATGACGGAGGAGTCCGCCCCACCCATCGCAAGGAACCCAAGCCCGGCCGCGACTGGCGGACTCGCAAAGGATCCGTTCGAGCACGTGTGGCCTCGCATCGTCGCTTGGCTGGACCAGCGAGCCCGATCGGACAGCGAGTGAACTGCTCGTACGGCTTCAGGCCGAAGAACCGGGGGGGCTACCCGGTCGGGTTGCTCCGCACCCTTCAACGTCGCGTCCAGGTCTGGCGTCGGGCGGCCGCGATGAGGCTCGTGCTCACCGCGGACATCGCCGCGCCGGTATCGACGTCCGCCATCGCCAAAACGAATTGATGAGACCGACGGGTGCGATCTCGCTGACGCAGCGTGGTAGCAACGGCTCGTGAGGCAACACGAGGCAATGTAGTTGACGTCAGGCACCCGGTCTGGTCGGCGCGGTCGGCGCGTGCTCGAGATCCCGGCGGTGCTTCGCCGGCATCTGCTCCGGTTGTCGGACGGCCAACCTCCGCTCGCGCGCCTGTTCCCGCACCGCCGCGAGTGGCTCTACACCTGGGTCCGGCGCATCTGTGACCGCGCGGGGACCCCGCTGATCTGCACTCACTCGTTGCGAGGCCTGCACGCGACGCTCGCGATCGATGCCGGGATCTCGCCGCCGACGGTCGCCTCCGCCCTCGGCCATGCGTCTGTGCGCGCGACGCTCGTGTCGTACGCCGACGCGAACACCGTGGCGCACGCCAGGCAGCGCCGGGCGGTCGCGAAGCTCGGCCGCCGCACGCGACCCACCCGTGTGGGGAAAGCCGCGGCCGCCGCGACCGCCGAAACGACGAAGGGTCCCGCAGTTACGCGGAACCCTTAGTCTTTTCGGTGGAGCTGTGGGGGATCGAACCCCAGACCTCTAGAGTGCGATTATGAAATAGCCGTGTAGTTCTAGTACGTTGCAACGTCATTTCATTCCGCGGCGGAACGCAACGTGAGCACCTCCGCACGGCTCGATCGCACTCGGCGGCCCGCTCGGCGACTACCTCGCCGGCTCGCTCGTTTGTTGGCTCGTTGATGGATGCTGTCAGCCCGACGTTCAGAGAATGAACGACGGAGTTGATCAGCTCGCCTTCGCACGACGCAGTCCCGCGTGCTGTCGAGCAGCCCGCGTGAGTTTGACGCGAGGTTCCGCCGCCCTGCGGTCGCCGTCTCGCCGCGCGAGTTCTGCGACACCACCGGCGCCCGTGTCCAGTACCGGTTGGGCCATCAGATCAACGAGGATCGCCACGTTTGACATGCCCAGCGCCCGAAGCCCAACATGTCGCAAGTGTTGCGGGCTGCAGCCGAGTGAGGGAGTCACGCCTGCGGATCGCCCTCCACGGCGCCGTCTTGATCGCCACGGTTTGCTGGATCTTCGCAGCATCGAACCGGGTGCCGACCTTGGCTCGCTTCATGGGCTCGGTCGGCCTCGGGGCAGCGTTCGCGGTCGACATCACGGCGGACAGCATGCGGGCCTGGATCCGGCGCGTCGCGCTCGTCATCGCGTTCGCCGCGTTCGCGATCTGGATCGGCGGGGCCGCCGAAAGGGGCGCGATCGCGCGAACGCTGATCCAGACGCTGGTCGAGGCCGCGCTGGTGTTCGCCGTGATCGAGCGCGGCTCGGTCGTCCGGTTTGTTGTTCTCGGGGTGCTGCTCGGCGTCGCGCTCTTCGCCCAGAGCGGCCGCTATTACGATCCCGTGAGCCCGCTACGCCTGATCTGGATCGTGCAGCTCGAGCTCCTGCTGATCGCGGCGCTGGTCCGGTCTGTGCGGCGATGACTATCGTCTGGGCCCACACGCTCGCCGGCAGCGATGCGATCGCTCGGTGATGACGGCTTGGTACGCGCGGCGTCGGGCCGCTATGTCGCGGGCGGCTCCGCCGGGACCCAGCTCCCGCCGGCCAGCACATCCCACGCGATCCGGATCTGCCGTGGCTCGAACACGCGCTTGCGCTCGTTCCAGGCGTAGACGGCGGCGATCGCGTCGTCGGCCGTGCGGGCGCCTTCGTGCACCGCGACCCAGTGCACGGTTGCGAGGAGCTCCATGCCGAATGGCGTTTCGAAACCCTGGACCAGCTCGGCGACGCGCTCGAATCGGGCCCTCGTGCCGGGGTGACCCTCGAGGAAGCCGGCGGCGGACGCGCTCGCGCCGGGCACGAGCTCAAGCCGCTTGTCGGGCGAGTCTCCGCCGTCGGCGTATCCGGACAGCAGGTGGCCTTCGACATGCGCGAGGACCTGGCGGAGGTTCTCGGCGTAGGGGCCGTAGTGCGCCTTCTTGTACCGAAGGCGGAGCGGCTCGCCGGCCTCCTGCATGAAGTACATGAGCTTGTGGACTTCGAGCAGGGAGACGAACGGGTCCATGAGCCCGGCGAGGTAGCGCTCGATCAGCCCGACGAGGACGGCGCGTCCCGGGGTCAGCTTTGGCGTGGCGGAAGGGCGCACCATCGCTTCGGCGGCAGGGGCACCGCCCGGTTCGAAGAGCAGGACTTTCACGTCGGGGAGGCCGGCGAACGCGCGCTCGATGCGCGGACGGACGTCGCGCCACGCGAGACCGCCGAGGCCGCAGCCCAGCGGCGGAACCGCGACGGACTTGATGCCGCGGCTGCGCATTTCCGCGAGCAGGGCGACCAGGCCGGCGTCGATGTCCTCCATCCGGCTCTGGGCGCGCCAGTGCCGCTTGGTCGGGAAGTTGATGACCCAGCGCGGGTGGGCCAGCTGGCCGGTCTCGACGATGAGCATCCGTCCGGGCTGGACCTCATGGCGCTTGCACGCTGCCGCGTACACCGCGAAATTCTTCGGAAACGCGCGCTTGAACTGCGCGGCGACGCCCCGGCCCATGATGCCGACGCAGTTGACCGTGTTGACCAGCGCCTCCGCGTCGGCCTTGAGGATGTCTCCGTGGGCTAGCTCGATCATCGACCGCGATCCCGCCTAGTAGTACCACCCGGGACGGACATCAACCGGCGGCTGGTGCCTGGCCATCGATATCGCCGCTTGTGCGTGGGCGCGGATGGCGACGGAGTGGACGCCCACCGCCTCGACTAGATCCCAAGGGAAGGAGTCATGCACGAGGAACTCGGCCTGCTTGGCCTCCTTCACGGCGGGGTCGCGGAAGTCGGTCGCGGCGATGGAGCTCCACTCGATCGCAGCAAGGTCGGCCGTGGTCGAACCGAAAGTGGCGTAGCGGGCCCCAGCGTTCGAGGTCGACAAGGCCCAGCGGCGCCCATGGTGCCGGGCCCAAGCAAGCACGCGGTGGACGTCGGCCTGTAGGTGAACGATCGGCCCCTGTCCGCCTCGGTAGGTCAAGTCCGGGTGGTTCGCGCAGTGGATGACGAACAGCATGATCGAGCGCGGGCAGAAGTAGAACGGGACGTAGTCGCCGACGTGATCGCCTGGATGGCATGACACGGGCAGCGCGAGCCGCCGCTGCTTGATCTTGTTCATGCCGATCCCGGCGGCCGGCCCACCACGCGCGAGCATGGTGGCATCGGAACGAAGACGGCCGGCGGCGACGATCGCCGCGAGGTTGTCCACGTGCGTGATGTGGAAGACCTTGGGGTTGGAAGGGGGCGGGGTCACGCGGGTGGACTAGGTGATTCGATCAACGCCCGTTGATCGAGACTTGCGGGAGATTCTGACAGCGCTGCTGTCAGGATCTGGATCAGAGCGCGGAGCAGGTGGCCGTGGCGACGCTAACAGCCGGGCACGGGCTACTCAACGCCGCGCGGCGCGACCGGCAGATCTCCCTCGTGCGGATGCGTGGCTCGGCCTGGCTCGAACCGCCGTTCGACGGCCGCCCTTGGACCGGGGTCCGCCGCACCTATCGATCGCGTCGGCCCATGCTCGCTCCCATCCTTCTCATCACGACCACGGAGGAGGATGTCCATGCGAAGGGGCGACGAACGCTGCAGGTCCCCGAGGTGCTCCAGCCGTACCTGCTGGCGCTGATCGAGGGCAAGCAGCCGACCGATCCCCTGTTCTCCAACCCGGAGGGCGGCCGTTTCCATCGCGCATGGCCACGCAAGTGGGTCCAGCGCATCTGCACCGAGGTCCGGGTGCCGGTTGTCACGGCCCACGGACAGCGGGGCCTTCACTCGACCCTCGCGGTCGAGGCGGGAGTTACGTCCCGCGCGGTGGCCGACGCCCTGGGGCACGAGTCGTTCGCGACCACGGCCCAGAGCTACGCCAACCCGGAGGCCGTCGGCCGCGCCACCCAGGCGCGGGCGCTGAAGGTGCTGGACGGTGGCAAGGGCGGGCGCTCGCTCGCAGCGGGGCGCCCGTGAACGTTTGCTGGAATACGCTGCGGAACGTTTCGTTCCGCATTTCGTTCCGCAAGCCGGATCTCGAGCCCCCCCGGGCCGCGGTGGTGGTGCTGGCGGCGGCACGGGCGGGGATCCGCTCGCGGGGAGCGCGCCCGTGATTGTTTGCTGGAATACGCTGCGGAACGTTCCGTTCCGCATTTCGTTCCGCAAACCGGATCTCGAGACCTCCGGAACGACGAATGGTCCCGCAGTTACGCGGAACCCTTAGTCTTTTCGGTGGAGCTGTGGGGGATCGAACCCCAGACCTCTAGAGTGCGATTCTAGCGCTCTCCCAGCTGAGCTACAGCCCCAAGTTGTCATGCCGCGGGGAGGCCCGAGGCAGGCGGATAGGTATCAGCGGCGTTTGCGGCTGTCAAGGTGGGGAGCAGCTTGGGGAGAGGGGCCGGGCGGCGTAACAAGCGTCCCGGTGGCGGCCGCGGTGGGCGGCGAAGGTCATGACGGCCTCGGCGAGGACGTTCTGGCCGCGCTGGTGCTGCCAGACGTCTGGCC
>JBKJLC010000002.1:0-13130 GCA_046597055.1 Kofleriaceae bacterium | reverse complement strand
TGCCCAGCCCTTGCGAACGCGGCGACATCGTCGTCGACCATCCGGCCAGGGCCAACTTCCTGCCTGATGGCGTCCCAGACCCGGCCCATCACGCAGCGCGCTCGGCCCAGCCATCGTTCCCGTCGTCAGGCCCGCTCCCTAACACCCTCCCTACCCAGGCTCGCCCGCGCCGCCGACCACCCTGAAGCGTTGCCAGACGCAGCGCATCACAAGGAACAATCCAATGAAGACATGGCACACAGGCCGCTGCTGCGTTCTGGCGCTGACGACTGCCGTCACGCTCTCGTGCGGGTTCCCCGCCCTTCCAGCACTCGAGGAGACGGATGCGTCCGTCGATGCTGCCCCCGATGCACCAATCAACTGCACGGCAAACACGACGACGTGCGCCGACGCCACGCTCGTGGCGTGCGACGCCGCGGCCGTGCCGACCGTCAGCACGTGCGGGTTCGGCTGCGCCGCGTCGGGCGACCGGTGCAACGACCTCGCGCCATCGAACGATCTGGGCATCTACCTCGACCAAGCCGCGAGCGCGAGCCCGCTCGTGTTGACGGGCAACGCGATCATCGACACCACCACGCAGACCGTGACGAACGGGGACGGCTCGACCGTGGTCGTGCGGGCAGCGATCGTTAACTCCAGCCCGGTCGGCACCCTCGCAATCAGTGTGCGGTCCCTCGAGGCCGGCAACGTGACAGTGCGGGGCGCTCGCGCACTCGCGATACTCGTTGACGGGGACGTGACGCTGAACGGCACGCTCAGCCTGTCTGCGGCCCTCGGAACGCCCGGCCCGGGGGCGCTAGCCAGCCCGGCGAGCGTCTGCACTGCGGGTCAGGGCACGCAGGCACCCGACGGTACCGGCGGCGGGGGCGGCGGCGCCTTCGGCTCGGCCGGAGGGCGTGGGGGCACGGGTGGGGGTGGCAGGAGCGGCGGAGGCGGAACACCGAACGGCGATGCGACGCTGACCCCTCTCCGTGGTGGCTGTCCGGGAGCGCTAGCGTTCGGTGTCCAGGGACCGACTGCAGAGGACGGCCGGCCAGGTGCGGGCGGGGGCGCGCTACAGCTTTCCGCGAGAGGTCGCATCCGGGTCCAACCCGGGGCATTCGTCGCTGCGAACGGCGGCGGGGCCAAGGGATTCACCGGCAGCACGAACGTGAGCTGCGTGGTATTCGCCGGCCAACCGCCTGCGTGTGACCAGGGGTCTGGCGGCGGTTCCGGCGGTGCCATCTTGATCGAGGCGTCCGCGCTCGAGATGCTCGGCACCTCCGGGCTGGTGGCCAACGGCGGTTCCGGAGGCTGCGGATTCCGTCTTCATGGCAATGACGGCATGTTGTCCGCATCGCCGGCACAGGGGAGCAACTGCGGAAACTTCAGCGGAGGCGACGGGGCCGCCGGCGTTAGCCCTGCGGGCGTCGGCGGCTCCGGGGTGTCGTATGGCGGTGGCGGTGGCGGTGGCGCGGGTCGGATCCGCGTCAATCTGCCGCCTACGGCGACCTTCGATCCCGACCTGACTATCGTCTCGCCATCGCCCGCGGTCGGCACGGTGATAACTCGGTAGGTCAGCGCGTCAGCGGCACTCCATGAGCTGCATGTTGCAAGTGAGGCTGCCCGGGCAGGTGTTGCCCGCCCCGCAGCGGATGCCGCAAGCGAAGGCTGCGGTGTAGTTCGTGTTCGGCTGCAGCGGCGGCATCGGCATGACGTTGACCGGAACGAGGCAAGCGGCCGTCCCGGTCGTGCCCGAGAAGATCGCGGTGCACATCGCGTCCTGGGTCGAGGGCAGAGGTGTGCTCGGCCCCGGCTGCGACTGGGCGTTGGTCATGAACGTGGCGCTCGCGACGCAGAGCTTCGTGCAGTAGCCGGTGGAGGCGCCCTGCGTGGACAGACAGCCGTTGGCGTTGGCCGGGCAATCAGCGCCCATCATCGATGGAACGCAGGCCTGACCGAGGCCGGTGAGCCCGGCAGGCGCATCGGGCGAGGGAGCAGCATCGACCGCGGCGCCGCCGGCGGCGTCGGTCGAAGCGTCGGTGCGGCCGGTGTCGTCATCGTCGTCCCCGTCGCTACTGCCGCCGCAGGCAGCAAGACCGAGGGCCAGGGTGAGAGCGGCGAGAAGACGAACGGTACTGATCGATCGCATGTGCCGGACATTGCCCGACGGGAGTGCGCGGCGAGCCGGGTTCGGCGCGCTGCGGGCTAACAGACCCTGGCCAGGCGTGCGACCTGTCCGCGCATTACCGTGGTCCGACGTCTTCCGGATCTCGTCCTGGCCGCACCGTGCGCCACCACCACACGTTCAGGGACCCACGGCCGGCCACGACGTCGCGCCGTTCGACCCGCTCGACCCGCCGTCCCGAACGCATCTCGACCCACTCTGTCGCACCCGGGAACTCGGTCCGGCCCGTCGAGCGGGGCCCGCGGTGGCGCGCTACGCTGGGCGCATGGCCATCCGCAAGATCGCGCAGATCGGGCATCCCGTGCTCCGCCAGCGGGCGCGCGAGCTGACCCGCGACGAGCTGGCGATCCCGGCGACCCAGCAGTTCATCGACGACCTGATCGAGACCATGCGCGACGCCAGCGGCGCCGGTCTGGCGGCGATCCAGGTCCACGAGCCGATCCGGATCTGCGCGATCGAGGTGCGCAACAACCCGCGCTATCCGTACAAGCCGCCGATCCCGCTGACGGTGCTGGTCAACCCGGTCCTGACCCCGGTCGGCGACGAGAGCTTCGACAATAACGAGGGCTGCCTGTCGGTGCCCAACCTGCGCGGGACCGTGCCCCGCTTCGTCCACCTCCACGTCCACGCCTGGGACCGGCACGGCAACGAGATCGACGAGGTCGTCCACGGCCTCAAGGCCGGCACCTACCAGCACGAGGTCGATCACCTCGACGGCAAGCTCTTCGTGGACCGGGTGGTGGACCCGACGACTTTCACGACCTGGACCGAGTTCGAGCGGTTTCACCGCGACGCCTTCGTCGAGCAGGTCACCGCCCTGGTCGCCCGGGTCGGGTCGTAGCGGCCAACCAGCGCCCCCACGGGTGGCGCCCACGCCGGCGGTGGACCTAAGATGAAGCCCCGATGGCCACCGCCAAGCGCCGCGCCCGTCCCACGAAGCCCGCGGCCAAGCCGGCCAAACCGACCCGTCCGGCCAAGGCGACCGCGCCGGCCAAGGCGGCCAAGCCGGCCAGGCCGACCAAGCCGGCCAGGCCCGCCAAGCCGACCAAGCCCGCCAGGCCCGCCAGGAAGCGGGCGCGCGTGCGCCGTACCGAGATGCCGGCCGAGAGCCCGGTCATCGCGGTCCGCCGCATCCACCGGCGCGACCTCAACCGGGTCTGGGAGTTCCTCAAGATCTCGTTCGCCAAGGTCAACCTGCAGACGGTCGAGTACCAGCGGCCACGCTCGAAGAAGCGCTTCATCAAGACCTACGACGAGGAGGGCATCGACCAGCTCCTGTTCGAGGTCGACGGGGAGATCGTCGCGTACGCCGAGTGCGCCCACGAGGTGACCGGCACCGACAACTGGATCAACGAGGCGTACTTCGAGAACCGCAAGATGCGGCCGCTGTTCGTCGAGGAGCTGGCGGTCCACCCGAGCTGGAACGGGCGCGGGGTCGGCAGCTTCGTGATGCAGCAGCTCGAGCACCTGGCCAAGGTGCGCGGGCTGTCGCACCTCGTGCTCGAGGTCGCCGAGAACAACGAGCACGCGCTGAGCTGGTACCGCAAGCGCGGCTTCCGCAAGCTCGACGCCGCGGTGTTCCTGTCGCTGGCGGTCGAGACCGAGGACGAGCTGTTGCCGCCCAAGCCGGTGCTGCCGCCGGTCGACGCCCCGGCGGTCGAGCCCTCGACCGAGGCCGAGCACGAAGACGACGCCGAGGCCGACCCCGACGCCGACGCCCGGATGGAACGCTAGCTTCCCCGGCACGGCGGCCGCTCGGGCCGGCGCTGCCCGACCACCAGGCCGACCCGGCTGACCCGGCCGCTGACCGGCGCCGGGGCGCCTCAGCCCGCGTCGACCGCGGCCAGGCCGGTGACGAGCGCGTCGACCACCGCGGTCGGGGCGTCGAGGTGCAGCCAGTGGCCCGCGTCGACGGTGTGGACCTGGACGCGAGCGCGCGATGCCGCCGCCTCGAACCGGTCCCGATCGGCGGGCGACACCGCGGACGCGCGGGTGGCGATGACCGCGTGGACCTCGCCCGCCAGCGCGGGATCCTCGACCGCCGGCCACAGATCGACGGCGTAATAGTCGAGCAGCATCGCCCGGACCGCGTCGAGATCGAGGCGCAGGCGCAGGCCGCCCTCGGTCGGGACCAGGTTCATCGCCAGCCACTGGGCCAGCGGAGCGGCCAGCCCGGCGGCGATCATCGCGGCGATGTAGTCCTCGCGCCGCGGCCAGATCCGATCGTGGTCGTGCAGCGCCGCCCACACCGTGCGCACCGAGTTGTCGGGCAGGTCCCACTCGCCCGGGCGCGCGCTCGGGGTCGAGTCGAGCACCCAGGTCTGGACCAGCGCCCGTCGCTGACGCAGGCCCAGCACGACCTTGCCGCCGAAGCTGTGCCCGCACGCGACCGTGACCGGCGTCCCAGCGGCGGCGAGCTGATCGCACAGCGCGGCGAGATCGTCGGCGCAGGCGGCGATGGTGTGCGGCGGCGCGCCGGGCTCGCTGCGGCCGTGCTGGCGCAGATCGACCAGCACCGCGCCCCAGGTCGGCAGCCGGGTCACCAGCTGGCGGGCGATGCTGCGCCAGTTGCCGCCGGCGCCGTAGATCCCGTGGGTCATCAGCAGCCAGCGGCCGACGGCGGTGCCGGCGACGAGCTCGTGGTGCAGGCGTGCGGTCATGACATTTCCTCGAGCACGGGGCGCGGCTAGAACGCCGGCGACACCCGCTTGTGCTTCTCGACCAGCTCGATCAGAAAGTTGGCGAGGGCGATCACGTCCTCGTCCTCGGTGTGCCGCGACACGTTCACGCTGCGCGCGTCGTGCGCGCCCTCGTCGCTGGGCTCGCGCAGGCGCATGACCACGGTGCCATGCTTCGGGTCCGGCTTGCCGCGCTTGCGGCCACCTACATCGACCATGTCGATGAGGTTCCACAGCTTCTGACGCTCCTTGCCGGCGAGGTTGATCGAGCCGAGCTCGCCGAGCTTGGTGCCCTCGACGAAGCCGACCCACAGCGCGTTGCCGCGGACCCGGAAGGTCCACTCGGTGCCGTCGGGCTTGGTGCTGACCAGCTCGAACGAACGTCCGTTCACCTCGCCGCGCGGCTCTTCCGCGAGCTGATAGTCGGGCGCACCACAGCCCGACACGATCGTCACCAACGCGACGTGGATGATTAGCCTGCGCAGCACACGCTCGATTCGAACAGGTCTTGTCGGCAAGGTCAAAGCCGTCGGCACACCGCCCGGCGGACGGGCTACAACTGCCGCGTGGATCCCGAAGCCATCACCGCCGCGATCGGCGCCCGCTGCGCCGGCGCCGGGCTCGACCTGGTGGCGAGCTGCGCCGCCGCCGACTACAACGTCCGGGTTGCGGACAGCTACCGGCTGCCCGACCACGGCCGGCCCCGCGCGCTGGTGGTCCTGATCGCCAACACCCGTGCGCTGTGGCCCCAGATCCGCGCCGGCGCCGACGGCCGCGCCAATCCAGTCGACCAGCACGTCGCCGGGGTGGTGACCGCCGCGGTCACCGACGTCCTCGCCGGGCTCAGCCCGGTGCCCGCGGTCGAGCTCCGGTTCGCGCCCGAGCCACCGCCGCGACGGATCGCGATGCAGCAGCTGGCCGAAGCCGCCGGCCTGGCCTGGCTATCGCCCAGCCACCTGAGCGTGCATCCGACCTACGGGCCGTGGATCGCGCTGCGCGCCGCGATCGCGATCGACGTCGAGGGCCCCGGCCCCCGCCCGAAACCGGTCGCGCCCTGCGACTGCGCCCACGGCTGCGGACCGGCGCTCGAGCGCGCGCTGGCGGCCGGACCACCCCGCGGCACCGCCGAGCTGCGCGAGCGCTGGCGGCTGTGGCTGGGGGTCCGCGATGCTTGCCCGCGCGGCCGCGACCACCGCTACAGCGACGCGCAGATCCGGTATCACTACACCGGCGACCGGACCGCCCTCTCGGAACCCTGACGATCCCCGGGCGAACCATCGCCCGCGTTGATTTCGGCGCGGCCGCGTGAGTACTGTATGGATGTGCAGTCCCCCCCCGGCGCGGCCGACGACGACCCGCTGGCCCGGTTTCACCCGCTCATCGCCGGCTGGTTCCGCGAGCGCCTGGGTCCGCCGACCGCGCCGCAGCGCGGCGGGTGGCCGGCCATCGCCGCCGGCCTCGATACCCTGATCGCCGCGCCGACCGGCTCCGGCAAGACCCTGGCCGCGTTCCTGGCCTGCCTCGACGAGCTGGTCCGGGCCGGCCTCAAGGCGCCGTTGCCCGACGCGACCGCGGTCCTGTACGTGTCGCCGCTCAAGGCACTGTCCAACGACATCCAGCGCAACCTCGAGCGCCCGCTGGCCGAGCTGGCCTTGCGCGCGGCCGCCGAAGGGGTCCGCTTCCCGGACATCCGGACCGCGGTCCGCACCGGCGACACCTCGACCAGCGACCGCGAGCGGATGCGCAAGAAGCCGCCGCACATCCTGGTCACCACGCCGGAGTCGCTCTACATCCTGCTCACCACCGAGCGAGGCCGGACCGCGCTCAGCCAGGTCCGCACCGTCATCATCGACGAGATCCACGCGCTGGCTGGCGACAAGCGCGGCTCGCACCTGGCGCTGTCGCTCGAGCGGCTCGACCGTCTGGTGGTCGCGACCACCGGCCGGCCGCCGGCGCGGGTCGGGCTGTCGGCGACCCAGCGGCCGATCGAGCGGGTCGCCCGCCTGCTGGTCGGCACCCGCCGGCCGATGCCGGTGATCGTCGACGGCGGCCATGTCCGGGACATCGACCTCGCGATCGAGATCACCGACGACGAGCTGGGCGCGGTCGCGTCGCTCGAGCAGCTGGGCCGGGTCTACGACCGCATCGCCGAGCTGGTCGGCCAGCACCAGACCACGCTGGTGTTCGTCAACACCCGGCGGATGGTCGAGCGGGTCTCGCACCAGCTCGAGGAGCGGCTCGGCGTCGATCAGGTGGTCGCCCACCACGGCTCGATGTCGCGCGAGATGCGCCTGCGCGCCGAGGAGCGGCTCAAGGCCGGCGCGGTCCGGTGCGCGGTCGCGACCGCGTCGCTCGAGCTCGGCATCGACGTCGGCGCGGTCGATCTGGTCGTGCAGCTCGGCTCGCCGCGCTCGCTGGCGACCTTCCTGCAGCGGGTCGGTCGCTCCGGCCACTCGCTGGGCGCCACCCCCAAGGGCCGCCTGTTCGCGCTGACCCGCGATCAGCTGGTCGAGTGCGCGGCGCTGGTGCGCGGCGTCCGCCGCGGCAACCTCGACGAGCTGCACCTGCGCGACGCCCCGCTCGACATCCTGGCCCAGCAGATGGTCGCGGTGTGCGCGGTCGAGGAGCTGAGCGAGGACGAGCTGTTCCACCTGATCACCGGCGCCGCCTGCTACGGCGAGGTCACCCGCGCCAGGTTCGACGAGCTGCTCGCGATGCTGTCCGACGGCGTCTCCGACCGGCGGCGGATCGGCCAGCTGCTCCACCGCGACCGGATCGGTGGCCGGGTCAAGGGCCGGCGCGGCGCCCGCCTGCTCGCGATCACCTCGGGCGGCGCGATCCCCGACAACGCCAACTACGCCGTGGTCGAGCACCCGAGCGGGACCCGGGTCGGCGAGGTCGACGAGCACTTCGCGATCGACTCGTCGGCCGGCGACATCTTCCTGCTCGGCAACACCGCCTGGAAGATCCAGCGGGTCGAGACCGGCAAGGTCTACGTCGCCGACGCCAAGGGTCAGCCGCCGACCATCCCGTTCTGGTTCGGCGAGGCCGCGGCCCGCACCCGCGAGCTGTCCGACGAGGTGTCCGACCTGCGCGGCGAGATCGACCGCCGCCTGGTCGCCGGCGACGGCTGGGGCCAGATCGCGGCCTGGCTGTGCGCCGAGACCACGATGAGCAAGGGCGCCGGCGAGCAGGTGGTCGCGTACCTGGCCGCCAGTCGGGTCGCGCTGGGCGCGCTGCCCCGCAAGGATCTCTTGATCGCCGAGCGCTTCTTCGACGAGGCCGGCGGCATGCAGCTGGTCATCCACGCGCCCCTCGGCGGCCGGATCAACCGGGCCTGGGGCCTGGCGCTGCGCAAGCGGTTCTGTCGCTCGTTCGACTTCGAGCTGCAGGCGGCGGCGACCGACGACGGCATCGTGATCTCGCTGGGCCAGCCACACAGCTTCCCGCTCGAGACCGTGTTCAGCTTCCTGCCGTCGGGCCAGGCCGAGACCGTGCTGATCCAGGCGCTGCTCGACGCGCCGATGTTCGAGGTGCGCTGGCGCTGGAACGCGACCCGCTCGCTGACGGTGGCCCGCCGCTTCGGCGGCAAGAAGGTGCCGCCGCACCTGGTGCGCATGCGCGCCGCCGATCTGCTGTCGGTGGTGTTCCCGCAGGCCCAGGCCTGCCTCGAGAACATCCCCGGCGATCGCGAGATCCCCGATCACCCGCTGGTGATGCAGACCATCCACGACTGCCTGGTCGAGGCGATGGACTCGGCGGGCCTGACCGCGCTGTGTCTCGCGCTCGAGCGCGGCGAGATCCAGGTGCTGGCCCGCGACACGGTCGAGCCGTCGCCCCTGTGCCACGAGCTGCTGAGCGCCAACCCGTACGCGTTCCTCGACGACGCGCCGCTCGAGGAGCGGCGGACCCGCGCGGTCAACCTGCGCCGCGGCCTGCCGCCCGCGCTGGCCGAGACCACCGGCGCGCTGGCGCCCGAGGCGATCGCCGCGGCCGAGGACGAGGCCGCGCTGGTCGTCCGGGATCCGGACGAGCTGCACGACGCGCTCCTGTCGTTGTGGCTGTGCCCGGTGGCCCGGGCCGAGGCGTTCGCGCCCGAGGCCCGGCGCTGGCTGGCGGCGCTGGCCGCCGCCGGTCGCGCGACCCGGCTCGACTGGGATGCCGCGGGCACCCCGGCCAGCGCGTGGGTGGCGACCGAGCGGCTCGGCGCGATCCGCGCGGTGCTGCCGACCGCGACCGCCGAGCCGGCGCTGGCGACCCCGGCGTGGGCCGAACGGCTCGAGCCCGAGGTGGCGGTGCGCCGCCTGCTGGCCGCTCACCTCGACTGCGCGGGGCCGCGCACCGCGGCGCGGCTGGCCGCGACCCTCGGGCTGCCGACCACGTGGGTGCTCGACGGCCTGCTCGCGCTCGAGGCCGACGGCGACATCCTGCGCGGCACCTTCACCAGCAGCCGGGCCGCCGAGCCGACCACGGTCCCGGCCGGGCGCGCCGCCGACGATGGCGAGCTGCTCGTCCACAAGGTCGAGTGGTGCAACCGGCGGATCCTGGCCCGGATCCACCGGCTGACCCTGGCCCGGCTGCGCCGCGAGATCGAGCCGGTCGACGCCGCGACGCTGATGCGGTTCCTGCTGCGCTGGCAGCGGGTCGCCCGCGGGACCCAGCTGATCGGCGCCGACGGGCTGTCGCGCGTGCTCGACCAGCTCGGTGGCTTCGAGACCGCCGCCGGCGCGTGGGAGCGCGAGATCTTGCCGGCGCGCCTGCACGGCTACGATCCGACCTGGCTCGATCAGATGTGCCTGGGCGGCGAGATCGCCTGGTGCCGGCTGTCGGTGCGCAAGGCGCCCACCCCGACCGGCGACGGCGTCGAGGTCGCGCGGATCGCGCCGTCGCGCGCGGCGCCGCTGGCGCTGTTCCGCCGCTGCGATGCCGCCTGGCTGCGGGCGCCGACCGCGGCCGCGCGCGAGCTCGGCGCCGATCTGTCGGGCGGCGCGTCGACCATCGCCGAGCTGCTGCGCCTCGGCGGCGCGGCGTTCCTCGGCGACCTGGTGGCGTCGGCCGGGCTGGCCGCCGACGACGTCGAGGACGCGCTGTGGGAGCTGGTCGCGGCCGGGTTGGCCTCGGCCGACGGCTTCGCCAGCCTGCGGGTGCTGGTCGACCGCCGCCGCGGCGAGTCGGCGAGCGCGTTCGATCCGCCGCGCGCCCGGGGGACCGAACCGTCGCTGCCGACGGTCCACTCGTGGCGCGAGGCGGTCAAGCGCGCCCGCGGCAAGGACCGGACCCGCCCGGCCCACGCCGTGCGCAGCCTGCCGACCGCGGCCGGCCGGTGGTCGCTGCTGGGCGCGCCGCGCGCCGACGCGGTCGATCCCGAGCGCACCGCCCGCCAGCTGCTGGCCCGCTATGGCGTGGTCTTCCGCGATCTGCTCGCGCGCGAGGCCGCGCTGCCGCCGTGGCGCGATATTTCCCAGGTCCTGCGCCGGCTCGAGGCCCGCGGCGAGATCCGCGGCGGCCGGTTCGTCAACGGCTTCGTCGGCGAGCAGTACGCGCTGCCCGAGGCGCTCGACGAGCTGCGCGGGCTGCGCGGCGCGCCGAGCAGCCCCGAGCTGTGCAAGGTGGCGGCGACCGATCCGCTCAACCTGGTCGGCGTGCTGGTGCCGGGCGCGCGGGTCCCGGCCGTGATCGGCAACGCGATCCTCTACCGCGACGGCGTGCCGATCGCCTCGCTCGAGGCGGGGGCGGTGGTCGCGCGCACCGTGCTGGAGTCGGGCGCGCAGGTCGGCGACGACCTGACGTATCATCCGCCACCACGGCGGGTGTCGCCGCCGCCGCAAGTGTCGCTGCCCCTGTGACCACCCAGTCGCCCGCGCTCGTCGTCTTCGATGCCGTCACCGCGGCCGGCCGCTGGCTGGGGCGCTGGCCGAACGGCTTCATCGCGCTGTGGCTGGTGATCCAGCTGGCGGTGCCGCTGCACTACTACCTGATGGCGCGCGACGAGCACGACGAGCGCTTCGCCTGGCGGATGTTCTCGCCGATGCGCATGCTGCGGTGCGACCTCGAGCTGTCGGTCGGCAACCGGCCGGTCGCGGTGACCAGCGAGTTCCACGACGCCTGGCAGCAGATCGCGGCGCGGGGCCGGCGCTCGGTGGTCTCGGCGATGGGCCGTCACCTGTGTCGCAAGAGCCCGGGTCAGCCGGTGGTCGCGCGCCTGCGCTGCGTCCCGGTCGCGGGCGAGCCGTACGCGGTCGGCGGCTTCGATCTCTGCAAGATCCCGGAGCTCTGAGATGGGCAAGCGCACGCCTCCTCGACGCGGCGCGCGTCCGCCCGCGCCCCGGCCGCCGGTCGTGACGGTGGTACCCGCGCCGCCCGTGACCGCGGCGCCCGCACCGGTCGTCGATGCCAACGAGCCCCCGCTGCGCGGCAATCCGCCGCCGCCGCCGCGGCGCGAGCCGCTGCCGCGCGCCCACGTGAGCTCGCCGATCGCCGGCGGTGGCTTCTGGGCCGGCTTCGAGATCCCGTGGGCCAAGCTGGTCGGGTTCCGGTTCGTCTTCTTCGCGCTGCTGGCGGTCGATGCGTATCTGCAGCTGTCGCACGCGCCGCGCTACGGCGCCGGCGGCTTCAACGTGCAGCACGTCCCCGGCCTGCTGCCCGAGGCCGGCCGCGGGCTCATGACGTTCCTGCATGCGGTGCTGTGCCTCGGGTTCGCGCTGATCGCGCAGGGCGCGCTGGTGCGGGTGCTGCTGCCGATCGCCACCGCGCTCTACGGCTACACCTACTTCGTCAGCCAGCTCGACTCGTACCAGCATCACTACCTGGTCTGGCTGCTGCTGGTGCTGCTGTGCTTCGTGCCGACCGCGCCCGACCCGGCGCCGGCGCGGGCCGCGGCCGGGGTGCCGCCGGCGGTGCGCTCGTGGGCGCTGCGGCTGGTGCTGGTCCAGCTCGGGCTCGTCTACGGCTACGCCGCGATCTCCAAGATGGATCCGCTGTGGCTCGACGGCACCACGCTGGCGCGGCAGGTGAAGCCCGGCTCGATCCACGACCTGCTGGCGGCGGTCGGCTGGTCCCCGGTGGCGATGAGCGTGATCGCCGGCGAGCTGTTCCTGGTCGCGGCCGTGTGGTGGCGCAAGCTGTGGCCGTTCGCGCTGGTGGTCGGCGTCGGCCTCCACCTCGGCATCGAGCTGGTCGGCCTCGAGATCGGCCTGTTCTCGTACCTGATGTTCGCGCTGTACCTGCTGGTCGTGCCCGACCGCGTGTACGCCCCCGTCCATCGCCTCGGCGCGGCGATCGCGGCCCAGGTCCGTCGGTTGCCAGTGGTGGTGCGCGGCGCCGCCGCCGGCGGGGTCGCGATTGCCGCGTTCCTCGCGGTGGCGACCCGGCCCGTCTTCGTCTCGCCCGAGCTGACGGGCACGCTGGTCGCGGGCCTGTTCGTGGGGCTCGTGGTCGCGGTCATCATCGCGGGCATCCGGCGCGACGGCCGCGCCGCGATGCGCAGCTGCCTGATCGTCGGCCTGGCCGCGACCGTCCCTGCGATCGCGGCCCGCGCCAGCGACGTCGCGGCCGACTACCACCGGTACTGGGGCGGCGCGGCCCGCCGGCTCGGCGACGACGCCAGCGCGCGCCAGGCCTACCGCGGCCTGCTCGAGGTCGACCCGTCGTCGGAGTACGCCCACTACTACCTCGGCGAGCTCGACCTCAAGGTCGGCCAGCCCGACCGCGCCCTGGCCCACTACCAGGCCGCCCAGCGCAGCCAGCCCGAGCGGGCCCGTGGCTTCCTCGGCGAGGCGGTCGTCCAGCTGCAGCGCGGCAACAAGGCGGCCGCCCAGGCCGCGCTCGAGACCGCGCTCCGGCTCGAGCCGCGCAACGCCGACGCCCGGAAGCTGTACGCCACGCTCAACACCGATGTCCCGGCCGAGGCGATGCCGGCGCCGGCCGCCGCGCCCTTGCTCGATGACGACGATCGCTAGCCCGCCGCCGGCCCCGCGGCTGTCCCGCGCCGAGAAGATCGCGCGCATCGGCGCCATCCTCGACGCGCGCTTCCCGGCGCCGGCGATCCCGCTCGATCACGGCGATCCCTTCCAGCTGCTGGTCGCGGTGGTGCTGTCGGCCCAGTGCACCGACGCCCGGGTCAACCTGGTCACCCCCGCCCTGTTCGCGCAGGCGCCCGACGCCGCCGCCATGGCGCGCCTGCCGACCGCCCAGATCCTCGGGCACATCCAGACCTGCGGGCTGGCGCCGACCAAGGCCAGGAACCTGCGGGCGCTGTCCGAGCAGCTGCTGCGCGATCACGGCGG
>JBKJLC010000159.1:0-60605 GCA_046597055.1 Kofleriaceae bacterium | reverse complement strand
TGCGCTATTGAAAATGGCGCTCTGCAGGGCGCCAGCCTTGAGTAGCGCCTCTTCGGCCTGCTTGCGCGCGGTATTGTCGGTGCCGATCAGCAGATAGCCGATGATGGCCTCCTGTGCATCGCGCAGCGCGGTGACCGACACCACCGCCGGCAGCCGGCTGCGGTCCTTGCGGATGTAGGTCAGCTCGTAGATGTCCTCGATGCCGCGCGAGGCCTTGAACACCAGGGCCTCGAAGCCGGGCGTGATCGGGGTGCCGAGCTCGCGGCTGAGCGAGCTGGCCCGCGCGATCAGCTCCTGCGGATCGGAGATGTCGGCCGGGGTGATCTGGTTCATCACCTCGGCCGCGGCGTAGCCGAGCATCCGCTCGGCACCGACGTTGAAGATCTGGATCACGCCGCGAGCGTCGGTGGCGATGCTCGAGAAGTTGGCGCTGTTGAAGATCGCGCTCTGCAGGGCGCCGGTCGTCAGCAGCGCCTCGGCGCGCCCGCGATCGGTGATCGCCTCGGCCGCAACGGCCGGGCTCTCGTGAGCTGTCGCCATACGTCCGTCGCCCCTTACCCCTCACGTTACACCCGGAGCCGGGTACCGGGGCCGCGCCGAGCAGCCGGACCTCCGAGTTTCCGCGGTCGCCGGGGCCGGCCGCGGCGGTCACCGCCGCGCGTGCTGGCGACGGCGGGCCGGCCGCAGCAGGCCGGCCGCGACCGCCAGCAGCCCGAGCGCGATCGGCAGGCCACCGCCGCCGCCGCCGGCCGCGCAGCCGCCTTCGCTGAGATCGAGGGAGGGGTCGGGCACACAGGTCGTGCGGCACGCGCCCACGTGGTCGTCGCTATTGTCGATGCCGTCGTCGCACGCCTCGACGCCGGGCTGGAGGATGCCGTCGCCGCAGCGGGCGGCGACGCAGCCGGCGAGGCATCCGTCGCGCTGGTCGTCGTTGCCGTCGTCGCAGGCCTCGCCAGCGTCGCGCGCGCCGTCGCCGCAGCGGGCCAGGGCGCAGGTGGTCCGGCACGCGCCGGCGGTGGTGTCCGAGTTGGCCGCGCCCTCGTCGCAGCGTTCCCCCGCGCTCGGGTTGCGGGTGCCGTCGCCGCACGCCGCGCGCGAGCAGTCGGCGTCGCAGTCCGCCGACTCGGCAGAGTCGTCGCACTCCTCGACCCCGTCCTGCGCGAAGCCGTCACCACAGGTGGCCAGCAGGCAGGTCGCCAGACACCCATCCTCATTGGCGGTATTGCCGTCGTCGCACGACTCCCCGAGCTGCACGACGCCGTCGCCGCACGCGGCGCGGGCGCACACGTTGGAGCAGCCGTCGTTGTCGATCCGGTTGCCGTCGTCGCAGGCCTCGACGCCGGCGCGGACGACGCCGTCGCCGCACACGTTGAGCGAGCAGTCGGTCTTGCACGCATCCGCGTTGCTCGCATTGCCGTCGTCGCAGACCTCGGAGATGGCGCGCAGGCCGTTGCCGCAGGCCAGCATCGAGGCCGGGTTGCCCGGGCTCGAGCGCTCGAACGGTGGCGTCGGGTCGCCGCGCCGCCACGCGCCGGTCGGATCGCCCAGCTCGACGCCATTGGTCAGGCCGTCCCCGTCGGCGTCGAGCGCGGCCAGGGCCGGCCCCCACACGACGTGCTGGAGGTTGAGGTCGCCGATCCCGTCGAGGTTGGCCTCGACCTGCATGCCGAACGGGTTGCGCTGCCCGCTCGCGGGGGCGGGTTCGTGGCAGTCACCGCAGGTCGTGACATTGGGGACCTCGTTGCGCCGAAAGCCGCGCGCCTGCGCGGTCGCGGTCAGTGTCACGACGAAACCCACCGCGAAGACGAGCGCGCGCGCGCCGTGACGAGCCTGCATGGTTACTCCCCGAAAGCTGATTCGGACACCATAGCCAGCTCGCGCGCGAGAAGGCCAGTGCCATGACTGCGTAGCTCCGCGAAATCGCACTGTCGCGACAGGCGATGTCACCGGGCGTACGCTCGTCGGGCCGGACCGGGTCTGCGCGCGGCGGGCGCGTGGGCGCGCATACCCTTGCGCGTACAGCGTGATGGTGAGAATCACGAGTAGGACTGGCGAGCACGCGTCTGATCGCCTGTCACAGAGTCAGTCGACGCCCACACTCACGTCCACGGGGCCCGCGCTGGCGAGGCCGGGTGGCGTCGGCGGTCACTCCGGGGTGGCCGCAGGCGCGCTGCGGTCGGCCTTCCGGCTGGCCAGATTGGCGGCATCGGGGCCGCCCGACCAGACGACGTAGCCGAGCGGCAGGCCGGCGCCGAGCGCCAGCAGCAGCAGGCCCCGCCAGCGCAGGCCCTTCTTGCCCTTGATCATGAACAGGCCCGAGCAGGCCAGGTACAGGAGCATGACCGCGTAGATGTCGGCGACGTAGGTCCAGGCCCGCTTGCCGCGGTTGTAGTGCAGCCAGTTGGCGACCCGCAGGAAGAAGCGCGGCGCGCGGCCCTGCTCGGTGACCTGGCCGCTGTCGCCGTAGATCACGAACTTGGCGGTGTCGTACTCGAGGTGGAGCTCGTCGCCGGCGCGATAAGTCGAGCGCGGCGTGCCCACGCCGAGCGCGGCCCGGGCCTGCGCCAGCGCCAGGTCATCGGGCACGTCGGCGGAGATCGGGGCGATCGTCCGCGTGCGCTCGTAGGTGGTGAAGTTGGGGTCCCAGTCGGCGATGTGGTTGATCGCGAGGCCGCTGATCGCATAGATGAGCGTCAGGCCGACCGCGAGGTAGCCGATGTCGCGGTGGATGGCGCGCAGCCAGCCGCGCCAGCGCTTCTTGATCGCGGGCAGGATGGTGCGCGGCGGGCGGGGGCGGGGCTCGTTGCCGGCAGAGGTCGACACGGATCTCTCCTCAGCCGTAGCGTTCCTCGCGCCAGGGATCGGCATGGTTGTGGTAGCCGCGGACCTCCCAGTAGCCGGGGTCGTCGTCGACCACGAACCGGATCCCGGTGAGCCACTTCGCGCTCTTCCAGAAGTAGAGGTCGGGCACCAGCCCGCGGACGGGCGCGCCGTTCTCGATCGCGAACGGCTTGCCGTTCATCCGGTAGGTCACCATCGCGCTGGGCGCGGTCGCCTCCAGGTACGGCACGTTGGTCGTGTAGCCGTGGTGCGACTCGAAGATCACGTGGCGGACGCCGGCCTTCACGCCCGCCTTCTCGGCGAGCACCGCGGTGCGCACGCCCTTGAAGATCGAGCCGAGACACGACCAGCCGGTGACGCAGTGGACGTCGGCGGGCTGCTCGGTCTGCGGCAGCTTCAGCAGCGCGCTGTAGTCGAGCTCGAACGGCGTCTTGACCGCGCCATGGACCTTGAGCCGGAAGCTCTTCACGTCACCGGGACCCTCGTCGCCGCCCATGTTGCGGAAGCGCTGCAGCACGCGCTGTCCGGGCGGCAGCCGCGACCGGCCATCGGTCCGGCCCTCGGCGCGCGCCTGGCGCGTGAGGTCATCGCCGGCGATGCGGTAGAGCGCACCGCCCAGCGCGACCAGCGCCGTGCCGGCGGCGGCACCCTTCACAAAGGTGCGGCGGTCCCAGCGCTTCTGGATGGACGGATCGCGTTCGAGTAGAGCGGGGTCGGGGGTGCGGGGGTCGCGCAATACAGCCTCCTGCCGGTGTGAAAGCCTAGCCGGCCCGGTCGCAGTCTTCTACGTGGGCTTTGCCGGGTAGTTACGGATGGCACGGGCCTTCTGGATCGACGCCACGTTGGGCCCCGAAGTTACGTAGTTGCGAGCGCGGCCAGCTCGTACCTGAGCCGGTGGCCCTCAGGCGCGTCCGTAGACCGGCACCACCGCGCCCGAGGTCAGGCGGTTGTCGGGGCTCGCCAGGTGGGCGATCGCCAGGGCCAGGTCGTCCGGGGTCGGCCACCGGCTGTGGTCGGCGTCGGGCATCGACGCACGGTTGGCCGGGGTGTCGATGATCGACGGCGCGATCGCGTTGACCAGGATCGCCTCGCCGAGCACCTCGGCTGCCAGCGCCTGGGTCAGCCCGACCACCGCCGCCTTCGACGTGATGTAGGCAACCATGTCCGGGGTCGGCGCCAGCGCGGCGCGGGCGGCGACGTTGACGATCCGTCCGCCGCCGCCGCTGCGCCGGAGCGCGAGCACCGCCGCGCGACAGGTGACGAAGCAGCTGCGCACGTTGATCGCGAGCATGCGGTCGAGCTCGGCCAGGTTGCTGCCCCCGATCGGGCCCATGGCGAAGCCGCCGACCAGGTGGATCGAAGCCCACAAGGAGGGGAGGCCGGCGTAGAACGCGCCGACCGCCGCCTCGTTGCCCAGCTCGAGGTTGGCCGTGGTGTGCACGCGGTCGCCGGCGAGGCCCGGCGGCGCGGTGGCCTCGACCATCGGCACGTGGACGGTCGCGCCGTGCGCCACCAGGAGCTTGACCACCGCGCCGCCGAGGCCACCGGTGGCCCCGGTGACGACGACGTGGCGATCGACGAACGCGCGCGAAGGATCCATGCGCGGACGATACGCCCGCGCACCGCGTCGATCAGGGGATCGGCGGGAAGTTGTCGCAGGCAGCCTGGAACGTATCGAGCGCCTGCTGCAACGCGCCGGTCAGGTTACCGGCACAGATGTCGCCGAAGACGACGTTCGATCCGGCGGCCGTGGCGAACTCCTTGAGCCGCCGGCCCTCGACCGCGCTGCCGAACGTGGATTCGCAGGTGGTCTGGCCGGCGATCACCGCGGCGGCCCACCGTCCCCGGGTGCCCTTGATCTGGTCGAGCGCCGTCACGAACTCGCTGGCGGCCGGGAAGCTCGGACCCGGCGAGCACGGCTGCTCGAGGCCGTTGGTCATGATGCCGGGCACCCGGTACGAGCAGTCGTCCTCGTCGGTGAGGTAGATGATGCCGAGCAGCGCGTCCTCGCGGACGAACCCGGGGTTGGTGCCGGGCTTGACCGCGAGGTCGGCGGCGCGCAGCGGCATCTCGAGGGCGGAGCCCATCACGCCCACGTTGGCGGCGCAGGCGAAGGTGGTCGCCATGTTGGGATCGGAGCGCTCGAGCCAGGGGCGCGGCATCCCGCACGCGGTGACGAACTTGCCGTCGCGGCCGGTGTACGGCGTGGGCAGCGAGATCGGCGGGCCGCCGGGGATGTTGATCGTCTGGGTGACGGTGAAGTTGATCGCGGTGGTGGTGATCGCCGCGCGGTAGTCGAGCGGCTCGCCGGTGGTCACCGTGTACTCGTTGAGCAGGCGCGCGAACGTCGGGAAGTTCGACGCCAGGTTGGCCTGCTCGAGATCCATCGATCCGGAGTCGTCGACGACGAAGACGATGTCCATCTTCGTGCACGCGCCGTTGACCGGCGGGTCCACGCTGGTTGCGGCGTCGACCTGGCTGCCGCCACCGCCATCGCCTCCACCGTTGCCGTCATCGTCGTCGTCATCCCCGTTGCCGTTGCCGCTGGGCGATGGCCCGCAGGCAGCGAGGGCGAAAAGGAGCACAGAAGCCAGACGCGGCGCGCCGCAAGCCATGAAACAACGCATGGACCCTCCTCGAACGTGTAAGCGTGGCGCCGTGACTCGCTCCCCAGGACCCACGGCGGGTGCAACATATCACCAGGTCGGGCGCTGTCGTCCACGACAATCTGAAGGGCGGCTGCGACTGGACGCGATTTCCTCGTCGGAACCCGCGCGCTGACTGGCCCGACCTCCGCTACGGCCCGTGCACTATAGTGCAACACGACGGCGCGCTCGATCGCGGTCCGCGTGATAAGCAGCGAACGTGAAGCCTGTGCCCATTGCGACCGGACGCGCCCGCGACCTCGGCTATCGCTGGCCCGCCGAGTGGGCCGCCCACGACGCGGTGTGGACCGCGTGGCCCCACCTGGCCGACGAGTGGGGCGGCGATCTCGACGGCCCGCGGCACGCGCTGGCCGCGATGATCGCGGCGATCGTCGACGTCGATCCGGCGACCGGGCGGCCCCGCGGCGAGCGGGTCGACCTCCTGGTCACCGACGCGGCCGCCGCGGCCGACGTCCGCGAGCGGCTCGGTCCGTTCGCGGTCGGGGTCCGCTTCCACCGCGCGCACTACGGCGACGTGTGGCTGCGCGACACCGGCCCGGTCTTCGTCGATGGCGACGGCGGGCTGGCCGCGGTCTGCTTCGAGTGGGACGGCTGGGGCGGCAAGTACCTCATGCCGGGCGACGACACCGTGTCGACCTGGGTCGCGGGCGCGGCGGCGGCGCCGGCCTGGCGCCAGCCTGTGGTGCTCGAGGGCGGCGCGATCGAGACCGACGGTGAGGGCACCGTGCTCACCACCCGCCAGTGCCTGCTCGGCGGCAGCCGCAACCTCGGCCGCGGGCTGGACCAGGCGGCGATGACCGAGATCTTGCGCGCGGCGCTCGCCGCCGAGACCGTGATCTGGCTCGATCGCGGCCTCGCCAACGACCACACCGACGGCCACATCGACACCCTGGCCCGGTTCGTCGCGCCCGGGGTGGCGGTGGCGATGGCGCCGGCCGCAGGCGACCCCAACCAGGCCGCGCTCGACGGGATCATCGCCGACCTGCGCGCCGCCACCGATGCCCGCGGCCGCCGGCTCGAGGTGGTCACGGTGCCGTCGCCGGGGGCGGTCCTCGACCCCGAGGGCCGGCTGATGCCGGCGAGCTACCTGAACTTCTACATCGGCAACGCCACGGTGGTGGTGCCGACCTATCGCGCGGCCACCGACGAGGCCGCGGTCGCGGCGCTGGCGCCGCTGTTCCCCGGCCGCCGGGTGGTCGGGGTCGACTGCTGGCCGGTGCTGATCGGCGGCGGCGGCTTCCACTGCACGACCCAGCAGCAGCCCACCCCGTCGAGGACGCCATGAGGAACGTCACCGTTGCCGCCCTGCAGACCGCGCTCACCGACGACGTCGCGACCAACGTCGCCCACGTCGAGGCGCTGGTGCGCCAGGCCGCCGCTCGCGGCGCGCAGATCGTGCTGCCGTCGGAGCTGTTCGAGGGCCACTACTTCTGCGTGACCGAGCGCGAGGACGACTTCGATCGCGCGCGTCCGGTCGCCGGACATCCGACCATCGCCCGGCTGGCGGCGCTGGCCGCCGAGCTCGGCATCGTCATCCCGGTCTCGTTCTACGAGCAGGACGGCCCCGAGCGCTACAACTCGATCGCGGTGCTCGACGCCGACGGCCAGAACCTGGGTGTCTACCGCAAGAGCCACATCCCGGCCGGCCCCGGCTACCAGGAGAAGTTCTTCTTCAAGCCGGGCAACACCGGCTTCCGCGCGTGGTCGACCCGGTTCGGCACCATCGGGGTCGGCATCTGCTGGGATCAATGGTTCCCGGAGGCGGCCCGCGCGATGGCGCTGGCCGGCGCCGAGATCCTGCTCTATCCGACCGCGATCGGCAGCGAGCCCGAGGAGCCCGGGCTCGACACCCGCGACTCGTGGCAGCGCGTGATGATCGGCCACGCGGTCGCCAACGCGGTCGGCGTGGTCGCGGCCAACCGGATCGGGCTCGAGGGCGACCCGGCCACCGGCATCACCTTCTACGGCAGCTCGTTCATCTGCGATGCCCGCGGCGACAAGCTCGCCGAGCTCGGTCGCGCCGATGACGGCGTGATCACGGCCAGCTTCGACCTCGACCAGCTCGCCCGGGTGCGCGCCAGCATGGGGTTCTTTCGCGACCGCCGGCCGGAGCTCTACGATCGACTTGCGCGGTGACTGACGCTGCTACCCTTGGAGGATGCACCAGGTCCTCGTCCGCGCGATCATCAGTGGCTTCGGGTTCAGCCTCGGCGCGGCGATCTACAAGAAGGTCGCCAAGCAGCTCGGGCTCGAGGAGCCGGCGCCGCCTCCCCCGCAGGTCGAGCGCACCGGCAGCGGCGAGACCCAGCAGCCGCCGGGGTAGCGCGCACAGGACACACTGTCCCCGTTCCGGGGATGGTCGGCGCGGTCGGTCGATGTTTAAGGTTCGGGGATGAGAAGTCCCCTGTGGGCCGCCCTGCCCCCGACGGTCGCCGCGGTGGCCGCGGGGGCGCGCTGGCTCCTGCAGGGCTCGGGCAACGTCTACACCGCGTTCGAGAAGCGGTTCTACCTGCCCGATCCCGACCTGGGCTGGCGGGTCGCCCGCGGCGGCCCGATCTGGGTCGGGCTCGAGGCGATCGCGGTGTGCATCGCGGTCGCGGTCGGCGTGGTGGTCGCCGCGCTGATCGTCCGCCGGTGGGAGCGTCGGCGCGGCGCGCCCATGACCGCGCTGCGGGTGGTGCTGTGGCTCGGTGGCGCGGCGCCGCTCGCGCTGCCGGTGGTCGCGTTCGCCAGCGGCATGGGGCCGGACCGCGGGCGCGAGTCGTTGCCAGCCGGGGCCACCGCGGCGGCACCGGGACCCGCCGACGGCATCGAAGGCCAGCTGCCCGTGCCGGGCGGCCGCTACCAGGTCGTCGTCCACGACGGCAGCGCGATCACGGCGTCGCTGGCGGCCGGCGGTGACTCGTTCGAGGCCCGGTTCGCGCGCGGCATCCGCGGGGCGTGGACCGGCGAGCCCGGCGACCTGACCCGGCCGTCGACGGTCGAGATCAGCGTCGCCGCCGCCGGGGTCGACACCGGGATCACGCTGCGCAGC
Source organism: Kofleriaceae bacterium (assembly GCA_046597055.1). Classification (GTDB taxonomy): domain Bacteria; phylum Myxococcota_A; class Polyangia; order Haliangiales; family Haliangiaceae; genus UBA2376. The sequence continues at coordinate 52,064 of JBKJLC010000159.1, read as the reverse complement.
CAGCACGCGCGCGACGAGTACCTCAAGACCGGGACCCACCCCACGATCACGCTGCGGGTGACCAAGGTGATCGCCGCGCGCCAGGATGGCCCGGGGCTGGTCGGGTTCCGCGCCGCCGCCGAGGTCGACTTCATCGGCGACACGGTGCCGGTGGAGATCACCGGCACGCTCCGCGCAGCCGACGCCGCGGCCCGCGCCCGGCTCGGGTTCACCGCCACCGACGCGGTGGTGCTGGTCGACGCCGCGCTCGAGCTGAGCGTGGGCGCCACCCAGCTGCGCACCGATGCTGATTCGTTCGATCGTGATCGGATTCCGATCCGGGTCTCGCTGGTGCTGGTCCGGCGAGAGTGATGTCTGGTAATGCAGGACAGGACAAAGAGGACAAGATGATGAAGAAGCTCTCGACGTTGATGCTCATCACGGTGGCGGCGGTTGGCCTGAGCGCGGCTGGCTGCAAGAAGAAGGACGCGGAGCCCGGCACCGGCACCGCGACCACGACCACCACGACCACCACGACCACCGGCACGGCCGCTGGCACCGCCGCTGGCACGGCCGCTGGCACGGCCGCTGGCACGGCCGCTGGCACCGCGGCTGGCACCGCCGCCGGCACCGCCACTCCCGCCACCGACGCCGACTACGTGAAGGTCATCGCCGACCACACCGACGCGGCCAAGGGCAAGGTCGATGTCGTGTTCGCGACCCCGACCGTCGTGAAGGCGAGCTTCGATCCCGCCAACCTCGAGGGCGCCACCGCCGAGCTCGAGGTCGACGCCAACAGCCTGTCGAGCGGCGTCGACAAGCGCGACGCGCACCTCAAGTCTCCGGACTACCTCGACACGACCGCGTTCCCCAAGGCGAACGTGAAGATCGCCAACGTCAAGAAGACCGGTGAGAACGCGTACACCTCCGACGCGACGGTCTCGATCCACGGCATCTCGCAGACGTGGCCGCTCCCGTTCGAGGTGGTCAGCTCGACCGCCGACTCGGTGCGCGTGAAGTTCGCGCAGAAGTTCTCGCGTCTCGACTTCAAGATCGGCAAGCCCGAGGCCGACGAGTCGACCAAGGCTTCGGTCGAGCTGCTGGGTCTCATCACGATCAAGAAGACCTGAATCGGCTTGGCCTGGCGGCCGCGGTCTGGGATGCTTGCGGACGGTGAACGAGACCAACCTCGCGCCGGGGCTGCTGATCGCGATGCCGCAGCTCCTCGATCCGAACTTCACCCGCGCGGTGGTGTTGATGATCGAGCACAACGAGCAAGGCTCGTTCGGGCTGGTGATCAACCAGCCCAGTCCGCTCAAGGCCCACGAGCTGCTCACCAGCCTCGAGATGGTGTGGCGCGGCGAGGACGACGCGGTCGTCTGGTCGGGCGGCCCGGTCAGCCCGACCACGGGCTGGGTCCTCCACGAGCCGGTCGGTGGCCTGGGCACCGGGCCGGGCACGACCACGATCGCGCCCGGCATCGCGCTGTCGACGTCGCCCGAGCGGCTGCGCGCGCTGGCCGAGCGGCCGCCGTCGCAGATCCGGCTCTTGCTCGGCTACTCCGGCTGGGCGCCGGGCCAGCTCGCCGGCGAGATGGCGCGGGGCTCGTGGCTGCACGCCGACCTGGCGCCGCGGCTGGTGTTCGATCTCGACGTCGACGAGATGTGGACCGAGGCCGTGCGCAGCCTCGGGATCAGCAATCCCGAGAGCGTCGTCCAGGGTCGCGGGATCCACTGACGCGCGCCGCGGTCGCGGGCGCTCGGTGCGCGATCAGAAGTCGTCGTCCGGGCCCTCGAGCGTGACCTCGACGATCCGGGTCGCGGGATCGTCGTCGGCCACCTGGATCTGCCCGGCGCCGGTCGCGCCGTTCAGGATCACCACGTCGCCGCCGCGCGCGGTCACCGTGAACCGGCCGCTGCCGTCGGCCACGGCCTCCTCGATCAGGTCGACGTCGTTGCCATCGACCGGGCGCAGCACGGTGGCCTGCGCGCCCGGCGCCGGGGTGCCGTCCGGGTTCCGGACAGTGCCCTGGATCGTCTTGGTCTCGGGGGCCTGGAGATCGAGGTCGAGCGTGGCGATCGCGCCGCTGGCGATCGAGACGGTGGCGCGGCGACGCCGCGACGGGGTGCTGGCCTCGACGGTGAGGTCGCAGGCCGGCAGGCCGTCGAGCCGATAGCTGCCGCCGCGCACGATGACCAGGTGCTGGGCGAGCGTGACGACCTGGTGGCCGTCCTGGTGGCACATCAGGGTCGCGAGCCGGAAGCTGCCGTCGGTGACGCCCTTCACCTGGCCGGTCAGGGTGCCGGTGCCGGCGAGCCGCAGGGTGTGATCGCGCCCCGGCGCGGTCACCACGGTGGTGGTCGCGCCCTGGCCCTCGACGTAGGCGGTGACCTGGTACTGGCCGGGCGGCAGCGAGAACACCTCCCAGCGGCCTTCGCCGTCCGCGCGCTCCTGCTGGTTCATCGTTCCGGCCGACACGCCGGTGATGTCGAGGTAGGCGTAGGCGGCCGGGGCGCCCGTGGCGGTGACGATGCGGCCGCCCAGGTCGGCCTCGACGCGCGGGATCTCGAACACCACGTTGGCGAACCGGGCCCCGTCGGTGCAGGTGAATCGGCGCGGCTCGGAGTGGGTCGCCTTCCACGGCCACGCGCGCAGCACGACCTCGCCGACCTCGGCGGTCGTCCACCGGAAGTTGCCCTCGTCGTCGAAGTCGCCGGCCGGAAAGAACGAGTCGGCGGCGTCGGTTGACCAGGCCCGCTCGATCGCGCCGTCGCCGGCCGGCTCGCCGCCCCGGCGCACGACCCGGCCGGTGATCACGCAGCCGGCGATCATCGTGATGTCGACGTCCGCGCGCGCGCCCGCTTCGACCTCGATCGCCCCGGTGACCTGGGACGCGCCGTAGTCGTCGTGGAACGCCTCGAGCACGTAGCTGGCCGCGGCCAGCTCGAGCTGGAAGCTGCCGTCGAGCGCGGTCTCGGCGGAGTCGGTGCCGAGCACCGGCCGCAGCGTGCGGCGATCTTCGCCCGACGCGCGCACCATCGCGCCGGCCACCGGCTTGCCGGTAGGATCGACCACCCGGCCGCGGACGACGCCCGAGCGCACCACCTCGAGATCGACCCCGCCAAGGTCACGGCTGACCACGAGCGCCGGCGCGATCTCGAGCCGCGACGCCGCGATCTGATCGGGGCGCGGCCGGGTCGGCAGGCGATCGAACATGACCCGGCCCACCGACAGGATGCCGTCGGCCCGAACGAACGGCCGATACTGCCCGACCGGCACATCGATCAGATAGCGACCCGCCAGATCGGTGGTCGCGCTGGCCTCGCTGGTGCCGTCGGCGAACACCACCTCGACGTCGGGCACCGGCGTGCCAGCGTTGGCGTCGACCACGGTCCCGCTGACCCGGACCAGGCCGGGTCCCGGCGGCGCCACCGCGATCGGGCCCAGCCCGCGCCGGCGCCGCTGCCACTTCCCGTCCGCGAACGTCATCGATGACGGGAACCCGGGCCGGACCCGCGCCGCGGCCGGGCTCGGTCCGGTGCGGTTGCTGTCGTCGCGTTGCCACCACCAGACCGCGCCGAGGATCAGCGCCAGGGCGATCGTGGCGCGCAGCCAGCGGGGGCGGGGCAGGGGTACGGGCGCGGCCATGCGGGTGAAGCTTGGACGCACGAGCGCCCTGGCGGTTTCATGAATCGAACCCGCCACCGGGGCCCGGAATTCCTCGCGAGCGCAGGGCGCGCGCCGGGAACGCTAGATCTCGGTGGCCTCGACGACGATCACGGTGATGTTGTCACGGCCGCCGCGGGAGTTGGCCAGGTCGATCGCGGCGTGCGCGCCAGCGTCGATCGGGTCGTCGGCGCACAGCTCGATCACCTCGTCGTCGTTCTTCAGGTAGCCGTGCAGGCCGTCGGTACACATCATGAAGCGGTCGCCGGGGGCAACGTCGACGTCGGCGGTGTCGACCTGGACATAGTCCTTGTGGCCGACCGCGCGGGTGATGACGTTCTTGGCCGACGACCGCTCGGCCTCCTCGGCGGTGATCAGGCCGTGCTTCAGCTTGTAGTTGATGAGGGTGTGATCCTCGGTGATCTGCAGCACGGCCCGGCGCCGGATCCGGTAGACGCGGCTGTCGCCGACGTGGGCGGCGAACGCATACCCACCGCGGATCAGCATCGCCGAGCAGGTGGTCGACATGCCGCGCTTGTCGGGCGACAGCTCGGCCATGCCGAAGACCATGTAACAGGCCGACTGGACGCCGCTCTCGAGCAGTCGGCGGATCTCCCAGTTGGCGTCGCTGTCGCCGTCCTCGCACCGCTTGACCAGCGTGTCGAGGAACGGCTTGGCGCCGCGCACCCACATGTGGAGCTGGTCGATGCACTCGCGGCTCGCGACCTCGCCCTTGTTGTGACCACCGACCCCGTCGGCGATGACGTAGAAGCCCATCGCGTCGTCGCGGAACAGCGCGTCTTCGTTGATCGCGCGCTTGCGCCCCGGGTCGGTGACCGCCACCGACGTGGTACGCATGAGCGGGCGGCGGGTCACGGCTCCCCCCCCGGGGCGCCTGGACGGTCGTGCATGAGGCCGAGCTTACCAGCAACGCGGGGCGCCGCGCGACGGCGGCCTCGCGTGAGCGGGTGCCCCGGTGTAGCTTCTAATGAGTGAGTACGCGCCTGGCCCACGCGCTGACGGTCACCCGCGACTCGGTCGTGGCCAGCTGGAGCCATCGGTTCGATCGGTCGGGGATGCGCGGTCCGGCCGCGCAGCCCGCCCGCGAGCACGTCGGGTTCGTCAAGGGACTGGTCGAGGCGCTCGCGTTCGCGGTCGCCGCCGGCCCTGACCAGCTCCGCCCCGGTTCACCCGCGCTCCGCGACCTCGAAAAGGCGACCGCGTTCGCCGGCGCCTCCTTCGCGTCGGGCCCCGCAACCGGCTTCGAGGTCGGCGCCCTGTTCCTGGCGCTGCGCGACGCCGTCCTCGAGCACACCGACATCGAGCTTCGCGACGCGATCGTCACGCTGTTCGAGTGGCTGTCGATCCTGGCGCTCGATGCGTTCGCCAGCGCCGGCAAGCGCGCGGCCACCGAGCAGGCCGCCGAGCAGCTCGAGGCCGGCACGCCGGTCCTGTTCCTGACCCCCGAGATTCCCGCAGTGTTCCTGGTCGGGGCCCCGCCCAGCGACGTGCTCGACAGCGTGTTCGGACGCGCCATGCTGCTGGTGGTCCGGGTCGGCGCGGCCTCGCTCCTGATCGACGCGACCGGCCTGGCCGATGGCGAGGCGCTTCCGGTCCTGACGTCGGTCGGGCGGCTGCTCGCGCACCCGCGGCTGGCCCCGCTCGATGTCATCGTGGTCGGCCTGGCACCCGAGGTCGCCGGGCGCTGGCGCTCGCTGGCCGGCGCCCAGCCGGTGAGCCTGCGCGACTTCGATCGCTTCGACAGCGCGCTGGCCCACGCGTATGCCCGCGCTGGGCTGGGCATCATCCGCCGTGGATCCTGAGCCGCGGCGGATCCGTGGCCCCGCTGGTCAGGTTACACTGTGACGGTATCGGTGGGAGAAGCCTCGTCTTCCGCATTCGGGCGCTACACCCTGGTCGAACGCATCGCGATCGGAGGGATGGCGGAGCTGTTCCTTGCGACTGCTCCCGGTGAGCACGGCTTCCAGCGCAAGGTCGTGATCAAGCGCCTGTTGCCGCACCTGACCGGGGAGGCGGTCTACACGGCGATGTTCATCGACGAGGCCAAGCTCACCGCTCGCCTCGGCGCCCACCCCAAGATCGCGCAGACCTACGAGCTCGGCAAGGTCGGTACCGAGCTGTTCATCGCGATGGAGTTCGTCGAGGGCATCGACATCCTGGCGATGCTGCGCGAGATGGCGTGGATGCGCCGGCGGGTCGACACCGACCACGCGGTGTGGATCTGCCACGAGGTCCTCGACGCGCTCGACTTCGCCCACAACCTGAAGGACGAGCACGGCAACTCGCTCGGCATCGTCCACCGCGACATCTCGCCATCGAACGTGCTGCTGTCCCGGCGCGGCGACGTGAAGCTGGTCGACTTCGGCATCGCGCGGGCGTCGGGGCCCGGGCGCCATCACCGGACCAAGACCGGGACGCTCAAGGGCAAGTACGGCTACATGTCACCCGAGCAGGTGATCGAGCAGCCGGTCGACGCCCGCAGCGATCTGTTCTCGGTCGGCGTGGTGCTGGCCGAGATGCTGTGCGGCCGGCGCCTGTTCGCCGCGTCGGCCGAGATCGACGTGCTGCTGATGGTGCGCGACGCCAAGCTGGCGCGGCTCGATCAGTTCGGGGGTCACATCCCACCGTCGCTCGACCGCCACCTGCGCAAGGCGCTGAAGAAGGATCCCAACGAGCGCTGGTCGACCGCCGCCGAGATGCGCGACGCGCTCGCCGAGTGGATGTTTGACGAGCGCAAGCGGGTCGGGCCCAAGCAGATCGCCGAGCTGGTCGACTCGCTGCACGACGAGGCGTGGAAGCGGCGGCGCGAGTCGCTGGCGCAGAACGCGGCCGAGCAGGCGGCGCTCGAGTCGTCGAACAACCAGCTCGCGGTCGACCAGGTCGCGGCCACCGCCGCGGGGCGCCTCGACACCGGGCCGCCCGACGGCATCCCCGGCGGTGACCTGCACATCGGCGAGAGCCTGCCGTACCTGTCGATCGAGCACCCGGAGCCGATCGCGCCGCCGCCGCCGCGGCGGGCGCCGACCACGCTCCCCGTGGACGACAGCCTCGACGTCGAGCTCGACGGCCTCGAGCTGGGCGACTCGGGCGAGCTCGAGCTGGGGCCGGTGGCACTGGTGGTGCCTGCCAAGGTGAGCACCGAGGATGGCAACCGCCGGTTCGCGGTCGCGGCCAAGGCGACCCGGTCGGCCGCCGGCTTCCTCGAGACCCAGCTCGGCGAGCCCGGCGAGGACATCGAGGCGGTCGCACAGCAGCTGTCGGCGCCGCTGCCGTCGGGCATCCACGAGCTCGAACAGGCGGTCCGCTACGGCTCGATCGCCGACGCGATCTCGTCCCTGGCGCCGGTCGAGCCCGACCTGCCGGCCCTCGACTTCGACGAGTCGCTGCTCGAGGACAACGCGCGCCGGTCGCGCTCGGTCCGGCTGCCGACCGCGGCCGAGCTCGTCGACGCCGCGGGCCGCCGCGATCCGCCGACGCTGGGCGAGATCGCCGCGCCGCCGACCCTGGCCGGTGACTTCGCCCAGACCGCGCCGATCACGCTCCTGTACCGCCTGGCGGCCGCGCGCTCGACGGGCCTGTTCACCGCCGCGGTCGGTGGCATCAAGAAGGAGGTCTACCTCCGCGGCGGCGTCGCCGAGTACGTGACCTCCAACATGGCGAGCGAGCTGCTCGGCCACTACCTGGTCGCGCAGGGCGCGCTGTCGGCCGGCGAGCTGGCGATGGCGCTCGCGATGATGCCGCACTACGGCGGCAAGCTCGGCGACACCTTGGTCGGCCTCGGCCTGCTCAAGCCGCTCGAGGTCTTCCGCCACCTGACCTACCAGGTGCGCCAGAAGCTGATCGACGTGTGCACGTGGACCAAGGGCGCGTTCGCCTGGTACGAGGGCCGCGAGAACCAGCGCAGCGCGTTCCCGCTCGACCTCAACCCGTTCGAGGTGCTCGGCGCCGGCGCGCTGGCGATGCGCGACGACACCGTGAACGCGTGGCTGCAGGATCATGCGTCGTACACGCTGATCAAGCCGCGCGGTCGACCGTCCGTCGAGATCGAGCGCTTCGAGGTCACCGGCCTGCCGGCGCTCTATCAGCGGCTCGACGGCAAGCACACGGTCAGTCAGCTCGTGACCGAGTCCTACGATCCGGCCGCGCAGCGCCGCGTCGCGCGCCTGTTGATCCTGCTGCAGCAGAGCGAGCTGCTGCGCACCGCGATGATCTAGCTGCCAGCCAGGGCGGCGAGCGTCGCTTCGCGATCGGCCGGCAGCGGCGCCTCGATCGTCAGCGTCGCGCCGGTGCGCGGGTGCGGCACGCGGACCAGCGCACCGTGGAGGAAGAAGCCGTCGAGACCCGGGCACGGCTGGCCGCCGTAGAGTTCGTCGCCGACGATGGGCGCGCCGCAGGTCGCGAGGTGGACCCGGATCTGGTGCATGCGGCCGGTGGTCGCGTGGCAGCGGAGCAGCCGACGCTCGCCGAGGCGGCGCACGACCTCCCACCGGGTGTGGGCGACCAGGCCCTCGGTGTGGTCGACGACCACCCGTCCGCCGCGCTGGATCAGCGGCTCGTCGCACTCGACCGAGACCGGGGTGGTCTCGACCAGGGCCAGGTACTCCTTGGTGACCGCGCCGGTCGAGAACCCGGCGCGCAGGGCGATCCAGGCCGCGCGGGTCCGGGCCGCGATCAGCACGCCCGAGGTGCCGATGTCGAGCCGGTGGACCAGCCCGCCATCCCGCGGATCGTCGGCGACCAGCGCGCACTCGGGGTGGAGCGCGATCACGCCCGACGCGACCGTGCCGAGCTCGCCGGCGCGCAGTGGCTGCGACGGCATCCCGGCTGGCTTGGCGACCACCAGCAGCTCGTCGTCGGTGTAGAGCACCTGCAGGCGGGCGGCGGCGGCCGGATCGGCGACCGGCTTGAGATCGGCCGGCATCGTCGGCGCGCGCCCGACCCGGACCTCGGCGCCGGGCGCGGCGTGGTCGCCCTTCTTGGCGATCTTGCCGTTGACCCGGACCGCGCCCTCGGCGAACAGCTCGGCCAGGCGGCGGCGGCTGGCCTCGGGAAACCGACGGGCGAGCATGTGATCGAGCCGATCGTGCTCTTCGGGACCGACGACGAAGCTGGACTCGACCGGTTCAGTCACGGCGGCATCATACCGCGCGCAGCAGCAACGCCGGCACGGTCGCGCCGGGAAGCGCGCCCTCGGACGCGGCGTCGAGCTCGACCAGCGCGTCGACGCCGATCAGCGACGACAGCATGTGCGAGCCCTGGCGGGCGAGCGGCGTGGCGATCAGGCGCTCGCCGTCGCGATGGACCCGCGCGCGCAGGTAGCTGGTACGGCCGGCCGGCTTGGCGTACCCGTCGGGCAGCACCACCGGCACCCGGGGCCGCTCGGGGTCGCGGACGCCCTGCATCGCGAGCAGGGCCGGGCGCACGAAGAGCTCGAAGGCGACCAGCGACGACACCGGGTTGCCGGGCAGGGCGAACACCACCGTGCTGCCGGCGGTGCCGACCGCGAGCGGCTTGCCCGGCTTCATCGCGACCTTCCAGAAGTCGAGGGTCACGCCGGCGTTGGCCAGGGCCGCGCGGACGTGATCGTGATCGCCGGCCGACACGCCGCCGGTGGTGAGCACGACATCGCACACCAGCGCGCGGGCGATCAGCGCGCGCACGTCCTCCTCGCGGTCGCGGGCGATACCGAGGTAGCGGGCGTGGCCGCCAGCGTCGCCGACCTGCACCCGCAGGGCGTGGGCGCTCGAGTCGATCACCTGGTGCGGCGATGGGATCTCGCCTAGATCGACCAGCTCGTCACCGGTCGCGACGATCGCGACCAGCGGTCGGCGGGCCACGTGGACCCGAGCGTGGCCGAGCGCGGCGCACGCCGCGATCTCGCCCCAGCCGAGGCGAGTGCCGGCCGCGATCGCGAGGTCGCCCGGTGCGAGATCTTCACCCGCGCGCCGGACGTGGGCGCCGGGGCGCGCCGCTGGCAGGGTGACGGTGGCGCCATGATCCTGCGCATCCTCGAAGATGACGACGGTGTCGGCCCCGATCGGCAGCGGGGCGCCGGTCATGATGCGCATGGCGGCGCCGCGCGAGAGCGGGGTGGGCAGGTGGCCGGCGGCGCTCTGCCCGACCACGGGCAGGGTGCCGGGCAGGTCGGCGGCGCGCACGGCAAAGCCATCCATCGCCGAGCTGTCGCAGCCGGGCAGCGGGCGAGCGGCGACCACGTCGGCGGCCAGGACCCGGCCGGCGGCACTGTCGAGCGCGACCTCCTCGGAGGGCAGCAGCGGGCAGAGGGCGCGGGTGCGCGCGGCGGCGTCCTGGACCGACAGCATGCGACCTACCATACCTGCAGTCCGCCGGCGGCCGGGCCCCGCCGGGCTCGACCGGTGGTGGTTGGTTCCCACGGGTGCCGGTCGATGCGCACCGGTGCTGGCGGGCGCGGGCGCGTCGGGGGGGGCGGAGGCACCCGGTCGCGGCTTCGGACTCGCGTCCCGGCCCGGCGCGTGTACGCTTGGGATCATGGCTCCCGGGCGCGCGGTCGTCGCTGGCGTGATCGCGGTGGCCGCGATCACCGTCGCCGGCAGCCTCGCCGCGGGGTGGTGGGTGGTGCTGCCACCGCTCTTGGCCGCGCTCGCGGCCCTGATCACGGCCGCGATGTCGGTCGACTACTTCGGGCTGCGCCGGCGCGCCAGCGACTGGCGTGGCCAGGTCGCGACCGGACGCGCGGCCTGGGCGCGGATGCGCGCGCTCGAGGAGCGGTTCGCGCGCGAGCGCCGCGCCGGCAGCGTGCACACCGCGGCGACCGCGCGGTCGCTCCTGATCGCGCACGCCGAGCTCGACGTGCTGGCGCGCGCCGCCGCCGTGGTCGACTTCCTCGCCTCCGACGTCGGGACCCGCCTGCGCAGCGACCCGTGCGCCGACGCCCTGCGCGCGCTGGCGCTGTCGGAGCTCGGCCGCGTCGCCGAGGCCGCGCGGATCGACCGCGGGCTCGACCCCGACGCGACCGTGGCGGTGGTCGCCTGGGCGCGGGCACGGATCGCGGCCCGGGCCGGCGCGCCGGCGCGGGGGCTGGTCGCGCTCGATCGGGCCGGCGCCGCGCCCGGCTCGCCGGTCGCCCACGATCTCACCGCGCTGCGCGCACGCCTGCTGCTGCGGGTCGGCCGCGCCGACGACGCGCACCGGACGCTGCGCGCGCTCGCCGTCGACGCCCGGCCGTGGGTCGAGCGGCTGGCCGCGGACCGCGATCCCGCGATCGGGCTCGCCGCGCGCCAGGCGCTCTCGCTCGGCGCCGCCTACCGCTGAGCCCGAGCGAGGCGGCGCTGGTCCGCATAGATCGGGCGCGAGCTCCGACCGCGACCGACCGGTCGAAGGGCGATGCTCAGGATCCCGCACATCGTTCCGGTGTCCCTGAGCGAAGGGCTCGTTGCGAGCCCGGAGTCGAAGGGCCAGCCGTCGAAGCGCGGGGATGCTACCCACGCCTGAGAGGCGAGCTCGTCGCAGCCAAGGGCGCCGGGCGCTCGACCCTCACAGCGCTCAGTTCGGGCAGGCAGCCATCGGCGCCGGCAGGCTCAGCGGCGCGGTGTCGGTGATGCGGACGGCGGCGAACGTGGTGCCGGCGAGATCGATCCCGTTGACCGTGCCGGTCACGGTGCCGCACACCAGCTCGCGGGACCGGATCGCGCCGACCAGGACCGCGTCGAGCGTGAACAGGGTGGCGCTGATCGGGTTGGCCTCGGCCGGCAGCGTGCCGGTCAGCGGCTGGGCGAACGTCCCGGTCACGGTCAGCTCGGCGCTGCTGGCGACCACCGGGGCGCCCACTGGCCCCCGGCGCGGCGCGCAGCTGTCGATGACACACAGCGGCTGGTAGCTGCCAGCGAGCGCCCCGCTCGGGGTCACGGTCCAGGTGACGACGAACTGCGCGAAGCTGCTCGGCTCGTGACCCGCGGTCATCTCCGGGTCGATCGCGAGCAGGAACTGCCCGCTGATGTCGGGGACGCCAGGAAGCCGGCTGTCGGCGGGGGCATCGAGCGCGATGGCGTCGACCGGGATGGCGTCGACCGGGATGGCATCGACCGCGGCGTCCTCGGGCGCGGTGGCGCCGTCCGGCGCGGTGGCACCATCGGGCGCGGTGGGATCGTTCGGGGCCGAGTCGCCGCCGCCGCAGGCAGCCAGGACCATCAGGAGTGCGGCGGCTGAGCGAAGGTGGAACATGTTCCCTGGTAACGCGTCCTGACCGGCACGAACGGGAAGACATCCGCATTGCGCGTCACACGCGCCGGCACCAGCGGGCGGCCTCGGTAGCTTGCGGACAACCCACGTTCGATCTCGACCCTTCGCGCGGGGAACATGCCCGCACATGGAGGCGAGCCGCTCGGGTTCGCGGCCATCGGCGGTGGGTGGCCGCCGTCAGCGCAGGTTGTAGACGACGTGGACGATCGCGATGATGTCCTTCTCGAGCGAGGAGGCGTCGTTGTTGCCCTCCCACGACGTCTCGGTCGAGTTGGCCGAGTTGACGTTGATGACCCCCATGTCGGCTGACTTGAGCCCGGCGATGCCGGCGCCGCCCGCCGATCGCAGGATGTTGTCGGCGCGGGTCCTGGCGTCCTTGCCGGCCGCCGACAGCATCTCGATCTTCAGGTCGCCCAGCTTGGTGTAGTAGTAGGCGGGCGCGCCCGACTGGACCTGCACGTCCTTCTCGAGCAGGTTGGTCACCTCGCGCGACAGCCGCTCGATCCGCTGGACGTCGACCGAGCGCACCGTGACCGCCTGGCGGCCGACGTAGCCGGTCAGCACCTGCTTGCTGATCCGGTCCTCGCCCTTGCCCTCGTAGACGGTCACGAAGACCTCCTGCACCGTCGCCGAGTCGGGAAAGATCTGGGCGTCGGGCACGCCCTCGGCCTTGAGGTACGCGACGGTGGTCTCGACGTCGCCGTGCAGCTTGCGGTACGCGGCCAGCTTGTCGGGTGACTCGGCCGACACCGTCGCGCTCCACTCGATCAGATCTGACACGATGCGCTTCTTGGCAGATCCGGTGACCCGCAGCGCGCGCTCGGCCGGACGCACCTTGACCCGCTCCCACGACTTGCTCGCGATGTAGGTCGACAGCGGCGGCGCGGCGGCCATGGCGACGATGGCGAGCGCGATCAACTCGCGCCCGCCGATCCAGCTCGGTCTTTCGGCGACGGACATGCTTCCTCCCTGGGATGTCGCCTGGAACGCGCGAGCGGTCCCGACCATTCCACCCGAGGGCCGTCTCACGCGGGTCACGGAAGGATGCGGGAACCCGGGTGCGACCTCGGCCATTCGGCCCGGGGTACATTCCCGCGCATGGCCGTTCGCTCGTTCCTGTCCGTCGCGCTCGCCGCGACCGCGCTCGCCACTGCGTGCTCGACCGCGCCGCTGCCGACCAACCCGGAGCGCGCGCGGCCGCCCGGGCCGGGCACCCCCGCGGGCGACCTGCGCGACCCGCGCGAGACCCACCTGGGCGCGCTGACCCAGCTGACCAACGGCGGCGAGAATGCCGAGGCGTACTGGTCGTCGGCTGGCGATCGCCTCATCTTCCAGTCCACGCGGCCGGGCGTGCCGTGCGATCAGATCATGGTGATGTCGGCCGCCGGCGGCAGCGACCCGACCATCGTCTCGACCGGCAAGGGCCGCACCACCTGCTCGTACTTCTTCCCGGGCGACCGGGAGATCCTGTACGCGTCGACCCACGAGATCGACGCGGCGTGCCCGGCGCCGCCCGATCGTAGCAAGGGCTACGTCTGGGCCCTCTACGACTTCGACATCTACAAGGCGAACGCCGACGGCCGCGAGCCGCGCAAGCTGTTCGGCGTCGCCGGTGCCTACGACGCCGAGGCGACCGTGTGCAGCAAGGACGGCTCGGTGATCTTCACGTCCGACAAGGACGGCGATCTCGAGCTGTACCGGATGGACGCCAACGGCGGCAACGTCGTCCGCCTCACCGAGGCGCCCGGCTACGACGGCGGCGCCTTCTTCTCGCCCGATTGCTCGAAGGTCGTGTGGCGGGCGTCGCGTCCGACCGGCGACGCGCTCGCCGAGTATCGCCAGCTGCTCACGGAGCACCTGGTGCGTCCGACCAAGCTCGAGCTGTGGGTCGCTGACGCCGACGGCAGCGATCCCCGCCAGATCACCTATCTCGACGCGGCGTCGTTCGCGCCGTTCTTCCACCCGGCCGGCCAGCGCATCCTGTTCTCGTCGAACACCGGCGATCCCAGGGGCCGCGAGTTCGACCTGTGGGCGATCGACGTCGACGGCACCGACCTCGAGCAGGTCACGTTCTCGGCCGGGTTCGACGGCTTTCCGATGTTCTCACCCGATGGCAAGCGGCTGGCGTTCTCGTCGAACCGCGGGGCGCCGCCGCCGGTCCCCGGCCAGCATGGCAGCGACACCAACGTCTTCGTCGCGCCCTGGAACGATCACCCGCCGACCGGGGTGACGCCGACCGCCGCCGATCGGGTCCGCCGCACGGTCGACTACCTCGCCGACGATGCCCGCGGTGGCCGCGGCGTCGGCACCCCCGGGCTCGACGACGCGATCAAGTGGGTCGAGGGCGAGCTGCGCGACCTCGGCGTCGAGGGCGGGCTCGCCGGCGGCGAGCTGCGCCAGCGGTTCGAGGTCACCACTGGGCTGACCCGCGGGCCGGGCACGCGGCTGACGGTCGGTGGGGTCGCGGCCGACGCGGCGGCGTTCGTGCCGTCACCGGTGTCGGCCAGCGCTGCGGTCGCTGCCGGCACGGTCTTCGTCGGCTACGGCATCGTCGACAAGCAGCGCAAGCTCGACGACTACCGGGGCAAGAAGGTGAAGGGCAAGATCGTCGTGGTCCGGCGGTTCGCGCCCGATGCCCTCAAGGCGGCCGACCGCAACCGGCTGTCGGGGCTCGACTACAAGGCGATGATGGCGCGCCAGCGCGGCGCGGTCGGCATGATCGTGGTCGACCTACCCGCGACCGGCAAGACCGAGGCGCCGCTGCCGCCGCTGACCGCGCGCGACGGCGCCGACGCCGGGCTCCCGGTCGTGATCGTCACCGCCGCGGTCGGCGAGCCGCTGACCCGCGCCAGCCAGCGCGCCGAGCTCGCGGTCGAGGTGTCCGCGACCCGGACACCCACCGACAACGTGGTCGGCGTGATCCGCGCCGGCGCCAGCGCGAAGCAACCGGGCGTGCTCGTCATCGGCGCCCACCTCGACCACCTCGGGCGCGGCGGCCCGGGCTCGGGCGCGCTCGACGCCGAGGACGCGGTCCACAACGGCGCCGACGACAACGCCTCGGGCGTCGCCGCGCTGCTCGAGGCCGCGCGCACGCTGCAGGCCCGCCGCGGCGAGCTGGCCCGCGATGTCTACCTGGTCGCGTTCAGCGGCGAGGAGCGCGGCCTGCTCGGCGCGACCCACTTCGTCGCCCATCCGCCGTACGCCGGGGCGCCGGTCGCGATGCTGAACATGGACATGGTCGGTCGCCTGCGCGACAACGAGGTCCAGGTGCTCGGCGCCGAGTCGGCCGCCGAGTGGTCGGCGCTGGTCGAGCCGCTGTGCAAGGCGGCGCGGCTGCGCTGTCACCTGGCCGGCTCGGGCTACGGCCCGTCCGATCACATGGCGTTCTACCAGGGCGGCGCGCCGGTCGCGCACTTCTTCACCGGCGGGCACCTCGACTACCACCGGGTCACCGACGACGCGCCCGCGGTCAACGCGGTCGGCGCGGCGCGGATCGCCGGCGTGGTCGCCGAGCTCGCGCTGGCGATCGCGCGCGGCCCCGCGCTCACGTTCAAGAAGGTGGCGGAGCCGCCGAAGCTGGGCGACATCCCCATGCGGGGCGGCTCGCTCGGCACCATCCCCACCTACGGCGAGGACGGCAAGGTCCCCGGCGTCCTGGTCGCCGACGTCGTCCCCGACGGCCCCGCCGCCAAGGCCGGCCTGCGCCAGGGTGATCGCATCATCAAGATCGGCGTGACCGAGGTGCGCAACGTCCAGGATCTGATGCTGGTGCTCGGCGAGGCCGCGCCCGGCCAGGACACGACGATCGTGTTCATGCGCGCCGGCAAGCAGGCGAGCGTGAAGGCCGTGTTCGGCGCGCCCCGCGCCCGGCGCTGACGGCCTCCGGTCGGTTGCCGCTGGCGCGCGCGGACCCGCCCGTCATCGCGCGCGTGGGGGCGTGGGACGCCGGCCGGCGCGACCGGTGCCGCTCACGGCAGGCGCGGCAGGATGTGCACCGCGAGTCGGCGACTGATCTGCGACCACTCCTCGGGGGTCCCGGTGAACGCCTGGGTCGAGATCGAGAAGTAGCTGGTGCCCTTGCGCACCCACAGGCGCCCGCACAGCGCGGCCTCGTCGCCGAGGCACCTGCGTGCGAGGGCCAGCCCGGTCGAGCCGCTCGCCGGGCTGGGCGTGGGTGCGTTGTGACCGGCGCGCTCAGTCGGGGGTCGTGACCGGTCCGTCGCGATCGACGGCCGGCGTCGCCACGACCCGCGCGCGGTCGTCACGGTCGGCGACCGGCGCGGCTTCCTCGCTCGGCGTGGGGCGCGCGTCCACGCTGGCCTCGGCACGATCCTCGTCGCCATCCTCGCGCTCGGCGTCGGCACGCTTGCCCGACTTCTTGCCGGTCGCCTTCTTGCCGCCCTGCTTGGCCTTGGCGGGCCGGGGTGCCTGCTTCCACTGCTTCTCGGCGCGGTCGCTGCGAGTGTGGTCGACGACCTTGTAGATCACGATCGACTCGCCGGGCGCCACCACGGTGTCGGGCGGCAGCCGGTTGATGCGGGCGACGTCGCGCTTGGCCAGGCCGAACTTCTTGCCGATCTGCTCGAAGGTCTCGCGCTTGCTCGCCGTGTACTCGATCCGCTGGCGGCCGGTCCGTGCCTCGGCCAGCTCGACGTGCTCCTTGGAGCCACGGGTCACGACGATGATCCGGGTCTCGTCGAGCAGGCGGACGTGGGCGGCCTCGGCCGACCAGGTCGGCGCCATCCACGCCTGCAGGACCATGCGCGGGTGCAGCTTGGCGTCGAGCGCGAGGCCGTTCCAGCCGGCCAGCTCGGCGGTCGGCACGCCGAGCGCGTCGGCGATGCCGCGCACCGAGTCGCCGTGGACGACCCGGTAGAACACCCGGCGCCGGGCCGCGACCTCGGCGTTCTTGTCGGGGACCGCCACGATCAAGGCCTCGCCGGGGCGGTGATCGACCCCCGAGCCGTACAGATCGTTGTTGGCCTTGGTCAGGTTCGCGGTGCGCACGTCCTCGGCCACCCGCGGCACCACCAGCAGCGTGCCGCCCGAGACCTCGGCCTCGTGCTCGATCTCGTTGAGCTGGCGCAGCCGGCTCTTGCTGATCCCGAACTGGGTCGCCACGTCCTCGAAGCGCTCGCCGTGGTGCATCACGTAGACGTCGACGCGATCCCAGTCGCCGCGCAGCTGCCCGAGCCGGGTCGCGAACGCGGCGCCGCCGCCGGCCGGGACCCGGACGACGAAGCTGGCGCCGGGCGGGGTCCGCCCGCGCAGCAGGTGCGGGTTGAGCCGCTTGAGATCGGCCGGGGTGCAGCCGGCCGCCTGCGCGATCGTGGTCATCGCGATCGAGCTTGGCACCGTGACCTCGTCCCAGGTCTCGGCCGGTGCGGCGGCGAGATCGCCGAAGCCGAACCGGGCCCGGTTGTGGCCGACGATCGCGGCCGCCAGCGCCTTGGGCACGTAGATCGACGCCTCCCACGGCAGCGCGTTCTCGTACTCGAGCAACGCCCAGAAGTCGTTGGTGTTGAAGCGGGCGACGCCCTTCAGCACCGCGCCGTAGCCGGCGTTGTACGCGGCGATCGCGAGGTGCCAGTCGCCAAAGCGCTGGTACAGGTCGGCCCAGTGGCTGGTGGCCGCGACCGTCGCGCGCACCGGATCGCTGCGCTCGTCGAGCCAGCGGTTGATGGTGAGCCCGTAAATGCGGCCGCCGTCGGGCATGAACTGCCACAGCCCGCTGGCCCCGACCCGCGAGTACGTGTGCGGGTTGTAGCTCGACTCGATCATCGCGACGTACAGCAGGTCATCGGGCAGCTTGGCCCGCCGTAGCTCGCGCAGGATCACGTCGCGGAAGCGGCCCTGGGCCACCAGCCAGCCGCGCATGATCCGCTGCCCGCGCGGGTCGTCCTTGTAGAACACCAGATAGTCGATCAGCCGGCGGTCCCACACGATCGGCAGATCGGGGAGCTCGAGGTCGGCCAGCCAGGGCAGGTCGGGGCGCAGCTCGGTCGGGCTGGTGGCCCGGCTCGGCCGCGGGCCGGTCTCCGACCGCGGGCGGTCGCCGTCGATCCACGGCGATCCCGACGGCGGGAAGCGCTCGAGCTCGAACTCGCGAAGCTCGTCCTGCCAGCGCTGACATGCGCTGTCGACCGGACACCCGCGGACCGCGGCGCGGCCCTCGGCGCGCTCGGCCAGGGGCGGACGCTCGGCGGCCGGGGCGGTCGGTTGCTCGTCCTGCAGGCCGGCCGGTCGGACGCCGGGCATCGGGCTGTCGGCGAGGGCCGTGCCGGCCAGCGCTCCCGCGGCGGCCAGCGCGAGGAGGATCGGACGTACGCGCATGGGGCGAACATAGGCGCTCGGCCCGGGTGGAACCAAGTTTCTCCCCGGAGTCGAGCGACGCGAGGCGGCTCGGCTCCGTCCCGAGCGGGCGCGGCCTCCGGGCCGCGGTCGACCGATCAAAAGAGAGGGTGGGAAGCAGCGGCTTCCCACCCTGTGACCCCAACGATCACAGACTGTTATCGGTAATGCGTCGTGGCACCGCACCAGGTCGGGCAGGGGGTCGGCTATCGCCCCTCGGGAGCCCGCGTGTTAGATTGCCGACGAGTCCAAGCGTCCCCGCCGGCGCGTCTTTCGCGCGTCAGCCGTCCAGGCTCAGTGCCCAGGAGTCCTCCATGCCCGGAATGGGCGAGCTGCTCATCATCCTCCTCATCGTCATGGTCGTGTTCGGTGCCAGCAAGCTCCCGATGATCGGCCACGGCCTGGGATCCGCGATCAAGAACTTCAAGCGCGGCGCCGCCGGCGACGACGAGATCGAGGTGTCCAAGAAGAAGGAGCTCGACGGTAAGTCGTCCAAGTCGCTGGCCGCCGGCGACGACGACATCGAGGACGCCGAGGTCGTGACGCGTCGCAAGTCGAAGAAGGAAGCGAGCTAGGAGGCCGGGCTCACCGGGCCGGACGCGCGCTCCGGGCGCGGCCCAGCTCGCGGGCGTGGGTCCGCAGGGTGTCGGGCAGGTGGGCATCTTGCTCGATCTCGCGCCAGTCGGTGGTGCCGAGCGTGGTCGCCAAGCGCAGGGCGACGTGCACCGGCGTGTGCGGGTTGAACACCAGCGCGCGCCGCACCATGTGCCGGACCGACCAGCGCGGGTGATCGGCGATCAGCGTGAGCGTCGCCGGCACCGCCGGGCGCGACGCCGCCAGCTGCACCGCGTCGCGCTCGGTGAGCAGCGGGTTGTCGAGCAGGATGCGGACGACGTCGGGGTGCGGATCGCGCACCAGGTGGATGATCAGCTCGCGGCGCGACGAGCGGGCCAGCGACTTGCGCTCGCCGAGGGTCAGCGGGCGGCCCTTGGGGCGCAGCGGCCGCTCGGGCTGGAGCTGCTGCTTCAGCTCCCCGTCGCTCGCGGTCGCCGGCGAGGCATCGAACAGCAGTCGGGCCAGCGCGTCGGCGCCACGGGCACGCGCCGCGGCGTAGAGCGCCTGGCGCGCCTCGTACGGCAGGTCGCCGACCGCGCGGACCAGGCAGCCGAGCCCGGCGGCGAGGTCGAGATCGTCGGCGGTGCGCGCGGCCCGTGCGATCAGATCATCGGCGGCGGCGGCGGCGACCGCCGGATCGGCCTGGGCCAGGAGGGTCGAGAGCGCACGTCGGCGCATCACCGGATCGGTGATGGCGCGCACACGCTGGAGCAGCCACTCGGCCGTCACGCTCCTGGAGTGTACCGCCTCCGCGGCTACTCCTTGCGCTCATCCTCGTCGGCGAGCTGCAGCAGCCGCGCCTCGAGCTCGGCGATCCGCTCGGACAGGAGCTTCACGTCCTTGTGCAGGCTGCCGAAGGGGGAGATGCCCTCGATGGCCGACCGGACCCGGCCGTCGACCCGCTTCTGCCAGTCTTCGAGCACGGTCTGCTGCTCGTTGACCCACTCGCGGAACTCGCGGACCAGGGCCAGGCCCTCGCGCTTGCGCGGCGTGTTGGCGTAGGTGCCGTCGCCATCGGCGTCACCGTCGTCGATCTCGTCGAGCTCCATCGCCGGCGGCGGCGGCGGCGGCACCTCGCCGTCGGCGAGGTCGTCCTTTTCGTTCTCGCCGCGCTTGAACGGCAGCACGCTCTGGACCCGGCGCTGCGCCTCGGCGAACCACTCACCGCCGTTCTGGATGATGTTGCGCATCGCCGTGAGCGGCAGGAAGCTGCGCTGCTTCTTCTCTTCCTCGAAGATAATCTGGGCCAGGGTGACCGATGTCAGGTCTTCCTTGGTCTTGTTGTCGACGATCTTCACATCGTCGCCATTGCGGATCATCTCGGAGATCTGCTCCAGCGTCACGTACCGGCTGTGCTGGGTATCGTAGAGCTTGCGGTTGGCGTACCGCTTGATGATCCGCGCCTCGGCCATGGGCAGCTCCTGGTCGTTCACGAGCACATAAGGGACCGATGTCCCCCCTTCAATCATGGGTATCACGCGCTGCGACAGAACGGCAACGCAGCGCGGCGCTCGCTCGGGTAGCGACCGTCATCCCACCTGGGTGCGGCCACTTCTGGCATGATCTGCGCGCCGCGCTCGGCGCGTGGTGGAGGTCCCATGCGAAAGTCTCTTCTGTTCGGTATCGTCGCGCTCGTCGCGGCATGTGGTGATGACGACGGCAGCGCCACCGGGCCCGATGCGGCGCCCGGCATCGATGCCGCCTCGCCCGTTGCGATGGTCTCGACCGTGAGCTGCGCCGGGGTCACCCCGGCCGTCACCGTCGCCACCACCGGGTTCGCGTTCACCCCGCGCAGCTCGACGATCACGGTCGGTCAGATCGTGAAGTTCACGATGCCCGCTGACCACGACGCCAAGTCGACCGCGACCCCGGCGCTGTGGCACGCGATGTTCAGCGGCGACACCTGCGTGAAGTTCGACAGCGCCGGGACTTTCGAGTTCCTCTGCGTCCCGCACCGGTTCACCGGCACCATCGTCGTGAACTGAGCCGCGCGGGTCCGGCGCGTCAGCGCGACCCGCGGCCGATGACGGTCCCGGGGTCGGACACGTCGACCGACCACTCGAAGCTGTCGAGCACGACCACCGAGTCGAGGTTCTGGTCGCTGGTGTCCCAGATCCCCATGCGCAGCGTGATGACCTCGCCCGGCGTGACGTTGCCGCTGGTGACCAGCCAGCCGGTGGCGCCGCCGGCGAGGCTGGTGCGGTCGCACGCGCCCGGCGACAGCGTGTCGAAGCCGGTGCCCGCGAGCTGCCCGGTGCCAGTGCAGGTCGTGATCATGCCGGTGGTGCCGAAACAGCCGGTGCGCCCGTCCAGGCACTGCGTGAACAGGCCGCTGTCCCCTCGGGCGAGGTTCACGCCGACCGGATAGACCTGGCCGGCCGGGTGCCGGTAGAACGCGAGGTTCTTGTCGGCCGGGTTGGCCGGCACTCCGGCCCAGGTCGAGTCGAGCAGCACGACGAAGAAGTCGTTGTAGGCGCTGCACACGTACTCGGGGAACTCTGCCGAGAAGAAGTTGCTCGCGAAGCGGAACGAGCGCGCGTTCGACGGCACCCGGATTCGCAGCGTCAGCATCACCGGATCCTGGGCCTCGCTGCCGAGCGGGGCCGGGCACCCGATCGTGGTCCCGCCCGGCAGCGCGCCGCCGTGCGCGGCCAGGTAGTCGGCGGGAAAGCCGCTGGTGACCCCGTTGCGGGCCGAGTCTTCCCAGTCGAAGTGGCTCGGGTCGGTCTGGCCCGGCGCCGCGGCGTGGCCGCTCGAGAGCAGCGCGAAGCTGCCGCCGGCCAGCGGCGGCAGCCCGCTGCCGAACCCGGGCCGGATGGACGCCGCGTCGGGGTGCGCGCCGGGGGTGCCGTCGACCTTGGTGAGCGTGGCGCTGATCACGCCCCAGCGCGGCGACCCGTCGCTGGTCGGGTTGCACAGCTCCATGGCCCGCGCGTAGTCGAGCAGGTCGCGCGGCCGCGACGGCAGGCCGACGTCACAGGCCGCCGCGGTGTTGTCGAGCGACCCGTCGCAGTCGTCGTCGACCCCGTTGCCGGCGGCGTCGAACGCGCCCGGGTTGACCAGCTCGGGCCGGGCGCACTCGCTGCTGTCGCAGCAGTCGCCGCCACAGGTGGTGTAGCCATCGCCGTCCGCGTCGGTGTTCTCGTCGGCTTCGCCGCTGCAGTTCTCGTCGACGCGGTTGCCGCAGACCTCCGGGCCCGGCACCAGCTGCCCGAGACACCCGCTCCACTCGCCCGACGGCAGGCACATGCGCATGCCGCCGCGACAGGGACCCCGGTCCTTGCTCTCGTCGGGGCCGTCGTAGCACGCGACCGTCTGGCCGGCCTGGCAGCTGCCCTGGCACGCGCCCTCGACGCACGGCTGACCCGGCCCGCACGCCGCGCCGCACCCGCCGCAGTGCTGGACGTCGCGATCGAGATCGGCCTCCGGGCACGCGGCGTTGTCGCTGGCGTGGGTCGTGGCTGGACCACACCCACCGAGGGCGCCGATCATGAGCGTCGCGAGGACGGGGAGGACCCAGTGCATGAACGAGCTCGGCACCGCCAGCGGCAAGCCGCGGACCTCGCCACGATCCGCTCAAATCGGGCGCTGCACAACCCCCGCAGTCCTCGCAGGCCAGGTCAGATTCAGGCGACCGTGCGGCGCCCGGGGTCTCGCCCACCCGCGGTCTGCTGGGTAGGATGGGCGCATGGCAATGACCACCACCGCGAGCGGCCTGTCGTACGAGGATACCCGCGCCGGCACCGGCGCCCAGCCGACCCAGGGGCAGACCTGCGTCATGCACTACACCGGCTGGCTCTGGGTCAACGGCGCCAAGGGCGCGAAGTTCGACAGCTCGGTCGACCGTGGCAGTCCGTTCACGTTCCCGATCGGCACCGGCCGCGTCATCAAGGGTTGGGACGAGGGCGTCGCGTCGATGAAGGTCGGCGGGGCCCGCACGCTGCTGATTCCGCCAGAGCTCGGCTACGGCGCGCGCGGCGCGGGCGGCGCGATCCCGCCCAACGCGACCCTGGTCTTCGAGGTCGAGCTGCTCGAGGTGCGTTGATCCGTCGCCAGGGGCGCCGGGCCCTGGTGGGCGCCGCGCTGGCGGCGGCTGCGTGTGGCGAGGTGCGCCCGCTCCGCAAGCCTGGGCTCGCGCCGCCGGTGGCTCCGGGGGGGTCGTACGAGCTCGCGCCCGGCTACGTCATCGGTCGCGACGGCCGCACGCTCTACGCCGCGAGCGGCGATGGCCGGGTCGTGGCGCTCGACATCGTCACCGGTGCCGAGCGCTGGATCAGCGGCGAGGCCGCGCATCCGCTGCTGCTGACGCCGCTCGGGCTGCTCGCGGTGCGCGACTCCGAGGGGCAGCCCGAGCGTCTCGATCTGGCGCTCCTCGACGCGAAGTCAGGCGGGGTCGCGCGCGGCTGCGAGCCGGTGCGCACGGCGACGTGGGTGAAGGCGCACCTGACGCCCGCCGACGACATGGACTTCGTCGTGCGCGCGCGCTCGTCGATCGAAGGCCTGCCGGTGGTCGAGTGGCGGGCGCGGTCGAAGGTGCCGATCGCCGGGGTGGCGCCACCGCCCGACGCGGGCGTCGGCGCGCTGCCCGAGGCCGCCGGCTGGGGCGTGATCGATCCCGGCACCTGCGGCGTGCTCGAGGTCGGGCCGCTCGCCGCCGACGCGCCGGCGTTCGAGCCACCGGCGCTGGGCCCGGTGCAACATGACGCGGTGATCGCCGAGGTCGTGCTCGCGCCGGGCCCGTCCGGTCGCGGCGTGGTCGCGGCCATCCGGCGCCGGCGCGGCCGCGAGACCTTGCCCGACGTGCCGCTCGCCGCCGACGCGGTCGGGGTCGATCCGATCGTGGTGTGGTCGGCCGATCGCGGCCATGCCTCGCTGGCCGCCGCCGAGCCGAGTCGCCCGGGCACCGGCCTGCGCTGGACCATCGTCGGCGTCGACGACGGCGCCCGGCTCGCGACCATGCTGGTGCCAGCGGCGCCGCGCGGCTTCGCGGTGACCGCGTTCGCGATCGTCGTCGTGTTCCCCGATCGGCTCGAGGGCTTCGACCTGACCGGCGCCTCGGTGTGGGTGCGCCCGCTCGGCGCCGCCACGCCGCGGTGAGCGAGCGCAGCGTTACGGCGCAGCCGCCGAAAACACGACGGCCCGGGCTGGTGGGCCCGGGCCGCGTCACGTCAGGCGTGCGAGCGAGGCTCGCGCGCGATCAGGACGGGGTCAGCGTGCGCGACGTGCTCGGCAGGATGCCCGTCGTGTTGAAGAGGATCTGCTGACCGACGCTGCCGGTGGAGGACTCGACGCCGACGGTCGCACCGTTGTCGCCGAACTGCGGGATCTGGCTGCCGTTGAGTCGGTGGGTGGGCCCGTAGATGAAGTCGACCACGCCGGTGGTGCGGAGGACCACCTGGAACTGGGCGGTCTCCGCGGCGCGGTTGTAGATGTGACCGACCCACTGGAAGGTCACGGTGCCGGCGACCGCGTCGTCCTTGCGGCAGATCGTGACGTTGGTCAGGTCGTCCCAGTACGGGGCGAGCAGGGAGTTGGGCGTCGCGACGTTGGGGATCGCGAGGTTGTCGGCGGCCGAGCCCGTCATGCTGGCGTCGAAGCTCAGGAAGCCGTTGCTCGAGACCTTCACCGCGCCGGCGGTCGGCAAGCCCATCAGCGGGAACGTGGCGAACGCGGCGGGCAGGGTCAGCGCCGCGCTCAGGGTGTCGTCCCGGGCGGTCATGACCGTGGTCCCGCCCGCGCACGCGTCGGCATAGGCCAGCGTGCCGCTGGTAAGGGTGTACGGGCGCGGCGCCACGGAGGTGATGTTGAAGCTCACGCCGGTCGCGGTCGCGGCGTCACGGTTGGTCACCGTGAACGCGACGTAGTTCGGGGTCGTGACGAAGCCGCCGGCCAGGGTCTCGGCCGCGCCGGCCGCGCCGGCGTTGACGGTCCCACCGGACGGGATCTCGTTGTCGACGTTGCGGCGCTCGAGGCTGATGTCGACCGTCGCGACCGACGGGGTCACCACCGCCGACAGCGTGTTGCCGGAAGTGCCGGCGATGATGAAGCCCTTCGAACCGGTGGCCGCGAGGGTATCCATCCCGGTGCGCACCAGCGGGGTGCCGGCGATGACGCTGCCGATGATCGCGTGCGGCCGCTCCTTGACGTCGAGCGTGTAGGTGGGGCCGGTGCCGACCGCGTCGACCGACTCGACCTGGATCAGGTAGTCGCGGGTGTCGCCGAGGGTGATGCGCTGGAGCGGGTCGGTGCCGTCGACCGGCACGGTGTCGCCGGTCTGGAGCGGGTTGTACGTGTTGCCCAGCCAGCCCTCGCCAGCGAGGTCGTACAGGCTGATCTTGGCGCTGCTGCCCCAGTTGGCGGCGGTGATGCCGGCCTGGATCCAGGTGATGTTGGTGAGGTCGAGGCTGTGGAAGGCCGAGCCGGTGGCCGGCAGGGTCTGGCCGGCGAGCGGCACGCCGTAGGTGACCGGCGTCGGGGTGATCGGCGTCAGCCGCGCGGTCGCGGTGTACATCTGGCCGAGGGTCGCCGCCGGCAGTGGGTTGGAGACGATCAGGTAGTAGCGGCCCGGCTGCGCGAACCGGATGAGCTCGTTCTGGAACGCCGGCGCCGTGGCGCCGGTGCCGCCGAACGCGTCGATGTCGGCGACGACCTGGTAGGTGAGGCCGGTGAGGATGTCGCGGCGGACGATCTGCATGTCGAGCCGGATGCTGGTGGTCACGTCGAAGTGAACGACCGCGCCCGCGGTGGCGACGTCGAAGTACAGGTAGTTGTGCTTCGTGAAGTCGGCCGCGCTGTCAGCGCCGGCGCGGCGGCCGACGATGTTGGTCACGGTGCCGTCGACGTTGAGCGGCTGGGCCGGCAGGTCGACGAGGTCGAGCTCGTAGGCCTGCGGCGTGAGCGCGAAGTTGTAGCGCATGTCGACGACCACGGTGATGACGTCGGTCGTCGCGAGGCCGCCGAGGGTGGCCAGCGGCGGGACATCGTTGCCCCCAGCGTCGGTGGACGGGGCCGCCGAGCTGAAGAACGTGCCGTTCCTGAGCGTGACGAACGAGAGCGCCATGCCCTCGCTTTCCGTGTACTGCGCGACGTGGAGGATGTCGCCGACCTGGTCGGCCGAGTAGCTGAGCACCCGGACGTTGCCGCTGTCGGCGCCGGTGGTCAGCGGCACGGTCGCGGCGGTGGCGGCCGGCATCGCGACCTGCTTGACGGTCGTGTAGTAGCAGGTGTCGGCGTTGCCCGCGCCCTCGCCGGTGAGCAGCGCGCGCGAGTCGTCCATGATCAGCAGGTAGTCGCCGGCGACCGGCAGGTAGACCTGGCGCTTCGAGGTGTCGCCAACCAGGTTGATGCCGACGCGGCTGTAGTTCGGCAGCGACGCGATCGCGTTATCCTGCACGACGAAGCCGGCGGCGAGGCCACCGACGCCGTCGGCGGTGATCTCGAGCAGCGCGGGCCCGGTGGTGGTCATGACCCAGAGGTCGGTGTCGGCGGCGCCGGCGCGCGGCGTCACGCAGCCGTGGATCGTGGTGTCGGCGCCGATCGCGGGCACCGCGAACGAACCGGCGGGGCCGGCGTCGTTGGGCTCGGCGGCCTCCTCGAGGTCGGCGGTCAGGGTCTCGTCCTCGGGGACGCACACGCCGCTGACCAGCACGGTGCCGGCCGCGCACGCGGTCATGTCGACGTCGCACTCGTTGGTGGTCGGGTTGAACGTGGTCCCCTGATCGCAGATCATCGACCCGTCGGGCACGCAGGCGGTGCCCATCAGCGTCGTGCCGGCGCCACAGGTGGTCGTGTTGGTGTTGGTGGGGACGCAGGTACCGTTCTGCTCGGTAGTGCCGGTGCCGCACGTGGCGCCGTCTTCACCGCAGCCGACCAGGGTCAGCGCGGCGAGGGTCACTCCGAGGAGTGGAGCGAGGATGTGGAGTCGATTCATTGGTGGCGGACTTTTCACCGCCGCGCGACAAGGTGTCAACGGAGAATTGCCCAGGTGTACCGTCCCGATGGCCAGTTCCATGCGGAGCGCAATCGCGGTGCCCACTGCTGTGATCGACCGCACCCCGGAACCGATCGGGAGGCTGTGCTAGAACCCCGGCGATGCACGCGCGTCATCTGGCGCTGACGATCGCCGCGGCCCTGGTCGCCGTGGGCGGCATCTATCTGTTCCTCGAGGTCCGCGGTGGTGCGGTCGAGCCACCGTCGGCGGAGGTGATCGAGGCGGCGCGCCAGCGCCAGGCCCCGACGCGCGGCGCTGCGCCACCGCGTCCCTCGGTGGCCGCGGCCGAGCCCGCGGCGGGGAGCGACCGGGTCTTCAGCAAGGACGCCGACGGTCGACCGGCCACCGGGCTCGGGGGCGAGCCGCGACCGCCGTCCCCCCGCGTTGTCCAGCCCGAGGATCCGCCGCCCGACGGCGTGGTGAACCCCGACCTCGACAGCGCCCTGCTCGAGGCGAACAAGGCCTACGACCGCAAGGACTTCGACGCTGCGCGCAGCCTGGCGTTGAAGCTGCTCCAGTCGAGCGCGCCCGGCAACGTCCGCATGCTGCGCGTCGTGGTGTCGTCGTCGTGCATCCTGGGCGACGCCGACCTGGCCAAGAAGTACCTCGCCGAACTGCCGCAGTTCGACCGCGATCAGATGGCCACGCGCTGCTCGCAGTATGGCATCACGGTGCCGTGACAAGCCCGGGGCTCGTCGCTACATTCCGCGGCCATCACGGATGGAGTTGCTCATGACGTCGCAGAACCTGGTCGAGCGCATCGCGGTGGAGCCACACCGGCCCAAGGTCGTCGTGGATTGCGTCGAGCTGATCGACACCCAGGTCAAGGCCAAGGGTGGGCTGTCAGGGATGGCGATCAAGGCCGGCTACGCCACGATCAAGGCCATCAAGAAGGGCTTCGTGACCGCGACGGTCGAGGCCCTGCTCGATGACTGGCTCGGCAAGCTGCAGCCGCACTACGACAAGTGGTTCGCCAGCGGCAAGGGCACCTTCGCCGAGTTCCTGATCGCGCGCTCCGACGACGTCGCCGAGGACCTGCTGAAGGTCACCGACGAGCGCGCGTCGACGACCAAGCACACCACGGCCAAGAAGGCCTACGAGCGCATGCGGCCGTCGGCGAAGAAGAACGTGATCGAGGGCATCCCCGAGCTCGCGCGCCTGGTCGAGAAGCACATGGCGGCCGCCGGCGTTCCGGCTCGCGCGTAGCCGCGACGGGCGTCCTTCGACTCCGCGCTTCGCGCTGCGCTCAGGACGAACGGTGACGTCCTCGGGGTTCACGCCCCATTTTCCCGGTGTCCCTGAGCGAAGGGCTCGCCACGAGCGCACCTTTTCCGGTGTCCCTGAGCGAAGGGCTCGCTGCGAGCCCGAAGTCGAAGGGCCGCCCAGCGGTCAGATCTCGGGGTCGGCCTGGTCGAGCAGGTGGACCATGAAGTAGCCCTCGGCGGTGCGGCGGGGGCCGGGCGCGCCGGAGACGGTGCGGAAGTCGGCGGCGAGCTGGCGGCGGTTGTACGAGCGGTACAGCGCCATCGGGTCGATCTCGCGCGAGTGCTCGAGCGCGTCGATCGGGCGCCGCAGCACCTCGCTCGCCCACGCCGGGCTGACCGAGGTGAGGCCCTGCTCGCGCATCGCCTTGCGCAGCGTGACCAGCTCCTCCCACGTCATGTTGAACAAGAACTCCTCGAACGCGCCGATCTCGTCGTCGCCCATGTCGTCGCGCGCGAAGAACTCGAGGACCTGCGGGTTGCAGTCCTCGCACACCAGCCGGAACGTCTCGGTCGCGCCGATCAGGCAGCCGAAGTCGCTGGTGATGCGGTTGCGCGCGTGCCACGCCGACTCGAGCACCGGCGCGAAGTCGTCGATCTCGAGCGTCACGTCGTCCCAGATCGTGATCAGCTGGTCGGCCGCCCGCCGCTTGATGCGGCCGGTGACGTCGGGCTTGCGCAGGAGCGCGAGGAACAGCTCCTCGGCCAGCAGCGTGTAGATCGACTGCGCGAGCTCCTCGTTGAGGTCGTGGATCAGGTGGCTCGTCTCGGTCGCGCCGTCGGACACGGCGTTGGTCGCCTTGATGAACCCACGCAGGAACATGATCTTGGTGAGGAGGAACGTGCGCGACAGGGTCGCCTTGAGCGGCAACATCAGATCGCCCGACAACCCGTCGAGAGTGATCAGGTGATCGATCAGCGTCGTCTCGTTGCGGCCTTCACCGCCCAGCGCGGTCGGCGCCCGCAGCGCGCGGGTGGTGTCGAGCAGCTGGTTGGTCGCCCGCAGCTGGCCGATCAGGTCGCGCAGGATCTGGGCGTCGGCCGGCGCGCGCGCGACCACCACACGAAGGGCGCGATCGACAACCTCGGTCTCGTGCCGGTCGAGCACGTGAACCGCGACTGCTTCCGCCGACAGCGACGACATCGTCAAGAAGCTACCACCGTTGTGATTGAGGGAAAGGGCGCTGGCGGGTACGGGCTCGGACCGACTCACGCGCGATCCGGGCCGGCCGCGGCGAGCTCGAGCTGCTGGCGCCGCTTGCGCCACCAGCGGAACGCGATCGCGGCCGTGGCGAGCACGATGATGATGGCGATCACGAGATCGATCTTCTTCGCCGACTTCGCGACCGCTTCCCAGCGATCGCTGATCACGTAGCCCATCACCATGAGCCCGCCGCCCCAGAGCATGGCGCCCAGAAAGGTCTGGAGCAAGAAGAGCGGCATCCGCATGCGCGCGATGCCGGCCGGGATGGAGATGAGGTGGCGTGCCACCGGGACGAAGCGCGCGATGAACACCGTCCACGCGCCGTGGCGTTCGAAGAACCGCTCGGTCTTCGCCAGATCTTCGGGCTTGAACAGGACGTACTTGCCGTACTTGAGGAGCAGCGGCTTGCCGCCGGCGGCGCCCAGCCAGTAAGAGAGGGTCGAGCCCGTGAGCGCGGCGGCGCCGTTGATGGCGAGGATCACGGGGAGCGAGAAGTCGCCCCGGGCGGCCAGCGCGCCGGCGAACGGCATGACCAGCAGCGAGGGTACCGGGATCATCGTGCTCTCGAGCACGATGAGCAGGAACAGCCCTCCGTACCCCAGTTGGAGGATCACGTCCTGCATCCAGTGAGCGACGGATTCGAGCACGGGCGGCGTTTGTGCACCCTCGGCCGGGGAAAGGCAAGGAGGGACCGCGCCAGGTCGGGTGAGGTGGGGAGAGCGGCGACCGCTACCCGCAGCGGGCCGCTGATACCTCGGAGCCAGCCTGCTTCGATCGGTCGGACGCGGCCCGGGGGACCCGTTCGATCGGTCCGGAACCAGAGTTCACGGGACCGGCGGCGCGCGGCCCCGTCGGAACGGCCGGCTCGTTCGGCCTGAACGCGGTTTTCACGGCGCCCACCCTCGCACCGGCCGGAGCCCGACCGGTCCGCGCGCTCATCTCGCTCGTCGGCCCAGCCCGGCCGCCCGCGACCGGCTCACGCCTGCTTCTTGCCGTCGAGGATCTGGCGGAGGTAGGCCTCGCCCATCGCGCGCGCGAGCACGATCGCGCCCGGCGCCGCCTCGGCGAGGCCCTTGATCGGCCCGAGCCCGAACAGCACGCACACCGGCCGGTCGCGGACGATCACGGGCGCGGCGACCAAGATCTTGCTGCCGACCACCGCGAACAGCCGCATGAAGCGGTCCTGCGCGATGCTGCCGATCGGCGCCTCGCCGACGAACGCGCGCCGGTCGTCGTGCGCGGTGCGCAGGAAGCTGGGCTGGTTGAGCGGCACGACGATCGACTCGATCGACGTGGCGGTGACGCTGCCGCCGAAGCCACGGTGGCCGAGCGCCATGCCCTCCTTGACGATCAGCACGACCGCCGCGTGCCACACGCCGCGCAGGTAGTCGAGCGCGAGCTCGCACACCGCGTCGCGGGTCGGGGCGGTCGCGATGCGCGCGAGCGCCTCGTCGAGCAGCAGGGGCGGGGGCCGCGCCGGGTTGGTCGGGAGCCCGGCGCTGCCGGCGACCGCGGGCGCCGCCACCGGCACCGGCGCGACCGCTGCGATCGGGGGTGGCGCCGCTGGCTCCGCGGCCGGCGGCGGCGCGACCGGAGCCGCCGCCGCGGGTGCCGTGAACGCCGGGCGCGCCGCGTGCGCCATCGTGGGGACCGGGCCGGTGGTCTGCGCCATCGAGGTCATCACCGGGACCTGCCCGCTCTGCCGGAGATGCGGCATCATCAAGCTCTGGCTCTCGTCGCGGGTGACCCGGCGGTCATCGAGCCCGACCAGCGTCAGCTCGTCGACCGCGAAGAGCGGCTGCGATGGCTCGTCGAAGAACACGTCGATCGCCTCGTCGTCGGCCTCGGCGGCGACGACCGGCATCGGGTAGGCGCGCTCGATCTCGCGGCGGAGCACCAGCTCGCACGCCACCGCCGGAATGATCTGGCAGCCGGCGACCGCGGTGATGCGCGCGATGATCTCGGGGGAGGGATCGCGGAAGCAGACCACCAGCGCGACGCCTTCGGCGCCTCGCGACAGCGCGACCGGCAGGGCCCACGCCTCGCGCGCGGTCGGCCCCGGCAGGCGGGCGGCCAGGGCCGGATCGCGGCCGGCGAGGTGGCGGCCGAGCGCGGCCGGGACGTTGTGTTGACGCGCCAGGGCCCGCGCGATCTCGTCGAGATCGACCACGCCGTTCTCGACCAGGCTGGCACCGAGCCGGTCGCCGGTCGTGCGTTGCCGCATGAGCGCGCGCTCGACATCGGCGACCTTCACGCGGCCGGCGGCGATGAGGATGTCGCCTAACCTCACAGCTTCATGTACCACCGAACGCGGGTTTGGCCGCAACGCCTGGGGCGCACGGCTGCAGGCGCGTCGTTCACTCCGGACCGCGAGCGCCGCGGGTCGCGCAGGATGGTCATCCCGGCTTGACAGCCACGCGCGCCAGAGGTAATCACCTCTCCGCTCGCAAGTCGGGGATATAGCTCAGCTGGGAGAGCGCTTGAATGGCATTCAAGAGGTCAGGGGTTCGATTCCCCTTATCTCCACCCGACGACCCCGTAAGTCCAAAGACTTACGGGGTTTTCTCTTTCCGCCCCGCGCGCGGGAGGCGGTCGAGGCAGCCCGGCCCGGTCAGTAGCGGAACATCGAGCGCTCGACTGCGGGGTCCCCGAGGTGAGCGCGAAGACGTGGGTGTTGTGATGACCTCGCGCTCGAGGCGCTCGAGGGGATCGCCGCCGGCGGCCTGATCGATCGGGTGTGGATCGATCGCTGTCCGCTGCTGTCCCGGTTCGCCCTTGAGCCCCGGTTCGCGGCGGCGCGGGCGCGGGTCCACGCGCGCGCGCAGAAGATCGAGGTCGCGTATCGCGGCCCGGCCGCCGGCGTGCCGTTCAGCGCCACCATCCCGCGCTGACCGTCGCGATGTGGGCAAGCGCCCCGGCGAGGCCCTGATGTCGGCCACGGTGCGGGTGCGGGGCGGGTAGCGAGCGCGCGGGAGCGAAGCGCATCGATTGAGACGACCGGGATGATTTCGTATCCTCGCGCCATGCGGGGAGTCGTCGGTGCCGGCGTTCTGTTCACGTGCGCGCTGTTTCACCACGCCCAGGCCGCGCCGTGCCCGACGACGGGCCCGGATCTCGTGGTCGACGCGATCACCTGCCAGCTGTCCGGGGTGCGGACCTTCCAGACCGTGTCGATCCGGAACGGCGGGATCATCGAGGTCAATCGCTACGACGGCAGCGGCAACAAGGTCTCGACCGGCAACCTCGAGCTGCGCGCGCGGCAGATCACGATCGACGCCACCTCGAAGATCACCGCGCGCGGTAGCGGCTACCAGACCCGGATCTGCGGGGACGGGACCGGGCCCACCCCGACCGCCGGTGGGCGCGGCGGCTGCTCGCTGCGCGACTCGGGTGGCGGCGGCGCCCACTTCGGCGGCGGCGGCCGCGGCACCAGGGACAACCCGACCACCTTCCCGGCCGGCTACGAGGAGGCGTGCGGGAACACGGTCTCGTACAACGGCAGCGGGGTGCCGAGCTGCAGCCCGGTCACCGACTGCCGCAACGGCGATGGCCTGCCGACCGTCGCCGGCGCGAGCTACTTCCACTCGGTCTACCAGCCCGAGTTCGGGGCCTCGGGCGGCGACAAGGGCTGCCGCGACGGCGACGGCACCACCGTGAACACCGCCGGCGGCGGTGGCGGCCGGATCGTGCTCGCCGGGCTCGACGGCGGCGCCGGCCGGGTGACCATCAACGGCGCCCTCGACGGCAATGGCCGGCGCGGCTGCGGCAACGGCAACGACTCGGCCGGGGGCGGCGCGGGCGGCACCATCCTGGTCGTCGGCGATCACGTCGCGATCGGCCCGACCGCGGTGATCTCGGCGGCCGGTGGGCTGGGCGGCGACACCCAGGGGCTGGCGACCGATCCCACCGGCGAGTGCGTCGCGCCCGCGCAGCAGGGCACCCAGGCCGACGACTGCGGCGGTGGCGGCGGCGGCGGGCTGGTGTCGGTGCTGTCGGTGACCTCGAGCATCGACGACCGCGCGGTGTTCAGCGTCAACGGCGCCGCCGGCGGCGTCAGCACGATCTGCCGCGGCGAGGCCGGCGGTGGGCTCGGCGAGCTCCAGATCTCGGGCGGCTACGTCGGCGAGCTCTGCGACGGCTTCGACAACGACTTCGACGATCAGATCGACGATGGCTTCCCGGTGCTCACCTGCGCGGCCACCTCGACGCCGTCGTGCCTGAACGGCGTGCCCCAGGAGTGCGCACCCGACGTGCCGGCGTGTCGGGGCCCGGTCACCGACAGCCGCTCGCGGTTCACGATCGTCGCCGACACCTCGGGCACGATGCTCGGCAGCCTGGCCGGCGTGCCGACGTTCGGCGACGGCTCGGTCGATCATCCCGGGCTCGACCACAACGGCAACGGGCGGGCCGACGACTCGCGCCTGTTCAAGGCCAAGGCGGCGCTGTCGACCGTGATCGCGGCCTATCCCAACATCGACTTCTCGCTCGCCCGCTATCACCAGGATCAGGCGCTCGACCGCAGCTGCCAGGTCGCCCACAACTTCGAGTGCCAGGCGCTGTGCTGCAGCTACGACAACCCGACCAACAACACCGGACCGGCGCCGACCCCGGCGTGCACGGTGAACGGCGGCAGCCGGGGCCCGGTGGTGGTCACCAAGGACTCGCCCGGCGACGAGTGCATCAACTACGCGGGTAACTGCGGTCCGCCGCGCCGGGGCGCCGACATCCTGGTCGGGTTCGGCGCCGACATCGACAACTACCTCATGTGGCTCGACGGCACCGAGGCCCGCTTCGATGCCACCGCCACCCCGGGCGGGTACTGCGACTTCGCCGGCGGCGGCGACTGCGAGCTGCGCAGCACCGGGCCGACCCCGCTGGCCAACGCGCTGAGCGCGGTCGAGGATTACCTGGCGCCGATCAAGGCGTGCGACCTCGCCGCCGCCGGTGGCTGCCGCCGCTACGGCGTCATCTTGCTCACCGACGGCGCCGAGGAGACCTGCAAGGGGGATCCGGTGCCGGCCGCGGCGGCGCTCCGGGCCCGCGGCATCGACACCTACGTGGTCGGCTTCTCGGTCCTGCCGTCGGAGGTGGCCACCCTCAACGCGATCGCCGCGGCCGGTGGCACCGGCACCGCGTTCCTGGTCGGCGACGAGAGCGCGCTCGCCAACGCGCTCGCCTCGATCGTCTCGGGCTCGATCGTGTTCGAGACCTGCAACCAGCTCGACGACGACTGCGACGGCCGCATCGACGAGGACTTCCCGCTCAAGGGCGCGGCCTGCGACGACGGCCGGCTCGGCGCGTGCCGCGGCACCGGCACGCTCGGCTGCACCGCCAACGGCGCCGGCCTGCAGTGCGATATCACCATGCCGGGCGCGCCGGCGGGCACCGAGGTGTGCAACGGCCGCGACGACAACTGCAACGGTGCGATCGACGAGGGCCTCACCTGCACGCCCGGCTGCGTGCCGACCGCCCCGGTCGACCTGTGCAACGGGCTCGACGACGATTGCGACGGCGGGTTCGAGGAGGACGACGGACGGGTCGGCATGCCGTGCGGGGTGACCGACGTCGGGCCCTGCGATCTCGGCACCAACGTGTGCGTCGGCGGCGGCATCGTGTGCGTGGGCAACCTCGACCCCGGCGTCGAGCAGTGCAACGGGATCGACGACGATTGCGACGGCAACCCTGACGACGCCGCGCCGTGCCCGGACACCTCGTCGTGCGTCGCGGGCGGCTGTCGGATGCCGTGCGCCGGCGGCGAGTTCCAGTGCCCGGCCGGCTTCCGCTGCGACCTCACGGCGGCCGGTGAGCTGTGCGTGCCCAGCGCCTGCGCCCAGTGCCAGGACCACGAGGTCTGCGTGAACGAGACCTGTGTCGACCCGTGCGTGGGCGTCAGCTGCGGGCCGGCTGAGTCGTGTCGGTTCGGCACCTGTGTCGACTGCAACACCCTGGGCTGCCCGGACCGGCAGGTGTGCAGCGGGTCGGTCTGCATCGACGATCCGTGCCTGGACGTCGACTGCGCGACCGGCTGCGGCGACCCCGACGGCTGCAGCTGCCGCGCCGGCGCCTGCGTGGGCAACTGCGACGATACCCTGTGCCCCGACGGCCAGCGCTGCGCGCTCGACGGCAGCTGCGTGGCGGACGCGTGCGCCGGGGTGAGCTGCCGGCCGCCCGACGTGTGTCAGGACGGACGGTGCGAGGCTGATCCGTGCGTGGGCGTGCGCTGCGACGTCGGCGAGGTGTGCAGCGACGGCGGGTGCCTCGACGACCCGTGCCGGCTGGTGGCGTGCAGCGACGCCTTCCGCTGCGAGGTCCGCGATCAGGGCGCGCTGTGCGTGCCGGTCGACCCGGTCGGGCAGCGCGATCGAGTCCAGCCGGGCGGCGGCGGGGGCTGCGCGGCGGGCGGCGATCCCCGGGGCGCGATGGTGCTGCTGGTGGCGCTCGGCCTGGTCGGGCGGCGGCGGAGGCGCGCGTGAGCCGCTGGGGGCGGGCGGCGCTGGTCGCGGTGGTGGTGGCCAGCGCGGGTTGTGGCCTCAACCCGTACGATCTGAGCGCGGCCAGCGGTAGCGACGGCCGGGTTGGCGACGGCGACGGTGGTCCGGACGATCCCGATGGCGACGGCGGTGGGCCGGTCGACGCGCCCGGCTGTCTGGTGATCGGCGTCGACGACCAGTGCAACGAGCTCGACGATGACTGCGATGGCATCGTCGACAACGACTTCGACAAGCAGCGCGACACCAACAACTGCGGGACCTGCAACCACCGGTGCGTCGGGGCCGGCGCGGTCCAGGCCTGCCAGGCCGGCGCGTGCGTCCTGGTCGCCTGCCAGTCGGGTTACGGCGATCTCGATGCCGATCCGCTGACCTGCGAGTACCGGTGTCCGCTGTTCCCGCCCCGGGCCGAGGACTGCAACGGCATCGACGACGACTGCGACGGGGTCGTCGACGAGACGCTGCCGCCGCCGCCGACCGGCCGGTGCCGGATCACGGCCGGCACGCCGTGCGCGGGGACCACGATGGTGTGCGCGACCCGCGGCACCGAGACGCGCTGGTGGTGCGACTACGCCGCCGCCGTCGAGTTCGATCCGACCGTGCCCAACGGCATCGTGCTGCAGGAGCAGCGCTGCGACGGCTCCGACGGCGACTGCGACGGCCTGGTCGACGACAGCTTCAGCGATCTCGGC
The DNA here is from genome assembly GCA_046597055.1 of Kofleriaceae bacterium. GTDB lineage: Bacteria > Myxococcota_A > Polyangia > Haliangiales > Haliangiaceae > UBA2376. The sequence continues at coordinate 15,576 of JBKJLC010000159.1, read as the reverse complement.
CAGGCCTGCGACAACGGCGGCCTCGGCGTGTGTCGCGATGGGGGCGCTCGGGTGTGCGACCCGGCCGACCCCGGGCGCACGCGCTGTGACCTGAGCGTGCTGCCCGATGCCCGCCCGGCCACCGCCGAGCTGTGTGACGGCGTCGACAACGACTGTGATGGCACCGTCGACAACGCGACCGGGCCGGGCCGCGTCATCGACGCCATGCGCCGCGTGCAGGTCGGGGTGCTCGACTACTACATCGACACCTTCGAGGCATCGCACCCGGATGCCACCGCGGTCTCGGTCGGGGTGTCGTCCGGGCGCGCCTGCTCGAACCCGGGGGTCCGGCCGTGGAGCCATGTGACCTTCGGGGCGGCCCAGGCGGCATGCGTGGCGGCCGGCAAGACCCTGTGCACGGCCACCCAGTGGCAGACCGCGTGTGAAGGCGCGGCCGACACGACGTATCCGTACGGCGCGGCGTTCGTCGCCGACGCCTGCAACGCCGAGCCGTACGACGGCGTGCCCGGCGGCGCCGACGACAACGTGCCGATCGCGACCGGCAGCCTGGCGACGTGCGTCGCCGCCACCGGCGCGCTCGACCTGTCGGGCAACCTCAAGGAGTGGACCGACGACATCACCGGCCGGACCGCGGCCGGCGTCGACATCGCGGTGCTGCGCGGTGGCGGGTTCGACACGCCGGCGATCGGCGCGACGTGCGACTTCCGGACCTCGCGGGCCGCGGTCAACGTGATCGAGGCGACCAGCGGGTTCCGGTGCTGCCGCGCGAGCGCGCCTTGATCCGCGCCGGTGGGCGCCTCGACGCCGGCGCGTCGTGGGTCGTGCGCGGCGTGACGGTGGAAGCTCGGGCCGGTCGCGGATCGGACAGCGCGGCCGGCAAGGCCGAGGCGCAGGCGTGCGCCGTCGGACTGCGCGAGCTGCGCGACGTGCTCGAGGCGGACCGCGACAAGCTGCGCGCTTGCAAGCCGGGCCAGCCGGGCTGCTGAGCGTCCGTGCGCAGGGCCACGCCGCGGCACGCCAGGGCGCGCGCCCGCCGCGGCGCGGGTGTACAGGTGGAAGGGTGAAGCTGCTCAGGACCCGGTTCGCCCATCCGCTGTTCCACCTGCTCCTCGCCGGCGCGCTCGCCGCCTGCGGCGGAGGAGGTCTCGACATCGGAGACCTCGACGAGGCGTTGGTCGACGCCCTCTGCGATCGCGGGGCGCGCTGCGGCGCCTACACCAGCGAGGCCGACTGCCGCGACAGCCTCGCAGGCAACCTCACGCAGATCGAGCAGGCGGTCCAGTCGGGCCGCGCCTCGTACGACGCGGACAAGGCCGAGGCCTGCATCGACGCGCTGCGCGCCACCTCGTGCGACCGCACCGCGGAGGACAACCGGGTCGACGCGGCCGCCTGCGACGGCGCGTTCCGAGGCACCGTGGCCGACGGCGGCACCTGCTACCAGGGCGTGGAGTGCGTGAGCGGCTCGTGCGAGGTCGGCGACTGCAACCTGGCGTGCTGCGTCGGTGTGTGCGACCCGACGATCGCGGCGGCGGCGATCGGCCAGGCGTGTCCGGACGGCGACTGCGTCGACGGCGGGTTCTGTGACGAGGCGACCGCGACCTGCCTCGCGCTCAAGCCGGCCGGTCAGGCCTGTGCCGGCGACGCGGAGTGCGGGTACGGGCTCTACTGCAGCGCGGTCTGCACCGAGGGCCCCGATCGGGGCCAGGCCTGCCCCGACGAGTTCTGCGCCAACCTCGGCGACCGCTGTGATCCGGCGTCCACCACCTGCGCGGGCCGCGGCGCGCGGGGCGCGGCCTGTCGGGCCAGCTTCGTCGGCCTCGCCGACTGTCAGCAGCCGCTGGTGTGTGACGAGGTCTCGCTCACCTGCCAGGACCGGCCGGCGGTGGGCGAGGCCTGCTTCATCTACTGCGCGAGCGGCGCGTTCTGCAACGCGAGCGACGTGTGCGAGGCCGAGCACGCCAACGGCACCGCCTGCGCCAACGACAGCCAGTGCGCCAGCGACTACTGCGACCGAAGCACGGCGGCGCCGACCTGCGCGCCCCAGCCGATCTGCGGCTGATCGCGCGCCGCGGCGCGCCGGTCACGCCGGGTCGTCGGACGGGTCGCGCCGGGGCGGGACGTCGTCCGGGTGCATGTACGCGGCGAGGTCGTCGTCGTCGTCATCGGCGGCGAACTGGATGCCGCCGCCTGTGCGGGGCGTCGGCTCGCGCGGCGCGCTGGCGCGGGGGGCCGGCTCGCGCGTCACCGCGGGCCGAGCCGCCGGCTCGCGGTCGCGCGGCTCGCTGAACCGGGCGCCCGGCTCGCGGGCCGGATCGCGCTCGCGCGCGGGCGGCTCGCGGGGAGGCGGGGCCGGGGCCTCGTCCTGGCGCGGCCGCCACACCGCGGCCGGCGCCGCCGGGGCCCGCGCGCGCCAGCTCGCCGACGACACCGTGCCGTCACCGGACGCGTCGTCGGCGGGCACGTCGCGCCGATCGAAGCGCTCGCGGGTGCCGGGCGCGACCCACGGCGGCTCGTCGCTAGCGCCGCCACCCCCCTCGGCGTCGAGCGCGTCGAGCTCGTCGAGGGCGCGCGCGGCCGCGGGCAGATCGTGGAGCTCGAGCTCGCCGGCGCGCACCGCCTCGAGCACCGCCTCGCCCAGGCGCGCGAGCGCGTCGTCGCGCCGGCGGCCACGCCGGACGTCGTCGAGGCGAGCGCGACCCTCGCGCGCGCCGCGCTCGAGCACGTCGCGAACCACGCCCGCCTGCGCGAGGGTGGTCCGGAGAAGCGTTCCCAGCGTGCCGCGCGGGCCGCTGGGCGCGCGCGTTCGACCGCGTGTCCGAGCCATGGCGGGATTATCCGACCAGCCCGTGCTGGCGCCAAGCGCCTCGTTGATCTACGTTCCGGGCGCGTGGCGTCCGCGAAGTTGTTGCTGTGGATCGTCGCCGCGGCCACCTTGGTCGCCTGCCATCCGCCCGAGGCCGGCCGCTCGACCGCTCCGAACGGCACCGGCAAGGTGCGCATGCGCTCGTTCACCGAGACTTCGGCGGTGCGCATGATGGCGACCGTGGGGCCGTACGTGTTCGCCGCCAAGGCTCAGGGCCTCGAGCGCTGGTCGGCCAGCGGCGAGGTCCTGATCCTGTCCGTCGATCACGGCCTGCCCGGCAACCGCGTGCTCGGCCTCGGCGGCGACGCCGGCCGGGGCTGGCTGTGGATCGTCACCGATGGCGGGGTCGCGATCTACGACACCGCCAGCCAGACCCTGCGCGAGGTGCCATCGTCGCCGCTGCTGGCCGCGATCGGCATCGGCGACCCCACCGTGGCCGCGCCGCCGCGGATGGTGGTCGCCGCCGCGGCCGATGGCGGCGTGTGGCTCGGCCATGCGCGCGGCCTGCTCTACGCCGGTCCGGCCGGTGGCTGGAACCCGACGCCGATCGCCGATCCGATCACCGCGCTCCACCTGGGCCAGGACGGCTGGCTGTGGATCGGCACCGAGCGCGGGCTGATCGGTCGCCGTCCCGACGGCAAGTCGTTCACGTTCGGCCCGGCCGAAGGCAACCAGATCGTGTCGACCCGGCTGATCGCGCCCGCCCCCGGCGCCGGCGTGCTGGTGGTCGGCGAGGACGCCGGCGGACGCCAGCGGGTCGCGATCTGGACCGGCGCGCGCTGGAGCTCGTACAAGGTGTCGCCGAGTGTCCGGTGGTCGGACATCACGGTGATCGGCAACCGCCTGGCCGCCATGACCGACGCCGGGCTGTACGTGGTGTCGGCGCGCAAGCCCGGCCTGCACCGGCCGCTGTCGCGCAACGGGTCGAGGCTGATGCCGCTGGTCGGTGGCGCGCCCGACCCGCCGCGGATCGACCGGGTCGAGGCCCGGCTGCCGGCGGGCGCCGCCGCGCTGGGCGCCCGCGGCGACGAGGTCCTGGTCGCGACCCGCGAGCTCGGCATCGCGCGGCTCGCGCTCGATACGCCACAGCCGCTCGGCTGGCTGCGCCGGGCCGAGATGTTGCACACCGCCAACACGCTCACGGTCCACTGCGCCGCCCGCGAGGACTGCTGGATCGCGACCGGCGCGCCGCGGGCGTGGCGCTGGCGCGGCGAGACCTTCGAGCCGGCCGGGCCGGCGGCCGACGTCGTGCTCGCGCTGGTCAGGTCGCGGGCCGGCATCCTCTATGGACTGCACCGCCGGCCCAGCGCGCGCGGCATCGAGATCGCGCGCATCGACGGCGAGACCTGGACCTCGATCGGCGTCACCCTGACCACGCCCGGCAACCGGCCCGAGGTCAGCTTCGCCCGCTTCGCGCCGTCGGGCGAGCTGTGGGTCGGCCTGCGCTACCACGACGGCAGCGACGCCGCGGTCCAGCCGTGGGGCGTCGCGATCGTCGACGTCGAGCTGGCCGCGGTCGCCTACCACCACGCCAGCGCCGACCAGCGCGAGGTCCGACGCGGCGTGCTGCCGGTGCCGCTGACGGTGGTCGACGCCGCCTTTCTTGGCGACGACGAGGTGTGGATGGCGAGCCTCGAGGGCGCGGTCCGGCTCAAGGCCGCCGCGGTCACGGTGTGGAACGAGGGCATCGAGCTCGAGTCCGAGCTGCTGACGGCGGTCGCGGTGTCGAACGGCGGGCTGGTCTACGTCGCGACCCCCTCGGGGGTCGGCACCTACGACGGCGAGCGCTGGCGGTTTCCGCCCGAGCTGCGCTGGCCGGTGAACGATCTGGCGCTGGCCAAGGACAGCCGGCTGTGGCTGGCCACCGAGCGCGGCGTCGCGATCTTCGACGGCCGCAAGGTGCGGCGCATGGACGTGCGCCGCGGCCTGGTCGAGAACCTGGTCCTCGACCTCACGATCGACGAGTTCGACCGGGTGTGGGCGCGCGGTCCCCACTCGCTGACGATGATCACGCCCTGATCACGGCTGACCGGCGCGGCCGCGCTTCGCGCGGGGACCAACGGCGCGACCCCGCGGCGCCGCAAATGTCCGGCGACTCACGACGACAGATCCGAGCGGTCGAGCGCCGCGCGCACGACGCGGTTGCGGCCCGCACGCTTGGCGCGATAGAGCGCGTGGTCGGCGGCCATCACCAGGCCCCCACCGGTCAGTCCGACCTGCGCAGCGAGGTCGTCGCTGGCCGCGACCCCGAAGCTGGCGGTCATGGTCACCAGCGTGCCCTCGTGAGCAAGCTCGACGCCGCCGATGGTCGTGCGCATCCGCTCGGCGCACAGCAGCGACGCCTCGTCGCCGGTGCCGCGCAGGATCACGCCGAACGCCGCGCCGCCATGGCGGCACACGACGTCCGTTCGCCGGACACTTCGCAGGAGCGCCGCCGCCACCCGGCGTAGCGCCTCGTCGCCGAACGGATGCCCGTAGGTATCGTTCAGCATCGGGAGGTGATCGACGTCGACCATCGCGAGCGCGATCGGCTGGCCGTGGCGGCGACCGGCCGCCAGCTCCTCGTCGAGGCGGCCGTCGAAGTAGGTCCGGTTCCACAGGCCGGTCATCGCGTCGAGCTGTGCGCTGGTGGCGAGCAGGTCCTGGTAGCGCTTGCTGCGCAGCGCTGACCGGACCCGCGCGCGCAGCTCGATCGGGTCGAACGGCTTGGTGACGTAGTCGACCGCGCCCAGCTCGAAGGCGAGCGCCTTGGTCGTGACGTCGCTGGTGCCGGTCAGCATGATCACCGGGATCGACGCGGTCGCCGGGTTGGCCTTGAGCTGCCGGCACACGTCGAGGCCGCTGACGCCATGCAGCTCGAGGTCGAGCAGCACCAGATCGGGCCCGTGCCGCTCGGCGAGCGCCACGCCGGAGGCGGCGTCGAGCGCGTGGTGGAGGACGATCGACTCGGGCCGCAGCCGTACCGCGATGAGATCGTGGACCTCCTGGGCATCGTCGACGATCAGGACCGACTGGGACATGCGGGTCAGCTCATCCTACCCCGGGCCGGAGCACATCCGCGCACTTGTGGGCGATCGCGCCCGGGTCGCTGGAAAGTTGCGCGCGCGCGCGGGCGGTCCGTAAATCCTCGCAGGTGCGCAAGGTCCTTGCCGATATGCACGTCCCTCCGGCGCTCACCCGCTGGACCGTCCGCGGCGTGCTCGCGCTGGTCGTGGCCGGCGCGATCGCGTGGGTGCCGAGCGGCGGCGACGCCCGCGCGGCGCGGCTGCGCACCCAGCTGCGCGACTCGCGCGACGAGGCCGCGGCCCTGCGCGCCGGCAACGCCAGCCTGGCCGGCGAGGTCGACGCGCTGCGCACCGACCGCCGCGCGATCGAGGACCACGCCCGCGACGAGCTGGGGATGGTCTATCCCGGCGAGATGGTGCTCAAGCTGGAGAGCGCGCCATGAGGCTGCGCACGCTGCGACGCGCGGCCGCGGTCGGATCGCCGTCGCTGGTCGCGGCCGCCGGCTGCGCCCTGATCGCGCTCGGCGGGCTGGGCCCGCTGCACCTGGCCAACACCCTGCCGGCGGCGACCGATCTGCTCGCGCTGGTCGCGGTCGCGACCGTGCTGGTGATGGCGATCCTGCGGCGGCTGCACTACGAGGCGCCGACCGCGCGCGCCCAGCGGGTGTCGTGGTGGCTGTCGATCGCGCCCGGCCTGGTCGATGTCGAGCTCGCGCTCGCGATCACCGCCGGCGCCTACGCGGTGCTGGCGGTGACCGGCGGCGTGCTGTCGCCGGTCCATCCCCTGGTCTACGGCATCGTCGCGTTCGGGCTGACCCTGCTGTCGCGTCCGGGCGCGGTGATGACGGTGGTGGCGCCGGTCGCGATCGAGGCGGCCTGGGTCGCCCGCGCAGCCGAGCCGTGGCAGCTGGCGGTGCCGACCGCGCTCCACGCGGTGTTCCTGGCCGCGGCCGCCGCGGCGCACGCGCTGTTCCTGCGCGGCCTGGTCGCCAGCCACCGCCGCCGGCGGCTGGTGCGGCTCGACCGCGAGACCCACGCGATGACCGAGAGCGCGCGCGACTACCGCCTGATCTCGGCCGCGCTGGGCCCGGCCAGCCGGGCGCCGCGCGGTCGCGAGGACGAAGAGCGCCTGCTCGCCGCCGGCGGGGTGTCGCTGATCGGCGACAACTGCGCGTGGGTGCTGTCGACGGTGAAGCGCTCGCTCGCCGCGCGCACGGTCGCGCTGGCCTGGCTCGACGACGACGGCGAGCGGCTCAAGCTCAAGGAGATCGTCAGCGATCGCGATGATCTCGCGCCGGCACGGCAGCCGATCGCCGGCCTGCTCGCCGCGGTCGTGCGCGATCGCGCGCCGCTGATGCTGGCCGCGGCCAAGGCCGGTCAGCTGCCGTACTACGACGACCCCGCCACCGGGGCCGGCGCCGGCGTGGTCGCGGTGCCGGTGCTCGAGGGTGCCCACCTGCGCGGCGTGCTGTGTGCCGACCGGACCCACCCGTTCGACGACGGCGCGCGCGAGCTGCTCGCGGATGCCGCCCAGCAGCTGGTGCGCGCGGTCCAGGCCGAGCAGGTGTTCCGCGCGGTCGAGCGCGCCAAGTACGAGCACGAGCGATTCTTTCAGGCCGCGGCGCTGCTCGGGCGCGCGCTCACCCCCGAGCAGGTGATGGAGACCGCGTTCGAGGCGGCCGCCGCGATCGTCGAGTACGACGGCGCCGCGGTCACGCTCTACGACCGCGAGCACGGCCGTCACCGGGTCGCCGCGGTCCGGGTCCGCCCCGGCTGCGAGTCGATGCTCGACGAGGCCGCGCTGTCGGGCCTCGAGTTCAAGGACAACGCCGGCCTGGCCGCGATGGTCGTGAAGAACCGCCACTACCTGCCGGCCGGCGGTGAGCCGCGCGAGGTCACCGCGCCGATCTACACCCGCAAGGTGAAGCTCGACGAGGCCCGCTCGCTGCTGGTGCTGCCGCTGTGCGCCGCCGACGAGGCGATCGGCACGCTCATGCTGGCGGCCCGCGCCGAGAAGCGGTTCGGCGCCGACGTCCGCGAGATGCTGTCGGTGATCGCGACCCAGGTCGCGGTGTCGCTGCAGAACGGCCTGCTCTACAAGCGCATGGAGACGATGGCCACCACCGATGGCCTCACCGGGCTGACCAACCACCGCACGTTCCAGGATCGGTTCGGGCAGATGCTCGATCGCGCCGCGCGCCACGGTCACCAGGCCGCGCTGCTCCTGTGCGACATCGACTTCTTCAAGAAGGTCAACGACGGCTACGGCCACCCGGTCGGTGACGAGGTGCTGCGCCGGGTCGCCCGGGTGCTGGCCGAGGTGCCGCGCAAGATCGACATCACCGCCCGCTACGGCGGCGAGGAGTTCGCGGTGGTGCTCGAGAGCTCGGGCGCCGAGCAGGCCCGCCAGGTCGCCGAGCGCATCCGGCAGGAGGTCGGCAAGCTGGTGGTCGAGACCGAGAAGGGCCCGCTCAAGGTCACGATGTCGATCGGCATCGCGTCGTTCCCCGACGACGCCCGCGATCGCACGGTGCTGGTCGAGCGCGCTGACCTCGCCCTCTATCACGCCAAGCACTCGGGCCGGAACCAGGTCGTCACCTACAGCCAGTTCCAGGCCGCACGCTCCAAGAAGGCGTCGTAGCGACGGTCGCGCTGGCAGGATCCGGCGCGCCGCGGCCGCGCTCGGACGGCCATGACATGGCGGTCGCGATCGACTGGCACAGTCTGGCCGTGCCTCGTGCAAGTCCGCGGCCTGCCATCGGGGACGCTGGCACCGGTCCTGCGATAGGTCCGGGCATGCGCACTGCTTTCCTCCTCGCCGCCGCCCTCCTCGCCCTGGACACCGGTCGTGCGGTCGCCAACACCTGCATGACCAACCAGCCGCTCCCCGCGCACCAGGAGCTGCCGGCCGGTTGTCCGGTCGTCGTCTACACCCTGCAGGGCTCGCCCGGCGCGGTGACCGCGGTGCGCGGTGCGGACACGGTGGTGGTCGGCACCGCCGGGACCACCGCCACCACCGGCGTGGCGCCGGTCCATCGCACGGTCTTCGACGTCCATGCGTGCGCGTGGATCGACCGGGTCGACGACATCAGCTTCGCCCTTTACACGATCGACGTCACCTCGCAGCCGGGCGACGTGCTGTCGCTCGGCGACAGCCAGTTCACGGTGCGGGTCGGCGCCGCGGGCGCGTGTCCGGCGGCCGCGATGAGCTGGCTGCCGCAGTGCGCAGATCCGCTGCCGGCACCGGATTGCGTGCCGGACGACCGCGACGGCGGCCATCCCTGCGACGGCGGCGTCTACGATCCCGACGGCGGCGAGCTCACGGGTATCGACGAGCGCGGGGGCGGCGGCTGCTCGACCGGCGGCGGGGGCGCTGGTGCCCTGGCCGGGATCGCGGGCGCGCTGGGCCTGCTGGTGGCCCGGCGCCGGCGGCGCCCGGTGTCAGCGCCGGGCCTCGACGCGTGATCAGGGGCAGGGGAAGAGCGCGTCGAGCACGGAGATGACCGAGGCCTCGTCGACCTGGCTGGCGTCGGTCTTCGCCAGCTCGGTGGCGAGCATCTGGGCCATGGCCTGATCGCGGGCGGCGGCCTCCCGCAAGACCGAGGGACCGAGGTTGCGGACGAGCTCCCAGTGCACGGTCGCGTCGTCGCCGGTCGCGGTCTGCAGGGCGACCAGGCGAGCGCGGACGATGAGCGCGATGCCCCGCGCGATGCCTCGGTCGAGCTGGGCCAGCGCCATCGTGCGCAATGGCGCGAACATCGCGTCGTCGGTGGTCACCGCCGGGTCGTCGAGGTTGCGCCAGCAACGCACCGCGAGGACGCCGTCGAAGATCCGGTCGTGGGTCAGCGTCTCGAGGCCGCGGACGTAGCGGGCGAAGCCAATGCCGGCGTTTCGCTGCTCGCCCCCGCTGTAGTACGCCCAGCTCGAGTCGCAGTCGGCCGGTTGGGTCGCCTGCGAGTTGGGGCCGCAGGTCGTCGCTTCCTTGTACATGCTGACGTGGAGGAACCAGACCAGGCCGGCCTCGATCTGCGCCGCGGCGAGGCGCCGCTGGAGCTCGGTCGACGCCAGGTCGGTGCCGAGCGTGAAGCCGCGGTTGTCGATCATCCCGGCGGTCGGATTGCCCTCGACGAGCGGCTTCAGCTTGACCGGGCCGACGCAGCGCTCCGGGTAGAGTGCTTGCATCGCCGGAACCAGGTTGCGGCACTGGACGTTGCCCGGCACCGGCGGGTAGTGCTCGTCCTCGCGCCGATCGACGCGCGAGCCAAGGCCCTCCGACGCCAGGTAGAGGGTTCGGGCCTGGATGAAGGCATCGCGTGACGGCGCGGCGGAGGTGAAGAGCAGCGTCGCGATCTGCTCGAACGCCTGCACGCGCGAGATCGTCGACACGCTGGTGCCGACCATGACGTACTGGTCCTGGTCCGAGACACAAGCCGGGTACATGTCATCGGCCGAGCTGTTGACCCGGGGCTGGTAGTCGGTGTCGCGCGCGAGGCACGCCGCGTTGCCGTCGGCCGGGGGGCCGTCGGTGGGCGCATCTGCGCTCGTGGCATCGATGGCGGTCGGACCATCGGGATTTCCGGGCGGATCGTCTTCCTTGCACGCGGGCAGGAGGAGGACGGCGAGCAGAGCGCACAGGCGAGCGGATGTCACGGGGTCAACTCCAGATGAACGAGGAGGCTCCGGCCCGGGCCGTTGATGCTCGAGCCGTGATAGCGGTACGCGGAATCGAAGAGGTTCTCGAGCACGACGCCGAGCTTCGCCTCGGGTGTGATGCGCAGTCCCCCCCTCAGGTCGACGACAGCATACCCGGGCGTCCCGCCGCTGGGAATCCGGGCATCGCTGAGGTCGGACGTCGCGAGGCGGTCCTGACGCGTCGCCCACCGTAACCCGAGCGAGGCGGAGCTGCGGTCGCCGCGATGCTTCACCTCCACGGTGCCGTTGAGCGGCGGCACGCGCGACAGCGGCATGCGCTCGCGGTACGGCAGGTCGGGATCGATCGGACGCTGCTCCGGGTTCGGGCCCTCGCCGAAGGCGTACCCCAGCGTGGCGCGCACCGAGGTGTCTTCGTGAGCGCCGTCGGCGGCGAGCTCGGCGCCGCGGATCGTCGCGGGACCGTCGAGGTTGACGAGCTGGTAGCGGAACCAGGACGCCCGACAGTCCATCGCCGTCGCCGGACAGTCATCGGCGGACCGGACCGAGCGCGCGATCGCGGCGTCGACCCGCGTCGCGTAGGCCCAGGCCTCGACCGACAGCGCCGACAGCTGCACCCGCGCGCCGAGCTCGCCGGTCGTCGCGCGCTCCGGGGTCAGCGCCGCGTTCTCGAACTGGAAGCCCGGGCCTGCCGCCTGGCGGGCGGTCAGGTCGTCGAGGTTGGGCGTCCGGAACGACCGATCGACGGTCGCGAGCAGGGTGAGCGCCCCGGTGGCCTGCCAGTCCACGCCGAGCACTCCGGCGGGTGCCAGCCAGGTGCGATCGACCGCGGTCGTGGCCGACGCCGCGTCGCCGGGCGCGTAGGCATCGGCGAGCCCGGCGCGCAGGCCGGCCCGCGCGGTGAGGGCACGCCACCGGGTCGTGGCCAGCGCGAACGCACCGCCGGTCGCGTACCGCGACCCGGTGACGTACTGACCCCGGCTGTCGAACCGGACATAGTCGAGGTCGGTCAGCTCGAGCCACGCGACCGAGTCGACCGTGTCGAGGTACCCGTCGATGCCGTACTCGAGGTGGGTGGCGGTCGCGCCGAGCGGCGCGGCCGCGGTGCGTGCCGACGCCGCGAGCCCCAGGGTGCGCACGTCGTCGCGCCCGCCGTTCTCGGCGAACGAGCGGGGCCGCTGCCGGGTCCGGCGCTCGTGTTGCTCCTGCACCGACAGGACCAGGCGCGCGGTCTCGGCCCAGCGGCCGAGCCTGGCATCGGCGGCGACGTAGGCCATCGTGTGGAACTGCTCGTCGTAGATCAGGCACTCGTCGAGCGGCGCGAACGGGGCCGGACACTGATCGGTCCGCGGCGCATCGAGCTGGCGGTAGTCGTAGTAGGCGGCGGTCAGGCGCAGGTCGTCGTCGACCTGGTGGACCAGCCGTCCGTCCCACGCCCACTCGCGGAAGCCGGTGCCGCGCTGGGTGCGGCCGTCCGCCTCGAAGGTCGGGACCAGCGCTTGCTGTGGACCGCGCGCGGTGCCCACCTGGCCCGCGCTCTCGAGCAGGCTCACGTCACGGTAGCCGAGCCCGATCAGCGCTGCGCCGCGCGCCCAGGTCTTCACCGCGACCTCGGCGCGCCCGCCGAGCTCGTGGTCGGCCGAGCCCCAGCGCAGATCGAGCCGCGGGGCGATCCCGCGCTCGCCGGGGTCTGGCTCGCGCGGGATGGCGTCGAGCACACCGCCGATCGCGTCGGAGCCCCAGCGGGTCGACGCGCTGCCGCGCGAGACGTCGATGGCGGCGAGGGTGCGCGTGTCGATCGTGAAGAAGTACTGGTTCGGGCCCTGCCGCCAGGTGCCGTTGTTCAGGCGCACGCCGTCGAACATCAGCAGGGTCTGTTGCCCGGTGCGTCCGCGCACGAACGCCGAGCCCTGGGCCGCGCCCGTCTGCTGGACGTACACGCCCGGCTCCCAGCGCAGTGCGTCGGGCGCCGACCGCGGCTGGCGCTCCTCCAGATCCTGCCTGGACACGGTCGTCTTGCCACGACCGGTGCCGGGCGGTCGATCATCGAGCTCGATCGTCTCCGGTGGCGGTGCCGTCGCCGCTTCGTCCGGCGCGAGCGCCGGCGGACCCGCCGGGGGATCCTGGCCGTCGCCGTCTGCGCTCGCCGTCCGGGCCGCGCTCGCGACCAGGGCCATCGTGATTGCCAGCCGCACGGCCAACCTACGTCACCTCTTCATGCCGGGGCCAGCGTTGGGGGGCCCTCACCCGATCGTCCTCGCGTCATCATGGCCCCCGCCCACTGTACTACGCGTCGGCGTCGGCCGCCGCCGGCGAGCATCCACGGCCGCCTCGGTTGCGGTCTTGCCCCTGACCGAAACGCGCTCGGGGCCGGTCGGGGTGACCCGACCAGCCTGGCGCGCATGTACAAGCGTTGACGATCCGGTTCAGCGGTAGTTCGGCGGCGTGCCCAGGCCACTGCCATAGCTGCTGCCGCTGTTACCCATGCCGCTGCTGCCGAGCCCACTGGTCGTGGTGCTGGCGAAGCTCGGGTCCTTCTTCTCGGTCTTCTCGGTCCCGCGGACCGAGTCGATCTTGGCCTGGGCCTGATGGCCAACTTCCTGCGCCCGACTCTTCACCTTGTCGAACATGTCGCGCGCGCCGGTGAAGGCGCGATCGCGGCGGCCCTTGTTTTGGAGGTAAGCGGCGCCAGCGAGGACACCGCCGAGGATGGCGAGTTTTTTCAGGGTCATGCCTGGATGCAAAAGCAACGTCCGTGCCGCGCTTGCCCGGGCGCAACCTCCGTCGAAACGTCGGGCAACGTCGCCGCACCGGCGCATCTCTGACACAAGGTGGCAGGAGGGCACGCACGCAGTAAGACTCGCAGGCTGTCCCTGTCGTCGTCCGGTCGATCGTACGCGTGGGCGTACGAATGCCGCAGGGTCGCGCCGGGCCGGGAGCCTAGCGCGGTTCGGCCCGGCGCGGCGCGAAGCGCGTCCGCTTGGATTTGGCGGCGCCGGCGGTTTGACCTGGCGATCCGGGACCGGGGAACATCGTGCCGTGGCAGTCAAGAACTACGTCCTCGACACCAATGTCCTCCTGCACGACGCCAGGGCGATCTACTCGTTCGAGGACAACAACGTGATCATCCCGATCTTCGTGATCGAGGAGGTCGATAGCTTCAAGAAGGACCAGACCGAGCTCGGTCGCAACGCGCGGCAGATCGCCCGCCTGCTCGACGAGCATCGCGCCGACGGCGGCCTGTCGAAGGCGCAGCCGCTCGGCAACGGCGGCACGGTCCGGGTCGCGCTGGCCAAGAACCCGCCGCTCAACCCGAGCTACGACTCGCGCACGATGGATCAGCGGATCCTCGAGCTGGCCATGGAGGTCCGCGAGGACGACAAGGCCAACCCGACGATCCTGGTCACCAAGGACGTCAACATGCGCGTCCGAGGCGACGCGCTCGGGCTGCACACCGCCGACTACGACACCGAGTCGGTCTCCCTCGAGGAGCTGTATCCCGGCAACCGCGAGGTCTCGGTCGAGCCCGGGGTGATCGACGCGCTCTACGCCGAGGGCGGCATCGACGTCCCGGTCGAAGGCCACCTGTACCCCAACGAGTACGTGCTGCTGAAGGACGAGGCCGGCGGCAAGAGCGCGCTCGGCAAGTTCGACAAGGCGACCGGCCGGGTGATCGCGGTCAAGAAGCTGCGCGAGGGCGTGTGGGGCATCCGCCCGCGCAACAAGGAGCAGCACTACGCGCTCGACCTGCTGCTCAACGACGACATCAAGCTGGTGACGCTGGTCGGCAAGGCCGGCACCGGCAAGACCCTGCTCGCGCTCGCCGCCGGCCTGCAGAAGGTGACCGAGGAGAACGTCTACCAGAAGCTGCTGGTCAGCCGGCCGATCTTCCCGCTCGGTCGCGACATCGGCTTCCTGCCCGGCGACATCGAGGAGAAGCTCAACCCCTGGATGCAGCCGATCTACGACAACCTCGAGCTGCTGCTCGGGCTCAACAAGTCCGACAAGAAGGAGGGCCGCTCGTACGCCGAGCTGATGGACCTCGGCTTCGTCGAGATCGAGCCGCTCACCTACATCCGCGGCCGGTCGCTGCCCAACGTGTTCATGATCGTCGACGAGGCGCAGAACCTCACGCCGCACGAGGTGAAGACGATCATCACGCGCGCCGGCGAGGGCACCAAGATCATCCTCACCGGTGACCCCTACCAGATCGACCACCCGTACCTCGACTCGTCGAACAACGGGCTGACCAACGTCGCCGAGCGGTTCAAGCCCGAGGCGATCGCGGGTCACGTCACGCTCGCCAAGGGCGAGCGCAGCCAGCTCGCCGAGCTCGCCACCCAGATCCTGTGAGATCGGCGGCGGCGCTGGTCGCCTGCGCGGCCGTGGCCTGCCGTCCGGCCGTGGCCGACGACCCGACCTACGAGATCCGGGTCGCGACCGAGGCCACCATCGCGCTCGGCGCCACCGGCGCACTCTCGGTCACGATCGCCCCGTCCGGGAACCGGACGGTCTCGACGGCGGGGCCCGTGCGGATCGCGGTCGCCGCGCCGGCCGGCCTCGGGCTACCGCGCCGGCGCTACGCGCGCAAGGACGCGGCCGACCCGGCCGCCGACGCCCCGCGCTTCGACATCAAGCTCAAGGCCAAGGACGCCGGCGATCACCCGGTCGCGCTCGAGCTGCGCTTCTGGCTGTGCGGCCCGCGGGTGTGCCGACCGATCACCACCACGCGCACCGTCACCGTCCACGTCGCCCCACCGGCGCCGCCAGCCGACGCCGCGGCGCCGCTCGACGCCGCGCTGCCGGTCGACGCCGGCGTGCCGGTCGACGCCGGGCGTCCGCGCCGGCGGTGAGCGCGGGCTGCACTCACCGGCCGCGCACGCGGGCCACGCTCACCGCCGCACACGCGGGCCACGCGCACCGGCCGCGCACGCGGGCCACGCCACCATGAAGTACCGGCGCGCCACTACCCGCCACGAACGCGGCATCGCCGCCGAGATCTTGCTCAAGCTGCTGGCGCACAACATCAGCCGCCTGATCGCGCGACGCGCGCTTTCG
>JBKJLC010000105.1:0-29356 GCA_046597055.1 Kofleriaceae bacterium | reverse complement strand
CGGAGCCGCTGCCGCTGCCGCTGCCGGTGCCGCTGCCGCTGCCGGTGCCGCTGCCGCTGCCGGTGCCGCTGCCGCTGCCGCTGCCGCGTGCCGTACCGCCGCCGCCGCCGCCCCCGGCACCGCCGCCATGATCTCCGGCATCGCGACCCGCACCGGCGCCGCCACGACCGGCGCCACCGCCAACGCCCGCGCCGGCGCCGCGCCCGACCCCGTCCGCGACGCACTGGACGGCGAAGCCGCCGCACCCGACCGCGCTCCACCGCCACCGCCGCCACCGCCGAGCCGACGCTCCATGTCGCCGAGCCGGTCGAGCAGATCCCCGAGCGGCACCAGCGGCTCGAGGGTCGCGACATCGATCAGCGCCAGGTCGAGCACGAGCCGGGGCTGCATCGTCTTGCCAAGGTCGTCGCACGCGCGCAGCATCCGCTCGAACATCTGGGTCAGCCGCGGCCGCGGGAGCGCCGCCGCCTCGGCCGCCATCGCCGCGCGCTCGTCCTCGGACGCATCCACCAGCTCGGTCGCGCCGGGCGCGACCTGCAGCACCGCGAGATCCCGCAGGTAGCGCACCACCGCGCGCGCGAGCTGGACCTCGTCGACCCCGCGGCCACTCGCCGCGTCGGCTCGGGCCAGCGCCGCCGCCGCGTCGCCATCGCGCAGCGCGGTGACCAGGGTCCGGGTCAGCGCGCGATCGGCCACGCCGAGGACCTCGGCGACGTGCGCCTCGGTGATCGTGCCGGCGCCGACGAACGAGATGACCTGGTCGGCCAGCGACAGCGCGTCGCGCGCCGACCCACCCGACTCGCGCACGATCAGCGACAGCGCCGCCGACTCGGCCTCGAGCCCCTCGGCCGCGAAGATCCGCACCAGGTGCGCGTGCAGCCGGTTGCTCGGGACCAGCTTGAAGTCGTAGCGCTGGCAGCGCGACAGGATCGTGTTGGGGACCTTGTGCGGCTCGGTGGTCGCGAGGACGAAGGTCACGTGCGGCGGCGGTTCCTCCAGCGTCTTCAGGAGCGCGTTGAACGCCTCCGTCGTCAGCATGTGGACCTCGTCGATGACGTACACCTTCTTGCGCAGCACCGCCGGCTGGTAGCGGACCGCCTCGGTCAGGTCGCGGATGGCATCGATGCCTCGGTTCGAGGCGCCATCCATCTCGTAGTAGTCGACCGCGTTGCCGACCGTGATGCTGGCGCAGGCCGAGCACACGCCGCACGGCTCCGCGGTCGGCCCGCGCTCGCAGTTGAGCGCCTTGCCCAGGATGCGCGCAAGGGTGGTCTTGCCGACGCCGCGCGGCCCGCAGAACAGGAACGCGTGGTGGACGCGGCCCGATGCGAACGCGTTGGCGAGCGTCCGGGTGACGTGTTCCTGACCGACGACCTCGGAGAACGTGGTCGGTCGATATTTGCGGGCGAGGACGAGGTAGGACATGCGGCGGCGCCCCGCGAGCCCGCCGAAAACAGCAGCGCCGGCGACCCGTGGGCCGCCGGCACTATAGCCTCTCGGCTCAAAAAAGGTGGCCCCAGGCACCCGCTAGTTCCGCTACCGTTGCTCCCTTCCGGGCCTGGCGGGGTTCACAGACGTCGCGTCACCCGGGACCATAAACGTGGTCGATAGCTCGATCGTTGGTACCAGAAAAATCAGCGTGATCCGAGCAGCGGAGAGGGAGGGATTCGAACCCTCGGTACCTTTTGAGCACACACGATTTCCAATCGTGCACCTTCGGCCGCTCGGTCACCTCTCCAAGTTCGCAGAACGTTCACAGCTTGCGGAGGGGGGGAGATTCGAACTCCCGAGGCTTTCGCCTACCTGATTTCGAATCAGGCACCTTCGACCACTCGGACACCCCTCCGTGAAATCTAACTCTGTCCGCCGCGGCGTAAGGCCGCGAAGAACGCCCGAAGCTCCGCGGCGCACTCGTCGGCGCGAACGCCGGCGACGACCTCGACCCGGTGGTTGAGGCGCGGATCCGAGCACAACTGGAACAGCGTATGGACCGCGCCCGCCTTGGGGTTGGCGCATCCATACACGAGCCGCCGAACACGCGCGTTGACGAGCGCGCCGGCACACATCGGACATGGTTCCTGCGTGACGACCAAGGTGGCCTCCACGCGCCAGTGTCCGATCGCGCGCGCCGCATCGCGGAGCGCTTCGATCTCGGCGTGAGCGGTTGGGTCACCCGCAACTTCGCGTCGATTGTGACCACGACCGATCACCGCGCCGTCGGCATCGATGACGACTGCGCCCACCGGAACATCGCCAGCCAGGCCGGCGAGACGTGCCTCTTCGAGTGCCAACGCCATCAGATCGTGATCGGACATGTAGCGGATCCGAGAGGGGTCGAACCTCTAACCCCCGGTTCCGTAGACCGGTGCTCTATCCATTGAGCTACGGATCCCTGACAACACACCAAATCTAACTAGTGAGCCAACCTTGCGGAGAGAGAGGGATTCGAACCCTCGGTACAGGAAGTCCCCATACGCCGGTTTAGCAAACCGGTGCCTTCAGCCACTCGGCCATCTCTCCAGACGGAGATCGTGGGCGACCATGCACCTTCATGCCACCGACCCTCGCAGGATGAGGGTCGGGACGGGAAACGACGATCGAGCTATTCGGTTGTCAGCCTTGCGGAGGAGGAGGGATTCGAACCCCCGGAGCTTGCGCTCGGCGGTTTTCAAGACCGCTGCCTTCGACCGCTCGGCCACTCCTCCGAGAGCCAGAGGTGACGCGCAGTATATGGATGAGGCCTACCTTGTAAAGCTTCATGCGAGCGGATTTTGCGTTGCCGGCAAAATCCGTTCGGCGCCGCCCACATAAGGACGCAGCGCGGGCGGGACGATGATCGTGCCGTCCGCCTGCTGGTACTGCTCGAGGATCGCGACCAGGGTACGGCCGATCGCCAGGCCCGAGCCATTGAGCGTGTGGACCGGGCGCGGCTTCTCGCCGGCGGCCCGCCGGTACCGGATCTTGGCGCGGCGCGCCTGGTAATCCTCGAAGTTCGAGCACGACGAGATCTCGCGGTAGGCGTCCTGGCCGGGCAGCCAGACCTCGAGGTCAAACGTCTTGGCGGCGCCCTGCCCGAGATCGCCGGTGCACAGGGTCAGCACCCGGTAGTGGAGGCCGAGCCCCTGCAGCACCGCCTCGGCCTGGTCGCGCAGGTGGTCGAGCGCGGCGTAGCTGGTCTCGGGCTCGACGAACTTCACCAGCTCGACCTTGTCGAACTGGTGCTGGCGGATGAGCCCGCGGGTGTCCTTGCCGTGCGCGCCCGCCTCGGCGCGAAAGCACGGGGCGTACGCGCAGTAATGCACCGGCAGCGCGCCGGCCTCGAAGATCTGGTCGGCGTGCAGATTGGTGACCTGCACCTCGGCGGTCGGCGACAGGAACAGGTCGTGCTCGGGCACGTCGTCGGGGCCGGGCGCGCGGTGCGGCTTGAGCGCGAAGAGGTCGGCCTCGAACTTGGGCAGCTGCCCGGTCCCGAACAGCGCCGAGCGGCGCACCACCGCCGGCGGCCAGACCTCGAGGAAGCCGGCCGCGGCGTGCAAGTCGATCATATAGCTGGTGAGCGCGCGGGTCAGCCGCGCGCCCCAGCCGCGCAGCACGGTGAAGCGCGCGCCCGCCAGCTTGGCGCCGGCCTCGAAGTCGAAGATGCCGAGCGCGATTCCGAGATCGCTGTGGTCGCGCGGCGCGAAGTCGAAGGTCGGCTTCTCGCCCCACGCCCGGTCGACCCGGTTGTCGGCCTCGGAGGTGCCGTCGGGCACGGAGGCGTGCGGCGCGTTGGGCAGCACGTGGAGCAGGCGCTCCGCGTCGGCCTCGACCGACGACAGCTGGGTCTCACCCTCCCGGATCCGCGTCGACAGCAGCTTGAGCTCGTCACGCGCGGTCGTGAACTCCAACGATTTCTTGTCGAGCTTGGCCATGCGCTCGTTGGCGGCGTTGCGGGCCATGCGCAGGGCGTCGAGCTCACCCTGCAGCTTGCGACGCCGGTCGTCGGCCGTGCGCCACGCGGCGATCGGCGCCGCCACGTGCGGGCCGCGGCGAGCGACGTCATCCATGCGGGCGGGGTCGAGCATGTCGGAAACTCCAGCGATCGAGAGCAGTTGGCCAGGCGAAGCGGGGCGCCGACCCTACCGCCGCCCCACCGCGTCCGCAAGCGCCGGATTCGATCACCGTGGCGGCGGGGGCGGCCACGTTCATTTCATGCGCGAGCCGATCGCGTGAGCCGAACACGACGAGGTCGCCCGCGACCGCGACCGGCCCCGCGACCGAGCGCGGTGACGCTCGGTCGAAATGCCCGCTCCCGCGCAACGAGTCGCGGCCGCGCGCGCTATCATCCGATGCAGATGATGGAGGTGGCCTGCGCTGTCTGCGGCGCCGTGTACCGCTTCGCGCCTGGGGACATCCCGCCGGGCGGCAAGACCGTGTCTTGCGCGGCGTGCAAGGCGCGAATCGGCATCCCCGGGGCCTCGGGCGGAGGTGCCGGCGACAAGATCGATCTCGCCGATCTGCCCGCGCCCAAACGCATTTCGTCGCCCCCGCGGCCGCCGGACGGCGGAAGTCCGCCGCGCCCCGAGATGGACTCGATCGACCTGCCGCCGCCGCGAGGCGCGGTCCCGTCGGGCCTGTCGACCACCGACCTCGGCCTCGACCTGCCGGCGCCGAAGGGGCCGCCGCCGGCACGCGGCGTCGAGCCGCTCACGCTCGACAGCATCGATCTGCTCGCGCCGGTGGGACCGACCGGCCGGACCGGCCCGATGGTGGGGCCGCCGGCGGTCGGCGCCCCGCCCGACCGTCGCCCGGCGTTCGGCGATAACCTGCTGGTCCCGAAGCGCGCCTCCGACCTGCCCGAGCTACCCGCGCCCAAGCGCGCCTCCGATCTGCCCGAGCTACCCGCGCCCAAGCGGGCCTCGGTGCCCGAGGTGCCGGGCGCACGGCGTGGCGCCGACCTCCCCGACCTGCCCGCGCCCAAGCGCGCCTCCGATCTGCCCGAGCTGCCGGCGCCCAAGCGTGCCTCGGTGCCCAACCTGCCCGCGCCCAAGCGAGCGTCCGGTGCGCCCGACCTGCCCGCGCCCAAGCGCGGTGCCGACCTCCCCGACCTGCCCGCGCCCAAGCGGGCAACCAGCGCAAAGCCCGGAGATCTGTTCGACGACCTGCCGGCGCCCGAGGGCCCGACCCTCGCCGACATGCTGCCGGCGCCCAAGGGACCGTCGCCCACGCCGGGCGAGATCGCGCCCAAGGGTTTCTTCGACGATCTCCCCCAGCCCAAGGGCCCCGCGGCGACCCCCCACGAGATCGCGCCCAAGGGTTTCTTCGACGATCTCCCCCAGCCCAAGGGCCCCACGGCGACCCTCCACGAGATCGCGCCCAAGGGTTTCTTCGACGATCTCCCGCAGGCCAAGGGGCCCCCGGCCGGCGCGGAGCTCGCGCCCAAGGGTTTCTTCGACGATCTCCCGCAGGCCAAGGGCCCCCCGGCCGGCGCGGAGCTCGCGCCCAAGGGTTTCTTCGACGATCTCCCGCAGGCCAAAGGGCCAGCGCCCGCCGCCGACCCCTCGCCCAAGGGCTTCTTCGACGATCTCCCGCAGCCCAGAGGGCCGGCGCCGGTCCTCGACGACATCATCGCGCCCGCGGGCTTCTTCGACGATCTCCCGCAGCGCAAGCCGGCCCCGCCACCGGCGCCGTCCTCGCCGCCGGTGGTCACGCGCCCGGCGCCGCCCTCGGTCCCACCCCCGGTCGCGACCCCGCCGGTGAGTCGGCACAGCGAGCCCGCCGGCTCGCGGCCGGGCCCGCTCGACCTCGACGGGCTCGATCTGGCCTCGCCGATCGGCTCGCCGGCGATCGAGCTCGAGTCGAACGCCGCGACTACCCGGACCTCGATCCGTCAGGCCGAGCACAGCGACCCGCCCTCGCTCGAGCTCGGCGACAACGACGCGCTGCCCGGCCTCGACCTGTCGCCGTCGAGCGCCCGCGGCGGCGTGGTCTCGTTCAAGCCCGCCACCGACGAGCCGCTCGACACCGCGCGCCCGCTGACGACCGCCGATCCCGCGGCGCTCGACCTCGCCGGCCCGCCGCGCCGGGACCCGCCGGCCAAGCCGCTGGCGCGTCCGGTCGGGCCCGCGGTGTCGACCACCGACCCGGCCAAGCCCGAGAAGGCGCCGAAGAAGGGCCGGTCGCCCCGGCTCATGCGGGTCCTGCTCGCGGCCGCGGTCGCGCTCGCCGGCGTGGGCACGGGGGGCTTCTACCTGTACCGACGCCACGCGGCGGCCGAGCAGCGCACGGTCGACATCGCGCGCGGCCTCCGGGTGTCGCGCGACGCGATGCTCGCCGGCGATCGCCAGCACTGGGTGCGGGCAATCGCCGCGGCGCGCGGCGTGCTCGCCAAGGATCCCAAGCACGCCGAGGCGGCCGGGCTGGTCGCCGAGGCGCTGCTGGCGCAGTCCCTCGACGAGGGCCTCGACCGCGAGCGGCGGGTGAAGGAGGCGCGCAGCGTGCTCGACCCGGTCCGCTCGGCGGCGCCGCGGTTCCCCGCGATCGAACGGGCGGCCACGCTCGACCTCCTGGTCGACGGCGACGCCGACGCATCGAGCAAGCGGCTCGAGGCCCTGGTGGCCAAGCGCGACCTCGGCGCGATCCTGTATCTCGGATGGGCTCAGCTCGCCGGGGGCCAGTGGGACGCCGCGATCGCGAGCTTCGAGCGGGCCCAGAAGGAGACCCCGAAGCGGCCGGTGCCGGCGCTGTACGGGCTCGCGCGCGCGCAGCTCGGCAAGGGCGATCGCGCCGCGGCCCGCGCCAGTTTCCTCGCGCTGATCGAGCTCGACAAGGACCACGTCGGCGCGCTGGTCGGCGAGGCCGAGGCGATGCCGGCCGGGGACTTCGTGCAGCGCGAGGCCGCGGTCCTGGCGATCTTGCAGCGCAAGGACATCGCCAAGGCCAACCCTGCGGTGATCGCGCGGGCGTGGACGATCGCCGGCGACGACGCCCGGCGCGCCGGCCGCCTCGATGCCGCCCGCGAGCGCTACCGCAAGGCGCTCGCGCTGGCCCCGAGCGACGTCGCGACGCTGGTGTCGAGCGCCGCGCTCGAGCTGCGCGACAACAAGCTCGACGCGGCGGCCACGGTGTCCGACAGCGCGCTCGGGCTGGCCCCCGCCGATCCGGGCGCCAACCTGATCGCCGCCGAGCTCGACATCCGGCGCAACCGCTTGCCCGAGGCCGCAGCCCGGCTGACCACGCTGCGCGATCGCACGCCGCCGCTCGCTGGCGAGCAGCTCGGGCGCCTGCACCTGCTCGACGGCATGCGGCTCGAGGCCACCGATCAGTTCGAGCCGGCGCTCGGCGCCTACGACCAGGCGGTCAAGTCGCTCGGCGAGAGCGAGGTGGCCCCGGTGGTCGCCGCGGCCACCCTGCTCGGGCGGATGGCGAGTCAGGCCGAGGCCACCAAGGATCCGGACAAGGCCAAGGCGCTGCGCGCGCGCGCCGACGAGAAGCTGGGCCGGCTGGCCAGCGCGGCCGACGCCGATCCCTCGGTCGCGGTCACCCTGGGCGTGGCCTACCTGTCCGCGGGCGCGCCGGTGCAGGGCGAGGCCTGGCTGCGCAAGGCGCTGGCCCGGCGGCCGCGCGACGTCGAGGCCCACTTCCAGCTGGCCGAGGCGCTGCGCCGCCAGGGCAAGCAGGACGAGGCGATCGCCACCCTGGTGAAGGCGTTCGAGCTCGACCCGAGCCGCATCGACCTCGGCGTCGAGCTCGCCCGCAGCTTCGAGGCGGCCGGGCGCGATGCCGATGCCTCGGCGCTGTACAAGCGCCTGCTCGACGGCCGCGACGTCTCGATGGACGTGCGCGTGCGCGCCGGACGATTCTTCGCGCGCATCCGCGACCTCGACGCCGCCCGCGCCCAGGGCGAGAAGATCCTCGAGGTCGATCCCGAGAGCGCCGCCGGCCTGTTCCTGCGCGCCGAGAGCCTGCTCGCCGACGGCCGCCCGGCCGAGGCCCGCCGGCTGTTCAAGAAAGCGGTCGATGGCGACCCCGATCCGCAGTACCTCGACGGGCTGGGCCGCGCTGGCGAGGCCGAGTCGGCGACGTCGGGCGACACCGTGCAGCGCGACGATGCCCTGCTCGCGTACATCCAGGCCAGCGAGCAGGCTCCGACCATGCTCAACCCGGTGCTCGGCCGGGCCCGCCTGCACCTGGCCCGCCGCGAGTATCCCAAGGCGCTGGCGGCGTACCAGGCGGCCCAGAAGATCGCGCCCAACGACCCGGTGATCCCGTACGGCATCGGCGTCGCCTACGACGAGCTCGAGGATCGCGAGGAGGCCACCCGGTGGCTGAGCAGGGCGGTCGCGGCCCAGCCGCGCGCCGACGCGTACTACCGGCTCGGCACGCTCCACTACGAGGCCAACCGACCCGGCCCGTCCGCGGCCGCGCTGTCGATGGCGACCCAGCTCGGGCTCAAGGAGGAGCGCGACAAGGGCGTGAACGTCCCGTGGCTCACCAACGCGTACTGGCTGCTGGGCGCGGCCGAGCTGGCGCGCCGCAACGATCGCGCGGTGGTGCGCGCGTGGGAGGCGTATCTCGAGCGCGGGCCGACCGACAAGGTGCAGGCCTCCGAGGTCCGCCGCGAGCTGATGGGCCTGCGCGGGCGCTGACGACGGCGCGCGCGCTATCCTGCGGCCGTGCTGAACCCAGCTGATCTGCGCGCGCGTGTCCAGGCCCGCGCCTCCCGGGTCGCGCTGGTCGTCCGGGTGCTGCGCAGCACCGGCGTGGCCGGCGCGATGCGCCTGGGGGGCCTGGCGCCCTTCCTCCGCGCGGCCCGCGCGTCGAAGCTCGGCCCGCACCTCGCGGTGATGCTCCACGCCCGGATGAACCCCGACAAGGAGTGCGTCGTCGACGGCGATCGTCGCCTGACCTGGCGCGAGCTCGACCACGCGATCAACCGGCTCGCGCACGCGCTGGCCGCGCGCGGCGGCGCCGGCGCCCGGGTCGCGTGCATGCTGCCCAACGGCGTCGCGTACCTGATCGCGCAGCAGGCGCTGGCGCGGATCGGCGGCGTCGCGGTCCAGATCGGCTACCGGTGCAAGCCGGCCGAGATCGCGTACATCCTCACCAACGCCGAGCCGGTGGTCGCCGTGGTCGACGCCGCGTTCGTCGACAGCTTTGCCGACGCCCAGGCCCGGTGCGGGGACCGCGCGCGCGTGATCGTCGCCGGGGCCACCACCGCGCCCACCGTCGGCGAACGCTGGGAGGACGCGACCGCGGGCCAGCCCCCCGAGCTGCCGCCCCCGACCGGCGGCGACGGCGGCGGCGTGATCGTCTACACCTCGGGCACCACCGGCAAGCCCAAGGGCGCCACCCGCAACTACCGGCAGACCGGGCTCGAGGCAGTCGCCGACATGATGCTGCAGGTCGGCATGCGCCACGACGACCGCCACCTGGTGACATGCCCGCTCTATCACAGCGCGGCGCCGGCGTTCGTCGCAGTGATGATGTCGCTGGGCGCGACCTGCGTGCTGATGAACCAGTTCGAGCCGGAGGCCGCGCTGGCGATGATCGCGCGGGAGCGCATCACCTGCGCGCTGGTGGTGCCGACCATGCTGGTCCGCATCACCGCGCTGCCGGCCGAGGTCCGTCGTCGCTACGACACGTCGTCGCTGCGCTGGGTCATGAGCGGCGCGGCGCCGCTGCCAACCGAGGTCGCGCGCCGGTTCCAGGAGCAGTTCGGGCCGGTCCTGTGGAACTTCTACGGCGCGACCGAGACCGGCATCGTCACCCTGGCCCGCCCGGTCGATCATGTCAGCCGGCCCGGCACGGTGGGTCGGGCGGTCCGCGGCAACCGGATCCGCCTGCTCGACGACACCGGCGCGGTCGTGCTGCCCGGCACCATCGGCGAGCTGTACGCGCAGAGCGAGATGCTGATCGGCGGCTACCACAAGAACGCCGAGGCGACCTCGCGCTCGATGAAGGACG
Organism: Kofleriaceae bacterium; assembly: GCA_046597055.1. GTDB lineage: Bacteria > Myxococcota_A > Polyangia > Haliangiales > Haliangiaceae > UBA2376. The sequence continues at coordinate 19,411 of JBKJLC010000105.1, read as the reverse complement.
GCTACTTCTCGGTCGGCGACCTGGCCCGGGTCGACGCCGACGGCTTCTACTACCTCGAGTCGCGCAAGCACGACATGGTGATCTCCGGCGGCGTGAACATCTATCCGCGCGAGATCGAGGACCACCTCGCCACCCACCCGGCGATCCTCGACGTCGCCGTGGTCGGCGTGCCCGACGCCGAGTGGGGCGAGCGCCTGCGCGCGTTCGTGGTGGTCCGGCCCGGCATGACGGTCACCGCGACCGAGGTCACCGACTGGTGCCGCGCCGCGCTCGCCGACTACAAGCGCCCGCGCGAGGTCGTGTTCCTCGACGAGCTGCCGCGCAATCCGACCGGCAAGATCTTGAAGCGCGAGCTGCGCGACGCCGCGGCCGCGGAGCCGGCGGGCTGATGGACGCGCTGGTCCTCGGCACCGCCGGCCACATCGATCACGGCAAGACGGCGCTGGTCCACGCGCTCACCGGCATCGACACCGACCGGCTCGCGATCGAGAAGCAGCGCGGGATCACCACCGAGCTCGGCTTCGCCCACGTCGATCTCGGCGGCCACCGGCTCGCGGTGATCGACGTGCCCGGCCACGAGCGGTTCATCAAGTCGATGGTCGCCGGCGCCACCGGGCTCGACCTGGTGCTGCTGGTGGTGGCCGCCGACGAGGGCGTGATGCCGCAGACCCGCGAGCACCTCGACGTCTGCCACCTGCTCGGCGTGCGCGACGGCCTGGTCGTGCTGACCAAGTCCGACCTGGTCGACGCCGAGTGGCTGGCGATGGTCGACGCCGAGCTGGCCGGCTTCCTCGCGGGCAGCTTCCTCGCCAACGCGCCGCGGGTCGCGGTGTCAGCGAAGACCGGGGCCGGCCTCGATGAGCTGCGCGCACGGATCACCGAGGCGGTCAGCCGGCTGCCGCCGCGGCCGGACACCGGCGTGCTGCGGCTGCCGATCGATCGCGTGTTCTCGCTGCGCGGTTTCGGCACCGTGGTCACCGGCACGATCGCGAGCGGGCGGATCCGGGTCGGCGACGAGCTGGTGGTGTGGCCGCGGCGACAGGCGACCCGGGTCCGCACGCTCCAGGTCCACGGCGCCGCGGTCGAGGCGGCCCGCGCCGGCCAGCGCTGCGCGGTCAACCTGGCCGGGGTCGCGGTCGACGAGCTCGAGCGCGGTGACGTGCTCGGTCATCCCGACGCCCTCGAGCCGGCCCACCTGCTCGACGTCCGGTTTCGCCACGTCGCCGCCGCCCGCGGGCCGCTGCCGGCGCGGAGCAAGGTCCTGCTCCACCACGGCGCGACCCAGGTGATGGCGACCCTGGCGCTGGTCGGCGCCTCGTCGCTCGCCCCTGGCGCCGAGGCGTTCGCGCAGCTCCGGGTCGACCGCGCGACCCCGCTGGCCGCGCTGCCCGGCGATCGCTTCATCGTGCGCGGCTTCCAGCCGCTGGCCGATCACGGCACCACCCTCGGCGGTGGCGAGGTCGTCCGCGTCCACGCACCGCGGGCCCGCGCCGATCACGCCGCGGTGGTCGCCCGGTTCGCCAGCGCGCGCGCGCGCGACCGGGTCGCGCTCGAGGTCAAGGCCGCCCACGCCGCCGCGCCGACCGCGGCCGAGCTCGGGCGCCGGGTCGGCCTGCCGCCGGCCGAGGTGGCCCCGATGCTCGACGCGCTGATCGCCGAGGGTGCGCTGCTCCGCGCCGGCACCGGCGACGGCGCGGTCTACCTGCACGCTGACGCGATCGCCGCGCTCGAGCGCGGGCTGACCCGCCTGGTCGACACCGCTGCCCGTGCCCAGCCGCCGCGCGAGCTCCCGCGCGAGGAGGCCCGCCAGCAGCTGTCGACCGCGCTCCCCGCCCGCGCGTTCGACGCGCTCGCCGCCGACCTGGTCCGACGCGGCGAGCTGATCCAGGACGGCGAGCACCTGCGCCGGCCGACCACCGCGCCCCGCGCGACCCTGTCGCCGGTCGAGGCCGACCTGGCCGCCCGGTTTCACGCCTGGGCGCTCGAGCCCCCGCGCCCGCGCGAGGTCGCTGCCGCGGTCGGACGGCCCGACGCCGAGGTCAAGCCCGCGCTCGACAACCTGCTCGCCGCGCGCGTGCTCGCCAAGATCAAGCCCGACCTCTACGTCGACGCTGGCGTGCTCGCCGCGCTCGAGGCCAAGCTCCGCGCCTACCTGGCTGCGCACCGCGAGATCGCGCCGCAAGCCTGGAAGGACCTGACCGGGACCTCGCGCAAGTACTCGATCCCGCTGGCCGAATACTTCGATGCCGTGAAGGTGACGCTCCGGGTTGGCGACATCCGCCGCCTCCGGTAGCGGCACGGCCTGGTCTGCGTCGACCGTCGCCTTGCGGAACGAGGCGAGGAGCCCGGGATGCGAGGCGAGTGGTGGGGCCCCACGAGGAGCGACCGTCTGGTCGTGACGAAGTGGGGGGGACCGCTCAACGAAGCAGACCGGGCCCGCAGCCCGTTCCGCTAGAAGTAGTAGCCGGCGGTCGCGCCAAAGAATGGCAGCGTGCGCAGGCCGCCCTCGATGTTGATGAAGATCTCCTCGGTCGGACGGATCTGCACGCCGATGATCGCGTTGACCACCAGCATCACCGGCGGCACGTCGTACGGCTCGTCCTGGTTCTCGCCGCCCGCGTCGTCCCGGCACGAATCGAGCGAGTTGGTGAGACAGATCTGGTCGGTCCGACGCACGTCGCCGAACAGGATGCCGATGCCGGCGCCGCCGCCGTAGCGCACCGACACCTGGTCGATGATCGGCGTGTGATAGAGGAACGACAGCTCGGCGGTGATCCAGCCGAAGCCGTCGTCGCGGACGTCGTCGACGCTGCTGCCCATCACTGGTTTGCCCTTCTCGACCCAGGGGCCGGGCGTGACGGTCAGCTTCTCGTACTCGAGGCCGAACTGGACCTCGAAGTCGCCGCGCCGGCGCGACAGCTCGCCGCCGATGCCGAAGCTCGAGACACCGCCGGGGACGTCCCCGACGAACACCTCGATGAGCCCCTCCGGAATGCGCACGTTGCGCAGCCGGAGCCCGACCCCGATGTGGGTCGCCTGGGGGGCAGCGACCTCGACCGCGGAGGTCGGGGTCGCATCCTCGGTGTCGTCGTCATCGTCGAGCGCGGCCTGGGCCGAGGCCTGGGCCAGGCCGCAGCCGAGCACGAGCGCCGCCGCGGCGGGGGTCACCAAACGTCGCGAAGTGAGTCGAAAAACCATGGTCTCCTCCGGCTGGCGGGGATTATATAGATCTCTGGGCGAACGCGACCCCGTCACCCGGTAAAACCGTGGCAGTCCACGCACCCTCCGCCGTCGTCGAGCTGCCCCCGCATCCCGCGGTCCGGGCGGCGAGCGTGCGCGTGGTCACGGCGCTGCTGGCGAGCGTGGCGCTGGCAGCCTGTTCGTCCGGCGGTCGCGAGATCGGCGAGCACTGCGCGATCGTAGCCGACTGCCACGACGACCTGCAGTGCGTAGATCACAAGTGCGTGCCGCGCTGCCGACACCACGTCGACTGTGGCGATGGGCGGCGCTGCGACGACGGCACCTGCACCCCGGTCGAGAGTCTGATCGGCGGCGCGTGCGAGTCCGAGCTCGAGTGTGGCCCCGGCCAGACCTGTCGGCTGGCGCCGGCGCTGTCGACCCCGCCGGGCACCTGCCAGGCCCAGACCCAGGCCGCGATCCCCGGCGACGCCTGCGACCTCGACGGCGACTGCCGGGCTGGGGCCTGTGCGCTCGGCCGCTGCGTCGAGCTGTGCTCGATCGACGACGACTGCGCGCGTGGGTGGTCGTGCGCGGGCATCCCGCGGCTCACCGCCGACGCCACCGCCTTTCTCGGTCACTTCGAGGCGTGCCTGCCCAACAGCGGCTCGATCGTCTTCGAGCTGCCGCTCGACCCACGTGTGCGCGAGCCCGAGCTGAAGATCCCGGTCCCGGCCAACGCGGTCTCGATGGTGGTGGTGACCTCGGTCGAGGAGCCGAGCCAGCTCATCGGCGCGACCCGCCTGCAGTCACCCAGCGGCCGCACCCTGTACGAGCTGCCCCAGTCGCGCGCGGACTACTACGACAATCTCGTCCGCCACGAGCCCCTGCCCGGCGCCTCGGTGATCAAGGTGCCCAGCTCGAGCGAGACCAGGCTCGAGCCGGGCGCCTACACCCTGCGGCTCGCGGTGTTCCGCCTCGGGGTCGGGCTGCCGAGCACGCGCCGTCACGTGTACGTGATCGAGAAGCTCGGCCCCGGCGCCACGCTCGACCTGCACTTCCACTTCGGCGACCTCACCGAGCATCCCTGCCAGGGCGCGATCGGGGCCAGCCTGGACGCGACCTCGGCCAAGCAGCTCGCCGGCTTCCAGGACGAGTTCCTCGCCGAGCTGCGCCTCATCTTCAACCTCGCCAACGTCGCGATCGGCGCCGTGACCTACCAGGACGTCAGCGGCCATCCCGAGCTCGACTCGGTCGACGCCGACACCGCCGGCCGCCTGTTCGAGCTGTCGACCGCGCGCTCGGGCGTGTCGATCTTCTTCGTGCGCTCCATCGCGCCGGCCGGACTCCAGCTCATCACCGGTGGAACCCCCGGCGCGCCGCTGCCAGGGACCCGCGGCTCGGGCGTGGCGCTGGCGATCGACTCGCTCTGCTACCGCGACTGGCGCCACTTCGCGCGCCAGACCGCGCACGGGGTCGCCCGTCACCTGGGCCTGTTCCGCAACAAGGAGCCCGACGGGGGCGAGGATCCGATCGCCGACAGCCCGCCCTACACGGACAACCTGATGCACTACAGCGAGTTCGGCGGGACCAGCCTCTCGATCGGGCAGCGCGAGATCCTCCGGACCAGCCCGGTGCTCGAGTGACCACGCCGCTGCGCTCCCGCCTGGCGCTGTTCGCGCTCGCGGCCGCCGCGGGCCTGACCGCGACCGTGTCGGCCGGCAAGTCCCAGCTGGTGGCGTCACCCGCCTTGATCGAAGCGCTGTCGGGGGTCGACTTCCTGCCGCCGGCGGACGACCTGACGGCGATGGTCGGCGGCGATCTGCAGGTGCTGGTCGATCTGGCCGAGTCCGACGTCGATCCGGGCGTCCGCATCCGCGCCTACCGATCGCTCGGGTTGCTCGACAGCGACCTGACCCGGAGCGCCCTGGCGGCCTCGGTCGAGAAGCGCAAGACCGCGACTGCCGGGACCGAGTTGCTCATCCTGATCGCCTCGGTCGAGGGGCTCGGCCAGATCGGCGGCGCCGACGCAGTCCGGGCGCTGGTTCCCCTGCTGGACGCACCGGCGCGCGACCTTCGTGCGGCGACCGCCCGCGCGCTGGGCGCGACCGCCGCCCCCGGTGCCTGTGCCCCGCTGCGCGCTCGGCAGAGCCAGGAGGCCAGCAGCCAGGTGAGGCTCGCGATCGACGCCGCGATCGCGGCGGTTTGCCCCTGAGCGCGGGAGTGGCCGGGAGCGGCCGGGAGCGACGGCAGCGTGATCGACCCAACGCGGTGGAAAACACCGGTTGCCCACGCAATTTCGCCTCCGTACAATAGGGCGCTCCTGCGATCCGGGTATTCCCGGTGGGCTCATGTCGGCTTCGCGCGACTCCACGCCACGACCCATCCCGCACGCAAGTCCGGGGTCCGGGGCCGGCGCGCGCCCGCGCAGCGATGGCGGGCCCGAGCCGACCGAGTCGCTCCATCCCGGGTCGAACCCAGGCTGGGACGGCCCCCGGCTCCCGGTGCCGCCGCCCGCGGCCCCGGCGATGGGCACGCGCGATGTCCCGCCGCCGGCCGACGACACGCGCATCGAGAGCCCGAACGCGCGCACCCGCACGCCGGCGCGCAAGTCAGTTCCGCCGCCGACGCCGCGGCCGAACGATCGCGTCGACGACCGGGTCGGTCAGGTGCTCGGCGCGTACCGCCTCCTCGAGCTGATCGGCAAGGGCGGCATGGGCTTCGTGTACCGGGCCGAGCACGTGCGCCTCGGCCGCGAGGTCGCGCTCAAGGTGCTGCGCGCCGACTACGCCAAGCGCCGGGACGCGGTCGCCCGCTTCTTCCAGGAGGCGCGCACCGTCAACCGAATCCGCCACCGCAACATCGTCGATGTCACCGACTTCATCGAGCTCGATGACGGCACGACGTACATCATCATGGAGCTGCTGCGCGGCCGCAGCCTCGGCCAGTGGGCCCGCAGCGGCGGCGGCAACATCGAGCTGCCGCGCGCGCTGGCCCTGCTGATCCAGATCTGCGACGGCCTCGCCGCTGCCCACGCGGTCGGCGTGATCCACCGGGACCTCAAGCCCGACAACCTCATCGTGGTGGCGACGGCCGACGGCGCGGAGCAGATCAAGCTGCTCGACTTCGGCGTCGCCAAGCTCATCAACCGCGACGACGAGGACGTCGGGCTCGAGACCGCGGCCGGATCAGTGATCGGGACGCCAGCCTACATGTCGCCCGAGCAGGCCGGCGGGCTCGTGATCGACCACCGCGCCGACATCTACTCGCTCGGCGCGATCATGTACGAGATGTTCTGCGGCCAGCCGCTGTTCCGCGGCCGCTCGTTCGGCGAGTACGTGCGCAAGCACCTCAACGAGCAGCCGATCCCGCCGCGCGAGACCATCGGCGGCGGCAACATCGACGATCGCCTGGAGGCGGTGCTGATGCGCTGCCTCCAGAAGGACGCCGGGCGCCGCCACCAGACCGTCGAGGACCTGCGCGACGACCTCCTGCACCTGCTGGGCGGGATCGAGACCCACGAGCACACGATCGATCCGCGGACCCGGGGCCGGATGCCGCTGCCGCACCCACGGACGCCGCACGGGCACAGCGGCTCGGGCCGGGCCAGCCGGGATGGCGACCATGGCCCCGACAGCCGCGACTCGCGCGATGGAGTCGGCTCGCGCGACAGCCGCGACTCGCGCGACAGCCGCGGCTCGCGCGATGGAGTCGGCTCGCTCACGATGCCGCCGCCCGGGCCCGACACGCTGGCCCGGCTGGGCCTGGCGAGCGGCGGGTACGCCTCGCAGCCGGGTCATGGCTCGGCGCGCCGGGACCTCGGTCCAGCCGCCTCGCTGACCGGCTCGCAGCGCGGGCCGGAGCCCCGCGGATCGCGGGCGTGGGTGTTCGCCGGCGCGTCGGTCGCGCTGGCTGGGGCCGCGGTGGTCGCGGTCGCCGTCCTCACCGCCGGCGCCGCGCCGGCCGACGGGCCCACCGCGCAGCCCGCGACCCCGGCCATGCTGTCGATCACGCCGATGGGGCCGACCTCGCCGCGGGCCGCCCTGGTCGAGGTCCGCATCGATGCCTCCCCGGGCGCGACCGTGTTTGCCGCCGGCTCGTCGGCCGCGCTGTGCGCCGCGCCGTGCGCGCTCGTGATCGACCCGGCCGATGGCGGCTCGATCGACCGCCGCGACTTCCTCGTGCGCAAGCCGGGCTACCTCGATCAGCCGTTCTCGATCGATCTCGCCCATCCGCCGACTGGCGTGCCGATCGAGCTGGTGCCGCTCGAGGTCGCCACCCCGTCAGGCCGCGATCGCCGCGAGCGGGCGCGCCCGACGGTGCCCGCCGCCATGCCCCTACCCGAGGGCGAGGTCGTACCGATCCCCACCACGCCCGAGCCCGAGCCGCCGGCGGTCGTCGCCGAGCCGGATCCGACGCCAGTCGCACCCCCGCCGCGCAAGCCCCGCAACGACCCCAAGGTCGATCCGACCGCGACGATGGACCCGTTCGCTCCCCGATGACGCCCCTCCGCGTCGTGGCCATCTTCGCGTTGTCCGCCCTGCTCGCCGTGGGCCTGGGACGGGTCCCGGTCGCCCGCGCCGAGGACGCGGCGACCCGCTCGTCACGCCATCACTTCCAGAAGGGCGAGAAGCTGTTTGCGCTCGGCCGCTTCGACGAGGCGCTCGAACAGTACGAGCAGGCGTTCGAGGCGCGGCCGCTGCCCGCCTTTCTCTTCAACATCGGCCAGTGTCACCGCAACCTCGGGAACTTCGAGCAGGCGATCTTCAGCTTCCGGAAGTACCTGCGCCAGGTCCCCGACGCCGACAACCGGGAGGCGGTCGAAGACCTGATCGACGAGCTCGAGGCCAGCCGGCGCGCCGCCGACGAGGCCGCGCGCCGGCGGGAGGCCGCCCGCTTCGGCGGCGGCGACCCTCCCCCGAAGCGCGACCCACCCAGGGCTCGCAAACCGATCTACGCCCGCTGGTGGTTCTGGGGCGGCATCGCGGCCGCCGCCGGGGCCGGCGCCGGCGCCTACTTCGTGCTGCGCGACGACGGCGTCCCGTCGACCGACCTCGGCAACGTGGTCTTCGATTGAGCGCGCCCACCGATCTCATGCCGCGGACGCGGCGGGGCCGCGGCAGCCTCGCCGCCCTGCGCCGGACCGCGCGCAGCAGCGCTTTCGTCAGCGCGCTCGCGGCGGCCGCGGCCTGCACCGACCCCGGCGGCCTCACCCTGGTCACGGTCCAGGCGCGCCCGGCGGTGGGCACGGTCGAGCGCCTCGATGTCTCGGTGTCGAACGGCGACTCGACCCAGACCCAGCGGCTCGCGATCGACGGCCGGGGGTTTCCCCTGACGTTCAGCGTCGAGACCCGCGAGCGCGCAGGCGACCTGGCGATCGACATCACCGCCCAGGACCTCGCCGGCGCCGCGATCGCCGCCGGCGCCTTGACCGTCGCGATCCAGCCCGACCTGCGGCTCGACGTCGACCTCATGCTCGAGCCCAACGACTTCGCGGTCAACACCAGCTTCATCGGCGATCAGGCGCTGGCGTTTCGCCCCGACGCCGCCGGTCGCCAGCTCGCGGTCAGCCCGACCGGGGTCGCCACCATCGGCTGGTCGGACTCCTGCGAGGATGTCGCCGCGCGCTGCGACGTCTTCGGGCGCCGCTTCGATCCCACCGGCCGCGCGGTCGCCACCGCGAGCGCCGCCGGCGACGGTCAGTTCAACATCAACCAGTCCAACGATCCGACCGGCTTCGAGCCCTCGGTCGCGACCAACGCCGACGGCGTGACCCTGGCGGTGTGGGCCAGCAGTACCGATCTGCTCGCGGTCGCGATCGACGGCCGCGGCGCGGCGCTCACCGCCACCGAGACGGTCCTCGCCAGCGCCACCGCGCCGTCGACGCCGGCGGTCACCGCGCTCCCCGGCGGGCGCTTCGTGGTCGCATGGACCGAGGCCAGCGCGGTGCCCGGACCCTTCGTCGTCAAGGCGCGCTACGTCGAGGCCACCGGGCTGATCGGCGCCAATCCGGTCTCTGCCAGCGGTGATGCCTACGTGATCTCGACCACGCCGCTCGCCGAGCGTGGTCCGCCGGCGCTGGTCGCGCTCGGTGACGGCAACGCCCACGCGGTGATCTGGCGGACCGGCAGCACGCTGCGGGCGCGGTTCTACACGCCGACCGGCCAGCCCCGCGCGGCTGACCTCCTTATCGTGGGCCACCGCGACACCGACCGGCTCGGCGAGCCGCTGGCCGCGCGGGTCGAGGGCGACGTGGTCGTCACCTACGCCCGCCGCAGCCTGGACGACGGCAGCGACGCGGTCGACGGTCAGATCGTCGTGCGGCGCGTGACCACCGGCGGCACCCGGATCGCGGAGAGCCTCGCCACCCGCGCGGTCGAGCTGCCCTCGGCCGCGATCGCGACCCGAGCCGACGGCGCGATCGCGGTCAGCTGGGAGTCGTGCCTGGTCGAGGGCGACGGCGCCGCGTGCGGCATCCGGCTGCAGGTGTTCCGGCCCTCGCTGGCGCCGGTCGGCCCCAGCCGGCTGGTCAACACCACGGTCGCCAACAACCAGCTCGACCCCTCGGTCGGCTGGCTGCCCGACGGCGCGCTGATCGCGGCCTGGAGCGACGCCAGCGGCGCCGCGCCCGATCGCGACGGCTTCGGCATCCGCGCGCGCATCGTCTACCCGGCCTACGACGACGCCCGGGGCGTGCTGGGCGCACGCTGCACCGCCAGCCCCGAGTGCGGCACCGGCAACGTGTGCATGCCGGGCAGCGACGATCAGCCCCGCTGCTACCGCACGTGCATCACCGGGTCGGGCGCGACCGCGTGCCCGTGGGGTGGTACCTGCACGACGCTCGGGTCCGAGTCCGGCTGCCGGTTCTGACCGGCGGCGCGGGCGACTACTCGGCTTCGTCGGCCCGGTGATCGATGCCGAGCGCGCGCATCTTCTTGTACAGATGGGAGCGCTCGAGCTGCAGGTCGCGCGCGGTGTTCGACACGTGATGATCGTGGGCCTCGAGCGCGGCCAGGATGATCTCGCGCTCCGACGCCGCCACCAGGTCCTTGAACGGCGTGCCCTTCTGGTAGCTGCCCTTCACCGGACGCACCCCCGGCAGCGCGTCGCGCACGTCGGCCTCGCCGATCAGCTCGTTGTCGCCGGTGAGGATCACCAGCCGCTCGACGACGTTCTTGAGCTCCCGCACGTTGCCCGGCCAGTCGTGCTGCATGATCAGCGTGACCGCGCCCGGCGCCATCCGCTTGACCCGGCGATCGTCGCGCGCGCAGGTCAGCGCGAGGAAGTGCTCGACCAGCGCCGGGATGTCGTCCTTGTGCGCGCGCAGCGGCGGTAGCTCGATCGGCACCACCGCCAGCCGGTAGAACAGATCTTCGCGGAAGCGGCCCGCCGCGATCTCGGCGGTGAGCTCCTTGTTGGTCGCGGCGACCACGCGGACGTCGACCTTGATGGTCTCGGCGCCGCCGACTCGCTCCAGCTCGCCCTCCTGCAGCACGCGCAGCACCTTGGCCTGCGCGCTCGGGTTCATGTCGCCGACCTCGTCGAGAAACAAGCTGCCGCCGTCGGCCTGCTCGAACTTGCCACGGCGGTCCTTGGTCGCGCCGGTGAACGCGCCCTTCTCGTGACCGAACAGCTCGCTCTCGATCAGCTCGGACGGGATCGCCGCGCAGTTGAGCTTCACGAACGGCCCGCGGGCGCGCTTCGAGAGGTCGTGCAGCGCACGCGCGACCAGCTCCTTGCCGGTGCCGTTCTCGCCGGTGATCAGCACCCGCCCCGACGACGGCGCGGTCTTGGCGACCTTGTCGAAGATCGCCTTCATCAGCGGACTGCGCCCGATCATCGAGTGCTCGGCCTGGGCCCGCGCGCGCAGCCGCGCGTTCTCGCGCGACAGTCGACCGAACTCGAGCGCGTTCTGCACCGTGAGCAGCAGCTTGTCGCCCGACAGCGGCTTCTCGATGAAGTCGTGGGCGCCGCCCTTGGTCGCCTGCACCGCGGTCTCGACCGTCGCGTTGCCCGACATCATGATGACCATCGACTCGGGGTGCGCCGCCCGGATCTTGGGCAGCACGTCCAGCCCGCTCTCGCCCGGCATCATCACGTCGAGCAGCACCAGGTCGACGTCGTGCTGCTGCAGCTTGGCCAGGCCGACCGCGCCGGTGCCGGCGACCTCGACCGCGTAACCTTCGATCTCCAGGTTGCGCCGGACCGTCGACAGGATGTTCGGCTCGTCATCGATGACGAGGATCGTGGTCCGCGGCATGGCCGGGGCGACCCTACCACTGGAACCCAGCGACCGCGGCCGACCGCGGGCCAGCAACACCGGGGCGACCGAGCGCACGCCGAGGCGGGTTCCGGGGCTGCGAGCGCAGCCTAAGGGTGCGCAGCAATTTGACTCCCAGGGCCCGGGCTCGTAGCTTCGACCCATGCGAGCCTCGACTGCGGGCGTGCGGTTCTACCTGTGCGTACTGGCGTGCAGCCTCGTCGTGGTCGCCCTGGTCGCCAGCTGCAAGAAGTTGCCGAAGCCCCCGGGGTGCGACGGCAACGACGACTGCGCGGAGGGGCTCGTGTGCGTCAACAAGCAGTGCGTGCAGTGCGCCAAGAACGCCGACTGCGGTGCGGGCAAGACCTGCAAGAACGGCGCGTGCGCCGCGGCCGAGTGCAGCAAGGACACCGACTGTCCCGACGGCAAGGTGTGCCAGGCCGGCAAGTGCCAGGCATGTGCCAGCAACAGCGACTGCGGTCCTGGTGGCACCTGCGAGGCGGGCGCCTGCAAGCGCGGGACGGCGTGCAAGACCGACGAGGAGTGCCCCGACGACGAGGACTGCCTCGACGGCTTCTGCCAGAAGCCGTCGGGCGCCGGCACCGCCGGCACCTGCGAGCTGGCCACCGTGTTCTTCGAGCACGACGATGCGGCCATCGCCGCCAGCGAGCGCGACCGCCTCGACGGCAACGCCGCCTGCGTCGAGAAGAACGGCACCAAGCCGGTCCTGGTGGTCGGCCACACCGACGACTCCGGCACCGACGAGTACAACATCGCGCTGTCCGAGCGCCGGGCCCAGACCGTCGCCGACTACCTGGCGCGCCTCGGCGTCGATCCGGCCCGCCTGCAGGTCGTGCCCAAGGGCGAGTCCGAGCTGAGCGGCCAGGGTGCCGACAAGGATCGCCGCGTCGAGTTCACGTGGCGATGAAGGAGCTGTCATGAAGTCACGCTTCACGTTGATGTCATCGGCCGGCATCGTCGCCGTGCTCGCCAGCGGCGCGACCGGCTGCTTCTGGGCGACCACCAAGAGCGAGGGCAAGTCCCTGCGCAAGGACGTCACCTCGCTCGAGGAGCGCGTCTCCAAGAAGGAGGCCGACCTGACCGTCAAGGTCGACGAGCTCAAGCGCGTGCTCGACGAGGCGACCAAGCTGCTCAAGCGCAACAGCGCCGACATCGGGGCCGACCTCGAGGCGCTGCGCAACGACATCCGGGTCTCGACCGGCCTGGTCTCGGCCGCCAAGAACATGCTCGACGAGATCAAGGCCGACCTCGATCGCTACAAGGCGAGCAACGACGAGCGCCTGGCCGGGCTCGAGCAGCGCCTGCTCGCGCTCGAGGGCCGCGGCGGCACCGCCGGGGCCCCGGGCAGCGGCAACCCCGACGAGATCTGGACCGCGGCCACCGCCTCGTTCGGCCTCAAGAAGTGGGACGAGGCGCGCGAGGGCTTCAAGAAGCTCGCGGTCGGCTTCCCGACTCACGACCGCGCCGACGACGCCCAGTACTTCCGCGGCGAGACCTACTTCCAGCAGTCGGACTGGGAGCTCGCGATCCGCGAGTACCAGAAGGTGTTCGACAAGTTCGCCACCAGCTCGCTCGCCGACGACGCCCTGTTCCGCGCCGCCGAGGCGGCCGAGCGCCTGAAAAACTGCGCCGAGGCGCGCGCCTACCTCGGCGTCCTCAAGCAGAAGCACCCGAAGTCGACGCTCCTCAAGAAGGCCGAGGCCAAGGACAAGGACCTCAAGGCTGCTGCCAAGAACAAGTCCAAGTGCAACGCCTGAGCTAGCAGCGAGGGCGGGCCTCGCCGGCGTCGTTGCCGGTCCTCCCGACTTCGTCACGACCAGGCGCACCCCTTCGACTCCGCGCTTCGCGCTGCGCTCAGGGATACCGGTTCTCGTCGGGCCCCACCGTCGCCTCGCATCCGAGGCTCCTCGCTCGCTGCTAGCCGTCACTGACGGCGGTTGGCTTCGCCGTTCCGCTGGTCGCACCGGGCGCCGCGCGGGAGTCGCTGGGCCGCCGCGACGGGGCTATTTCCCGCCGTTGGACTTGTACTTGGCCTGGCCGTCGGGCTTGAGCGGGTAGTCGCCGCCGACCTTGCTGTGGCAGGTGGCGCAGGCGAGCGAGGCGTTCTTCTTCTTCGCCTCCTTCAGGTACGCCTTCATCACCTTCTTGGCCTCGTCCTGCCCGCCCTTCTGGCACGCCGCCTTCACCAGCGTGCTCTCGAACTTCTTGCGAGCACACGGCCGGGCCGCGGAGGCGTCCTGGGACGTCACTCCGACGATGGCGAGCGTGCCCACGAACGCCGCGATGAGCGAGAAGAACCCGAGCTTGGCCATGATCTCTCCTGCAGGTACGGAACGTCGCGGTTCGACGGCGGCTCCATCGAGCCCATTCATCCGCCGCGCGCCCTCGTACGGTAGCACGCCGACCCCCGCACTATCAGGGCCTTACGCCGGCGTGGCCCACGGAAGGCCGAGCGCCCGCGCCGCTGCACCCACATCCAGCGCCTGGTTCACCGCGCCGATGGCGCAGGCTGCGGCCGCCCCGGTCGCCGCGATGGCACCGGCGTGCTCGATCCGGATCCCACCGATCGCGACCACCGGGACCGCCCCGGCCGCCGTCACGGCCGCGGTCAGCCCGTCCAGCCCGACCACCGGGTCAGGGTCGAGCTTGGTCGCGGTCGCGAACACCGGTCCGAACCCGAGGTAGTCAGCGCCGCCGGCCACCGCCGCGCGCACCTGCGCGAGATCGTGGGTGGACACCCCCACGATGAGGCCCGGCGCGATCCGCTGGACGTCGGCCAGCGCCAGGTCGTCCTGGCCCACGTGGATGCCGTCGGCCTCGACCGCCAGGGCGACGTCGACCCGGTCGTTGACGATCAGGATGGCCCCGAGCTCGCGCGTCACCCGCCGCGCCATCCGCGCGGCCGCCAGCGTGGCCCGGGTCGTCGCTGGCTTGAGCCGCACCTGCAGCACCCGCGCGCCCCCGCCGATCAGCGCACGCGCCAGCGCCTCGTCGTCGCGATCGAGCATCGCGTAGCAGCCGCGGATCGCGCCGAGCCGGCGAGCCAAAGCTGACGGGACGCTGTCACTTGTCGAGCTATGCTGCGCCATCGTGGCCTCGCGAACCAAGCCAGTCCGGGCGGCCGAGCCGCCGTCACCCGTCCCGGCGGCCGAGCCGCCCCTGTTCACGCTGAAGTCACCCTATCAGCCGGCGGGCGATCAGCCCACGGCGATCCGGGCCTTGGTGGCCGGGCTGCGCCAGGGCGACGCGGGGCAGGTCCTGCTCGGCATCACCGGGTCGGGCAAGACGTTCACGATGGCGAACATCATCGCCGAGGTCCAGCGACCGACGCTGGTCATGGTCCACAACAAGATCCTGGCCGCCCAGCTGTACGGCGAGCTCAAGGAGCTGTTCCCGGACAACGCGGTCCACTACTTCGTCAGCTACTACGACTACTACCAGCCCGAAGCCTACGTCGCGACCACCGACACCTTCATCGAGAAGGACTCGATCGTCAACGAGGAGATCGACCGCATGCGGCACGCGGCGACCTACGCGCTGCTGTCGCGCCGCGACGTGATCATCGTCGCCTCGGTGTCGTGCATCTACGGCATCGGCGACCGCGACGTGTACGGCCAGATGACCTGCGAGCTCGAGGTCGGCAAGGAGGTCCCACGCGACGACATCTTGCGCCGGCTGGTCGAGCTGCAGTACGAGCGCAACGACATCGACTTCCACCGCGGCACCTTCCGGGTCCGCGGCGACTGCATCGAGATCTTCCCGGCCTACGAGTCCGACACCGCGATCCGGCTCGAGATGTTCGGCGACACCATCGAGGCGATGGCCGAGATCGACGCCCTGCGCAGCAAGGCCAAGCGCTCGATCCAGAAGGCGACCATCTTCCCGGCCTCGCACTACGCGACCCCGAAGGACACCCTCAAGCGCGCGGTCGAGAGCATCCGGGTCGAGCTCCGCGGCCGCCTCGAGGAGCTGGCGCAGCAGGGCAAGCTCCTCGAGCGCCAGCGGCTCGAGCAGCGCACGATGTACGACCTCGAGGCGATCGAGCAGATGGGCTTCTGCTCGGGGATCGAGAACTACTCGCGCCACCTGACCCGGCGTCCGCCCGGCGCGCCGCCGCCCACGCTGATCGACTACTTCCCGGCCGACTACCTGATGTTCGTCGACGAGTCGCACCAGACCGTCCCCCAGATCGGCGGCATGTCGAACGGCGACCGCGCCCGCAAGGAGGTGCTGGTCGACTACGGCTTCCGGCTGCCCAGCGCGCTCGACAACCGGCCGCTGCGGTTCGACGAGTGGCGCGAGCGGGTCAAGCAGGCCATCTACACCTCGGCCACCCCCGCCGACTGGGAGCTGGCCGAAGCCCAGGGCGTGGTGGTCGAGCAGATCATCCGGCCGACCGGCCTCATCGATCCGGAGATCGAGATCCGTCCGGTCGGGCACCAGGTCGATCACCTGCTCGGCGAGCTGCGCGCCCGCGCGGCGGTCGGCGAGCGGGTCCTGGTCACCACGCTGACCAAGCGCATGGCCGAGGACCTCACCGAGTACTACGCCGAGGTCGGGGTCCGGGTCCGCTACCTGCATTCGGACATCGACACCCTCGAGCGCATCCAGATCATCCGCGATCTCCGCCGCGGCGAGTTCGATGTCCTGGTCGGCATCAACCTGCTCCGCGAGGGCCTCGACCTGCCCGAGGTGTCGCTGGTGGCGATCCTCGACGCAGACAAGGAAGGCTTTCTCCGTTCCGAGACTGCACTGATTCAGACGATCGGCCGCGCCGCCCGCAACGTCGACGGTCAGGTGATCATGTACGCCGACAAGGTCACCGACTCGATGACCCGCGCCATCTCCGAGACCATGCGTCGCCGCGGCGCGCAGACCGCGTACAACACCGAACACGGGATCGACCCGCAGACGATCCGCACGCAGGTCAACGACCTGTTGTCGATCCTTCGGCCGGGCGGTTCGGCTCCGGTGCCGAACAAAGGGGCGCGCTCACGCGGGCGCGACCGCGACGTGCTGCAGGGTCTCGGCGACCTACCGAGCGATCAGATCGAACGTCTCGTTCGTGCCCTCGAAGAAGAGATGCACGAGGCGGCGACAGACCTGCGCTTCGAATACGCCGCCCGCCTGCGCGACGAGATCGGCGACCTCAAGAAGAAGCTGACCGAACTCGTCGGTGCTGACTAGCGCGTTATTCAGGGGTGGTTTTGAAAAGCGTGGCATCGAACAGGTCATGGGGCGACGCGACGGTGGCAACGACCTCGCCGAGCGGTTCGGTCGCTTCGATCTTGCCGGTGCAGCACGCGGTGCGGGCGTACAGCCGATAGTCGGGGTTGGTCGCGGCCGACACGGCGGTCTCCTTCACCAGCGTGACGTTGCCGAAGCGCTCCTGCTGCAACGGCCACGGCAGGCCGCTGAGCGCGTTGAGAGCAACGGTGGTGGGCTCGCTGGTTTGCTCGTCGAGCGCAACCAGTTGGGCGCGCACGTCGGCCACGAAGGTCGCGAGCTCGGTTTGGTCGTGGTCGATCCGCATGCCGTAGAAGGCAACGCCGTAGCCCTGGGTGCCGAACACCACCAGCGTCGCGAACGCCAGCGTTGCGAGCTGAGCGGAGCGCTGCCACGACGCGTCGAGGCGCGGCACCAAGACGAGCGCACCCAGCGCGAGCACGAGCGCGCCCGTCGGTAGGCCGTACACGCCGTACCACATTTCGTGCCCGAACGCGGAGACCGCGGCACCTCCAAACGCGACGCCGAGGAACACAACGGCCGGCTGCGATGCGTGCCGACGGAGGCGCACGAGCAGGCCCAGCGAACCAAGCAATCCGAGGGCAAAACCGAAGTCGATGGCGGGGGTGACCCGGGCGCCCTTACGCGCCAGCTGAAAGCGGATCTGCTCGGTGGCGATACCCCAGTTGCTGACGAAGTGCACCACCTCGAAGCCGACGAACGCGGTGAGCGCGGCTGCTCCGGCCCACTCCCACTTCGTGGTCGCCTTCGCCGCTGGGCAGACGAGCACGGCGAGCACGATTACTGCCGCGAACGCGATGCCGGCAGGGTGCAGCACCGCGGCGAACACGCCGAGGGTCACGGCCGCGACCCGTCGCCCGCTGAAGACCGCAACGAGGGCCCACGCGACACAGCCAAGAACGATGCCCTCGTGTCGGGCGACGTTGGCGGCCACGACCACCTTGGGCATAAGGAGCCACACCCCGGCGACCGCGGCAGCCGCGACCGGGTGGGCGCCCGCCTTCCGCCCAGCGGTGAAAAATCCAGCCGAGGCGGCCAGGACAGCAACGAAAGACACCCAGCGGCCCGTTTCGACCGTCGCCGGAAAGACTCGCAGGACGGGGGCGAGGATCACGTAATAGGCGTCGGACACCCAGAACATGCCCGACGGAGCCGCCAGTTGTGGAGCCCGGAGGGAGCCGTGATGGGCGAGCGAAAGCGCGGGTGCGAGGAAGTCGATCTCGTCAACCCACGGCACGGGGTACGCGAGCCCGGCGGCGAGGTGAACGCCCAGCGCTACCGCGCAAAACGCCCCGAGAACAAGCGCAGCGCGACGGGTGGTGGTCACGGAGTCCTATCGGGCGAAAAGGACCAATCCTTAGGCCGGCCCCGATCCGAACAGGTGTTCGTGGTGTCACACCGTTGTAGTAACTTTGCCCGAATGTCTGATCGGCTGGTGGTGCGCGGGGCGAGAGAACACAACCTGCAAAACGTCAACATCGACCTGCCCCGAGACAAGCTCATCGTCTTTACGGGCTTGTCGGGGTCGGGGAAGTCGAGCCTCGCGTTCGACACGATCTACGCCGAAGGCCAGCGCCGCTACGTGGAGTCGCTGTCGGCCTACGCGCGCCAGTTCCTCGGGCAGATGGACAAGCCCGATGTTGACTTCATCGACGGGTTGTCGCCGGCGATCTCGATCGACCAGAAGTCCGCCTCGCGTAACCCACGCTCGACGGTGGGCACCATCACCGAGGTCTACGACTACCTGCGCTTGATGTTCGCCCGCATCGGCATCCCGCACTGCCCGAACGACGGCACGATCGTGCGGCGCCAGTCGCCCCAGCAGATCGTGGACCGCATCCTCGAGTTCCCTGAAGGAACGCGGTTTTCGGTGTTGGCGCCGATCGTGCGCGGCCGAAAGGGCGAGTACGAAGGCTTGTTAGACGACCTTGCGCGTCAGGGCTTCACCCGCGCCCGAGTCGACGGCGACGTGATCGACCTCGCCGAGCGCGCGGAGGTAAAGCTCGCCCGCTACGAGAACCACACCATCGAAGTGGTCGTCGACCGTCTCGTCGTGAAAGGCAACATCAAGCGCCGTCTAACCGATTCGTTGGAGACCGCACTCAAGCTCGCCGAGGGCGTCATCGAGATCCAGCTCCAGCCCCGCGAAGGCGAGGGCGAAGAAGACACGCTCACCTTCAGCCAACACCTGGCGTGTCCAAAGTGCGGCATGTCCTTCGAGGAGCTGGCGCCGCGCAACTTCTCGTTCAACTCGCCGTATGGCGCGTGCGCGACGTGCTCGGGTCTCGGGACGCGCTTCGAGGTCGACGCCGACCTCGTAGTGCCCAACCCCGATCTTTCGCTGGCCGAAGGCGCGATCAACCCGTGGAAGGGCCAGACGGGGGAGTACTTCCAGCGCCTGCTCGAAGCCGTCGCCGAGAACTACGGATTCTCGTTCGATGCGCCTTGGGACAAATTGAAAAAGGCGCAACAGAAGATCCTTCTGTGGGGCGCCGGCGCGACGCCGATCAAGGTCACGATCAAAAACCGCCACGGACGCGAGCGCACCTACAGCACGCACTACGAAGGCATCATCCCGTTCCTGCAGCGGCGCCACACCGACAGCGATAGCGACTGGATCCGCGAGCAGATCGAGGGCTACATGCGCGAGGTGCCCTGCGCCGATTGCGGCGGCGCGCGCCTCAAGCCCGCCACGCTGGCTGTCAC
>JBKJLC010000063.1:0-25654 GCA_046597055.1 Kofleriaceae bacterium | reverse complement strand
CGGCACCCTTGGCGCTCTGCCGTCTGCCGGCAGCCCGTCGGAGCGACGTGCGGCACCTTGGCGCTCTGCCCTCTGCCCTTCGACACGGCGCCTGCGGCGCCGGCTCAGGGCCACCGGAAAAGGGTGAGCGCTTTCGATCACAGGGAGACTTGTGATCAATCCCGAGGTCTTCCCTTCGACCGCGGGCTCGCTGCGCGAGCCCTGGCTCCGCTCAGCCCGGCGGTCGCGCGGCCCGCGTGAGCTGGCGCGTGAGCGCCCGGCCCACCGCGTCGGCGACCGCGCGGGGCGCGAACCGGACCAGGCCGTAGAGGGCCCAGGCGTCGCGGGTCACCGGGCGCACCGCAACGTCCTTGCCGATCACGTCGAGGATCGCCGCCGCGACCACCGCCGGCGGTGAGCCGTGCTTCTTGAACTGCTCGACCACGCGCTGCTTCAGGTGGTCCATGCCGGCGCCGAACCGGCTGTCGCCGACGATGCCGGTGTCGATCATGCCCGGACAGATCGCGGTGGCGTGGACGCCGGTGCCGGCCAGCTCCCCCCGCAGCGACAGGGTGAGGCCGAGCACGGCGAACTTCGACGCGGTGTACGCGATCGCCGTCGGCGGCGCGTACAGGCCCAGGATCGACGAGATGTTGATGACGTGGCCGCGGCCGCGCGCCCGCATCGCGGGCACGAAGTGATGGCAGCCGTGGACCACGCCCATCAGGTTGACCCGCAGCACCCAGTCCCAGTCGTCGAGGCTGGTCTCGCACATGTCGCCGTGCTGGGCGACCCCGGCGTTGTTGACGAGCACGTCGACCGCGCCGTGGCGATGGACCTCGTCGGCGAACCCCGCCATCGCCGCGCGATCACCGACGTCGACGCCGCGCGCGAGCACCACCGCGGCGCCCAGCGCGGTGCGCACCTCGGCCAGTCGGCCCTCGTCGCGATCGCACAGCACGAGGCGACCGCCGCGCGCGGCGAACGCGTGCGCGGTGGCGCGACCGATCCCGCTGGCGGCCCCGGTGATGACGATCAGTTGTCCCCCGAGGTCCATCACGCGATCGTACTCCCACTCGCGACCGGCGTGGCGCCGCGCATGATCATCGGCTCGAGCCGCGGCAGGCGCGGGACCAGCCGCTTGCCCATGCGCACGCTGCGCAGGATCGCGAACGGGTCCTGCAGGTACGTGCGCGGCGGCTTCGCGCCCATGCGCTTCAGGATGTCGGCCAGCGGATGGGCGAGCTGGCGTTGGGTGTCCACGATCGTGCACAGCATGTCCGCGCCGGCCGCGATCAGCGGGCCCGCACCGTAGCGGGGCTGGCCGACGCCGAACACGTACAAGTTCTTGTGCCCGGGCGGCATCACGCCGCCGTAGAGCTCGGGCATGCCGTCCTTCCACGGCACCACGCCGGCGGCCAGGAACGGGAAGCTGACGTGGTAGCCGGTCGCGCACACGACCAGATCGAAGGTGGCCCGGGTGCCGTCGACGAACACCGCGTCGGCGCCGTCCCAGCGGGCGATATCGCCGTGCGGCGTGATCCGGCCGTGGCGGAGCGCGTACAGCAGCTCGGAGTTGATGGTCGGATGATGCTCGAACGGCTCGTGATCGGGCTCGGGCAGCCCGTACTGCGGGTAGCGCCCGACCACCAGCCGGATCATCGCCTTCACGAACGCGCGCTGCGCACCCATCGGCAGCCACGGCTTCATGAGCTCGGAGGTCGGCACGCCCATCATCGTCTTGGGCATGAACCAGTAGCCGCGTCGCATGCTGATGTGGCTGGCGTCGGCGAACCGCGCGGCCTCGACCGCGATGTCGCACGCCGAGTTGCCGCCGCCGATCACGAGCACCCGCTTGCCCTGCAACGTCGCTGGCGACTTGTAGTCCTTCGAGTGGATCGTCTCGCCGGTGAAGGTGCCCGGGTAGCTCGGCCAGCGCTTGTCCCAGTGGTGGCCGTTGCACACGACCACGCCGCCGTAGATGCGCGTGCTGCGCTGCCCCGCGTGCTCGAGCGTGACCCGCCAGGCGCCGCCGCCGGCAGGCTCGACCCAGGTGACCCGGGTCGACAGCGCGAGGCGCGCGCGCAGCCCATGGTGATCGGCGTAGGCGCGCAGGTACGTGAGCATCTGGCCCGCGCTCGGAAAGTCGGGCCAGTCGGCCGGCATCGGCCAGTCGGTGTACTCGGTCGTCTTGCGCGACGAGATGATGTGGACGTTCTCGTACACGCCGTGCTTCCAGTTGCCACCGAGGTCGTCGTCGGCCTCGACCTGGTCGTAGCCGATGCCAGCGCGGGTGAACGCCGCGGCGACGCCCAGCCCGGCGAAGCCGGCGCCGACCACGAGGTGGCGATCGAGCCGCAACTCGGCCGGCGCGGGATCGGTGATCATGCGGCCTCCGCGGCGATCATGCCCGCGGCCTCGTGCGCGGCCGCTGCCGACTTGGCGAGGAGCACCGCCGCCAGGTGGTAGTTGTCGTGGTGATCGGGGTGGAAGTCGCGGCGCAGGTACTCGCGAATGCCGCGCACGAACACCTGGCGGAACACCGGCTCGCCGCGCTCGAGCCGGCGGCGCGCGCGCAGCTGCTGCCAGAGGCCGCGCGGCCCGAAGCCGTCCTGGCGCAGGAACATCAGGGTCGCGGCCGACCACATCGCGGCCAGCATCGTCGTCGCGATCGCCAGGCCGGCGACCCGCAGCCGGTACGACGGAGCGACCTGCTGCAGCACGTCGTAGGCGACCGACTTGTGCTCCAGCTCCTCGGCCGAGTGCCAGTACAGCAGCTCGCGCATGCGCGGATGCGCCTGCTGCAGCGGGACCTCGAGCGCCGCGCCCTCCGCCATGATCGCGGTGAAGTGCTCGGCCGCCGCGGTCGCGGCCAGCCGCAGCGCCGGGGACGAGCGCGCCTCGAGCCACGCCGACAGCGCGTGATAGAACCGGAGGAACCCGTCGATCCGGTAGCCGTGCCCGCGCAGGGTGTCGAAGTAGTCCTCGTGCGCCTTGGCGTGGCGGCCCTCCTGGCGGCCGAAGCCGCGCACCGCGCTGTGCAGCGCGGGGTCGTCGATCTGCTGGAGGTAGTAGTAGACCGACCGTACGAAGAAGCGCTCGCCAGCGGGGAACAGCAGGTTCACCCCGTTGACCATCTGGGTCGGGATCGCGAGCCCGGCGAACCAGTGCTTCGGAACCCCCGCGAAGCCGAGCGACGGCTTGCGAGGCGTGATCGGCGGCCGGCGGGCCGCCGCGGGTGCCGTGGTGGTGCTGGTCATGGGCTCGAGCATGAAGCTCTATTGACCACCGGTCAATAGCAATTGAACCGCGGTCGATAAGGTCGCGTCCCGGCGACGAAATCCAGGAGGCGCAGGCGCCGACCGCTGCACCCGGCGCACAGGGCGGTTGCCTCGCCGCCGGGCCTCGCGGTACGCATGGGACGAATGGCCGTCGCTCGTGTCCTCCGCGCTCGCCGCACCCGCCGTCCCGCCGCGCCCGGCGCGACCGAGGCGGCCGCGGCGGCGCGCCGACCCCGCCGTCGCATCCGCCTCGACAACGACGCCCGCCGCGCTCAGCTGCTCGCGCTCGGTGTCGTGACCTTCTCGGACCGCACCTACGACGAGGTCTCCATCGACGACATCGCCAGGGCGGCCGGGATCTCGAAGGGCCTCCTCTATCATTATTTCCCGACCAAGCGCGACCTGTACCTGGCCGGCCTGCGCTTCACCGCCGACCAGCTGATCGCCGAGACCGAGCGCGCCGCGCAGGGGCCCGGTCTGGCGCCGCTCGATCGGATCCGCGCCGGCCTCGACGCCTACCTCGACCACGTCCAGCGCCACGCGCGCCCGTTCGTCGCGCTCATGCGCGGCGGCATCGGTTCGGATCCCGAGGTGGTCGGGGTGATCGAGAGCGTGCGCGCGACCTACATGCAGCGCTTCCTCGAGACCACCGAGGGCACGCCGATGGCGACGGTGCTCAACGTGCCGATCGTCCGGGTCGCGCTGCGTGGCTGGATCGGCTTCGTCGAGGCCGCCAGCCTCGAGTGGCTCGCCCGTCACGAGGTGGAGCGCCCGGTGCTGCGCGACCTCCTGGTCGACGCACTGCTCGCCACGCTCCGCATCGCTGCCGGCCCGTCCGCGCCCGTCAAGTGGTGAGCGCGCCCGCGCCTGCCGGCCCCCCGGGCCGGTAGAGGCTGCTGGCGTGAAGCGCATCCTGATCGAGGGCGAGCCGCGCGACGGCCCACCTGCCCCCGAGCCGCTCGGCTAGGCCGCTCGGCCCGGCGGCCGCAGCCGCGCCACCAGGGCCCGGCCGTCGTCGTCGCGATCGAGCCCGCGCGCCGCGAGCGCCAGGGCGAGCGCGCAGCCGAGGTCGGGCGCCTCACCGCGGCGGACCGCGGCGGCGTGGGCGGCCGCGAGATCGACCGGCGCGCGCAGGCTCCAGTTGTCGCCGTCGATCACGCCGGGCTGGTTGTAGATGAAGCGACTGCCCAATAGATCGACCCAGAACACGAGCACGTGACGGGCCGGGCCGAGGAACAGCTCGGCAAGCACCGCCTCGGACATCGCCTGGCGATCGGTCGCGAGGCGCGCAGCGAGCGGCGCTGGTGCCTCGGGCGCGAGCCGACCGGTGAGGTACGTCGCGCGGCGCGCGAGCTCGGGGCCGCTGGCCCAGCGATCGAGCATCAGCGACAGCGGCGGGGTGTCGTGGTTGCCGACCATGATCCAGTCGGCCGGTGACGCGCGATCGCCCCGGTACCCGTCGGTGGGATCGTCGACGACCGCCTTCTGCGTGACCCGGAACCGACCGAGCTGGTGGCGCGCCAGCATGGCCGCCAGCGGGCGCGGGCAGGTGCTCAGCACCTCGATCATCAGATCGGCGGGCGCGACCCCGTGGGCGCGGGCGCGCTCGACCACCAGGTCGAAGCCGACCGCGTAGCGGTCGATCTGGGCCGGCTCGAGTGCCCGCACCCACGCGTCGTCGTGGCGGGGCCGGGTCCGATCGAGCTGCTCGGGGCGGACGCAGGCGTGGGCGGCCAGCCCCGGGTGGTCGTCGAGATCGGGCGACTCGTGGAGCCGCGCGCCCGCACGCACCGCGTGGCCGGGGTCGGGATCGTCGGTCCGATACACCCAGGGACACACCCATCCGTGCGGGTGATCGAGGCGCACGCCGTCGTGATCGGCGAGCACGCCGTCGAGCCGCATCCGCACGAAGTCGCGCGCGGCGCCCGATCCGAGCGCGCCCGGCTCGAGCACCGGGTAGCCCCAGGCCTGGCCATCGGGGTTGGTGCGCGACGGCGGCGCGCCCATGACGTAGCCGGGCAGGAGCAGCGCGCGGCGCAGGTAGCGATCGCGGTGCGACAGGCCGATCGCGAGATCCGCGTAGAGCGCGAGGCCGAGCCCGTGCGCGGTCTCGCGCGTCTGCGCATGCTGCTCGGCGAGCCAGAGCTGCTCGAGCTCGAACCGCGCCGCGGCGGCGGCGTCCGCCGGCGGATCGGCGGGCCACCGGCGCCAGTCGTCGTGACCGGCCGCGGCCGCGATCGCCTCGTAGTGCGCCTCCTCGGCCAGCCACGGGGTCCGGGCGGCGAACCCGGCGCGCCGGCCAGCCAGGCCGGGGTCGGCAGCGGCCCGCGCCACCGCGGCGCCGAGGAGCGCGCGCTGGGTCGGCCAGGCGTACGCGTACGCGACCCGATCGCTGGTCCCGGGTCGCCCGGCGACCGCCGCCGCCAGCGCGCGCTCGTCGAGCAGCCCCTGCGCGACCAGCGGCCCCAGGGCCAGGTGCAGCGGGTTGCGCGGCAACGCGGTCGCGTCGTAGGGCGACGGGTTGTCGCGGCTCGTGATCCCGGCCGGCCCCAGCGCCACGCCGGTGAAGCCGAGCTCCGCGGCGCTCGCCAGCAGCCCGGCGCCGGCCCGCGAGTACGGCGTGCCATGGCCGACGTCGTCGTCGCCGGCCGGAAAGCTCGCCTGGTGGATCGAGAGCACGAGGCGGTCGATGCCGAGGCGGCGCAGCGCGGCGCGGATCGCGTCACCGCGCGCGTCGCGGGTCACCTGACTGGATGGGTGGTCGGACATGGTGGGCAAGAGGTGCGTCGAGCCGGCGCCCCGGCGGCGCGCTACGCTTGCGCTCGTCCGAGAGTAGCCCGAGGAGTCCTGATGCCCCCCGCCGCGCCCAGCCCCGACGTCGCTCCCGCCCCCGATGCGCCCGCCAACCGGCGCAGCGCCGGCCTCCGCCGCGAGCGCACGCTCGCCTCCAAGCAGTACGGCGACGGCGTCTTCCGCAACACCAGCGGCGCCCGCGATGGAGTGACCGGCGGCATCCTGCCCATGTTCGGCGAGCTCCTGTTCGGCGGCCAGCAGCGCCGCCCGCCCGCGCCGCTCCCGCTCGAGCGGCCCCACCCGATCTGGGCCCGACCGACCGACACCGGCCTCCGCGCGACCTGGCTCGGCCACAGCACCGTGCTGCTCGAGCTCGACGGCCGCCGCGTGCTCACCGATCCGGTCTTCGCCAAGCGCATCTCGCCAGTCGGCTTCATCGGGCCGCGCCGCTTCCATCCGGTGCCGGCCGAGCTCGCCGAGCTGCCGCCGATCGACGTCGTCCTGCTCTCGCACGACCACCTCGATCACCTGTGCAAGCCGACGATGACCGCGCTGGCCCGGTCGGGCATCCCGATCGTCACCGCGCTCGGGGTCGGCGCCCACCTCGAGCGCTACGGCTTCGCGCCGGCGCTCATCACCGAGCTCGACTGGCACGAGTCGATCGAGGTCGGCGGCCTGCGCTTCACCGCGACCCCGTCGCAGCACTTCTCCGGTCGCTCGCTCGGCGGTCGCAACAAGACCCTGTGGGCGTCGTGGGTGATCCAGTCCGAGCGCCGCAAGGTGTTCTTCTCGGGCGACACCGGCCTCACCGACGAGTTTGCCGCGACCGGCGCCGCCCATGGCCCGTTCGATCTGGTCATGCTCGAGATCGGCGCGTTCCACCCGAGCTGGGGCACGATCCACCTCGGGCCCGAGAACGCGCTCGCGGCGTTCCGCATGCTCGGTGGCGGCACGCTCCTGCCGGTGCACTGGGGCACCTTCAGCCTCGGCTTCCACGCCTGGGACGAGCCGGGCGAGCAGCTGGTCGACCTCGCCGCCCGCGCCGGCGCGCGCATCCTGACGCCGCGCCTGGGTGCCGCCTTCGAGCCCGAGCAGCTCGATGGTCCGGCCCCGTGGTGGCGCGAGGTCCTGGCGCGCCGCGCGCGCGCTCGCCCGCCGTCGCCTGCGACCGAGGTCGTCGAGCCCGCGACCGGCGCCTGATCTCCCGGAGACTGCGCGATCCCCGCGGTCACGGCGCGGCGCGCACGAGCGGCGCGGGTCGTGCCCTCTACCCATGCCTCATGAGCGGGCGGGCCCCGCGGGCACCCAGCCGCCGGCGTGCCGCAGGTCGACCTCACCGCGCGCCGCGTCGATGGCGAACAGGAACAACCACTCGTGGTCGACGAGGTCGCGCACGAGCGCGTGCTTCGCGAGCACCGCCTCGATGGCCGCGGCCGGCGCCTCGATGAACACGCTGAGCCGGAGCGGCTCGTGAATCCAGCGCTCGCCATCGTGCAGCGACTGCTGGGCCAGGCCGATCCGCAGGTCGCCGCCCGCACCCTCGAGCACGCCCACGCGCCCACCGACCACGTTGTGGAGCACCTTGTTGCCGCTACCGTGGCGGAGGTTGTCCACGGTCGAGGCGTAGTACTGCATGTTGATCCAGTGCGTGACGATCATGGGCGCCGTCATGATCAGCTCGAGCACGGTGTGATCGGGATCGTCCTCCCAGCGATACTCGTGGAGAAACGCGCGCCCCGCGAGGTCGAGCGCGCGCGTGCGCTCGCGCGGCGCGACCACGAAGGCAGCGTTGCGAGCGAGCCCCCACTCCGGCCGCACTTCGGCACCATCGCGCGCGCGCGCGCGGACGGCGCGGTCGATCGCGGCCGGCGCGGTGGCGATGATGCCGAGGGCCGGCGCCCGTTCGGCGCGCGCCCGCTGCCCGGCCATCGCGAGCAGCGCCTCGAGCCGCGCGACCTCGGCGCGATGCGAGGGCCGGACCCGATCCAGCTCGAACAGCGTGACGTCGTCGGTCGTCGTGTCGTGGAGCCCGGCGATGAAGACGGTGTCCTCGGGGAGCTCGATGCCTTCGGCCGGCAGGCCGCCGCGAATCGCGGGATCGTTGAGCAGCGCCGCCAGGGCGCGCGCATTGACCTCGCCGGTCTGGCCACCGCACGCGCCACAGTGCAGACCGGCCCGTTGAGGATTGTTGACCGTGCTGGCGCCGTGCCCGATCAGCGCGACCAGCCGGGCGGCGCCCCGGCCCAGGCTCATCGCCCGCAGGATGCTGGCCGCAAGCGCGGCCGTGCCGCCGCCCACGAGCCGCGGCACGCCGGCGCTCTCCCCCGGCTCGCCGGCCGGGCGCAACCGGTCGCGGGTGGCCGGGAACCCGCCGATCCCATCGCGCACCAGCGCCGGGAGCGACATGAGCCCGGCGAGCTCGACGAACGAGAGGCTCGAGCTCGCCGTGCGTGCGAGCTCGCCCACCGTGGCCCCGAGCTCGAGCCGGCGACGCTGCGCACGCACGGTCGCGAGATCCCCGCCCTCGTCCCGTACCTCGAGCGTGGGCGCGAGGAGTCCGGGAAGCTGCGGACGCGCCGCGCCGACCGGTGGCTGGTACACGATCGGCAGCCCGAAGAACCCCGCGAACCCGAGCGTGGCGATCGCCGGACTGGTCGCCTCGAGGGCACGGCGGAGCACCTCCGAGCGGACGTCGATGCAGAACACCACCTGCGCGACCGGGGCGGTCACGCGGGGCGCGACACCGGTCACCAGGGCGCGGACCAGCGGCTCCTGATATGCGAGCTCGAGCGCGCGCTGCAGCACCCACGCGGCGGCACGTGCGGGCGCGGGGGTGCCCGCCCATGCCACGCTCGCGGTTCGCCACGCGGTTCGACGCGCGGGGTGGAGCCGATACAGCACGAGCTCCCACGCGAGCCGCACGGCGAGCAGATGGACCACCGGATCGTCGTCGGGCCCGAGGCTCGCGGCCGGCATGCGCCCGCCGAGCCGAGCCTCCCATCCGGGGAGCGCGCACGCCGACGCCCAGCCGCCGACCGAGAGCAGCAGCGCCGTGAGGTAGCTCGGATGTGCCTCGGCGGGGACGGCCAGGGCCGCGAGCGCCTCCGCGATCAGCGCGCGGGGGGTGCGCGGCAGCGCGCCGACCGCGGCACGATATCCACGCAGGCCCATCAGGAGCCGCGGGCTCGCGTCGTGCGCGGCCAGCTCACGCCACACCGCATAGAGCCCCCCGCTCCGGTCGGGGCCCCACGTCGCCTGGCCCTCGTCGAAGCACGCCGCGCAGGCCTGGCTGATCTGGCGTAGCACGAGCTCGGTCCAGGCCATCTGGTGGCCGGGGCGCCGATCGGCGTCGACCACGTCCGTGACCAGGGCGCGCCGCGTGGTCGCGGGCGGAGGCTGGTCGAGCTCGGCGAGGAGCTCGGCGACCGGCGTCGGCACACCGGCGAGCTCGCGGGCGCGCGCGACGTGCTCCGCGGTGAAGCGGCCCGCATCCCACTGCGCTCGGTACCAGGTCCGCGGCATCAGCAGGCTGGTCCCGGTGAGCGCCCCGAGCCGGGCATCTGCTCCCGCGATCGGCTCGCGCACGAAGCCCCAGTACGGGTTGACCGCGATCAGGCGGTCGAGCGGCCACGCCGGCGCGATCCGCGCGCACGCCTCGGCGATCGCGGCGTCGCTCACGCGCGCTCCAGCGCGATCGGCGCGACCGGCGCAGGCGCGACCGGCGCGGGCGCAGCCTCCGGCCCGACCGGCGCGATGCGGACTGGCCACAGCGCGAACGTGAGACGCGTGAAGATCTCGTCGAGGTAGAAGCCGGCGTACGCCCGGGGATACAGCCACCGCGCGAGGCGCCCACGCGGCGTCACCCGCACGACCGTCTGCACCGCGAACAGCAGCGCGAAGCTGACCAGGACCCAGCCCACGCGGAGCGGGTCCAGCCCGAGGGCAACGTCCGGCTCCGCGACCACGTGACCCGAGACCCGATGCCACCCGGCGTAAGCCGCGACCAGCCCGACGGCGAGGCCGGGGAGCGCGAGCGAACGCACCCACG
This sequence comes from Kofleriaceae bacterium, assembly GCA_046597055.1. Classification (GTDB taxonomy): domain Bacteria; phylum Myxococcota_A; class Polyangia; order Haliangiales; family Haliangiaceae; genus UBA2376. The sequence goes on along the minus strand of JBKJLC010000063.1, from coordinate 15,553 downwards.
CGCCCGGCGCGAGCAGCGGTGCGAGCGCCAGCCCGAGGATCAGCAGGGATGCGAGCCCGCCGCCGTCGCGCCCTCCGGCGAGCCCGAGCGTGGCGTTCGTCACCAGCACCAGCGCGAGCCCCAGGCCCGCCGCCACCACCCAGCCCACCAGGCCCGGCGCTGGCGGACCCAGCGCGCGCCGCAGCTGGACCTCGACCGTCCCACCCGAGGCGAGGAACGCATGGGCCTTGTAGACCGAGTGCGCGACCAGATGGAGCAGCGCCAGCCGGTACGCGCCGAGGCCGCACTCCAGCAACATGAACCCCATCTGCGCGCAGGTCGACCACGCGAGCGCGACCTTGACGCTGACCCGCGTCATCATGACCAGCCCGGCGACCACGGCCGTGGTCGTGCCCACCAGCACGAGCAACGTCTGGGCCGCTCCGAGCTGGACCAGCACGCCCCCCATCCGGATCAGGACGAAACCACCGAGGTTGACGATGCCGGCGTGGAGCAGCGCGGACACCGGCGTGGGTGCCTCCATCACCTGGATCAGCCAACCGTGGAACGGCATCTGGGCGGAACGCAGCACCACCCCGATGACGAGCAGCACCCCGGCGGCCTGCACCGAGGTCGACACCGAGCGGGACTCCGCCATGCGGGCGACCATCGCGTCGACCTCGAGCGTGCCGAGGTCGCGCCACAGGAGGGCGACCGCGGTGAAGATCGCCACGTCGGCGAGCCGGCTCATCAAGAACTTCTTGTGCGCGGCGATCACCGCCTGCGGCCGTTCATCGTAGAAGGCGAGCAGCCGGTGGACCGCGAAGCTGGTCAAGGTCCACGCAAGCGCGATCACGAGCAGGTGATTCGCGATCACGAGCAGCGTCACGGCAGCGAGCGCGGTCAGGAGCGCGCGCACGAAGCGCGGCTGCCCCGGCTCGCCGGCGAGATACCGGCGTGAGAACCGCAGGATCACCACCGCGATGGTGGTGACGAGCACCAGCATCACCAGCGTGAGGGGATCCGCGCACACGCTCAGCGCGACCGGGCCGACCGCGAGCTGCGCGCTCGGCGCCATGCTCCCCAGCACGCCCACGGCGCTCGCGGTCACCGCCGTGACCAGGGCCAAGGTCGCGGCGCCAAGCCCCAGCTGCCATCGCCGCGCGGGCCGTCCGGCCAGCGCGCGCTCGGGGATCAGCGCGGCGCCGCCGTACAGGAGGGGCACGACCACCAGCAGCTGTGCGAGCGACATCGGTCCCCTTCTAGAGCAGGACCCGCTTCATGTAAAACAGATATAAACTATCCGTTCGTTCGCTTCTCGAGAACTATCCATGACCAGCCCCGATCGGCTCAACTACCACCACCTCCACTACTTCTGGGCGGTCGCCAAGGAGGGGCACCTGACGCGCGCCGCGAGGCGGCTGCGCGTCTCGCAGTCGGCGCTGTCGACCCAGATTCGCCAGCTCGAGGACCAGCTCGGACACCCGCTGTTCACCCGGCAGAGCCGCAGCCTGGTGCTGACCGAGGCGGGCCGCCTCGCGCTCGAGTACGCGGAGACCATCATGGCGGCAGGCAGCGAGCTGGTCGCGACGATCCGCGAAGGACGTCAGCGCGAGCAGCAGGTGCTGCGGGTCGGCGCGATGGCGACGCTGTCGCGGAACTTCCAGCGCGGCTTCCTGGCGCCGCTGATCGGGCAGCCAGGCGTACGGCTCGTGCTCCAGGCCGGATCGCTGGCGGAGCTGTTGCCCAAGCTGCGGGCTCACTTGCTCGACGTGGTGCTGTCGAATCGGCGCGTGCACGAGGACGAGGACAACGCCTGGCGGTGCCGGCGGATCGCACGCCAGCAGGTCAGCCTGGTCGGGCCGCCTCGCGGCCGCCGGCGGCCGTTCCGGTTCCCGCAGGACCTCGCGGGCGTGGCCCTGCTGCTCCCCAGCCGCGAGAGCGTGGTTCGGGCGGCCTTCGATCTGCTGTGCGAACGCCACGGCCTGCGCGTCACCATCGCCGCCGAGGTCGATGACATGGCGATGCTGAGGTTGCTCGCGCGCAGCAGCGATGCGGTCACCCTCGCGCCGGCGGTCGTCGTGCGCGACGAGCTGCGGACGCGGCAGCTCGCGCTGTACTGCCACGTCCCTGACCTCGTCGAGGAGTTCTACGCGATCGACGTGCGGCGTCAGCACCCCCACCCACTGCTCCGCGGGTTGCTGGAGCGTCCCGAGGCGGAGGTGCTGTCCACGGCGGAGTGAGGCCGCTGCGGGTGGCAGCGAACCACGGCGAGGCCGACCTCGCCGCACGGTACGCTGCCGCCCGCTACAGATCGTCGGGATCGAGCGCGAGGTAGCTGTCCTCGCCGGCCCGGCACAGCGCGATCAGCTGAGCCACCCGCGGCAGCTCGGTGCCGAGCCAGTAGCGGGCCGCGGCCCGCTTGGCGCGCACGAAGCCGTCGTCGCCGCGACGCGCGGCGCGCTCCTCGGCGGCGGCGGCCAGCTCGAGCCACTGCCACGCGATCACGACGGTCGCGAACGCGTCGAGGTAGTCGCTGGCATGGGCGAGCATGCCCTCGGCGTCGCCGGCCACGCCCTTCGCCGCCAGCTCGCGGGTCAGCGCCAGCAGGTCACCGACCGCGCGCTCGACGTCGTCAGCGCCGGCCACGCCCGCGGCCCGGGCCCGGGTCGCCGTGCGCGCGACCTCGCCCGCCAGCGCCGCCAGCGCGGCACCGCGCCCGGCGACCACCCGCCGCCCGAGCAGATCCATCGCCTGGATCCCGGTGGTGCCCTCGTGGATCGAGTTGAGCTTCTGATCGCGCAGGAACGACTCGACCAGGTACTCGCTCGAGTAGCCGTAGCCGCCGTGGATCTGCAGCGCCAGCGCGTTGGCCTCGAAGCCGCGCTCGGCCGGGAAGCTCTTCGCGACCGGGGTCAACAGATCGAGCAGCAGCCGGGCGTGGCCGCGGTCGGCCTCGTCACCGTGCGCGGCGACGTCCGCGTAGCGGCTCGTGCGCACCAGCAGCGTCAGGCCGCCCTCGATGATCGCCTTCTGCCGCAGCAACATGCGGCGGACGTCGGCGTGGCGCGTGATCGGGACCTGCGGCGTCGCCGGGTCGCGCGCCGCCATCGGCCGGCCCTGCGGACGGCTCCGCGCGTATTCCAGCGCCTCCTGGTAGGCGACCGACGCGGTCGCGACCCCGTTGAGGCCAATCATGATGCGGGCCTCGTTCATCATCTGGAACATGTACGAGATGCCCTGGTGCGGCGCGCCGACCAGCCAGCCGTGGCAGTCGCCCTGCTCGCCGTAGTTCAGCGCGAGGCTGGGCAGGCCGCGCCAGCCGATCTTGTGGATCATCCCGGCGACCGCGACATCGTTGTCGACCAGGCGGCCGCCCTCGCGACGCAGCCGCGGCACGCAGAACAGCGACACGCCCTTGATGCCGGCGGGCGCACCGGCGATCCGCGCCAGCGTCATGTGGACGACGTTCTCGGTGACGTCGTGGTCCCCCCCCGAGATGAAGATCTTGCTGCCGCGCAGGCGCCAGCTGCCGTCGGGCGCCGGGGTCGCGACCGTGGCCACGTCGGCCAGGCTCGAGCCGGCGTGGGGCTCGGTCAGCGCCATCGTGCCGGTCCACGCCCCGGCGTACATGGGCGCCATGTAGGTCGCGCGCAGGGTCTCGTCGCCGAACGCCTCGAGCAAGTGCGCAGCACCCTGGGTCAGCCCGGCGTACCCGTAGGCGCTCAGGTTGCCCGCCATCAGGTACACGCTGGCCAGCGTGAACACCGACAGCGGCAGCTGCTGACCGCCGACCTCGGCCGCGCGCGGCGCCGCGATCACGCCGAGGCCGACCAGCTGGCTCCACAGCTCGCGCATGCGCGGGTGCACGACGATGTGGCCGTCGATCAGCCGCGGCGGCTCGAGATCCATCGCCCGGTAGCTCGGCCACGGCTGCGCGCGCGCGACCCGGCGCACGCTGTCGACGAACAGCCCGAAGGTGTCGCGGTCGTGATCCGCGAAGTACGGCAGCCGGGTCAGCGCCGCGAGATCGAAGACCTCGTCGATCAGGAAGTCGACGTCGCGATCATCGACGAGCGGATTCTGCCAGCCAGCCATGGACGGCACTCTACCGCGAGTGCCCCACCGGCCCTCACCGGCTCGGCGGCAGCATCGTCATGAACCGGGTCCGCCGGGTGGTGATGAAGTTGCCCATGGCCCGCTGGTGCGCGAACACGGTCTCGGTCGAGTACGGCTTGCGGGTATCGAGCGCGACGTACGGCATGATCTGGGCGGCGACCCGGGTGCGCTCGGCGGCGAGGTTCAGGCCCTCGGTCACCGCCAGCAGGGCCCAGGCCCGGTTGACGTAGCCCTGGAAGCACGCGGGCGAGGCCTTGCATGTGGTGGCGAGCACCGAGTGGACCCGGGTGACGTCGATCTCCGGCGAGTAGAACGACTCGTCCATGCCCCACGGAAGGAACGTGAGTCGCTGGGTCGCGGGGTCGACATAGACCAGGTAGTCGTCGCCGGGGATGCTGTAGGGGAGTGCGTCGAACTGGCCGATCACCGACGCCATCGCCCAGTAGTCGTGGAACCGGGCCAGGTCGACGTAGGCTGACGCGGCGGCGATGGCCGCGTCGGGGGACCCGCCGGTGAGCGCGGCCGCCAGCCCGGTGAGCAGGCTGCGGTCATCGGACCCCGACTCGAGCTCGAAGCGCGGAACCTGGGCGGAGACGAAGTCGGCGTCGGTCCCCTCGAACAGCGCCCCGCTCGGGTTCGCGAACCAGCGGGTCAGCATCTTGCGCTTGACCGTCTCGACGTTGGTGTAGAGGCCGTAAAACCCGCCGTTGATCGTCAGGAGCGCGTGGTTGGCCCGCGACGCGGCGATGCCGCTGGTCCGCGCGACCAGGTACGCGAGCCGCTCGTGCATCATGGACAGGTCGTTGTCCATGTTGTTGAGCGTCAGGTCCTTCAGCCCGAACAGCTCGGCGCGCGGGACGTACTCGTCGATGTTGATGCGCAACGACGGCTTGGCCATGATCGGCTGGAACGAGTTCTGGCCCTTGAGCCGCACGCCGACCGGTCCGTACGAGCGACCCTCGAGCACCAGCGTGCCGGGCACGTCGGCGTACGGGTTGCTCGCGAGCGCGGCGATCGCCGCTGGCGTCAGCAGGATCTCGAGCCGGAGCACCACGTCGTAACCGAGGATCCGCTCGGTGAGGTCGCCGGCCGCCGGCACCAGCTCGGGCGGCGCCGACGCCACCTCGCCGCCGGCCGGCGTGCCGGGCCCGGCCGGATTGGCGGTGCCCGGCGTCGCGTGCCACTCGACGCGCCATTGGTTCGAGCCATCGGGCACCCGCGCCGCGGAGAAGTCGACGGCCTGCGCGCCGTAGGTCACGCGGTCGATCGGCGAGCCGTCAGGTCGCGTCAGCGCGAGGTCGCCGCCTTCGCGCGCCAGGTGGAAGCCGAGGTGTCGCGGGCCCCGCTCGGGCGCGTGATCGAGCCAGAGCACGAGGTGCCCGCCCGCCGGCAGCACCACGCCGGCGGGGATGACCGCCCGCGCCGGCAGGGCTAGGTTGTCGGTGAGCCCGTAGCCGGCGAGCGGGAGGTCGGTCGCGGTCGGGTTGTACAGCTCGACCCAGTCGCTCGCGACCCCGGTGTCGTCGAGCACGGTCACCGCGTTGTAAGTCATGAATTCGTTGATCGTGATCCGGCCGTCGAGCTCGGTGGTCAGCGGACCGTCGACGGTGCTGGCATCGACCCCGGCCGCGGCATCGGTGCTGGCATCACCCGGCGCGGCATCGCCGGGCGCGGCATCACCGGGCGCGGCATCGCCACCCGGGTCGCCGGGCCCAGCATCGCCAGGCACGGCATCACCAGGCGCGGCATCGGCGGGCGCGGCATCGCCAGGCGCGGTATCGCCAGGCGCGGCATCGCCCGCGGGGGCATCGCCGGCGCTGGTCACGCCGGCGTCACCGGTCGCTGGCGTGCCCGAGCAGCCGGCCCACGCCATCGCCACCACCAGCAAGCTCGCCCGCCGGCATCGGTCCATGGTGTACGACGGTGCGACCGTCGTGCCATCGGGCGGGCGCGACCTGCGCGGCGGTCTCGGGCGGGCCTGGGTCGACGGGATCACACGGGCGGCTCGAGCTCGACGAGCCGTGGCGCCCGCTGTGCTCGTCGGACACGCGCGGGTTGCGACCTCCCCCCGACGGGCCGCCGGTCGATGTGACGCGAGAAAAAAGCGAGCCGCTGCGCCACACCACGGCGTGCGGCAGCGCCCGTGCGAGCCCGCTCCCGCAGGGCCCACACCTCACGCCGCCGTTGCCTTGCCGCTGTCGCGCGTGAGTTCTATGGTCGTGCCGGTCATGCCAGAAGCCACGGTTCGCTGGCCGGAGGATGGGCGCCGCCGGGTCGTCGTCGCGCGCGTCTCGCCCTGCGTCGACAGCCGCCGACACGCCGTCAAGCGCACCTTCGGCGATCGCCTTCGCGTCGACGCCGCGCTCCTGATCGACGGGCACGATCGCCTCGCCGGCCGCGTGCACGCGCACCTGTGCGGCGAGCCGACCTGGCGCGAGATCGATCTCGCGCCGGCCGACCCGGCTGGCGGCGATCACTTCGTCGCCGAGGTCCTGCTCGATCGCATCGGCAACTGGGAGTACCGGATCGAGGGCTGGGTCGATCGCTTCGCGACCTGGCGCCACGGCCTGGCCCGCAAGGTCGAGGCCCGCCAGGACGTCACGATCGAGCTGCGCGGAGGTGCGCCGCTGGTCGCCGCCGCCGCCGCGCTGGCCCAGGTCGCCGGCAACACCGCCGATCACGCCGCGCTCGAGGCCACCGCCAGCCTGCTCGCCACCGGCAAGGATCCCGCGGCCCGGGTCGCGGCCGCGCTCGACGACACGCTGGTCGCGCGCATGGCGCGCTATCCCGATCGCGGCTTCTCCACGCTCGGTGGCTGGATCCCGCTCCTGGTCGAGCCGGTGCGCGCGCGGTTCTCGTCCTGGTACGAGATGTTCCCGCGCTCGACGGTCGGCCCCGGCGAGGCGACCCGCCACGGCACCCTGCGCGACGCGATCGACCGGCTGCCGTACGTCGCCGAGCTCGGCTTCGATGTCGTCTACCTGCCGCCGATCCACCCCATCGGCACCAGCCATCGCAAGGGCCCCGACAACAGCCTGACCGCGGAGCCCGGCGATCCCGGCAGCCCGTGGGCGATCGGTGGGGCCGCGGGTGGCCACGACGCGATCCACCCCGACCTCGGCACGCTCGACGACTTCGCCGCGTTCGTCGCCGCCGCCCGCGAGCTCGATCTCGACATCGCGCTCGACATCGCGTTCCAGGCCTCGCCCGATCACCCCTGGGTCACCGATCACCCCGGCTGGTTCGTGCGCCGCTCCGACGGCAGCATCCAGCACGCCGAGAACCCACCCAAGAAGTACCAGGACGTCTATCCGTTCGACTTCGAGTGCGACGACTGGCGCGGGCTGTGGGCCGCGCTGGCCGAGGTGTTCGTGACCTGGGCCGACCGCGGCGTGCGGGTGTTCCGGGTCGACAACCCGCACACCAAGCCGGTGCCGTTCTGGGAGTGGTGCCTGGCCACGGTCCGCGCCCACCAGCCCGAAGCCATCTTCCTGTCGGAGGCGTTCACCCGCCCGCTCATGCTCCAGGAGCTCGCGAAGGTCGGCTTCTCCCAGTCGTACACGTACTTCACGTGGCGCACGAGCGGCCCCGAGCTGCGCGAGTACCTCGAGAGCCTCACCACCGGCGAGGTCGCCGAGTACCTGCGGCCCAACTTCTGGCCGACCACCCCCGACATCCTCCCCGAGCACCTGCAGGTCGGTGGCCGCCCGGCGTCGGCGCTGCGGGCGGTGCTGGCCGCCACCCTGGCCGCAAGCTGGGGCATCTACGGCCCGACCTTCGAGCTCGGGGAGGTCCTCGGCCTGCCCGGTCGCGAGGAGTTCGCCGACAGCGAGAAGTACCAGGTGCGGCGCTGGGACCTCGACGCGCCGACCAGCCTCCGCCACCTGATCGCGCGCCTCAACCAGATCCGCCGCGCCCACGCCGCCCTGCAGGGCGACCGCACGCTGCGCTTCCACCCCACCGACGACGACTCGCTGCTCTGCTACAGCAAGACCGCGCCCGCGGCCTTCCCCGGCGAGCCCGACGACATCATTCTTTGTGTCGTCAACCTCGATCCGTTCCACACCCGCCGCGGCTGGGTCGACCTCGACCTCGCCGCGGTCGGGATTCCGCCCGACGGCGCCTTCCAGGTGCATGACCTGCTCGGCGGTACCCGCCATCTCTGGCGGGGACCGCGCAACTACATCGAGCTCGATCCACGCAGCGCGCCGGCCCACGTCTTCGCGCTGCGTCGTCGGGTCCACCGCGAACAGGGATTCGAGTACTTCCTATGACCGAGCCGGACCTGGAACCGACCGAGCGTGCCGACAAGCTCGACCGCCGCCGCCCCGCGGTCGGCTTGACCGCTGACCCGCTCTGGTACAAGCACGCGGTCATCTACGAGGTCCACGTCCGCGCCTTTGCCGACTCCAACGGCGACGGCATCGGCGACCTGGCCGGGCTCACCTCCAAGCTCGACTACCTGCACGACCTCGGCGTCACCGCGCTGTGGCTCCTGCCGTTCTATCCGTCGCCGCTGCGCGACGGTGGCTACGACATCGCCGACTACACCAGCATCAACCCGGCCTACGGCACGATGTCCGACTTCCGGACACTCCTGGCCGAGGCCCATCGGCGCGGCATCCGCATCATCACCGAGCTGGTGATCAACCACACCTCGATCGAGCACGCGTGGTTCCAGAAGGCGCGGCGGGCCCCGGCCGGCGATCCGGCCCGCGACTTCTATGTCTGGAGCGACACTCCCGAGCGCTTTACGCAGACGCGCATCATCTTCAAGGACTTCGAGACCTCGAACTGGGCGTGGGATCCGGTCGCGCACGCCTACTACTGGCACCGCTTCTACGCGCACCAGCCCGATCTCAACTTCGACAATCCGGCGGTGCACGCCGCGGTGATCGAGGCGATGGACTTCTGGCTCGACCTCGGCGTCGACGGCCTGCGCCTCGACGCGGTGCCGTACCTGTACGAGCGCGAGGGCACCAACTGCGAGAACCTGGCCGAGACCCACGGCTTCCTCAAGAAGCTGCGCGCCCACGTCGACAGCAAGTACCGCGATCGGATGCTGCTGGCCGAGGCCAACCAGTGGCCGGCCGACGCCGCCGCGTACTTCGGGGGCGGCGCGACGACCGGCGGGGTCGACGGCGCGATCGACGACGCGCCCGAGTGCCACATGAACTTCCACTTCCCGCTGATGCCGCGGATGTTCATGGCGGTCCAGATGGAGGACCGGTTCCCGATCGTCGACATCCTGCGCCAGACCCCGGCGATCCCCGAGGCGGCCCAGTGGGCGACCTTCCTGCGCAACCACGACGAGCTGACCCTGGAGATGGTCACCGACGAGGAGCGCGACTACATGTACCGGGTCTACACCGAGGACGCGGTGGCCCGGATCAACCTCGGCATCCGGCGCCGGCTGGCGCCGCTCCTGCGATCGCGCCGCAAGATCGAGCTGATGACGTCGCTCCTGATGTCACTGCCGGGGACGCCGGTCCTCTACTACGGCGACGAGATCGGGATGGGCGACAACGTCTACCTGGGCGATCGCGACGGCGTGCGCACGCCGATGCAGTGGAGCTCCGACCGCAACGCCGGGTTCTCGCGGGCCAACCCGCACCAGCTCTACCTGCCGGTGATCGTCGATCCCGAGTACCACTACGAGGCCAACAACGTGGAGGCCCAGCAGGGTAACCCGTCGTCGCTGCTGTGGTGGACCAAGCGCCTGATCGCGCTGCGCAAGGAGCACCGGGTGTTCGGCGCCGGCACCCTCGAGTTCCTCGAGCCCGACAACCCGCGCGTGCTCGCGTTCGTCCGCCGCCACGGCGACGACCAGGTCCTGGTGGTCGCGAACCTGTCGCGGTACCCGCAGCACGTCGAGCTCGATCTGGCCGCTCACCACGGCAAGACGCCGATCGAGATGTTCGGACGCACGCGGTTTCCGGTGATCACCGACCGTCCCTATGGCCTGACCTTCGGGCCCCACATGTTCCTGTGGTTCCAGCTCGAGGCGCCCGCGCCAGCCGCCCTGATGCGACCGACCCTGGCCGCCGAGACCGGCTGGACCTCGATCACCGCGCATCCCGGGCCGCTGGCGCGCGCGCTCGCCGATCACGCGGCGACCCGGCGCTGGTACCGAGGCAAGGCGCGGGTCCGCACCGGCGCCCGCATCTGCGACGAGATCGAGCTGCCGACCGCCCACGGCCGCAACCTGTGCCTGCTGTTCCAGATCGACTACGCCGACGGCGAGCCCGAGCAGTATCTGATCGTGGTCGGCTTCGCCCAGGGCGAGCCGGCGGTCGATCTCGAGCACCGGCTGCCGCAGGTGCTGATCGCCGCGGTCGACGTCACCGGGGTCGAGCCGGCGCGGGGGCTGCTCTACGACGCGCTCGCGACCGGCGACGCGGCCAGCGCGCTGCTGGGCGGCGTCCGCGGCGGCACCGCGCTGGTCGGCCTCAACGGCCGGCTCCAGTGCAGCGCCGAGCCACCGCTGGGCGCGCATCTCGGCGAGGTCGATCCCGCGCCGCGCATCCTCGAGCTCGAGCAGACCAACACCACCGTCGCCTTCGGCGACCGCGTGCTGGTGAAGGTGTTCCGCCACCTCGAGCAGGGCATCAACGCCGAGCTCGAGATCGGCCAGTACCTGAGCGGCCGCGGCGACGTCCTGGTGCCGCGCGTCCTCGGCGCCGTCACCTACCGCCCCGATCAGGGCGATCCGTCCACGGTCGCGATCGTCCACGAGTTCGTGCCCAACCAGGGCACCGCGTGGGATCTGGTGCTGTCCGAGCTCGAGGTCGCGCTGGTCCGGGTGCTGGCCGAGGGCACGCCCCTGCCGGCGCCGCCGGCCGGGCACCTGATCGACCTGGTCGGGGTCGAGCCACCGCCGGAGGTGACCGCGGTCATCGGCCACCACCTGCGCCACGCCCGCCAGCTCGGCCAGCGGACCGGCGCGGTCCACCTCGCGCTCGCGGCGGGCACCGACGCCGCGTTCGTGCCCGAGCGCTTCACGACCATGCACCAGCAGTCGCTGTTCCAGGGCGCGCGGGCGCTGGCGGTCCGGACCTTCGCCACCCTGGCCCGCCGCCAGACCAGCCTGCCGGACGAGGCGCAGGCCGACGTCACCGCCGCGCTCGGCGCCCGCGCGCAGATCGAGGACCGGCTCCGCGCGATCCTCGAGCGCCCGCTCGACGCCCTGCGGATCCGACCCCACGGCGACCTGCACCTCGGGCAGGTGCTGCGCACCGGTGACGACTTCGTCATCATCGACTTCGAGGGCGAGCCGGCGCGGCGGCTGTCCGAGCGCCGCTACAAGCGCAACCCGCTGCGGGACGTCGCCGGCATGCTGCGCTCGTTCGCGTACGCGACCGAGTCATGCCTGCGCTCGGGTCGCCTGCGTGCGCAGGACGAGAGCGGGCTGCGGCCGTGGGTGCAGGCGTGGCTGACCTGGGTCGGCGCGGCGTACCTCGGCGCGTACCTGGAGACCGCGGGCGGCCTGGTGACCGCGCGGCGCGAGGACCGGATGCTGCTGCTCGACTTCTACCTGATCGACAAGTGCGTCTACGAGATCGGCTACGAGCTCAACAACCGGCCGGCGTGGCTGCCGATCCCGCTGCGCGGGCTGATCGACATCCTGGGGACGCCGCGCGAGGGCGCGCGATGACCCCGCCGACCAAGGCGGTCCGCGCACCCGAGATCCACCGGCTGCCCGACGGTCGACCGACCCTGCTCGGCGAGCTCGACCTCCACCTGTTCAACGAAGGCACCCACCCGCGCCTGCACGATCACCTCGGCGCCCACGTGATCAAGCACGGCGGGGCGACCGGCACCTACTTCGCGGTGTGGGCCCCGGGCGCCGACACGGTCGGCGTGATCGGCGACTGGAACCACTGGAAGCCGGCCGCGCTGGTGGCGCGCGGCGCCAGCGGGGTGTGGGAGGGCTTCCTCTCCGGCGTCGGCGCGGGCCAACGCTACAAGTACGCGATCCAGCCGCGCGGCGGCGGCAAGTGCCTGGAGAAGGCCGACCCCTACGGGTTCTGGCACGAGGTGGCGCCGGCGACCGCGTCGGTGGTCTGGGACGGCGACCACAGCTGGGGCGACGGCTCGTGGATGGCGACCCGCGGCGATCGGATGGCGCTGAACGCACCGATGTCGATCTACGAGGTCCACCTGGGCTCGTGGCGGCGGGTCCCCGGCGAGGGCAACCGCTCGCTGACCTATCGCGAGCTGGCGCCGCTGCTCGCCGATCACTGCGCGCGGCTCGGCTTCACGCACGTCGAGCTGATGCCGGTGATGGAGCACCCGTTCTACGGCTCGTGGGGCTACCAGTGCACCGGCTTCTTCGCGCCGACCTCGCGCTGGGGCCGGCCCGAAGATCTGATGTTCATGATCGACCACCTGCACCAGCGGGGCGTCGGCGTGATCCTCGACTGGGTACCCTCGCACTTCCCCGACGACCCGCACGGCCTGTGGGACTTCGACGGCAGCCACCTCTACGAACACGCCGACCCGCGCCAGGGCATCCACCCCGACTGGGGCAGCGCGATCTTCAACTACGGCCGCCACGAGGTCCGCAGCTTCCTCCTGTCGAGCGCCACCTGCTGGCTCGAGCGCTTCCACGCCGACGGCCTGCGGGTCGACGCGGTCGCGTCGATGCTCTACCTCGACTACGGCCGCAAGGACGGCGCGTGGATCCCCAACCCCCACGGCGGCCGCGAGAACCTCGAGGCGGTCGAGTTCCTGCGCGCGATGAACCTCGCCATCTATCGCGAGGCGCAGGGCGTCCACACCATCGCCGAGGAGTCGACCGCGTGGCCGGGCGTGTCCCGGCCGGTCTACGTTGGCGGCCTCGGCTTCGGCTACAAGTGGGACATGGGCTGGATGCACGACACGCTGTCGTACCTGGCCCACGATCCGGTCCACCGCAGCTTCCATCACGCCAAGCTCACGTTCCGCGGCATCTACCAGTTCCACGAGAACTTCGTCGCGGCGCTCTCCCACGACGAGGTGGTCCACGGCAAGAAGTCGCTCATCGCGAAGATGCCGGGCGATCCCTGGCAGCAGCGCGCGAACCTGCGCCTGCTCTACGCCTACCAGTGGATGGTGCCCGGCAAGAAGCTGCTCTTCATGGGCGGCGAGCTCGGCCAGTACCTCGAGTGGAACCACGAGGCGAGCCTCGACTGGCACCTGCTCGACGATCCTGGACACGCCCAGATCGCCCTCACGCTGGGCGAGCTCAACCGGCTCTATCGCGCGTTGCCGGCGCTGCACCGGTACGACTGCGATCCCGCCGGCTTCGCCTGGGTCGACGCCGACGACGCAGCCAACAGCGTGCTCGCCTTCGAGCGGCGCGGCGATCGCGGCGAGGTCGCGCTGTGCGTCTTCAACTTCACGCCGATCCCGCGCCACAACTACCGGCTCGGCGTCGGTCGGCCCGGCCACTGGCGCGAGGTGCTCAACACCGATGCCGAGGCCCTCGGCGGCAGCGGCATGGGCAACGCCGGCGGCACCGACGCCACCCCCGCCGGCGCCCACGGCCGCCCGTACTCGCTGGTGCTGACCCTGCCGCCGCTGTCGGCGCTGCTGTTCGTCCCGGCCTGAGCCCCGCGACGCGAGGCGGCGCTGGTACCGCGAGACGGATTGTTGCGAAAGCGACCGCTGACGGTCCTCCGCGGCAGCCCTACCCTTGCCGCTCAGGAGGACGCCATGGGCACCCAAGCACACGCATCGCAACCCCGTCTCGCCATCCGGCGCGCCAGCGAGCGCGGTCACGCCGATCACGGCTGGCTGAACAGCCACCACACCTTCTCGTTCGCCGACTACCACGATCCGGCCCACATGGGCTTTCGCGCGCTGCGCGTCATCAACGACGACACCGTGGCGCCCGGCCGTGGCTTCGGCACCCATGCCCATCGCGACATGGAGATCATCTCCTATGTCCTCGACGGCGAGCTCGGCCACAAGGACTCGCTCGGCACCGGCGCGGTGATCCGCCCCGGCGAGGTCCAGCGCATGACCGCCGGCACCGGCGTCCGCCACAGCGAGATGAACCCGTCGCCGAAGCAGCCCGTGCACTTCCTGCAGATCTGGATCGTTCCCGACCGCACCGGCCACGCGCCAGGCTACGAACAGAAGGCCTTTCCCGCCGAGGAGCGAGCCGGCCGGCTTCGCTTGGTCGTGGCCCCCGACGGTGCCGACGGCGCGATCACCATCCACCAGGACGCCCGCCTCCACATCGGCACGTTCGAGCACGGCCAGCGCGCGACCCACACGCTCGCGCCCGGCCGCCACGCCTGGATCCACGTCGCGCGCGGCACCGCCGAGGTGAACGGCGTCCCGCTCGGCGCCGGCGACGCGGTCTCCACCAGCGACCCGGGCCGGCTGACCGTCACCGGCACGGGCGCCGAGATCCTGCTGTTCGACCTCGCCTGATCGACACCTCTCGAGTCGCGGGTCAGTGCGCCGCGGACGGGTCGCTCGGCGGCAGCGCCTCGACGACCCGCCAGTCGACGACCATCGACGGCTCGCGCAGGAACTCGTCGGGATTCACCACCGCCAGCGCGACCCGCAGGACCTCGTCCATGTGCTTGACCGGCACGATCGTCAGCTGATCGAGCACCGCCTGGGGGATGTCCTTGAGGTCCTTGTGGTTCTCCTCGGGGATCACCACCGTCGTGATGCCGGCGCGGTGCGCGGCCAGGATCTTCTCCTTGAGGCCGCCGATCGGCAGCACGCGGCCACGCAGCGTGACCTCGCCGGTCATCGCGATGTTCTGGCGGACCGCGACCCGCATCAGCGCTGACGCCATCGCGGTCGCCATCGTGATGCCCGCGCTGGGACCGTCCTTCGGGATCGCGCCCTCGGGGAAGTGGACGTGGATGTCGACCTTGGTCTGGAAATCGCGCGCGAGGCCGAAGCTCTCCGAGCGCGAGCGGATGTAGCTCATCGCCGCCTGCGCGCTCTCCTGCATGACGGCGCCGAGCTTGCCGGTCAGCGTCAGCTTGCCCTTGCCGGGCACCACCGTGACCTCGGTCGGCAGCAGGTCGCCGCCGAAGATGGTCACCGCCAGGCCGTTGCAGAGGCCGATCTCGTCGCCCTGCTCGCGCTTGTTCTCGCGGTACTTCTCGACGCCGAGATAGGTCGGCAGCGTCGCGGGCGTGATGTCGTAGGTCGCGTCGACCGGCTTGCCGCCAGCCAGCCAGTCCTTGGCGATCTTGCGGCTGACCGTGGCGATCTCGCGCTCGAGCGAGCGCACCCCCGCCTCCTTGGTGTAGCGATGGATCACGGTCGACAGCGCGTCGTCCTCCCAGCGCACCGCGAGATCCTTGATGCCGTTGGCCTCGCGCTGCTTGGGTAGCAGGTACTGCTTCGCGATCGCGACCTTCTCCCACTCGGTGTAGCCAGGCAGCTCGATGATCTCGAGGCGATCCTGCAGCGGCAGCGGGATCTGGTGCTGCGTGTTGGC
>JBKJLC010000014.1:0-19229 GCA_046597055.1 Kofleriaceae bacterium | reverse complement strand
CCGCGCTGCTGCTCGGCGTCGCGATCGGGCTGGTGGTGCTGGCGCGGCGGGGCGCGCTCGCGACCGTGATCCATGGCCTGACCCGGATCCGGCTGCTGTCGCACGACCGCGCCGCGCGATGGGAGCTTCGCATCACCGGCATCGACACGAACCTCCGGCGGTTCGGCGATGCCGCGACCCGCCGCGCGCTGGTCTTCGTCGTCGCGTCGCGGCTCCTCAACTGGACGGGAACGATCGTCATCCTCCACGCGGCGAACGTGCCGCTCACGCCGTCGCTCGTGATCGGCATGCTGTCGATCGGGATGCTGGTGAACTGGATGTCGAACGTCATCCCGCTCGGGCTCGGGCTCGCGGATGGCGGGAACTACATGCTGTACGGCGTGCTGGGCTCGTCACCGGCGGCCGGGCTCGAGTTCACGATGATCAATCGCGTGCGCACGTGTCTGCTCGCGACGATGGGGCTGACGATCATGGCGATCGCGAGCATCGCGGAGGGCCGGCGCGCGCCGCCCGCTCAGTGAACCGGGTCGACCTCGAGCTCGAGCGGGTTCTCGTCGGGGCCGACGTGAACGTCGAACGTCTTCGTCACCCCCGACGCGGTGACGCTCAGCGCGTACTCGCCGAATACGAGGTCCTCGAACACGAAGCTGCCATTGGCCGCGGGCGACTGCTCGACCCGCGAGAACTTCGCCTTCATCGTCTGCCAGTTGATCGCGGAGGTGCCGACGTCCGATGAGGTGCGGATATCGATCCGGACGACGGCGTCGCGGATCGGCTCACCCTTGCGGGTAACCCGACCCGACAGCCGTGCGTTCTGGATCAACTGCAGCTGGCCGTTGACCACGTTCCACCGCACGTTCTTGCGCACGCGCTGGCGAAGCTCGTCGGTACTGGGCGCGCTGCTCGCGCTCCACAAGGTCACGCTGGTGGCCCGACTGACGATTCCAGTGGAGTCAGGTGTCCACCACGCCGAGGCGCTCGGCGGGGCGAAGCCGGTCTCGGTCACGACCGGGTTAGCCTGCTCGATCGGCCAGCGCGCGAGGATGCGCCCATCGATCGCGCTCATCACGAGCACCGTCCGCCCGTAGTCTCCGATCCCCACGACCAGGCTCGCATCGCCGTTGACCTGCGCGGCCAGGAGTTGCTCGCCGACGAACGAGCTCTCGATCGTGCCATCGCGGGTGTCTCGCACCGTGACGACGCGATCGATGCTGCCGATCGTGGTCAGCCAGCGGCCGGTCGGATCGAACGAGGGCACCACGTTGACGTCGCGCTGCACGAACACCGGCGTCCCCCAGCTCGCGTTCCACAACGAGACTTCGCCCGTCGGGCCGTGCTGGACGAGCGCGAGCCGCGTGCCGTCCCGCGAGAAGCCAACCGGCCGACCGGCGCTCGGGATCGTGACGCGGCGCGCAGGATCGTCGAGGTCCCAGATCACCGCGGGCGAGCCTGGACCACGCCAGCCGACCGCGCGCCGGCCGTCGTGGCTCAGGAGCGCGTGCGTCGCGCCGTCGAGTGCGGCGAGCCGGGTGGCGGTCTCGACGTCCCAGATCTCGGGCGCACCGGGCTCTCGCATCACCGCGAGTCGCCGCCCATCGCCGGACAGGTGCAGCGCCGAGGGTGCCGGGCTGACCGCGAGCGGGAGCGCGAAGGTCGTGCGCGTCGTCGGGTCGTGGACCACCACTCCGGTCGCGTTCAGCGCCGCGATCCGCTGCGTGCTCGTGGCGATCGGAGGCCACAAGCCGCTGATCTGGTAGGCCGGGGCGGTCGGGTCCCGCAGGTTCACGCTGCCGCCCGCCGTGACCATGACGCCGCGGCCATCGTCGGTCACGCCGAGGACGCTGGCGCCCGCGGCGGCCCGCACCGACCCGATCCGGCTCGACGTCGTTCCCCAGACCTGGACGCGGAAGTCGCCACGCAAGCCGACGAGGTGCTGGCCGTCGGGCGAGAACTGCGCGTCGCTGCCCCGCACGGCGTCGTGGCTCGCGAGCAGCGCGCCCGAGCGGGTGTCCCAGATCTTGATGCCGCCACCGATGCCGATCGTGACGAACCGCGCGGTGTCGGCCGCGAAGCTCCCGTTCACCACGATGTCACCGTGGCTCACCGGCGTGATGAGCCGGCCCGTGGCCACGTCCCAGACCTTCGCCATCCCGTCATACCCCGTCGTCAGCGCGAGCGCGCTGTCGCTGCTGAACACGCACTTCACGACGAGGCTCGTGTGACCCGAGAGCGTGAACTGCAGCGTGCCGGTCGTGACGTCCCACAGCCGGGTGGTGCCGTCGAGCCCGCACGACAGCACGTGCTTGCCATCTGGCGAGGCCTGGCCCCCGAACACGACCCCACCATGATCGAACGAGCCGAGCTCCTCGCCGGTCTCGACGCTCCACGCGCGGCCGCGGCCAAGCAGCGTCATCGTGTACACGCGCGTGCCATCCTTGCTGAGCACTCCGTAGACGCTGCGCGGGCCGATCGCGGCAGCCTCGATCGCGCGCAGCGGGGTCGGCGTGCTCGCATCCCAGATCCGCACGAAGCCGTCATCGCCCGCCGTGGCGATCCGATCATCGTTCGGCGTGAACGTGGTGAACGTGATGCGCGCGCCGTGCTTGTAGGTCGTCTTCAGCGCGCCGGTCCTCGCGTCCCACAGCCGCGCGACGCCTTCCTGGCCCCACGTCGCGAGCGTCTCGCCGTCGTGCGAGTAGGCCAGCATGTCGAAGCCGCCGGGGTAGAGCAGCGCCTCGCCGGATGCCGACCCGCCGACCCCGAGGCTCGCGACGAGCGTGCCGTCGGCGACCCGCCACACCTTCGCGAGGTCGTGACACGCGACGGCCATGGTCGCTGGCCTCGCTGACGTCGCAGGCGTCGCAGGATCGAGCGGGGCGAACTCGACGTGCCGGACCTGTGCCCCACAGTCGAGCGTCCGCTCGGAGTCGCCGAGCCCGAGCAGCGCACTGCGGAGCAGGAAGTCGAGCATCGGGCCGCGCGCGCCGCGCTCGTTCGCCTCGTGGAGATACGCCAGCGCACGGAGGCCGTTGCCGGCGAGCAGCTCGACGCGGCCTTTCTCGAGCGTGAGCTCCAGCACGGTCTCTCGCGCCTCGGCTCCCGACCGCACGATGCGTTCGATCGCCGCGGCTCCCGCGCTGCCGAGCACGACCGTGGCGAGCGCCGCGACCGTCACCGCGCCGCGGTTGCGCTTGACGAACCGGCGGACCAGCTCGTAGCGCGAGTACGAGTGCGCCTCGACCATGCGGCCGGTCTGGAACCGCTTCAGCTCGTCGGCGAGCTCGCGTGCGCTCGGGTACCGCGCCTCGGGGTCGCGCGCCATCGCCTTGGTCACGATGCTCACGAGATCGCGCGGCGTCGTCGGTGCGACCCGGTCGATGCTCGGCGGACCGCCGGCCTTGATCGCCTCCAGCAGCTCGTCGACCGAGCTCGCGCGATACGCCGGCGCGCCCGCGAGCAGGTGATAGAGGATGGCGCCCAGCGCATAGACATCGGCGCGCTCGTCGACGTCGGTCGCGTTCGCCTGCTCGGGTGGCATGTACGCGAGCGTGCCGATCACGGCGCCGGCATTCGTGAGCCCATCGGGTGTCGCGGCACTCGTGCGATACGGATCGGCGGGAGGCTCGTCACCGACGATGCCTTGCGACAGATCCTTCGCGAGCCCCCAGTCGATCACGACCGTCTCGCCGTACGCACCGACGAGGATGTTCGACGGCGTGAGATCGCGATGGATCACCCGCTGGCCGTGCGCGAACGCGATCGCCTCCGACGCCGCGATGACGGCCGGCAGCAACGCCAGGCGCGCGGGGAGGCCGGTGGCGCGCTCGATCGCGGTGCGGAGCGTCCCGCCGTCGACCATGCGCATCGTGTAGAACGGCGTGCCATCGGGCCACCGGCCGATCTCGTAGATCGGCACGATGCCCGGATGCTGCAGCCGGGCGGTGACCCGGGCCTCGCGCTCGAACCGCGCCGCGAGCTGTGGCGAGCGCCCTAGCAGCTCCTTGACCGCGATCGGACGGCCGACGCGGAGGTCGCGCGCCGCGATCACGCGGCCCATTCCACCGCGTCCCACCTCGAGCCCGAGCTCGTACCAGGCCGGATCGACCTTCGGCAGCGTCGCGTGATCCCCGAACGCGTCCTGGGTAGGTGACAGCGTCTCGGCCACGAACCGGCAGCTCGCGCAGCTCGCGAGATGACGATCGAGCAGGTTCTTGCCCGCGCTGTTGAGGGTCCCGTCGCGGCGTGCGGCGAGCAGGGCATCGAATCGCGGACACTCGTCGAGGTCCGCTCGCTGCTCGAACACGTCGACGACGATCCGGCACGCGAAGCAGCAAGCGACATGCTGGAGCACGCTCGCGGTGAGCGGAGACGCTTCGAGGTCGTCGAGGTCGGGACAGCTGGAACCCGCCGACGCCACCGGCTCGGTCACGCCGGGCGATCCACATCAACCTCGCGAAACCGCCGGCGCAACCGCTCGATCGCCGCACGCACCATGCGCTCCGCCTGCTGCCCGGTCGATAAGCCAAGCGTGCGTGCGATGTCCTCGAAGCTCTCGCTCTGGGTCCACAGCTCGAGCGCGCGGCGCTGGTCATCGGGGATCGCGTCGGCCGCGAACTGCAGCATCGTCCGGGCGGTCCCGCGATCGGTCACCGGCGGACGTTCGCCTCGCAGCTGGCTCGCCGGCGGCAGCGTCGCTGGATCGATCCACACGCCGGGCCGGCTCGCATCCGGCTCGTGCCGGCGTACGTAGTCGGGATGCGCGCGCAGGTAATCGATGCCGACCCGCTTCGCGACGACGCGCAGCCAGCTCATGAAGCGCAGCCGCGGATTCGTCGCGCGCGCCTCGAGGTACATGGCGAGCCGCTTGAAGTGGTCGGCGCGCAAGCGGGCCATCACCGCGACCACGATGTTGCGGCGATCGTCCTCGCGCTGGCCGAGCCGGCCGAGGAACCGCGGCTGGGCCACGATCCGCAGCAGCTGGGGCTCGGTCGCCGACCACAGCCGTTGCCACGCCGATTCGTCCCGGGCCGCTGCCGCGACCACCAACGTCTCGAGCTCCTCCTCATCCGCCACGAGCACCTGATCTCCTTTGTAAGCCGGTCCTGCCCGATAGAGACGGCGGTGTTCGCGCAAACCTCACGGATGCCCATCCGTTCGCTGGTTTTACCGACCGCTCGAGATTCCACCAGCTTACCGGGCCCTGCGCTATCGTGCGCCATGCGCATCTGGTGTGGGTTCCTGGCGGTCGCGGCCCTGACGTCCTGCAGCCCTCGGGAGCACGAGCTCCACAAGCGGCAGCTGCCGGGGTTCTCGCTCGACGTGCCGGCGTTCGTGGAGGTGAAGCCCGAGCTCAGCTATCGCGACGACGAGATCCAGGCGGATCAGGGGATGCTCGGCATCAGCGTCTCGTGGAGTGAGGGCGGGACGCTCGACCCGGCCGGACTGAACATGACGGTCAAGGCGCTGATGGAGACGGCGGCGAAGGGTGAGGACGTCGAGCTCGACCCTGCTCGCTCCCCGACGATCGGCGGTCAGCAGGCCGTGCAGGTCGAAGGCAACATCGGCGGGATCGCGCGTTTCTCGTTCACCAACGTCGTGTGCGGTGGGCGCAGCGTGATGATCGGCATCGTGGGCGGCGCCTCGTTCGAGAAGCTGCGCGACCGGATGCTGGGGTCGTTCGCGTGCACCCCGGTCGCCGCCGACGAGAAGCAGCTCGGCTCGACCACGCCGATCGGGGTCGACGATCCCACGACGCTGGCCGGCTTCCGGTATGTCGACCAGGACCGCAGCCAGTTCTCGATCACGAACGGCGAGCTCATCGCGATCTTCGACACCACGTCCGCGGACAGCGAGAGCATGGAGCTGATGACCAAGCTGCTGCCGAACCTGCTGGGCGCGGGCGCGAACGTCACGATGGACCGCGACGGCCGCGCCGTGCGGAGCGTCGGGTCGGCTTCCCGCTCGTTCGAACAGGGCTCGATGAAGAACGAAGATGGGACTCGCAATGGCGTCGTCACGAGCCTGTGGCGATGCGACGGAGACAAGCAGGCGGTCTTCGCGATCGTGGTGGTGTTGTTCGACACCGACCGGACGAAGGCGATCGACTGGCTCTCCAAGATCCGCTGCGCGCGGCCCGGGGATCCGCCGCTCGCGATCGCTGCGGATGCCGGCGAGCCGCCGGACGAGCAAGGGTCAGCGGGGTCCGCGGATCCAGCCGCGGCGCCTCACGACGCCGGCGGGAAATCGGCGGGGAAGCAGCCGGCGGGGAAGCAGCCGGCGGGGAAGCAGCCGGCGGCGAAGCAGTCCACGCGCTCGAAGTAGCTACAGGTAGGCGGGGTCGCGGTACTCGCCCAGCTCGGCGCGGAACAGGTCGCAGATCTCGCCGAGCGTGACGTAGTTCTTGACGGCCTCGAAGATCGGCGGCATGACGTTCTGGGTGTCGTCCTTGAGCGCGGCGCGGACGGCGGCGAGCGAGCGCTCGACCACCGCGGCGTCTCGCTTGCCACGCAGCTGCTTGATCTTCTCGATCTGGCCCGACTCGACCGCGTGCTCGATCTTCAACGTCGGGATGTGATCGTCGTCGCCGGGCGTCTGGTACTTGTTCACGCCGACGATCGCGCGGCGCTTGCTGTCGACCTCGCGCTGGAACTCGAACGCGGAGCGCGAGATCTCGCGCTGCGGGAAGCCCTCCTCGACGGCGCGCACGATGCCGCCCATCGCGTCGATCTTGTGGATGTACTCCCACGCCGCTGCCTCGACCTGATCGGTCAGGGTCTCGACGAAGTAGCTACCCGCCAGCGGATCGGCGACCGCCGCGACACCACTCTCCTCGTAGATCACCTGCTGGGTGCGCAGCGCGAGCTCGGCGGCGTCCTCGGTCGGCAGCGCGTAGGTCTCGTCGTAGCTGTTGGTGTGCAATGACTGCGTGCCGCCGAGCACCGCCGCGAGGCCCTGCAACGTCGTGCGCACGACGTTGTTGAGCGGCTGCTGCGCCATCAGCGACACGCCGGCGGTCTGGGCGTGGGTGCGCAGGATCCACGACCGCGGCTGGGTCGCGCCGAACCGCTCGCGCACGATCTTGGCCCACATGCGCCGGCCGGCGCGGAACTTGGCGACCTCCTCGAAGAAGTCGTTGTGGACGTCCCAGAAGAACGACAACCGCGGCGCGAAGTCGTCGACCGCGAGCCCGGCCTCGACGCCGAGCTGGAGGTAGCCGATGCCGTCGGCGAGCGTGAACGCGAGCTCCTGGACCGCGGTCGCCCCCGCCTCACGGATATGATAGCCGCTGATCGAGATCGTGTTCCACTGCGGCATCGACGTGGTGCACCAGCCGAGCATGTCGCGGATGACGCGCATGTGGCCGCGGATGGGGCTGATCCACTCCTTCTGCGCGATGAACTCCTTCAGCATGTCGTTCTGGAGGGTGCCGCGCAGCTTGTCGGGCGACACCCCCTGCTCCTCGGCGACCGCGACGTAGAGCGCGAGCAGCACCGCGGCCGGCGCGTTGATCGTCATCGACGTCGACACCTGATCGAGCGGGATGTCGGCGAACAGCCGCCGCATGTCGCCGAGCGTGGCGACGCTCACGCCCTCGCGGCCGACCTCGCCGAGCGAGCGCGGGTGGTCGGGGTCGTAGCCCATCAGCGTCGGCATGTCGAAGGCGGTCGACAGGCCGGTCTGGCCGTTGGCCAGCAGGAACTTGAAGCGCTGGTTGGTGTCTTCGGGTGAACCGAAGCCGGCGAACATGCGCATGGTCCACGGCTTGCCCCGGTACATCGTGGCGTGCGGCCCGCGGGTGTACGGGAACTGACCCGGATCACCCAGGGACTTCTCGTACGACCAGCCACGCTCCTCCAGGTCGGCAGGCCCGTAGGCGGTCTTGAGCGGGAGCCCGGACAACGTGCGCGCCTCGTCGGACTGGGGCGGGTGAGCGGGCTTCTTCAGCGGGGCCATGCGGTCGTTTACCACGTGACGCCGGTGCCGGTGGGCTTGCGCTTGCGGGGTGGATCAAGGGCAGGGCCGCCCGGTGACGGGCGCGCCCGGCAGGGGCGGGGGCGTTGTATCGCGCAGCGCAAGGACCCCGCGGGCGCAGCCCGCCGCCCGGTAACGGGCGCGCCCGGCAGGGGCGGGGGGCGTTGACTCTCCGCGTCGACCCGCCTATACCGCGAGCGACGCCATGCCGGTGCATCTCCGCGACGTCGTTGCGTATCTCGACACCACCTTCGAGATCAGCCGGTTCAAGGACTTCGGGCTCAATGGCCTGCAGGTCGAGGGCGCGCCCGAGGTCGACACCATCGTCACCGGCGTCTCGGCCAACCAGGCGCTGTTCGACCGCGCGATCGAGCTGGGCGCCGACCTGATCGTCGTCCACCACGGGCTGCTGTGGGGCGGCGGCATCGCGCGGGTCACCGGCCCGGTCGCGCGCCGCCTGCGCCAGCTGCTCGCCAACGACGTCTCGCTTGCCGGTTATCACCTGCCGATGGACAAGCACGCGCGGCTCGGCAACAACACCGGCCTCGCCGACGCGATCGGGCTGACCCTCGCCGGGCGCGAGGCGTTCGGCGACGTCCGCGGCATCGCGCTCGGGTTGGCCGGGACCTGGCCGCAGCCGCTGCCGCGCGACGAGGCGATCGCGCGCATCACCGCCGGCGTGCTCGGCACCCGCGCCGCGCCGTTCGTGTTCCCGTACGGACCCGACACCGTGCGCAAGGTCGGCCTGTGCACCGGCGCCGCCGGCGATCTGGTCGAGGACGCCGCGCTGGCCGGCTGCGACCTCTATCTCACCGGCGAGCTCGCCGAACGATCGGCCGAGCTCGCGCGCGAGCTGCAGATCACGCTGGTCGCGGCTGGCCATTACGCCACCGAGGTCTACGGCCCGCAGCGGGTCGCCGACGAGCTGCGCATGCAGTTCCCGTCGCTGTCGGTCCACTTCGTCGGGGTCCCCACTCCGATCTGAGCCTGGGAGTCCCATGATGACGAACGACTCGAGCCCGGTCCGCCTGCCCCAGGGCGTGCGTGACTTCCTGCCGCGCGCCGCCGCGCGCCGCCGCGCGATCGCCGAGCGCCTGCTCGAGGCGTTCGCCGCCTGGGGGTACGAGCGGCTGATCACGCCGGTGTTCGAGTGCGCCGACGTCCTCGAGCGCGGCCTCGGCGCCGATGCCCGGGCCGCCGCGCTCCGCTTCGTCGAGCCGGGCTCGGGTGAGGTCGTCGCGCTGCGACCCGACTTCACGCCGCAGGTCGCGCGCATCGCCGCGACCCGGCTCGCCGACATCGAGGGCCCCCTGCGCCTCTGCTACGAGGGCGCGGTCAACCGCCTGACCAGCCCGAGCCGCGGCCCGCTCGCGCAGCGCGAGATCCTGCAGGCCGGGGTCGAGCTGATCGGAGCCGGCGCCGGCGGGCCCGACGCCGACGCCGAGGCGCTCGCGGTCGCGGCGGCCGCGCTGGCGACCATCGGCCTGCCGGCGCAGCTCGACGTCGGCCACGTCGCGCCGGCCCGCGCGGTGCTCGAGGCGATCGACGATCCGGCGGCGCGCGCGGCGCTGGCGCTGGCGCTCGGCAAGAAGGACAAGGCCCAGGTCGCCCGCGCGGCGGCCTTGCCGGCAATGAACGGGCTGGCCAAGCTGGCGGTCGCGCTGTGCGATCTGTGGGGGCCGGTCGACGAGGTGCTCGCGCGCGCGAAGGCCCTGCCGTGGCCCGACTCGGTCGCGACCGCGCTCGGCGAGCTCGAGCGGGCGGTGGCCAGCGCGCGCCGGCTCGCGCCCGAGGCCCGCTTCACCGCCGATCTCGGCGAGCTGCGCGGCTTCGAGTACTACACCGGCCTCCGCTTCGCCGGCTACGCGCGCGGCGCCGGCGACGCCGTGCTGCGCGGCGGGCGGTACGACACGCTGGTCGGGCGCTACGGGCGGGCCGCGCGCGCGGTCGGCTTCGCGGTCGACATCGAGGCGATCGCCCAGGCCCAGCGCGCGGCCCAGGTGTCGGCGCCGGCGCCAACCCCCGGCGTGCTGGTGATCGGCGCTGATCGCGAGGCCGCAGGCCGGATCGCCCAGGCCCTGCGCGCCACCGGCCTGCGCGCCGCGGTCGATCTGGTCGGCGGTGACCCGACCGAGCGCCGGCGCTACGCCGGCGAGGTCGGCTGGACCCACGTGCTCGCGGTCGACGCGGCCTCAGCCTACGCCGTGGATGGAGGCGATCCCATCGCCGTCGCCAGCGCCGCGATCGCGGCCGCCTCGCATGGCGACGCCGCGCTCCTTCGGGCACTCTTCGCATAACCCGGAGGCACGGATGTCCGTCGTGATCGTCGTCGGCGCCCAGTGGGGCGATGAAGGCAAGGGCAAGGTCGTCGACCTCTATTCCGAGGCGGCGGAAGTCGTGGTGCGGTACGGCGGTGGCGCCAACGCCGGCCACACGCTGGTGATCGCTGGTCAGAAGATCGTCACCCACCTGGTGCCGTCGGGGGTCTGTCACCCCGGCAAGCCCTGCGTGCTCGGCGACGGCATGGTGATCGACCCGCAGACGCTGCTCGAGGAGATCGAGGCGCTGCAGGCGCGCGGTCTGCTCCAGCAGGGCGAGCTGCTGGTCGGCCAGGACGCCCACGTGATCCTGCCGTACCACCGCCGGATCGAGAACCTGCGCGAGGACCGCAAGGGCGCGATCGGCACCACCCGGCGCGGGATCGGCCCGGCCTACGAGGCCAAGGTCGGCCGGCGCGGCGTCCGGATCCGCGATCTCGCCCGGCCTGATCGACTGCGCGAGCTCGTGCTCGCCAACCTCGACGAGCTGGTCCCGGTGATGCGTCACTATGGTGGCGACGCGCCCACCGAGGGCGAGGTCGACCGCTGGATCGCCGACGCGGTCGCCGCCGGCGAGAAGTTGCGCCAGTACATCGGCGACGCCGGTCGCTTCGTCGCGGCCCGGGTCGCGTCGGGCGCCCACGTCCTGTTCGAGGGCGCGCAGGGCAGCCTGCTCGACATCGATCACGGCACCTACCCGTTCGTCACGTCGTCGTCGACGATCGCGGCGGGCGCCTGCCAGTCGACCGGGGTCGGGCCGAGCAAGGTCGACCGGGTCGTCGGCATCACCAAGGCCTACGCGACCCGCGTCGGCGGCGGGCCGTTCCCGACCGAGCTGCACGGCGAGGCCGGCGACGCGCTGCGCATCGCGGGTGGCGAGTTCGGCGCGACCACCGGCCGGCCCCGTCGCTGCGGCTGGCTCGATCTGCCGGCGCTGCGGTTGGGCGTCCGGCTGTCGGGCATGGACGGCCTCGCGCTTACCAAGCTCGACGTGCTGGCCGGGCTGCCCGAGGTCTCCGCCTGCGTCGCCTACAAGCTCGACGGCAAGGAGGTCGACGAGCTGCCGACCGACCTCGACGACATCGCCCGCGCGGAGCCGATCTACGCCCGGTTCGAGGGGTGGGGACCGCTGCGCGAGGTGCGCGAGTGGGACGACCTGCCGGTGACCACGCGCCGCTACGTCGACGCCATCTCCAAGCTCGCCGGCGTGCCCTTCTACCTGGTGTCGGTGGGGCCTGATCGGGTCGAGACGATCACGCTCCGCGATCCTTTCGTAGACCCGTCCGCCTGAGGAGCGGCCCTAAGAGGCTGCCGGAACTGGCGTTTGCGAGACGCCGGGTGATAGCATTTTTCGCCAAGCTCGCTCGGGGGCCGGGGGGTCCAAGGCATATCCCTCGCGCTCTCACCCTCAGCGAGGAACCAGGGAACCGCCCATGAAGATCGTCTGCGACGCCTGCTCCGCGAAATACTCGATTGCCGACGAGAAGGTAAAAGGGAAGGTCTTCAAGATCCGCTGCAAGAAGTGCAGCAACATCATCGTCGTGCGCGGCAACGCCGGCGCTGCTGGGGCCGAGGAGCCCGCGGCGGCCGCGCCGGCCGGGGCCTTCGATCAGAAAGAAACCCGGGTCTACGACTACGGGGGCTACGATGGAGATCCCGCCGGGGCGCCGCCAGGCGACGAGGCCGTGTGGCACGTCGTCGTCGATCAGGAGCAGGTCGGCCCGATCACCGTCGCCGAGGTCCAGACCCGGTACGCCGCTGGTGAGATCGACGGCGAGACCTACATCTGGCGCGAGGGGTTCAGCGACTGGTTGCCCCTGACCCAGGTGCCGGACTTCGCGTCGCTGGTCGCGGGCGGCACCACCACCACCGCCCAGCCGTCGTCCGGTCAGGACGCGGTCGCGAGCATGTTCGGCGCCGCCAACTACCAGGACGGCGACGACGGCGGCACCGCGCGCAGCGATCCGAACGACGTGTTCGCCGCCCACGCGGCCAAGGCATCCGAGGCGGCCGACGACGACGATGGCGCTGGCGATCTGTTCGGCGCCAAGTCGGCGTCGAAGTCGCAAGGCGCCTCCGACGGCCTGTTCGGCGGCGCCGGCAGCAGCAGCGGCAAGGCCGCGCCCGCGGGTGGCGGCATCGCCAGCATGAAAGGCCAGCGCGGCGAGAACTCCGTGCTGTTCTCGCTCAACAACCTCGCGGCGCTCGCGTCGGACAGCCCCAAGGCGTCGGCCTCGCCGTCCTCGTCGGCGGCGTCGTCGTCGAGCAGCATGGGCGCGGCCCAGATGGGCGGCGGCGAAGGCTCGGGCCTCATCGACATCCGCTCGATGGCGTCGGCCTACCTGCATCCCGGCCAGAAGGCCGGCGCGGCCAAGCCGGGCGGCAACGTCGGCTCGATGGATGACCTGCCGGTGTTCTCGACCGCTGCGTTCAGCGAGCCGGCCGTGATCATCCCGTCGATGGGCGGGATGGGGATGGGATCGCGCGGCTCGAACAAGATGATGTACATCCTGGTCGCGGCGGTGGGCGCGCTCGCGCTCATCGCGGTCGTGCTCGTGGTGGTCATGCTCAAGAAGGGCACCCCGGCCGCCACGACCGCTGCGGGCACCGGCACCAGCGCTGACTCCGACAAGCCGCGCGGCATCACGCCTGGTGATGACACCGCCGCGGGCGGCGCCGGCGACGGTACCGGCACGGGGACTGGCACCGGTACCGGCGGCGGCGGGGGCACCGGCACGCAGGTGGCGGTCACCGACCCACCGGTCGCCTCCGACAAGCCGCCGGTGACCACTGACAAGCCGATGACGACCGACAAGCCGACCCGGCCGACCTCCGACCGGAACGACAAGCCCGATCGGACCAAGCCGACCCCCGACAAGCCGAACAAGCCGGCGGTCGAGAAGCCGGTCACCGACAAGCCCGCTGGCGGCAGCTGTCTCGACGAGGTCGCCTGCTTGCTCGCCGACAAGCCGCCCGCGTGCTGCAGCCGCTACGGCAAGGGTGGCGGCGGTGGCGGTGGCGGCGGTGGTGGCAGCAAGCCGCCGGCGCCCAACCCCAACCTGCCCGAGGACCTGACCAAGTCGGACATCTCGGCCGGCGTCGGCAAGGTGCGCGGCCGGGTCGATGGCTGCGCGGCCAAGTCGTCGGCCAAGGGCACCGTCAAGGTGTCGGTCAAGGTCTCGCCGGGCGGCTCGGTCTCGTCGGTCACCGTCAAGGAGACCCCGGACCCGGGGCTCGGCTCGTGCGTGGCGGCCGCGATGCAGAAGGCGACCTTCGCCAAGACGCAGACCGGCGGCACCTTCAGCTACCCGTTCAAGTTCTAGTCGTTCGGGCGCGACCGGTCCGCGCGCGCCAGCGCGCGATCAGGGCGGCTGCGATCGCGAGCGCGGCACCGCCCGCAAGCCACGACCAGCGGCGCGGCGGGTGCCCGCCGGTGGCATGGCAGCGGCCGTCCGCGGGCCGCACGGCGTCGGCGCCCGCGGTCCAGGCCAGGTCGAGGCCGCCCGTGACCAGCGGTCCGCCGGCGCCATTCCAGCGGGCCTCGAAGCCCTCGATCGGCGCGCCGCCGAGCCGGTGCTCGCCGATCCGCACGCCGGGCAGCTCCTCGAGCCGGAGCTCGTTCTCGCCGGGCCGGTCGAGGGCGAGTGTGTCGCGCAGCAGCAGCCGGTGCTCGCCCCCGCCGGTGCAGATCCAGCCGATCAGATCGATCGAGAACGCGCCCGCGGTGACCTCGGGCTGACCGAGGCCCACGTCGACCACGGTCCACGCGATCGGCGCCGGCCGGCCGTCGACCGTGGCCATCACCGCCGGTCGGATCCGCGCCGCGACCGCGTCGCCGTACCCGCGCGCCTCGTCGGCGCCGACCAAGCCGTCCCGGTCTCGGTCGAGGTGGCGGCGGAGCGCGGCGCCCGGCTTGTGGCCGATGTAGATCGTGTACGCGATCCGGACCCGGTCGCTCATCGGGGTGAGCTTCAGGTATCGGTTGTCGACGTCCTCGGACGGCGCGACATGCGCGTGCGCGAGCGCGCGGCCACCGGCGAGGCAGCCGGCGACCACCGCGAGCATCCGGCAGAGCGAGGAGCGCGGCACCGCGCGCATTGTCACCCGCGGCCCCGCGTGCGCAACCGATCCCACCGCGAGCATGTGCGGTCCGGACCGACGCGCCGGTTGACCCACGCGCGCGGCCCTGCCTATGCTGCGCGCCCGGGAGGATCTCATGCAGCGAAGCCTTGCCTTGTTGGTTGGTGCGGGTGCCGCCGCGGCGCTCGTGGTCGGATGCGGCGAAGACGCGCCGGGTCCGCTGTTCGAACCGCGGCCCGAGTGCGCCGGCGCGGCGATCGAGCCGTTCGCGGGCCAGCACACGCAGCTGATCTCGGCGCTCGAGATCGGCAGCATCGACGACGGCTTCGATCTCGACGGGGACGGCGAGCCCGACAACAAGCTGGCCGCGGTCGGTTCGTTCGCCGGCTCGGCGATCACCGAGGCGCTCAACGACTTCAGCCTGATGATCCCGATCGAGATGTTCGACTTCCCGACCGCGGGCGCCGACGCCTGCGTGAAGTTCGCGCTGTACCTCGGGCTCTACACGACCGACGGCGACGATGACGGCGGCAAGACCGCGGTCGCCGCGGGCGACTGTGACGACCACGATCCGCTGGCCGCGCGCGGTCGTGCCGAGGTCGCCGGCAACCGCAAGGACGACGATTGCGACGGCCTTGCCGACGAGCAGAACGACGGCCCCGACCAGACGCCGTCGGCTGACAACACCGGCGACATGGACGGCGACACCGTCACCCTGATGGGCGGGGACTGCGACGACACCAACGCCATGGTCCGCGGCGGCAGCTTCGCCGAGATCTGCGGCGACGGCCGCGACAACGACTGCGACGGGGTGGCCGACCGCAAGGAGGACGCCAGCGGCGCCTCGGTCCAGTGCAACCCGTACGACGGCACACCCGACCAGGTCCGGATCGACCCGGCCTCGTTCGACCCCGACGGCACGCCCTCCATCGAGTTCGACTCGGGGTCGGTCTCGACGGTCGACGGCGTGCAGCGACTGTCGGCGGGGCCAGCGCCGTTCCAGGTCGCGGTCCCGATCACCAGCGACATCATCTTGACTCTCAAGATCACCGGCACCACGATCGAGGGCGACATCGTGATGGAGGGCGACCGGGTGGTCGTCCGGAACGGGCGGCTCGGCGGCGTGATCGATGGCCGCACCGCCGACACCATCCGCGGCCTCACCGTCGATGTGATCGGGCTCCTGCCCGCGCAGTCGTTGCTGGACGCGATCTTCGCCAACGCGCTCGGCCCGCTGCTGGTGCTGCCGGTGCGCCCGACCGGGGACAAGTACGAGGGCTGCCGGATGCCCGACATCGACGTCGATCGCGACGGCCGCGAGGTCTTCTGCGACACCGACGGCAACCCGGCGACCCAGGAGGTCGATCTGTGCGTCGACGGCGACGGCACCGAGGTCCGCGACGAGATCGTGAACGGCGTGGTCAAGCACTGCAGCGAGGCGCTCGATGCCAGCGGCAAGCCGCGCTTCGTCGACGGCGTCTCGGTCGAGCTCAACTTCGAGACCGCCGGCGCCGACTTCATCCGCCCGGCGCCGTGAGCCGGGCCGGGGCCGGGGCCGGTGCCCGCTCGGCTCGGGCGGCCGCGGCGCGGAGCTGGTCGCCGCCCGTCGCCCGGCGTGGGCGGGCTCACGTCGGCTGCAAGCTGTGAGTTGTTTCCAGGCGGCCGCCCCGCCTGGGTTACCCTCGAGGGATGGTTCCCTCCCGGCGCTGGGGTGTGATCGTGGTCGGCCTGTGGCTCGCGACCGGCTGCGGTAGCGCCACGCTCAAGGCGGCCGGCGAGGCGTGCGTGGCCTCATCGGAGTGTGGCGAGGGGCTGCTGTGCGACCTGGGCCGTGATCCGGCGGTGTGCACCGGCAACCTGAGCGTCGACGCCGCCCTGGCGATCGACGCCGCCGAGCCGGACGGGGCCGCCGCCGACGCGGCCACCGTGGACGCGGCCGCCGTCGACGCTCGCGCCGTCGACGCCGCGGCTGCGATCGATGCCGCGGCTGCGATCGACGCTGCCGACGCAGCGGTCGACGCCGTCCCGGGCGCCTGAACCGACGCGAGGGAGCACCACGACCGTGGCGCTCGCCGGCGCACTGCGTTAGCCTGCCGCTCGATGCGGGAGCGCGGCCTGGAGTTCAAGGTGGGCCTGCTCATCGTCGTCGCGACGGTGATCCTGGCCGGGTTCGTGTTCATCCTCGGCAACTTCTCGCTGTCGAGTGGATTCATGATCCACGTCGACTACGAGTACGTCGGCAACCTGCAGCCAGGGGCGCCGGTGAAGGTCGCCGGCATGAAGGTTGGCAAGATCGAGGACGTGCGGTTCCTCGGGGGCGAGCTCGACCCCGACACCGGTCGCCGCGTCTACGTGCGGGTCGAGGCCTGGATCGAGGACCGTGCCCGCAACTCGATCCGTCGCGACGCCGAGTTCTTCATCAACACGGCCGGCGTGCTGGGCGAGCAGTACCTCGAGATCGTGCCGGGTCGGAACTGGACCGACCCGCCGGTGGCACCCGGCAGCAAGGTCGAGGGCGTCAAGCCACCGCGCACCGACCTGGTGCTGTCCCGGCTGTACGACGTGCTCGAGTCGCTGTCCGAGGTCATGGTCGAGGACAAGGACACGATCAAGAACCTGCTGCGCAACAGCGCCAGCGCGGTCGCCACGGTCGACCAGTTGCTGCAGGACAACCGCGAGCAGGTCGGCAAGCTGATCGGCGACGCCAGCGGGCTCGCCGCCGAGGCCACCAAGACCCTCTCGAAGGTCAACCAGGGCCTCGACCCCAAGATGGTGCAGCGCACCGTCGCGGACGCCGACGCGCTGCTGGTCTCGGGGCGGCAGGCGATCGACAAGGTGACGCCCGAGGCGGTCGCGCTAATGACCGACGCCCGCCGGGTCACCGGCGTGGTCACCGAGGCCCGGGTCGAGCGCGCGATCGCGGTCGCCGACAAGGCGGCCACCGCCGTGCAGAAGGCGGGCGGCCTGATCGACAACACCGACGGCATGATCACCGACCTGCGCAAGGGCAAGGGCTCGGCCGGCGCGTTGCTCGCCAAGGACGACGTCTACGTCGACGTGCGCGAGCTGATCCGCGATCTCAAGCGCAACCCGTGGAAGCTGTTCTGGAAGGAGTGACGTGAACCCCGGCGGCGACGCGCGCACCCAGACTCGGGTCGGCGCGGCGATGTTCGCGGTGCTCGTGTTCGGCCTGGTGTTCGTGGCCGCGATCCTGCCGCGGCTCGATCTCGGCGGCGGCATCCGCGCCGGCATCGGCTTCTTCCATGTCGGCGCGCTGCGCGAGGGCGCTCCGATCATCGTCGCCGGCCGCACGGTCGGACACGTCGAGAGCATCGTGCTAATCGACTCGAACGGCCTGCCAGCCGACCACGTCCTCGCCGGCACCGGTGGCGCGATGGTGCAGGTCCGGATCGACGAGGACCTGGTCCGGATGGTGCCGTCCAACGGCGACTACTTCATCTCGTCGAGGGGCATCCTGGCCGACCGCTACCTCGAGGTCGGGCCCCCGCGCGACGGGGCCGCCCCGGGGCCGCCGCTGGCGGCGGGTGCACAGGTCCGCGGCATCGATCCGCCGTCGATCGACAGCGCGCTCCAGCAGACCTGGGACAATCTGGTGGTCTCGCGCGAGTTCATGGACGCGATCGAGCCCGAGGCGGCGGCGCTGGGGGCGCAGTTGACGGCGCTGGCCGCGACGATCGACGCGGTCGCGCCCACGCCCGGCGCGTACGGCGAGCTGGCGCTGCGGGTGCGCGCGCTGCTGGCCGAGGCCGACGACCTGCGGGCGACGCTCGACGCCGCGGGGGCGAATCCCGAGCAGCTGGAGGCGCTCGCCGGCCGCGCTCGCGCCACGATCGAGCGCGCGCGGGCGGCGGTCGCGAGCATCCGGGCCGCGGCCGATCGGCTGCTGGCCGAGGTCGACCGGGTGCGCGCGAGCGTCGAGCGGCGGACGCCCGAGCTCGAGCGGCTGCGAGCGGCGCTGGTGGCCGGCCAGACCCTGCTGGCGCGCGCAGAGAAGCTGGCGGCGAACGGCCAGGAGCTGATGGCGATGATCGAGCGGGGCGAGGGGAGCTTGCTGAAGCTATCGAATGATCCGGAGTTCCCGGAGGATGCGAAGGACGTCGGGAAGCTGTTGAAGCGGAATCCGTGGAGGATCATCGGGAGGCCGGATGACGCGACGGCGGTGCCGAGGAGGCCGGCGCAGTAGCTGCGGGGGCGGCGGGATCCGGAGCGGGAGCGGGAGCGGGAGCGGGAGCGGGAGCGGGAGCGGGAGAGAGAGACGGAGAGGGAGATGGAGAGGGAGAGGGAGATGGAGAGGGAGCGGGAGCGGGAGCGGGAGCGGGATAAGGAGAGGGAGCGGGAGCGAGAGCGGGATAAGGAGAGGGAGCGGGAGGGGGAGAACGAGGAGGAGCGGGAGAGGGCCGGCGCGTGCGCCGGCCCGCAATAAGCCGACCGCGGGTCGCGATGAGGCACGACGGCGCCCGCGAGCGCCTCGGCGTCTCGGCGCCAGCCGGTGAGGCGTGGCTGCACGCGGCCCGCGGGCTCGCCGCGCGTCACCTCGGCGATGGGGCGGGCGCGGGTTCCGGCGCGTGTGTGGGTTCCGGCGCGTGCGTGGGCGCCGGCGCTTGTGTGGGCTCGGGCGCAGCTCCCTTGGGTGTCTTGGGCCGGCTGGCGCCCCAGAGCAGGGCAACCAGCCGGTCCATGTCGACGTCGAGCTGCGCATCGCTGGCGACCCAGCCCCACAGCGCGGCGAGCTCGACCGCGGCGCGCACCTCGCTGGCGCTACCGCAGGCCATCTCGAACGAGCGACGCTGATCGCCCGCCACCCGCTTGCGCCCCTCCTCGATGTTGAGCAGGACGCTG
>JBKJLC010000207.1:0-19824 GCA_046597055.1 Kofleriaceae bacterium | reverse complement strand
GAAGCGGCGTAGCGGGCGCCGACATCCTCGGACATCACGAGCGACAGGGGACCGTCGAGCGTGACCTGGTTCGCGTCGTACAGATAGATCAGCTTGCCGAGCCCGAGGTGGCCCGCGATGCTGGCGGCCTCGCACGCGACGCCTTCCATGACGTCGCCGTCGGAGACGAGGGCGTAGGTGAAGTGATCGATCACGTCGTGGCCGGGCCGGTTGAAGTGCTTCGCGAGGTACTTCTCGGCGATCGCCATGCCGACCGCGTTTGCCGCGCCCTGACCGAGCGGACCGGTGGTCGCCTCGACGCCGGGCGTCTCGTGCGCAGCGCCGGGATGGTCGCCCTGCTGCCACTCGGGGTGGCCCGGTGTCTTGCTGCCCCACTGCCGGAAGTTCTTGATCTCTTCGAGCGAGAGCTCGTATCCGGTGAGATGGAGGAGCGAGTAGAGCAACATCGAGCCGTGACCGGCGGACAGCACGAACCGATCGCGATCGAACCAGTGCGGCGATTTCGGATCGTGTTTGTGGTGGCGTTGCCACAGCGTGTACGCCATCGGTGCGCAGCCGAGTGGCAATCCCGGGTGACCCGAGTTCGCCTTCTGGATGGCATCGATCGCCAGCGTACGGATCGTGTTGATCGCGAGCGTCGGAAGGTCGGTCGTCATCGGCGAGCGGAAGCTAGCATGGTGGTACGATGCCCGACGCATGGGGAATGCTAGAGGCTTCGTTCTGCTCGGCTTGGTTTCGCTGACGACCCACGCGTGTGGCGGCAAGACGCCGGCACCGCCGCCCGGTCCCGGATCCGCGGGCTCCGACACCGCCACGCTGCTCACGCCGCCCGAGCCGCCGACGCCTGAGCCGCCGGCCGCCGCGGATCGGCCGCCCGAGCTGTTCGAGCCCCAGATCAAGAAGGTCGGCGTGGGCCAGACGATCAGCTTCGCGACGACCGCGATCGATCAAGACCTCGACGACACGCGCGTCGAAGTGACGAAGATGCCAGCGTCCGCGAAGTTCGATGCGATCACGCAGACGGTGACGTGGACGCCGACCAAGGCGGACATGCCGAGCGCGGACTTCACGCTGTTCGTCACCCAGCCCGCACGCAAAGGCTCGGAGTCCGTGACCTGGACGTTCGAGGTCACCCCGAAAAAGCAGCCCGTACCGGTCGCCGAGCAGAAGTCTGCGGTGATCGAGACGGTGTTGATGATCCGGCAGACCAAGCGGCTCGAGCAGGTCAACAAGGACTGGCCGCTCGACAGGCTGCTGCTCGTCGCCGCGGAAGGCTTCAAACCGCAGTTCGCCGCGGACAAGGCGGCGGCGCTGACCGGCAAGCTCGACAAGGCCGTGCTGTTCGACGGCTTCCTGTCCGCGTTCGCGCAGACGCACGGCAACCCGCGACTCGATCCCAAGGCGCCCGAGTTCGACAAGGCCGTGTTCGGCGATCCGAAGGCGTGGAAGATCGTGACGATCCGGCCGCGGATCGATCGCGCGTGGACCGAGCTTCGCGTCGTCTATCAGGCGATCAAGGCTCCCGAACCGGTGTTCGCGATGTTCCGGATCCGTCCGGTCACGGAGTTCGTGCCCGCACTGCCACGTCCCGCCGAGGAGCGCACCGCGAACAACAAGGTGTTCCTCGGCCTCGTTGCGAAGCACCTCCTCGACAACGGCGCACCGAGCGAAAAGTTTCTCAAGAATCAGGCCCAGCACAGCAAGGCAGTCGGCGCGTTCATGACCGAGCTGATGGCGTACGACGACACGAAGACCGCGCCGTACCTCAAGACGTTCGCGATCGGCATCGCGCTCGAGGCACGCATGGGCGGAGGTTCCGCGCGTAATCCTGACGGCACGTACAAGCACGGCGATGGCTGGGGCTGGAGCGCGCAGAAGCCGTTCATCACGTCCGAGGGCACGACGCAGCAGTACACCAACGTGATCATCCCCGGCTTCTGGACGCACACGGTGCCGTCCGAGGACAAGAAGGCCTGGGTTCCCACCTGCGGACCGCGGTGGACCAAGGGCGACAAGCAGCTCGCACCGGGCCACGAGATCCTGTGTCGCAAGACGCTCGGCTTCGTCGATCTGCCGGACCTGACCGGGGACAAGGTCAAGGGCGGCCGGATCGACTCCAACCACCTCTACATCGAGCACAAGACCAAGTTCATGGTCGCGAACCTCGCGCTCGAGGACGGCCGCCGCGACGTCGGTGAAGAGAACGGCATGACTTGCTCGCAGTGCCACATCCGCAACTTCGGCATGCACGACTACTCCGATCCGTCGAATACCGATCCGACCAAGGGCGTTCCGAGGAACCCGAACAAGAAGATCGCCACGCTCAACTTCCAGATCGTCCCGTCGACGCACTGGGAGGAGTTCACGCTCGAGTTCCTCAAGCACCAGGAGTGCCGGGCAAAACTGAACTACGCGCAGTTCCTCACCGCGGATGCGGCGAAGGGACTGACCTGCCCGTTTACAAATTAGGATGAGCGCCGCACCCGCCAAGCCCGAGAAGAAGAAGCTCCCGATCGCGGACGGCAAGCCCGCGGGCAAGGCAGAGAAGGCGCGGGCCGGCGGCTGGGCAGCGTTCACCGACGGCGGCACCGCACCGAAGTGGGCGACCGCTTCGCGCATCGTGCTGGTGCTGGCGTTCGCGGCGACCATCCCGACAATCCTCGGCTTCCGCCACGGCAATCGGCTGCTGTGGACGGTCGCGATCGCGGCGCTGCCGTTCTTCTGGATGACGTTTGGCTATCACCTGTGGCGGCGGCTGTGTCCGCTCGCGGTGATGGGCCAGCTCGGCCGTCTGTTCGGCCGGCCGGGCACGCGGAAGATGGGCGACTGGATGAGCAAGAACTACGTGCTCGTTCAGCTCGGCTTCATGCTCGTCGCGCTCACGCTGCGGCTCGTGGCGACCAACGGTAGCGACGTGTGGCTCGCCGGCTTCCTCGGTGTCGTGATCCTCGCGGCGATCGTCACGAGCTTCGTGTTCGGCGGCAAGACGTGGTGCAACTTCCTGTGCCCGGTCGGGCTCGTCGAGAAGATATACACCGAGCCCGCGCGTGGCTCGGCAGCGAACGAGCAGACGTCGCAGTGCGCGCCGTGCGTCGCGTGCAAGAAGCACTGCCCCGACATCGATCTCGAGCAGGGCTACTGGAAAGAGATGCCTGAGCGCGGCCGCCGGCTGGTCTATTTCGCGTGGCCGGGCGTGGTGGTCGCGTTCTACGTCTACTACTGGCTCTACGCCGGCAGCTGGGACTACTACTTCTCGGGGGCGTGGGCGTACGAGACCACCCAGCCGTCGACCTGGCTCGACCCGGGCTTTCACTTCGCGCCGGCGATCCCGCGGGTGGTGGCGGCACCGCTGACCCTGGTCGGCGCCGGCGCGATCTCGTTCGCGCTGTTCACGGGGGTCGAGCGGCTGGCGTGGCGGCGCGTCGGCAAGGGGCTCGACCCGACCGCGCAGGCCGGGGTCGAGGCTCGCAACCGTCTGCGCCACCAGCTGCTGGTGGTCGCCGGCTTCGTCGCGTTCAACTGCTTCTACTTCTTCGCCGGCCAGCCGAGTCTGCAACGGCTGCCGGGCTGGGCGGTCCAGGGCTGGAGCGTGGCGGTCGTGTTCGCGTCGGCCGCGATCTTCTTCCGCCGGTTCCGGCGCAAGGAGGCCGAGTACGTCCAGGAGAAGTTCGCGCAGAAGATCCTCAAGCGCTGGGAGTGGGGCGACGCGCCCCCGTCCGACGACCTGTCGGACATCTACCTGCTGCACACCGAGCGCACCAAGCAGCGCGAGGCCCGGCTGCGCGCCTACAAGGAGACCGTGCGCGAGCTGGTCGCCGACGGCTTGATCACCCGGGCCGAGCTGGTGATCCTCGACAGCCTGCGCGCGCAGCTCGGGATCACCGACAAGGACCACCAGAAGCTGGTCGGCGAGCTGTCGGCCGAGGAGAAGCAGCTGTTCGATCCGGCCTACCAGGGCTCGGTCGAGCAGCGGCTCAAGGGTCAGCAGTACCGCAAGGAGCTCGAGCGGCTGGTGGTCGACGCCGGCCGCACCGGCGCCGCGGCCTCGGCCGCGGCGGTCGCTGCGCTGCGCGCCGAGTACGGCGTGGGCGACGACGAGCACGCCGCCGAGTCGGCCCGCCTGCTCGGCCCCGACGGGCCGGTGGTGGCGTTCGCGAAGGCAGAGATCGCCGCGATCGAGCGGCTGGCCGCGGTGGCGCGGGCGGCCCATGTCGACGATCCGACCGGCCACGAGTCGGCGACGCTCGGCTTCGTCGCGCACGTCGCGCGCTGGCGCGGCACCCAGCACACCGGCCGCGCGCTCGGCCTGCTCGGCGCGATCGCCCAGCGCGACGAGATCGAGCGGGCCCGCGAGGCGATCACGGCCCGGCCGCGCACCGCGGTCGCCCAGGTCCACGCGCTGCGCGGCACCGCGCCCGACGAGCTGGTGCGCGCGCTCCACGCCGCGCTCGAGCGGCTGTGGGGCCACGCCGCGGCGCCGTTCGAGCCGGCGCCGTTCCTCGCGGTCGCCGGCGACGGCTCGCGCTACCTGCGGGCGGCGGTCGCGATCGTGCTGTCGCGCTTCGACGACGACGGCTCGCGCGCGGCGCTGGTAGCGGCGATGGACGACGTCGACGGCAACGTGCGCCAGGCCGCGGTCCGCGCGCTCGGTGCACGCTCGCGGCTGACCCGCGAGCTGATGCAGAAGGCGCTGGCCGACAAGGAGCCCCGGGTGCGCTCGGCGGCGGTGCGCGCGGTCGCCCGGGGCAGCACCGGCGAACACCCGGCCAGCGACGCCGGCGCGATGGCCCAGACCGTCAAGGGCGTGGGTAACGCCGGGGTGTTCGCGACCCTCGACGCCAACGCGCGGGTCGAGACCCTGAGCGAGATCGAGAAGCTCATGCTGATCCGGCAGGTCCCGATGTTCGCCGGGCTGGCCCCCGACGATCTCGAGGAGCTGGCCGAGGTCGTGGTCGAGCGCCACTTCACCGAGGGCCAGGATCTGTGCGCGGAGGGCGACGCCGGCGACGCCGTGTTCCTGATGGTGAAGGGCCGCGTGAAAGTGTTCACCGGTGGCTCCGGCGACCGGCCCGAGCGCATCCTGTCCGAGCTCGGCCCCGGCGCGTGCATCGGCGAGATGGCGGTGTTCGATGCCGCGCCTCGGTCGGCGACGGTCCGCGCGGTCGAGCGGACCCGCACGCTGGTACTGCCCGGCGACGACTTCAAGGCGCTGCTCGATCAGCGCCCCGAGATGTCGCAGGTGATCATCGCCGAGCTTGTCAAGCGCATGCGCGGCATGATGCTCGCGTCGACCACGGCCGGTGCCTCGAGCACGTGGCCGGCCGCGCCGCCGCGCTGAGCCGAGCGAAGCGAGGCGGCTCTCGTTCCGTACAGATCGGGCGCGGCCTCCGGGCCGCGCCCGACCGATCGAAGGGAGGGTGAGATTCGAAAGAAGCACAGCCGCTGATCGTGGCTTGGGGCTTGAACCGACCCCACCACGCTCGTAATCTGCTTTCATGAACCTTCGTCGCGAAGCAACGCAGACCATCTGGAAGACCGTCGTGTTCGCCGGTGCGATGCTCGGCAGCGCCTGCGCCTCCAAGACGGCGCCGGTCACGACGACCCCCGAGCCGGCCGAGGTCACGGCCCCGACCGAGCAGGACCCGTGCGGCCCCGACCAGCAGGTCAACCCGTGCAGCCCCTCGCAGGACGCCGATCCGTGTGCCGACCCGTGTGGCCGCGCGCGTGGTGTGAGCGACGAAGGCAGCACCGGTCGCGGCTTCATCCTGTCCTGATTCACGGCTGCGGAGCTGACGTCGACCGGGTTGCTGGGGCGGCCCGGCGTGTCACGTCATGGGCGCCGTCAGCCATCTCATTCGATCGTCCGCGCCGACCAGGGGCCTGGTCGCGCGGCGTCGTCGCACGTCCGACTCCGGGGGACCATGTCGCAACGCACCGCGCTCGCTCGCTTCCTGTCCGATTCCGTCGAGCTCTCCAGCGCCGCCAACCGGCGGACCTGGCGCACCGTCGTCGTCGCCGGTGCGATGCTGGGATCCACGTACGTGGCGCGGCCGGCGCTGGCCGGACCCTACGCTGAGCCGCCCATCGCGAGCTCGCCCACCGCGACCACAGCGGCCGAGGTCGCCGCGGCGATCGGCCGGCCGCTCCGGGTCGCCCAGGCCGGAGGCGCTGCCCGCAAGCCGGCGCCGCCACCCGGGCCCCCGGTGCCGCGGCCACTCACGCCGCCGGTGACGTTCGATCAGCCCGAGCTCGATCTCGGGACGGTGGTCGCCGGTAGCAAGAAGACCGTCGAGTTCACCTTCACCAACGCCACCACGGCCCCGGTGACGATCGATCGCAAGATGATCACGAGCTCGTGCGCCTGCCTGGTCGCGACCCCGCCCAAGCAGGCGATCCCGGCCGGCGGCAAGGGCCTCATCAAGGCCGTGTTCACCGCGCCGGCCAAGGTCGGCGCGACCAGCAAGGCGCTGACGATCAAGTTCGTCGGCGCTGACAAGACGCGTACCTCACAGGTGCTCGCGGTGACGTCGATCATCCAGCCGGCGCCGCGCCCACGGGTCCAGAAGGTCCGCGCCACCGGTCGCGGCTTCATCCTGAGCTGATGGTCATGAACGATCAGGCTGTCTCCTCCGCCGCGGTCGCCGACATCGTCGACGACGTGTTCGAGCCGGTCAGCGCCTGGTGGCTGTCGGGCACCCCGCTCGAGGCCGAGCACCAGCGGCTGATGCGCCGCCGCCAGGTCCCGATTCCGTGGGAGCGCAGCACCGCCGCCGCGCTGACGGCCGACGAACGGAAGCGGCTGGCCGGCACCTGGGAGCGCCGGGCCGCCGCCGAGTACCTCGCGGTGTCGACGTTCGCGGTGCTCGCGATCGATCTGGTCGCCGCCGGCGCGCCGGCCGACGTGCTGTCGCTGTGCATGCGCGCCGGCATCGACGA
Source organism: Kofleriaceae bacterium (assembly GCA_046597055.1). GTDB lineage: Bacteria > Myxococcota_A > Polyangia > Haliangiales > Haliangiaceae > UBA2376. The sequence continues at coordinate 12,888 of JBKJLC010000207.1, read as the reverse complement.
GGTCCGCCACGCCGAGCTGTGCCTGCGCATGGTCGAGATCTACAGCGGCCGCCGCATCCAGCCGCCGTCGGGCATGTCGAGCCTGCCCGACGAGCCGACCCGGCCCAGGCTGCACCAGGCGGTCGCCAACACCCTGCTGGTGTCGTGCGTGAGCGAGACGTACGCGACCACGGTGCTGACCGCGACCCGCGATCTGACGCTCGATCCGGCCGCCCGGGAGGTGCTGACGTCGATCTACTCCGACGAGGTCATGCACGCCCGGCTCGGCTGGTCGTACCTGCGCCACGCGATCGACGTCGGTGGCGCCGGCGCGATCGAGGCGGCCGCCAAGATGGTGCCGATCGCGCTGCGCGGCAACGCCAACGTGGTCGAGCGCGAGCGACCGGTGGGCGAGGTCACCGAGGCCGTGCGCGGTCACGGCCTGATGACGCCGGCCGAGGAGCGCGTGATCTTCGCGGCGTGCGTGCGCGAGGTGCTGGTGCCCGGCTTCGAGGCGCTCGGCATCCCGTGTGGCGACGTCGCCGATGAGTACGGCGACGCGTGGATGGCGGCGGCGGAGGCCTGATGCGGCGGGGCGGTGTGCGCCGAGTCGCCGGGCTGGCGCTGCTGGCGGCGCTGACCGCCTGCGGGCCCAAGGCACCGGCGCGCGCGCCGCGGCCGGCCGCGCTGCCCGCGCAGGTCGTGTACGACTTCGAGACCACGACGCTCGCCAGCCAGGCGGCGTGGGTCGAGCTGTTCGACTTCGCCACCGTGGGCGGGTTCGAGATCCTGCTGCGTCGCTACGATCTGCTCGGCCGCCTGACCGACCTCACCGACGAAGAGCGGGCCGACCTCGAGCGCGACGACGGCACGCCCTACCCGGCCGAGCGCGAGCGCCGCAACGTGTCGCGGTTCTATCAGCTGCTCGCCCAGCGCACGGTCGGCACCGGCGGTTGCACCGCCGGCCCGCCGCGCTGGAAGTACAACCAGCGGCTGGGCTTGGCGTTCGAGCCGCTGCCGCCCGGCCACGAGGCCTACGAGCCGCTGCGGGTGCAGATCAACGCCGAGCTTGCGCGCGGCGGCGTCGTCGCGATCCGCTGCGCGGGCGGTCGGGGCAGCCTGGCGCTGGTCTACAGCCAGCGCGACACGCCGCGCGGCTACGACATCATCACGATCTACGACGACGGTGCCCGGTAGCGCGCGCTGACGCCGGTCGAGCGCGCGGGTCGGTGCGCTACTTGACCTTGATCCGGAAGCGCAGGTTCACCAGCGCGGCCGCCTGGATCGCCTGATAGTGGGTGCCGAGGTCGTTGGCGGCCACGCCGGCGCCGCTCTTGAAGTAGTAACCGGCGCTGACCGGCACCACCACGCCGAGCGACAGCACCGGACCGAGATGGATGCCGGCGCCGAGCCGGGCCTCGGCGAGGAAGCCCTTGTCGGTGATCTCGCCGTTGTCGAGCGGCAGCACGACCTGCTGGCCGGTGCCGACGCCGAAGCCAAATCCAAGCCCGAGCTCGGCGTAGCCACGCGGCCGCGGCGCGGAGGTGGCGTCGGGCGCCTGGTCGGGCGTGCCCAGCGGGATGTCGAGATCGAGGCCGGTCATGAACTGGGTCCAGGTCGCGACCGCGCCGTCGACCCGGGTCTGGCGATGCTCGATCCACGCGTCGATGAACAGGATCTCGGCCCCGAGCAGCGCGCCGTATGCCGGTCCGCGCGCGCCCTCGGAGAACGCGTCGTCCTTGCGATCGCCCGCCAGGCCGACCCCGCCCGAGCCGCCACCCTGCGCCTCGACCCGCAGGCTGAGCACGTCGGCGGAGGCGACGGCAGGGACGAGCGACGCGGCGATCACGAGCGGCAGGCCTGGGCGCATTCTGAGGATCATACAGCGGTCGTCGGCTGACGGCCGCGTGCGCACATCACATCTGCGAGCTCAACCGGTGTCGCTCAGTTCACGACGACCAGCTCGTGACCGTCGCGCCCGCAGAACCGCGCCGACAGATCGGCCTGGTCGCGACAGACCGGACACACCTTGGCCATGACGCCGGTCGGGGCCGCGTCGCGCCGCCGCCGCGAAGCGAGGTACAGCGCGGCCAGCACGATCTCGGCGCCGTCGTGCGGGCAGCGCCGGAGCCCAGGCTCGAACGCGCGACCACACGACATGCACATGCCGCCGGCGCTGCGGGCACCCGCGAGCATCTCCTCGGCGGCGACCAGCCGGCGCGCGTCGCGCGGGCAGTAGGTCACGCCGCTGTACTCGGTGCGACAGGTCGGGCACACCAGGCCCGAGCTCGCCACCGCGAGCCCACCCCCGCCGAACGCGACCGGCGGCCGGGTCGGTGCCGGCCGCGGCGGTGGCGTCGGGCGCCGCACGACCGGGCGCACCTCGACCGGCGCCGGCGGCGGTGGCGCCGGCTTGCGTTGCCGCCGGGTCAACACCACGACCAGCGCGGTCAGCCCGGCCGCGAGCAGCACGAGCGCGCCGCCGAGCCCCCATCTCGCGAGGTCGAGCGCGCCGGCGCCGGCGTTCGCGATCTGGGTAGCCAGGACCATACGTCGTCCGCGCCAGCGCGCGTCACCCACGCTACCAAACCGCGCCGTTCGCGAGCAACGCTCTCGTCAGGGTGTCACCGCACTCCCGGCGGCGCGGCATCGCGACCATGACCCGACGCACGCTCGCACCGACACCGACCGACACCGTCTTGCCGAGGTAGCCGGGCGGGCGTCACCGGCGTAGGCTCCGCGCGCTCATGGCGGATCTCGTGATCGGCGGCAAGCGCCACTCGCCGCAGCGCGCCCTGCGCGCGGTGTTCATGCTCGTCGTGCTGGTGGTCACGGCGTTTGTCGTGGCGTGGTTCATCTACCGGCGCTCGGTCGTCTACGACGTGCCCGGCGGCGAGCCGGCGCGCGCGGCGATCGTGCTCGACCAGCCGACCCCGGGCGCCGCCCCGCGGCTGCGCTGGGGCGACGCGTCGTTGGCGATGGCCGGCGACCTGGCGGTGGTGCGGGCCAGCGGCGAGCCGTTCGCGATCGGCGCCGCGCATGGCCGCCTGCTCGCCGAGCGGTTGCCCGCGGTCGCGCAGGCGTTCCGGCCCACCATCGATGGCGTCGCCGGCAGCGGGGCCTGGTTCGGATGGACCCGCCGCATGCGCCTCGACTGGCGCCTGCGGTTCGTCGACGACGGCGTGCCCGATGGCCATCGGCGCGCGATCGCCGGCACGGTCCGCGGCGCGGGCGCCAGCGGCGTGGCCAGCTCGTTCCAGGATCTGATCCGCCAGGCCGCGGTGCTCGACGTCGGCGTGCCGGCGCGGTGGACCGCCGAGGCGCACAGCCGCCGGCTGGCGCGCAGCCTGACCTGGGTCGCGCCCCAGGCCACGCCCGGCCGCCTGTGGGCAGGCCACGCGCTGGCCCTGCCCGGCCTCGGCGACGGCGGCGACGCCGAGGCCCGGCCGGTGATCAGCCTGGTGCGGCCGACCGGCCGGATCGCGTGGGCCGGGGTCGGCTGGGCTGGCCTGGCCGGCGTGGTCACCGGCATCAACGCGCGTGGCCTGGTGGTGACCGTGCACCCGACCGCGACCCGCGACGTGCGGACGACGGTGGCGGCGCGCCCGGCCGCGCTGCTCGCGCGCGACGTGCTGGAGCTGGCCGAGGATCTCGACGCCGCGATCAAGCTGATCGAGGCCACGCCGACCCTGGGCGCGGCCGCGTTCGTGCTCGTCGACGGCGCGCGCGGCCGGTGGGCCGTCGTCGAGCGCAGCCCGACCAAGGTCGGCGTCCGCCGCGATCCGCCCGAGCGGGCGGTCGGCGACGTGCTGATGTCGCCGGCGTTCGCCGACGATCCCGAAAACGATCGCACCCGCCGGATCTCGACCACGCTGGCCCGGGTCGCGCGCGCCGAGCAGCTGGTGCGCACGCCGCCGGTCGACGCCGCCGCGGCGGCCGCGGTGCTCCGCGATCGGCGCAGCACCAGCGACGAAGGCCTGCCGCTCGGACATCGCGCGGCGCTCGACGACGCCAGCGCGGTCCACGTCGTGCTGTTCGATCCGGCCTCGCTGGCGATGTGGGTCGCCGACGGCCCCGGCGCCGGCGCGCGCATGCGCGCGTTCGATCTGCGCCACGAGCTGCTCGGCGAGGGCGATCGACCGATCCCGCCGGCCGACATCCCGGCCGATCCGACCGCCGACGTCCAGCAGGTCGCCGCGGTGCGCGCGGCGCGGGCCTCGCTGCGACGGGCGCGCGCCGCCTGGCCCGGCGATCGTCCGCGGGCGCTCGAGCACGTCGCGCGCGCGCTGACCGACGCACCCAGCCTGCCCGAGGCGCTGGTGCAGAGCGGCGCGTTCGCCGAGGCCCGCGGCGATCGCGCGGCGATGGAGGCCGCCTGGCGGCGCTGGCTCGAGCTCGGCGCCGACGACCCCGGGCTCGAGGCCGGCGTCCGCGCGGCGCTGGCGCCATGATCGAGCCGCGTGTACCCTGACCCACCCGTGGCGGGCGAGTCCCTCACCGTGATCGTCGATCACCTGGCCGGCTCCCGGCGCGGGCAGCGCCAGGAGCTGTCGGCCGAGCGCAAGGTGCGCTTCGGCCGTCACCCTGACTGCGAGGTGTCGTTCGACGCCCACCGCGACATCGACGCGTCGTCGCGCCACGCCGAGCTGCGGCGGACCGAGGACGGCTGGCTGCTGGTCGACGTCGGCAGCTCGAACGGCACCTTCGTCGACGGCCACCGGATCACCGAGACCACGGTGGCGCTGGCGACCCCGATCGTCGTCGAGTTCGGCGCTGGCGGTCCGCGCATCCGGCTGTTCGTCGGCGACGCCGCCGCTGCCCAGGCGCTGCCGGCCCCGGTCCTCGACGCTCCGCGCCGCAGCGCACCGAGGTGGCGCGTGCTCGCCGTGATCGCTTTCGCTGTCATCGTCGGGCTGATCGTGGCGGTGACGCTGGCGCTTTGACCGGGTAACAGGTGCGCACGGCACAGAGTTGGGAGAGAATCCAATCGGATGAACTGTCCCTCGTGCCAGTCGCCGCTCCCGCCGGCGGCGCGGTTCTGCGGCGTGTGTGGGCACCAGATCCCGGCGCCGGCCTCGCCGTCGCGGCCGGTGCCGACCGCGGCGGCGTCGCGACCGGGCCTGCCGCGTGCCGCGACGCCGACGCCCCCGCCGGGTCTGATCGGCGGGGGCGTCAGCACGCCGTCGCCGCAATTCCAGGGCAGCCGACCGGTGATGGGCAAGCCGCCGCCCGGCTCGGCCTACGGGAAGCCGCGCGCCAGGGAGGTCGATCCGTTCCTCGGCCAGGTGCTCAACAACCGCTTCAAGATCGACTCGAAGCTCGGTGAGGGCGGGTTCGGCGCGGTCTACAAGGGCCTGCAGGTCGCGACCGGCCGCAAGGTCGCGCTCAAGCTCCTCCACCCGGAGATGACGCGCGACGAGAACCTGGTCGCGCGCTTCCGCCGCGAGGGCCTGGTCCTGTGCAACCTGCAGGACCCGCACACGATCACCACCTACGACTTCGATCAGACTCCTGACGGGACGCTCTACATCGCGATGGAGCTGCTCGAGGGCAAGAGCCTCCACCAGATCTTCCACTCCGAGGCGCCGATCGAGTGGCGCCGCGTGCTCAAGATCGCGACGCAGATGTCGAGCTCGCTGGGCGAGGCCCACAAGCAGGGCATCGTCCACCGCGACCTCAAGCCCGAGAACATCTATCTCGAGAACCGGGGCGGCGACCCCGAGTTCGTCAAGATCCTCGACTTCGGCATCGCCAAGGTGATGCGCGGCGAGAACACGGTCGATCCACAGGCGCCGCAGCTCACCGCGACCGGCCAGACCCTGGGCACGCTCGAGTACATGTCGCCCGAGCAGCTGATGGGCAAGCAGCTCGACGGCCGCTCCGACGTCTACGCGATCGGCGTGCTCTGCTACGAGCTGCTGACCAGCCGGCTGCCGTTCCCCGACGCCAAGGGGCCGGCTGCGCTGATCACCGCGCAGCTCAAGCAGACGCCGATGCCGCCGTCGGGCGCCAACCCGGGCGGCGCGATCCCGGCCGGGGTCGATCGCATCGTCCTCAAGATGCTCGAGAAGAACAAGGACCACCGGTTCGCCGACGTCACCGCGCTCGCCCACGCGGCGCAGGCGTGCATCGCCGCCGGGGGCGCCTGGGGCGTCGATGCACCGCCCGCCGCCGCCGCGGCGCCGGCCGCCGCGAGCGGCAAGCCGCGCAACAACCCGGCGCTGGTCGAGACCCGCCGCGGCGATGGCGGCCACCACGGCGCCCCGCCCGCGATGCCGGGCGCGGCGCCCGCCGACCGGCTCTCGCAGCCAAACCCGGCGGGACCGCCGGGCGCGTACCCGCGCGGGCCGCACGGGCACCAGCCGCACGCGCCCGTCCCGCAGGCGATCCCCACCGGCATGCCGCACCACGCGTCGCCGCCGCCCGGCATGTCCATGCCCGGCTACGGCGCGCCCCGCGGCCGACGTACGCTCGTGTGGATCGTGGTCGGCGTGCTCGCGGTCGCCGCGGTCGCCGGCACCGTGCTCGGCCTGGCGCTGTGACCCGCGGGCCCGCGCGGCCCCCCGGTCAGTGACCGGCCAGCCACCAGCCGATCGCGGCGGCGATGACCACCGCGACGACCAACCAGAGGAGATGGGTCCGGCTGGCGGATATCTGACGCGACGCGGGCCCGGCCAGGTCCGTCATCGAGACGCCGGGCGCGAGCCGCCCGCGCGGGATGATCGCGTGCTGGCCGGTGGCCGGCAGCACCGGCGGGCCCGGATCGTTGCCGACGCCGGCGCGCGCCGCCAGCCGGCGCGCGACGTACGAGGTCGAGGTGAGGGCGCGCTCGCCCTCCTCGCGCGGGTCGAACTCGACGAACCGCGGCGCCTCGTCGGTGCTGGCCGGCGCCGGCAGCGCGTCGCCGTCGAGGAACATCACGACCGCGGTGATGTTGTCGTGGCCCCCGGCGGCGCACGCGGCGTCGCACAGCGCCTGCGCCAGCGCGCTCGGCCCGCGGCGGCCGTCGACGATCGCCTGGATCGTCGACGGGCCCAGCTGGTTGTAGAGCCCGTCCGAGCACAGCAGCACCCGGTCGCCCTGGCGCAGCGCGACCAGCGACAACGAGGGCTCGACGTCGGGTCCGACCCCGAGCGCCTGCAGGATGGTCGCGGCGCCGACGCTGGCCTCGGCCTCGGCCTCGCTCATGCGGCCGGCGTTGACCAGCGCCTGGGCCAGCGTCTGATCGCGCGTGACCTGGGTGAGGACGCCGGCGCGGTGGAGGTAGACCCGCGAGTCGCCGACCTGCGCGAGGACCAGGTGGTGCCCGGCTACGCCCGCCGCCGATAGCGTCGTGCCCATGCCGCGCAGGGTCGGCTCGCGCTCGCTCTCGTCGTGCACGCGCTGGTTGGCGGCGCGGACCGCGCGGCGCAGGATCCGCGCGAACACCTCGGGATCGTCGGTGGCGTGGGCCTCGCGCATCTCGCGCCAGGTGGTGCGCACGGCCAGGTCGGACGCGACCTCGCCGCCAGCGGCGCCGCCCATCCCGTCGCACACGACCGCGAACGGGCCGCGCGCGCCCTCGCAGGTCAGCTCGGCACCGCCCTCCCACGGATCGCCGCTGTCGAGGTCGCCGATCAGGAACGCGTCCTCGTTCCGGTCGCGGACGCGACCGATGTGGGACGAGGCGTGGACCACGGCCCGACGCACAGCTGTCAGCGACGGAGCTCGATCCGGAACAGCTGGTCGCCCATGCGGACGTGCTCGCCGGATCGCACCGGCGCGGGCCCGGCGAGGCGAATGAACGTGCCGTTCGAGCTGCCGAGGTCGGTGATCACGGCGCGGCTCCCGTCCCAGCCGATCGTGCAGTGTCGGCGCGACAGGAACGCGTCGTCGGAGTAGACCAGATCGCCCTCCTCGCGGCCGACCGTGATCTCGTCGTCCCACAGGTGGCGGACGTCGCGCACGCCCCCCGAGGGTAGCAGCTGGAGCAGGCGTCCCCACGGCGCGCGCGGCGGCGAGCCGAACAGGGCGACCCCGTGGCGGACCAGGGGTTCACCGACCCGCTCGTCGGCCTCGACCAGCTCGAACCGCAGCACCTCGCGACCGATGAGCAGGATCGAGCCCGCGGGCAGGTCGATCGGCGCGTCGAGCTTGCGGAACACGCCGTTCAGCGTGTCGATCGGCACCACCCGGCAGGTGCCGTCGGGGGCGAGCTCGAGGCGGGCGTGCTGGCGGGCGAGGAACCGGTCTTGATCGAACGCGATGTCAGCGCCGGCGCGCCCGACCACCACGTACTCGGCGGCGAGCGGGAAGCGTTCACCATCGGTGCCGTCGCGGTTGACCGAGACCGCGACACCCCAGCTGGGCGATGGTGCGGTCGCGGGCCCTGACGGCGGCGTCGACGCCGACGCCACCGGCGCGGCGGCCGGGCGCAGCTGCGCGGCGGCCAGGTTGGGCGCGGCCAGGGTCGCGCCCTGGGCGTCGACGTGGTTGCCCGGCGCGGGCGGTGCGCCGGCGGTCAGGCGGAACCCACACTGTTGGCAGAACGCGAAGCCGGCCTGGGTCGGCGCGTTGCAGCGCGGGCACACCGCCGGCATGCCGGGCGGCGGCGACCCGATCGCCCCGTAGCCGCCCACCTGGCCCATGCCGGGGCCGGTGCCAACGGGCGGGCCCATCGGCGGCGGCGGGCCGAGCGGACCGCCCATCGGGGGCATCCCATGGCCCATCGGCGGCGGGCCCATCGGGGGCCCCATCGGCGGGGGCCCGATCGGATAGCCCAGCGGCACCGGCGCGGAGCCCGGGCTGCCGCCGATCGAGCCGGCCACGACCCCAGGCGGTGGGCCGTACGGCGGCGGGGTTCCCGGCCCCTGTGCGCCCCCGAGCACCGTGCCGCAGTTGCGGCAGAACCGCATGCCCGGCGGGTTGTCGGTGCGGCAGGTGGGACACGTCGCGGGCAACCCCGGCGCAGCGCCGGGAGTCTGTCCCGGATAGCCCATGGGCGCCATCAGCGACGTTCCGCACTGCAAGCAGAAGCTCGAGCCCGGCGGATTATCGTGACCACACTTCGAGCAGCGCATCGCGACCACACCCACGGTAGACCAGGCCTGCGTCCGAATGAAGCGCACGTGCGGTCCTTCGACATGGACCTCGACATTGATCCGGCGCGCCCGCGCCGATCTGGGCGTCCGGGCAGTCCCGGGTCGTTTGCATGCTGCCGACGGTCCTGATAAGACCGCGCCCCACCGTCGAATGACCGCGCTCCCCGCCACCTCTCGGCTCCTGGCCGCCATCGCCCTCCTGGTGCTGGTGGCTGGCTGCCGTCCGCTCGCCGTGGCTCCTCGCACGGCGCCCTTCCGCAGCCGCCCCGACGCCGTGTCGCCGGGTGACCTGCGGGGTCCCTTCACCGGCCGCGTGCTCGACGCGGCCAACCGGTCACCGGTCGCCGGCGCGATGATCTACGCGACCTGGACGCTCCAGGATGCCGGCTCGTTCGGGGTCGCCGCCGGGTACGCCGAGGCGGTCGCCTCCACCGACGCCTCCGGTCGCTATCTCATCCCGGCCATGCCGGCCGTCAAGGCCGGCGCACGGGTCGTCGACTTCCAGCTCGTCATCTACAAGCGCAGCTTCGTCGCCTACCGCAGCGACCGGCGCTTCGCCGACTTCGGGGCTCGTCGCGACTTCGCCCAGCGCGAGAACCAGGTCGAGCTCGAGCGATGGCGCCCCGAGTACTCGCACGCCCGCCACGTCCGGTTCGTCGGTGGTGGCGCTGCGGTGGCGGCGGTGACCGCGTGGGAGGGCGAGGCGGCGATCGCCGAGCTCGATCCGACCAAGGGCCCCGGCCCTGGCCTGCCGGTCGCGGGCCAGGGGCCCTACATCGTCGCGGCTCAGCTGCTGGCGCCCGACGACATCAAGGGCCGCACCAAGTACGACGGCAGCTTCGAGACCGGTCCGCTCGGCGACGAGCCCGACACCGCGACCTACTCGTCGCAGCACTTCAAGGCGCTCGGCCGCAACGAGAGCTGGGACATCGCGCTCCGGCTGTGGCGCCTCGATCCGGGCGCCGCGCTCGAGCGCTACGAGGAGCTCCGCACCGGCCTGCCTGGCGTCGAGGAGCGCGACGAGATGGCATCGCGCTCGCTGCGCGCGATCGAGAACGAGATCTACGGCGTCTCCTTCCTCGACGGCCAGCGCGGGCTGGTCGTTTTGATCACCTGCGGCAAGAGCCAGTGCTCGTCGACCGACGACGTCGCCGCGCTCGGCCAGATCATCCACCGCCGCATCAAGGAGCTGTGGCCGCTCGACCGCGGCGCCGGCGGAGGCTCGCCATGAGAACACGCGTGATCGCCGCCGCGCTCGCCGCCGCGCTCTTCGCCGCGCCGCTGCCGGCCCGCGCCTGGGAGACCTCGACCCACACCGGCCTCGCCGAGCAGGCCGCGCTGGCCGCCGAGCTCGACAGCCACCTGCGCGCGCTCGGCGTCGGGGGCGGGTTGTTCGAGCCGCTCACCATCCCGCCGGCCGACGCCAAGGAGCTGATGACCGCGCTCGCGCGTCACAGCCCCAGCCACGGCTACACCCCCGACGCCCGCGGCCGCCAGTACGCGCTGTCGTGGCTGCTGGCCGGCGCCGCCCTCGCCGACTCCAGCGCGGCGTGGGCCGCCAATCACTTCTTCGATCCGCGCACCGCGACCGGCTGGCGCGCGCCCGGCGCCGGCTTGCTCGGCGGGCTGAAGGCGCGGACCCGCAGCGCGGTGGCCCTGCCCGGCCGCGGCGTCCCGGCGCCCGACTGGGTCGAGAGCCCGGCCAACCCGCTCGGGCTGGCCGGCTTCCTCGAGCAGTACGAGAAGGCGCTGCGCGGCGCCACGCCCGGCGAGCGGAGCCGGCACCTGGCCGGCGCGCTGGTCGCGGCGGGCGCGATCCTCCACGTCCTCGGCGACATGGCCTGCCCGTCGCGGGTCCGCGGCGACGCCGCCGCCCACGACGCCGAGCTCGGCCCCGACGCGAGCGACCGCGGCGCGCGGTTCGAGCGGCTCGCCGCGATCGGCTGGGGCCGGCTCGGCGTGCCCGCGGCCGCGGCCCGGGTGTCGATGCCGACCTGGCGCGGGTTCTTCGTCGGCACCGACCCGGCGCAGCCCGGCCTCGCGCCGATGACCGCGTCGCGCTTCTTCTCGACCGGCACGCTGCCGCGCGCGGTCGACGTCGGCACCACTCGGCGTGAGGATCTGTCGGCCGTGCTCGCGCAGGCGTTGACCCGGCCGGCCCCGACCGTGCCGCGCCGCCTGAACCTCATGGCCGCCGGCCAGCCCGGCGGCGCCACGCTGCGCGATCCCGACGGTGTGTGCCTGGCGCGCTACGGCGTCGACCACGGCCGGCTGAGCTGGTGGCTCGACGACGAGTGCCTGCTCGAGCAGGCCGCCGCGCTGCTGCCGATCGCGGCCGCGTACGAGGCGGGCCTGCTGCGCTGGCTGTTCCGCGGCGACCTCCGCCTGACCGCTGGCGATGGCGCCCCGGTCTCGGTCACCGTCCACGGCACCCCGCTCGGCAAGGGCACGCTGACCCTCCTGGGCGAGGACGCGGCCGGGGTTCGCACGGCGTTCCAGACCGTCGAGGTCGCGGCCGGCGCGGACGGCGCGGTGATCGCGAGCGCGGCGCCGCCCGCCGGCGCCCGGCGCGTGGTCGCGTCGTTCCGTGGCATCGATGGCAGCGGCGAGCCGGTGGTCGCCGCCGGCGTGCTCGACCTGGTGCCATGAGCCCGCGGTACGGTGGTCGTCGCGGAAGCGACGAGGACGACTCGGCGGTCGATCGCATCATCACGGCGCTCGAGCGCTGGCCCGCGGGCATGCACGATCTCGGCGAGCCGACGATCGACCTGCCGACCGCGTGGCCGCCGTCGGTGATGGACGTCTACCTGGCGATGGGCGGCGCCCGCATGTTCGGTGATGCGCTGGTCCTCAAGCCACCGGCCGAGGTCGGCGCGCCCGGCGACGACGGTCGCTACGAGTTCGGCGAGATCGACGGCGAGCCGATCTGGTTCGACACCAAGGGCCGGGTCTGGCGCGAGGACCCCGACACCGGCGAGCGCATCGTCGACGGCACCAGCTTCGATCGCTGGCTGCACGGTGCGGTCGACGCGACCGCGCTGCTGTTCGACGACGACGGCGAGTACGCCGAGGCCGCCTTCACCGAGGACGGCGAGCTCACGGACGAGACCGCGCTGGCCCGGGTCCGGTCGCAGGTCAAGCGCGACGGCCGCGCGCCCGGGCCCCGCTGGCGGCTGGCCCGCCTGCTCGCCGCGGGCGACGATCTCACCGGCGCCCGCCGCGAGCTCGAGGAGGTCGTCACCCAGGCGCCGACCCTGCCGTGGGCATGGCTCGATCTCGCGCGCATCTCCGAGCGCCTCGGCGATCTGCCGGGCGCGCTCGACGAGGCGATCGCCGCGGCCGATGCCGACCCGAAGCACGAGCAGCGCCCGTACTTTCTGGCCGAGGCCGCGCGCCTGGCCGCCGCCGCCGGCGACGAGCCGCGCCGCGCCGGGCTGGCCCAGCAGGCGCTCGCGCTCGATCCCGGCCTGGTCCGCGCCCAGGTGACCGGCGCCGAGGACCGCCTCACCGCCGACGAGCTCGACGCCGCCGCTCACCTGATCGGGCTCGCCCGCACGCTCGCACCGCGCGACCTGGCCGTCCTCGATCTGGCCCGTCGGATCGACGACGCCAAGAAGTCCCAGCAGAGCTAGGCTCGCGCGACGCGGCGACGCGGGTCGCCAGCAGCAGCAGCGCGAGCAGCAGCGGCAGCAGCGCGAGCGGCAGCAGCGAGCGGCAGCGGCAGGCCCGGTTCTATGGGTGACTGGCTTCTGGAGCGAGGCATGCCTGCCGGCGCCTGCCGGGGGGCTGGGGGGCGCCTTCGCCGCGCGCCGCGCACGGCCCGTGCCAC
>JBKJLC010000201.1:0-30539 GCA_046597055.1 Kofleriaceae bacterium | reverse complement strand
GCGTCGGCGCACGCCGCCATCGGCAGCACCGTGTCGATCACCGGACGCAGCGCGCCGCGCTCGAACAGCGGCACCAGCCGGGCCGAGGCCAGCCGGGCCAGCGCGATCTTCTCCTCGAGCGCGCGGGCCCGCATGACGGTGCCGATCAGCTGGGCCCGCTTGCCGAGCAGCATCGACAGCGGGGCCGGCGCGGTGCCGCCGCCGAGGGTGCCGATCAGGACCAGCCGCCCGCGCACCGCCAGCGCGCGCAGGTTCTCCTCCAGGTACGCCGCGCCGACGCAGTCGAGGATGACCGGCACCCCGCCGGCGACCCGGCGCTGGACCTCGGCCGCGAACCGATGCTGGTCGACGACGATGCCGTCACCCTCGGCCAGGCCGTGGCCGACCAGCGCCGGCAGCTTGCTGGCGCTGCGGGTGGTGCCGATCGGCCGCGCGCCGATCGCGCGGGCGAGCTGGAGCGCCGCGGTGCCGACGCCGCTGGCGGCGGCGTGGATCAGCACGCTGTCGCCGGCGGCGAGCCCGGCCTGCAGCACCAGCGCGTCCCACGCGGTCAGGAACGCCTCGGGGATCGCGGCGGCGTCGACGATCGAGACGCCGGTCGGCACCGGCATCAGCTCGCGCTCGTGCAGCGAGATCCGCCGCGCCATCGCGCCGCCGCCGACGATCGCCATCACCGCCGCGCCGATCTCCCACTGCGTCGCGCCGGGCCCGCGCGCGACCACCGTGCCTGACAGCTCGAGGCCGGGCACGTCGGGCGGTGCGCCCGGTGGCGCCGGGTAGAAGCCCTTGCGCTGGAGCACGTCAGCCCGGTTGACGCCGGCGGCCGCGACCTCGATCTGGACCTCGCCGGGCCCGGGATCGCGGACCTCGGTCTCGCTCAGCTCGATCACCTCGGGCCCTCCGGCGGCCCGGAACCGGATGGCCGGGACCTTCATGTCAGAACCAGTAGCGGATGCCGACGGCGCCGTTGAGGTCGCCGTCGACGTCGTCGTCGTAATCGCTCACGTAGAAATCGAGGACGAACGCGAGCTCGACGAAGATGTCGAGCGGGACGTTGTTGAAGTCGAACGCGATGCCGACCGGGACCCGGACGCCCAGCACCGAGCCGTCGTCGTAGCCGTCCCGGTTGTCGTTGAAGTCGAAGTCGAAGTAGCGCCCGCCGATCCCGATGTACAGAGGCAACTCGAACGAGGGGTTCGAGATCAGGCTGACCGGGTGCCACAGGTGATCGACGTGGAAGTGCAGCCCGTCGCGGTTCCGATAGCGGCCGATCGCACCGATGCCGAAGTCGATCGCGGTGCTCGAGGCGTAGAAGTACTTGCCCGACAGGCCGCTCGGCGCGCCGAGCATGATGCCGAGCCCGAAGTCCTTGTTGGCCTGAAATTTCTTGCCCTCGCGCGGGCGTGGCCGGGCATCGGCGACGCTCGTGGTGGCAGTGAGGGCGATGGCCGCGGCGCAGAGTCCAGTCAAGATCGGTGTAGTGCGCATTGCATCGACCATACCCCCGGGCCCGCGCGACGCACGCCAACGTGGCATTGTGTTCGTGTGATCCGCGCGATCGCGGTCGCCCTCGTCACCGCCGCGGCGTGCAGCTCGCGGCCGGCGCCGGGCGTCGCGGCGCTCGCGCCGGTCGACACTCCCGACGGTGGCGACGTGAACGCGACCGCCAGACCGGTGGCCACGCCGGCGCTGGTCACGTGTGGTGCCGGCGCGCACACGGCGCCACTGCCGTGGCCCGCGCGCGGGGCGGCGTGCACGCGCGACGACGGCACGCGCGAGGGTCCGTTCGTCGAGCTGCATCCGGATCGCACGGTCGCGGTGCGCGGCGGATATACAGCGGGTGAGCTCGACGGCGGGTGGCAGCGGTTCGCACCCGGCGGCGCCCTGCGCGAGGACGGCGGCTACCGTGCGGGCCGCGCGCATGGCACCTGGCGCGAGCTCGCGCCCGGCGGTCGCGAGCTCGGCCGCTATCAGATGATCGACGGCACCGGCGTGGCGCGGCGCTGGCACCCCGGCGGCGAGCTCGCCCGCGAGACGACGTGGAAGGACGGCCGGCGCCACGGGCCGGCCCGCGCGTGGACCGCCGGCGGCACGCTGTGGCTCGAAGAGTCGTGGCAGGACGGCCGCCGCGAGGGCGCGCGCACCGCCGGCACCCGCGGCACGATGCTGGTGATCGAGCACTGGCAGGACGGCGTGCTGGTCGGCACGCGCGCGATCTGGCGGCGTGGTTTCCGCCTGCTCGAGGAGCGCTACGACGCGCGCGGCCGACTCGATGGGCCGTGGGTCGCGTTCCGTTCGCGGACCCGAAAGCGCGAGCAAGGCGCCTACCGCGCCGGCGCGAAGACCGGGCCGTGGACCTGGTTCGACCACCGCGGCAACCCGGAGAAGGCGGGCTCGTATGTCGCCGGCAAGCGCGACGGCGTGTGGAAGGCCTTGCTCGGCGGCGGCATGACCTGGCGCGGCACCTACGCGCACGGGATGCCCGCCGGCGTCTTCATCGAGTACGTCGGCAACCGCGAGCTCGGGCGCTACACGATCCGCGCCGGCCGCGGCATCCAGCGGTCATTCCATCCCAACGGCGCGGTGTCGTCGGAGACTCGCCTGCGGGGCGGCCAGCCGGACGGCCCCCATGTCGAGCGCTACCTGCGCGGCCAGCTCGCGGTCGAAGGCGGGTTCGTCGCGGGCGAGGAGCACGGCCCGTGGACAGCGCTGTGGCCGGGCGGCAAGCCGCGCACCGAGGCGAGCTACCTGGCCGGTCGGCTCGACGGGGCCTACCGGCGCTGGCGCGCCGGCGGCGCGCTCGCGGTCGAGGCGACCTATCGCGACGGCCGCCGCCACGGTCCCTACGCGGAGCTGCATCCGGCCGGTCACGCCGCGCTGGCCGGCAGCTACGTCGACGATCGCCGCGACGGGGTCTGGCAGAGCTGGACCGCCGACGGCGCCCTGCAGCTCGAGGCGACCTGGAAGCTCGGCGTGCTCGACGGGCCGTGGCGCGAGCTGCACGTCGACGGCACCGTGCGGGTCGCCGGGCAACACCGCGCCGGCCACCGGGTGGGCGGCTGGCGCTGGTACGACGCCGCCGGCGTGCTGGTCCGCGCCGTCGACCACGGCGACGGCGTCAACTGAGCGCGACACCCACACGCTGCCGTGCGCCGCGACACAGCGCGCGCGTCGGCCGAGTGGGCCAGGACCCGCGGCCGACGCCCTTTATTCCCGCCGCACTTCGGGTGCAACCCGGGAGCTCCTCGACCGTTCCACTCTTCGAGATGTCCCGCCACCGCCTGCCCCGCCCCGCCGCTCGCCCGTACGCCGAGGCTGACGAACCGATCCCGCGAGCCATTCGTAACGTGCTCTGGGCGCGGATTTCGCCCGCCCCGTCCCCGGGGAGGGCGACCCTCATGCGAGCAAGCCTGTCGTTCCTGACCAGCACGTCGGCCACCGCGGCCGAGTGGCCGACCGCGGTGAGCGGCCACACGCTCGAGGTCCTCGGCTGGGACCGCGCCGAGCGGCGGGTCTACCTGGCCGAGCACGGCCCGACGACGCAGCTGCACGTGATGGCGACCCGCGGGGAGCACGCGGGGGTGGCGGTGCCGGTCGCCGGCGACCTCGCCCGCATCGAAGCGCTACGGCGCAAGCTGGTGCCGCTCGAACCGACCGCGCGCGCTGGCTGGGAGCTGCACACCCGCGTCGTCCAGCGTCGTGGGCTGCGCATCGAGGGCATGTCGACGCCGGTGCGCAAGTACGCACTCGGGGTCACGGTCACGCAGCACGTCGCCGGGCGCGCGCGGGCCCACGGCCGCGCGCGCGTCACCGCCTACCTGCGACCCCGGGCGGCGATCGAGGCGATCTGGTGGGTTCCCAGCGAGCCGCTCACGCTCGCGATCGTCGCATACTGCGGCGTGCCGGCCGGGGTCGGCTTCGACCGCCAGACCGCGATCCTGGCGCGGCCGACGCTGCAGTGATACCGCCGCGCGCGCCGGCGCCTCAGGGTGCCAGGCCCCGTGAGCGCGCCCGGTTTGCCGGGGGACGACCGACCGCGTACGCTGCAGCCGGACGTATCCGCATGCATTCGATGCCTCGAACGCTGGGTTTCCTCGGGCCGCTGTCGCTGGCCGCGCTCCTGCTCGGCGGCTGTGGCGAGGATCACCACACCCTGTACACCGACGGCGGCACGTACAACTGCGAACTCGAGGACCGCGACGACACGTTCCTGGCCGGCAT
Source organism: Kofleriaceae bacterium (assembly GCA_046597055.1). Classification (GTDB taxonomy): domain Bacteria; phylum Myxococcota_A; class Polyangia; order Haliangiales; family Haliangiaceae; genus UBA2376. Next base: position 26,318 of record JBKJLC010000201.1, on the reverse strand, counting down.
GGCGAAGTCCGGGACCAACGGGGTGACGGTCACGCTGGTGTCGTCGACCCCGACCCCGCCCGCGCGTGGTGACAACACCTTCGTCCTCGCGATCGAGCACGCCACGACCCCGGCCACCGGCGCGGCGGTCGAGGTCGTCCCGTTCATGCCCGACCACCGCCACGGCTCGCCGATCCCGGCGGTCGTGAGCCCCGGCGCCGGGCCCGGCGAGTACCAGGTGACGCCAGTGAACCTGTGGATGCCAGGGCTGTGGGAGATCACGGTCAAGACCGTCCCGGCCGGCGGCACGCAGGACCTGGTGGCGTTTCGCTTCTGCATCCCCGGCTAGCAAACGAAACCGGGCTGCGGACGCGGTCTGCTTCGTTGCCGGTCCCCCCCGCCTCGTCACGACCAGACGGCCCTTCGACGCGGCTTCGCGCCTTGCTCAGGGATACCGGCCTTCTCGGGGCCCGACCGTCGCCTCGCATCCCGCGTTCCTCGCCTCGGTTTCGCGCGGGAGCCTCCAGGGGAGCGGGTCAGTCGGTGCAGGTCGGGCCGCCGACGCGCCACTCGCGGATCGTCCCGGTGAGCACGTGGGTCGGGACCGACGGACGCAGATCGGTGGCCAGGTGGCCCGAGGTCGCGAGCTCCTCGAGGAGGTGCATCGCGACCGGGCGCGCCAGGACGCGCGCGGTGACGCGCGTGATCCGCGGCAGCAGGCCGGCGACCGGGTACGAGCGCTCGACCGAGTGGAAGAAGCGCGGGTCCGACGGATCGGTGGTGACCGCGGGCAGGAGCAGCGAGCCGGGGTGGTCGATGGTGGCGACCCGCCAGAACAGCTCGGTCGGCGCGCCCTGGGCGTCGCGCGACGCGGTGCCCAGCTGCCAGAGGTTGGGATCGCCGAGGTCCTCGGGATCGACCGGGGGCGCGCCCGCCGGCATCAGGCCGCTCGCGAATACCACTTCGCCGGCGGCGTCGTAGGCGATGACCTCGATCCACACGCGGCGATCGGCGGTGGCGCCGCTCGGGAACATGTGGCCGGCGCCGACGTTGTCGAGGCGGTAGTCGATGCGACCGCCGGCGGCGGGCAGCACGCACAGGCGCGGCTGCAGCGTGCCCTTGAGATCGCGCTCGATCGCCGCGAGCTGGGCGGCCTGCTCGGGCCACGGCGTCAACGCGACGTCGAGCCCGGCGAAGGTGTGCTCGCGACGACCGAACGGCCGCAGCGGCACGTCGAGCCCGGGCGCCTCGGCGACCACGTCGGTGCTGGCGATCATGTGGCACTGGCCGCACGACAGGTGCTGGCGCGGGTTGTCCTGCGCGAAGATGGTCTCCTTCCACTCGGAGAACGTGCGCTCGAGGTGGACGCCGCCCGGCGTCACGATGTCGTGGCACGAGCCGCACATCGGCGACGACTCCGGCCGATCGACGTCGACCAGCTCGGAGTAGGCGGTGCGGTGGGCCGGGCTCTTCACCGGATCGGCCAGCCCGCCGCGCATGGTCTGGTCCATCGCCAGCCGGATGGGGTTGTTGTGATCGCCGGCGACCTCGGCCACGTTGTGGCAGAAGTAGCAGGTCACGCCCTTGGCCCACTGCGGGACCTCGTCGAGGTTGAGGCCGTCGGTGGTGAGGCCCAGCCGGAGCGCCATCGGCGCATGGCACTGCACGCAGAAGTCGCCGAGCTGACCGCCGGTCTCCTCCTGGCCGAGCCGGTTCATCGCGAGCATGACCGGATCGTCGGCGGCGTAGGCGTGCATGCTGCCCGACCACTCGCGCACGTGGTTGGGGTGACACGCCATGCAGGCCTCGGGCTTCATCAGCTCCTCGACCGACAGCAGCGCGTCGTCGCCGTCGTCGCCGCAGGCACCGGCGCACACGGCCGCGGCGAGCAGGATCACGATGCCAGACCTCATCGAGCTTCCACCGTAGCATCGACGCCGGCATCGGCCGGGCCCGGCGCACCGGCCGCGATCCACTGCTCGATCGCGCAGATCTCGGCGTTGGCGAGGCGGCTGCCGCGCGGCATCACCAGCCGGCTCGAGCTGGCCCGCATCCGCGCCACGACCTCGCTGCACGACGGATCGCCGGCGATCACGAGGCCGCGCGCCGGCTCGATGAGGTCGGCGTGCGCGCGGGCGGGATCGTCGAGGTGCAGGCCACCGTTGGGCGCGGCGCCGGCATGGCAAGACGAGCCACCCACGCCGCACTTGGGTGCGAAGGTGTTGGCGAGCACGTTGGGCCAGGTCGGCGCGTACAGCGGCGTGCAGGTGGGGTCGACCGCCACGCACGCGAGCGTCTCGTCGTCAGGGCAGCCGGCGAGCGCGAGGGCGAGGCCGAGCACGGCCAGGGTACGAACCAGGCGAAACATCGAGCGGTGACGGTAGCCCGTGCCGCGCCCAGGCGTGCTGGCGATGCCTCACAGCTGCGGCGGGGCGCGCGAACCAGGGGTCGCGTGCCTGCGGTCACGGCGGACCGCAAGCCGACGTCACGCCATCGAAGCGAGCGCGTCGTAGAGTGCGCGATATCGCGCATGCCCGCGGACGTGACCCTCGCGTGCGGCCGGATCCGGCGTCAACACCTCGGCCGGCGGGGGTAACCCGGCGCTGGCGGCGGCGATGTCGGGGTGGAGCCCGGCGGCCACCGCGGCGAGCAAGGCCGCGCCGATCGGACCGGTGTCGGGATCGCCAGCGAGCTCGACCGGCACCCCGAGGACATCGGCGCGCAGCTGGGCCCAGACCCGGGCCCGGGCCCCGCCGCCGAGCAGGCGGGCGCGGGTGAGCGCGAGGCCAAGGGCACCGAGGCGATCGGCGACGTCGCGCATCGCGTAGGCGCACGCCTCGTACAGCGCCCGGCACAGGTGAGGAGCGCCGTGGCTCGGCGTCAGCCCGACGAAGGCGCCGAGCACCGCGGGATTCCACACCGGCGTCATCGCGCCCCCGAACGCGGGCAGGACCCGGACGCCATCGGCGCCCGGTGGCGCCTGGCCAGCGGCCCGGTCGAACGCCGCGCCGTCGAGCCCGAGCAGCCCGCCCAGCCAGGTCACCGCCCCACCCGAGACCCAGCCCGGGTGCTCGACGAAGAAGCCGCCGCCGGGATACGCGTGGGTCTCGACCAGGCGCGCCGGATCGCGCAGCGCCACCGGGGTCAGGGCGCCGACCACCTCGGCGGTGCCGAGGCACACCGCGAGCGTGCCGGGCGCGAGGCCGGCGCCCAGCGGCGTCGCGAAGTCGTCGCCGGTGCCGACCGCAACCACGGTCCCGACCGGCAAGCCCGTGCGCGCCGCGCCCGCCACGGTGAGCTGCCCCGCGACCGTGTGCGCAGGCGCGATCGCCGGCAGGCGCGTGGGCTCCAGCTCGAACGCGTCGCACAGCCAGGGCGCCCAGCCGCCGGCGTCCAGGTCGTGGAGCATCGTCGTCGACGCGAGCGCCGGATCCAGCACGCGCGCGCCGGTGAGCGCCTCGACCACGAACGACACCGGCTGGTGAAAAGCGGCCGCGCGTGGATGTGGGTGATGGCGGTCCCACCAGCGCGCCTTGGCGGCCAGGTGCGACGGGTCGGCGATCTGGCCGGTGGTCGCGAGCAACCGCGCGGCGTCGAGCCCGGGCAGCGCGCCCCCGGCGCGGCGATCGAGCCAGATGAGGCACGGGCCGAGCGCGGCGCCGCCGGCGTCGACCGCGATCATGCCGTCGAGCTGGCCGACCACCGCCAGCGCCACCACCTCGGCCGGGGCGCGACCGGCGACGGCCAGCGCCTGCGCGATCGCGGGCCCGAGGGCAGCCAGCCAGGCCGCCGGATCTTGCTCGGCCCAGCCCGGTTGCGGATAGCGCGGTGTGCACGCGACCCGGCCGGTGCCGAGCACGCGCAGATCGGGCCCGCACACGACCGCCTTGAGGCTCTGCGTGCCGAGGTCGAGACCGACCACCAGCGGGCCCATCGCGGGCGAAGGTAGCACCCGATCCGCGTGCTACCCATGGGCGTGAACTACTTCGGCCACGCCGTGGTCGCGTCGTGGCAGGGCCTGGACGATGACCGCGAGCTCGGCGCGGTCGCGCTGGGCGCGATGCTGCCGGACTTCGCGTCGATGAGCGGGGCCCGACTGGCCGGCGCCGATCACCACGCGATCGCGCGCGGCATCGCGCTGCACCACGCGACCGACGGCGTGTTCCACCACGCGCCGGCGGTGCTGGGCCTGTTCCGCGACGTGGCAGGCCGCTTGACCGCGCGCGGGTGCCGGCGCGGCCCGACCCGCGCCGCCGCCCACGTCGGCGTCGAGCTGCTGCTCGACGGCATCCTGCTCGACGAGCCGCGCCATCGCGACGCGTACCTCGCCGCGCTCGCGGTCGATCCGGCGCCGGTCACCTGGAAGCACGACGGCGATGCCGACCGGTTCGGGTGGCTGCACCAGCGCCTGCGCGAGCACGGCGTGCCCGACGATCTGCGCCGGCCGGCGTCGGTGGCGGCCCGGCTGTTTCGCGTGCTCGCCGGCCGCCGGCTGCTGGCGCCGACCGGCGACGAGCAGGCGACGATCGCGCGCGTGCTCGCCGAGGTGGCGCCGCGGGTCGCGGTCGCCGCCGACACCGTGCTGCAGCAGGTCGCCGCCGGCCTGGCGATCGACCGCCCGTAGACGCCGGGCCGGCACCAGCCTCGGGAACACCGGATGCGCCGCACGGGATCCGGAGGGCGCCCGTCGGGCATCGGGCGTATCCGCCGGCGCTAGCCGCGCGCGAAGCGCCAGGCGCGATGCGGGCGGCTGTACTCGAAGTCGGGCGGCAGCGTGTCGTGGTTCCGATCGACCCGGGTCCAGCCCGGCAGGGCGCGATCGTCGAGCCGGAAGCCGCGGTGGTTGGTGGAGAACCACACCACCGCGGACCGGTTGCACACCCGCTCGACCCCGGCGAGCAGCTCGACGTGGTCGCGCAGCACGTCGAAGCTGTCGGTCATCTTCTTGGAGTTCGAGAACGTCGGCGGATCGCACACGACCAGATCGAACTTGGGCCCGCGGTACGCGCTGAGCCAGGCCAGCACGTCGGCGCGCTCGAGCAGGTGGCGGCCGTGGTCGATGCCGTTGCGACGCAGGTTCTCGGCGGCCCAGTCGAGGTACGTGTTCGACAGATCGACCGACATGCTCGACGTAGCGCCCGCGGTCGCCGCGTACACCGTGAACGCGCCCGTGTAGCAGAACAGGTTGAGCACGCGCTTGCCCGAGGCCTCCTCGGCGACCAGCGCACGCGTGCGGCGGTGATCGAGGAACAGCCCGGTGTCGAGGTAGTCCGACAGGTTGACCAGGAACCGGCGCCCGCCCTCGCCGACCTCGCGCCAGGCCCGGCCCTCGCCGAGCCGCTGGTACTGCGCGCCGGTCTCGCGGCGGTCGGCCATCCGCCGGCGCTCCTTGACGAACACGTCGGTGGTGCCAGCCGCGGCGACCACGCGCTCGAGCCACACCGGGTCGAGCTCCTCGCCGACCGCGGCGCGGCGCACGTCGGCGATCACCAGCGCCCCCTCGTAGTCGTCGATCGTCACCGGCACGTCGGGGATGTCGCGATCGTACGGTCGCCAGCAGGTCACGTGCTCGCGCCGCGCCCATCGCCCGAGGTGCCGGCGGTTGCGCACCAGGCGGTTCGCCAGCATGTCGGCGGCTAGCTCGGGTGGCGCGGTCACGCTGCCGTGTACCACTGATCCCGGCGGTTGACGCGGGCCGCGGCCGAACCCCGACGACTCCCGTTCATCGGAGCCCGGCGACGGTGGTGCGGACCTTCACGACGTACGCGAGCGCGAGCGCGCGACGGTGGCGCGCGGGCAGCTCGATGCGCGCAGTCGCGTCAGCCAGGCCGCGCCGGAAACCCCGCGACCCGGTCGATCGTGGACTCGACGCGTTGCCCCATCTCGCCCGAGGCTGCCCGTCGCCGTGACCCTCATCATGGTCGGTTGATGTGGCGGCCCACCTGTAATAATGTGCAAGACGTCGGCCCCGTCATGGAAGGATTGAATTGAATGTTTGGCAAGACCGGTCTTGGCCTCTTTTGCGCTGCGCTCACCGCGGCGCTTCTCGCGGGATGCGGCTCAGCCCGCGTCATCAACCGTAACCAGTACGGCGGCGTGATCGCGCTGCAGGGCGATCGCGGCAAGGCGATGGAGCAGGCCCACGGGGAGATGCAACGCCACTGCGGCCCCACCAACTACCAGATCACGCAGGAGGGTGAAGAAGTCATCGGACAGGACACCTTCCACAACGAAGACAAGGAGTACGGCGAGGACACCGCCTACGGCGAGGGCACCTCGACCAGCGGCAACAGCTCGTCGACTGCCGGCGGATCCACCACCCGTGGTGGCGAGAGCACCAGCGCGCAGACCAGCACGCGTAACGCGGTCGAGTGGCGCGTACACTACCAGTGCGGCGGCGCCCCGGCCCCGGCTGGCGTTGGCGGCGCACCGCCCCCGCCCCCGCCCCCCGGCGGCTGAGAGGTGGCCGGCGCACGCCGGCCATGCCTGTCCCGCGGCCGTGCCGACCTCGTCGGTGCGGCCGTGGTCGTTTCGGGAGCGCCGCGATAGCCTGGCGCATGGCGTTCTTCCAGGACCCGCCCCGGCTCGGCAACCAGTACGACGACGACCCGATCCTCGGGACCTTCCTGGCCCAGGCGTTCACCGACGACCTGCCCGACGTGACCGCCGAGCTCCGCGAGCTCGGCGAGCTGTCCGCGCGCCTGCACGACTTCCAGCTCGCCGATCGGCGCAACGAGCCGGTGCACACGCCGTGGGATCCGTGGGGCCGCCGCATCGATCACATCGAGGTCAGCCCGCTGTGGAAGGAGGCCGCGCGGCTGTCAGCAACCCACGGGCTGGTCGCAGCCGGCTACGAGCCGCGGCTGGGCCCGCTCGCGCGCATCCATCAGTTCGCGATCATCCACGTGCTGGGCCCGTCGCTCGACGTCTACACCTGCCCGCTGGCGATGACCGACGGGGCCGCGCGCACGCTGCTCGACAGCGGCAACCAGGCGCTGATCGAGCGCGCGGTGCCGCGGCTGCTCAGCCGCGACCCGGCCCAGGCGTGGACCTCGGGCCAGTGGATGACCGAGCGCACCGGCGGCTCCGACGTCGGCCGGTCGGAGACGGTGGCGAGCGCGGATGGCGCCGGCAGCTGGCGCCTGCACGGCACCAAGTGGTTCACCTCGGCGACCACCGCCGAGATCGCGCTGACCCTGGGCCGCCCGGCCGGCAACCCCGACGGCAGCCGCGGGCTCGCGCTGTTCTTCGTCCAGGTGCGCGGCGACGACGGCCGGCTCGCGCCCGGCATCGTCGTCAACCGCCTCAAGGACAAGCTGGGCACCCGCAAGGTTCCCACCGCCGAGCTGACCCTCGACGGCGCGCCGGCGACGCTGGTCGGCGACGAGACCGGTGGGGTCCGCGCGATCACGCCGATGCTGTCGATCACGCGCACGTGGAACGCGGTGGGCGCCGTCGGCGGCATGCGGCGCGGGCTCAACCTCGCCCGCGACTACGCGCGCCGGCGCACCGCGTTCGGCGCGCTGCTCGCCGACAAGCCGCTGCACGCCGACACCCTGGCCGGCATGGAGGCCGAGTACGCCGGCGCGTTCCTGCTCGCGTTCCGCGCGGTGACCGTGCTCGGCCGCATCGAGCGCGGCGTCGCCGGCGACGACGAGGTGCGGCTCATGCGGGCGCTGACCCCGATCGCCAAGCTGACCACCGCCAAGCAAGCGGTCGCGCTGGCGTCGGAGGCGATCGAGAGCTGCGGCGGCGCCGGCTACGTCGAGGACACCGGGCTGCCTCGCCTGCTCGCCGACGCTCAGGTCCTGCCGATCTGGGAGGGCACCACCAACGTGCTGTCGCTCGACACCCTGCGCGCGCTCGGCAAGGGCGGCGCGATCGAGGCGGTGGTCGCCGACGCCTGGGCCCACCTCGCGGCCGTGCGTGACCCCGGCCTGACCGCCCCCGCGCAGGCGGCCCGGGCCGCGATCGAGCACGCGGTCGGCTGGTCGCAGGCCGCGCTCGCCGACCCGGTGCGGCTCGAAGCCGGCGCGCGCCGGGTCGCGCTCACCCTCGGTCGCAGCCTCGAGCTCGCGTACCTGTGCGGCCACGCCCAGTGGTGCCTCGACCACGGCCACGGCCCCTACCCCGCGGCCGCCGCCCGGCGCCTGGCCCGTCACGGGGTCGACCTGATCGACGACCGCGACGCCGACGACACCCGCGCGCTCACCGGCCGCTGACCGTCAGCGCCGCGGCGGCGGCGCCAGCGGCGCCGGCGGCGCCGGCGGCACGTCGTCGGTGAGGCGCAGCTCACGCCGGGCGCTATCGCATCGGGTCGTGGCACGAGCCGGCAAGCCGCTCACCGCGCTGGCGTGATCCGGCAGGGACGGGACCTGGCGCGGGTTACCGCCGGTGATTCTCCGGGACGTGCCTCACACTGAACCCATGACGCGCTACCTGCTGTGCCTGCTGGGACTGCCCGCGTGTGAGCCCCGGGCCGCGATCGTGGTCAGCGGTCGCCTCGACGCCGCCCAGATCGACCTGATCAACTGCATGCAAGCGGGTCAGATCCTCCCACTCAAGGACCTGACCGTGACCCGGGTCGGTGTCGACCAGCCGGTGTGCACGCTGGCGTGGACGAAGCGCTCGGGCCCCGGGCTCGGCACGACCTGGCGCTACGGCGACGCGCACTCCGCGTACACGCTGACCGGGTGCGGCCCGCTGGTCGCCGGCGCGACCTACAAGGTGCGGGCGTCGATGGGCCCGAGCCTCGGCATGGCGACGTTCACGGTCGACCCAAGCGGCGCCATCGCCACGACGCCAGGCTGCGACTGAGGGAATGCCAGCCGCCGAGCCGTCACGGGGCGTAGCGCTCGAGGTCGGACGTCAGCAGATCCGACCACCCGGGTGGGAGCGAGCATGTCAGCAGCATGCGCGCGGCCGACAGCAGATAGGCCGGCAGCGCGCGCTCGCGCGGATGACCGACCACCAGCGTACGCAGCGTGCCGTAGCGCTCGAGCGCGGCCGCCGGATCCGTGCGGGCGTGCGCGAGCACCTGGTCGCGCAGCCGGCGAGCCTCGCGCTCGTGCGGGTTCGCGAGCAGGTCGCCGAGCATCCAGCCCGTGATCGCCGCGCCGATGGCCACCAGCACGAGGAACCATCGACGTAGCAATCCGATCAGCGTGCGGTTCGTGCCGACCAGGATGCCCATGCGCGGCGACTGTCGCCTTGCCGGGCCGACGTCGCCAGCGCGAACGTGCGCATCCGACCGGTGAGCCGATCGAACGTCAGGGCACGCCGACCGGCGGCTTGCCGACCAGCGTGGTGAGGAACGTGTCGGCCCAGCTCTCGGCGGTGTCGCGCCAGACCACCGCCGCCAGCTCGCGGTGACGGGCCACCCGTTCCTCGCGCGACATCCGCAGCGCGATGTCGAGGTCGACCGCCATGCCGTCGATGTGCCACGGGTTGGTGAGCACCGCCGAGGTCATCTCCTCGGCGGCGCCCGCGAACCGCGACAGGAGCAGCGCGCCGGGATCCTCGGGATCCTGGGCGGCGACGAACTCCTTGGCGACCAGGTTCATGCCGTCGCGGAACGGCGTCACGAAGCCGACGTCGGCGGCGCGGTACAGCTGGGCCAGCACCGGCGGGGCATACGAGCGGTACAGGTAGCGGACCGGCACCCAGTCGGCCTCGCCGAAGTTGCCGTTGATGCGCCCGACCAGGTGCTCGACCCGGTCGCGGAGCTCGGCGTACTCGGGCACGTCGGCGCGCGACGGCACCGACACCTGCACGAACGACACCTGTCCGCGCCAGGCCGGGTACAGCTCGAGCATGCGGGCGAACGCCTCGAGCCGGGCCGGGATGCCCTTGGAGTAGTCGAGCCGATCGACCCCCAGCAGCAGCTTGCGTTCGCCGAGCTGGAGGCGCAGGCCCGACGCATCGGGCGCATCGCTGGCGGCGCCGGCCGCCGCGAACAGGTCGGGGTCGGTGCCGATCGGGAACACGCCGACCTGGCCCTCGCGCAGGCGACGCGCGCCCAGCAGCTGCTCGACGCAGTCGGTGAAGTTGCGGGCCCAGCCGCGGGTCTGGAAGCCGATCACGTCGTACTCGAGCATCGCGGCGAGCAGCGCGCGCGCCCACGGCAGGGTGTCGAAGACGTCCTTGGGTGGAAACGGCACGTGGAGAAACATGCCGAGCCGGCCGGTGTGGCCAAGCCGGCGCAGCTCCTGGGCCATGAGCAGCAGGTGGTAGTCCTGGGCCCACACCGCGGCGTCGCGCTCGACCAGCTCGGTCGAGAGCTTGGCGTAGGCGCGGTTGGCCTCGATGTACGCGCGCCACTCCTCGTCGACGAACCGGGCTCGCGACGGCAGACAGTGCAGCAGCGGCCACAGGCTGCGGTTGCAGAACCCACCGTAGAAGGTGGAGCGCCAGCCGTCCGGATAGTCGAAGTGCGCGCGCGGCGGCGAGGCATCGAGGTCGACGTCGAGCGACAGGCCGGGGTCGCGCTCGCGCCCGCTCCAGCCCAGCCACACGCCGTCGTGGCGGCGCAGCGCCAGCTCCAGCGCCGAGGCCAGGCCACCGACCTCGCGCTGGCGACCGCCCCGCGACGGCGCCGCCGGCAGCCGGTTGGACACGACCAGCAGCCGCTGCGGCGCGCGCGGCGCGGCCGGCGCGGTCGGATGCACCATCGCCGGCGGATCGAGCGGCGCGCCGGCGCGCGCGGCGCGCAGCCAGCCGAGCAGCGCCCGGACCTCGGGCACGCCGTCGAGCCGGCCGCGCGCCCGGGTGCGCTGGCCGCTGCCGACCGCGATGCCGAGGTCGTCGGGCGCCAGGCTGGCGAACAGGTCGGCATCGGTGACGTCGTCACCGATCGCGAGCATGCGCGCGCCCGGATAACAGGCGCGCATCCACATCACCGCGGTGCCCTTGTGCACCGCGCGATGGCGGATCTCGAGGTTCTCGACCCCGTCGATCCGCTCGAAGTCGCCGTGGATCTCCAGCCACTCGTCGGCGCGGGTCTCGGCGGTCGCGATCAGGGCCTCGCGCGTGCCGGGCGCGACCATCCGCCAGTGCAGGCACACCGAGCAGCGCTTGCGCTCGATCAGCGCGCCGGCCGCGCTCGCCGCCAGCGCGCGCAGCACGTGCTCGAGATCGTCGAGTTCGGGGGTCGGGGCGAACACCGGGGCGCCGCGGCCCTGGACCGCCCGCCACGCGCCGTGCTCGCCGACCCAGGTCACCTTCGGCATCCGGGCCGCCAGATCGGCAAGCATCGCCTCGGGTCGGCCCGAGACCACCGCGACGTGCGTGGTCTCGGCCAGGCTGCCGAGCAGCTCGAGCGCGCTGCCGTCGACCACCGCCAGCTCGGGGGTGGCCGCGAACGGAACCAGGGTGCCGTCGAGATCGAGCAGCAGGGTCAACTCGCCGACGCGGGCGCGGTTGAACCACTCGGCGATCATGCCGACCGCGGGGGACGAGCGACCGGACCGGTCGGGAGCTGGAGCTGACGGGCGCGTGAGATCACGAACGACCGTAGTGCGTGCGGCCGACCTGTCAACCGCTCACCGATCGGTCCGGAGCAACAGCGCGATCTGGCCGAGCGCCGCGGCCAGCGCGGCCTCGACCCGCAGCACGGCATCGCAGAGCGACACGATCGCGAAGCCGCGCTCGGCGAAGGTCGCGACCTCACGCTCGATCCAGCCGCCCTCGGGCCCGATCGCGAGGACCACCGGCGGACCAGGGCTCGCCTGCCACGCCGCTTCGATTGCGACCACCGGCAGCGCGCCGTCGCGGGCATGGGCGCACAGCCGCACGCCGGGTCGCACCGCGCCGGCCGCGTGGTGCGCGTCGAGGAAGCCCATCAGGCGCGGGTGGAACGCCACCTCGGGCAGGTGCGTGGTCATGCCCTGCTCGGCGCCGAGGCGGACGTGGTCGCCGATCGCCTCGGTCGCCAGCCGCGGGCTGGCCAGGTACGCCTTGTCGACCCGCCACGCGTTGACGAGATCGATCCGCTGGACCGCGAACGCCGCCGCGGTCTCGAGCACCCGCGACAGCACCTTGGGCCGCGGCATCGCCAGCACCAGCTCGACCGGCAGCGGCGGCCGCGGCGCGACGTCGAGCGTCAGCGCCAGCTCGATCGTGGTGCCGTCGTCGCTGACGATCGTGGCGGTGCCGACCGCGCCGCCGATCACCCCGGCGCGCACGTCGTCGCCGACCGCCACCCGCAGCACCTTGCGCAGATGCTCGGCGCGGCGGTCGGTGATGCGCGCGCGCCCTCCCGCGGCCTCGGCGGGCTCGAGCAGCAGCAGGTTCACAGGGTCTGGAGCTGCTTGCCGGCCTGCTGCCAGCCCAGGATGCCCGCGGGCAACACCCGCACGTCGCGGTGGCCGGCGTGGATCGCCTTCTCGGCGGCGGTGTCCGACGCGCCGCACTGCTCGTTGGCGCAGTAGAAGACCAGCGGCTGGTTCTTGTCGGCCGGCAGCTCGCTGGCCGTGTAGGTCTCGTAGTCGGTCAGCAACACCGCACCCGGGATGATCCCGATCTTGCTGCGCGTGGTCGGGCCGTTGGCGTCGACCGGCGTCGCCGCGCGCTTCGCGATCATCGCCTCGAGCTCGGCGACCGTGACCTGCGGCAGCTTGGTCCCGGCGGCCGGGACCGGCCGCGGTTGCTCGTCCTTGCACCCGACGGTCGACAGCGCCAGCGCGACCACAAGCAACAGCGACTTCATGGGGGCGAATCTACCGCCCGGGTCGCCGAGGGCAAGCTCGCCGGCACCACGTCGTCGAACCAGGTCAGGTCGACGATGAACCGGCCCGGCTCCTCGCGCAGCAGGTCGGCGTGACGCATGCCCCAGGCGACGTCCACGTGATCGTAGGTGTGCCGCGCGTGGCTCGCTGCAGGGTGACCTCGTCGAGCCCGCCGGGCCGGGCCCGGGCAAGTTTCAGGACAGGGTCGCGCGCAGGCCGTCGCGCAGCGAGGTCTCGGCGCGGAAGCCGAGCTGTTCGGCGGCGCGGTCGACCCGGGCGACCGAGCGCAGGATCTCGCCGGCGCGCGGCGGGGCATGGTGGATGGCGACGCCGGTGCCGGCGAGGTCGACGATCGTCCTGGCCAGCTCGTCGACCGTACGCTCGGTGCCGGTCCCGACGTTGAGCGAGGCGCGATCGGCCTGGTCGGACAAGGCCGCGGTCACCACCGCGCGCGCGACGTCCCCGACGAAGACGAAGTCGCGGGTCTGCTGGCCGTCGCCGAAGATCGTCAGGTCCTTGCCGGCGCGTGCGCGGTCGGCAAAGATCGAGATCACGCCCGAGTACGGGCTCGACGGGTCCTGGCGCGGCCCGTAGACGTTGAAGAAGCGCAGCGCCGTGGTCGGCACGCCGTGGACCGACGAGTAGCAGAACAGCATGTGCTCGGAGGCGAGCTTGTCGACGCCGTACGGCGACACCGGGTGCAGGGTGACCGCCTCGTCGACCGGCATCTCGGTGACATCGCCGTAGACCGCCGCCGACGACGCGAACACGACCTTGCGCACCTTCTGGGCGCGCGCGTACTCGAGCACCTGCACGGTGCCGCCGTAGTTCACCGCCACGTCGGTCAGCGGGTTCTCGAGCGACGCGATCACCGACACCTGCGCCGCCAGGTGGATGATGCGCTCGACCGGCCCGTACGCCTCGGTGACCGGCGCCATCGCCGCGAACAGGCCGTGCGAGATGTCGCAGGTGACGATGTCGAGCGAGGGCTCGGTCCCGCCCAGCCCGTAGCGGGCGCGGTCGGCCCAGCGCGCGAGGTTGGCGCGCTTGCCGGTGCGAAAGTCGTCGAGCACGACGACGCGGCAGCCACGCGAGATGAGGAGGTCGACGGTGTGCGAGCCGATGAAGCCAGCACCACCGGTCACCACGACGAGCGGACGGTTCGAGGACGTCACCGCTCGGTGGTAGCACGCTCCTGCGCCGCGGCAGAGCCCGGCCATGGCATCTTCCCGCCATGGCCGACGACAGCTCGCGAAGCGGCGAACGTTACACCAGCCCGGCGATCCTCGACTGGTGCAACGCGACCCACGTGCCGCACGACGACGGCCTGGCGCGCGCGTTCGCGCCGCCCGCGGGCGTGCCCGCGATCATGGTCGGCCCCTCGGAGGGCAAGCTGCTGGGGCTCCTGTGTCGACTGGCGCGGGTGACCAGGGCGGTCGAGGTCGGCACCCTGGTCGGCTACTCGACGATCCACGTCGCGCGCGCCCTGCCCGCCGGCGGCCACCTGTGGTCGATCGAGTACGAGGCGCGCCACGCCGCGATCGCCCGGGCCAACCTCGCGGCCGCCGGGGTCGCCGACCGGGTCACCGTGCTCGAGGGCGCCGGGGTCGACGTGCTCCCGACGCTCACCGACCGGGGCCCCTTCGACGCGATCTTCCTCGACGCCGACAAGGTCAGCTACGCCCACTACGGCCGGTGGGCGCTCGCCAACCTGCGCCCGGGTGGCCTGATCCTCGGCGACAACGCGTACCTGTTCGGCGAGCTGATGGACGACAGCGACCGCGGCCGCGCCATGCGCGAGTTCCACCAGCTGGTCGCCGAGCACTGCGACTCGGTGTGCATCCCGACCCCCGACGGCCTGGTCCTCGGCATCGTGCGCTGACCGCGCCGACGGCCTGCACGCTCAGGAGCCCGCTCATGTCCCGGTGGCCCTGCGGAAGGACGCGGGGCCCGGGGCGACTACCGTCCCTCGGCGACCTTGCCGAGCCGGCCGAGCAGCACGTCGAGCGCGACCCGGTTGTCGCCGCCCTCGGGCACGATCAGATCGGCCCACCGCTTGCTCGGCTCGACGTACTCGAGATGCATCGGCCGCACCGTCGCGTAGTACTGGTCGCGCACCGACGCGAAGGTGCGGCCGCGCTGCTCGAGGTCGCGGCGGATCCGGCGCATCAACCGGATGTCGGCGTCGGTGTCGACGAAGATCTTGATGTCCATCTGCTCGCGGACCGCGGCCTCGACGAACACCAGGATGCCCTCGACGATGACCACCGGCGCCGGCTCGACCCGGCGGGTGGTGGTGCGCCGGGTGTGCGTGAGGAAGTCGTAGATCGGCACGTCGACGCCCTGCCCGTCGCGCAACGCGCCCAGCTGCGCCGCCAGCAGCCCGCTCTCCAGCGCCGCCGGATGATCGTAGTTGATGTCGGCGCGCTCGGCCTCGGGCAGGTGGCCCTGGTCGAGGTAGTACGCGTCGTGATCGATCACCACGCACCGCTCGGGCGGGATCGACGCGGCGAGCTTGTGCGCGATCGTCGTCTTGCCGGAGCCGGTGCCACCGGCGATGCCGATGACAAGAGGACGATCGCTGGCGGGAACCACAGCCCCTCTTTCGCACAGACCCGCCGCCGGCTCAACGGCGGGCGAGGTCGAGCATCGCGTCCTGGAGCTTGTCGACCAGGCCGGCCGGGACCACCGTGTGCAGCCGCACGGTCGCGCCGTCGCGCCGGATCGTGAAGTCGTCGAACGCCAGGTCGAAGCCGAGCGTGCCGGTGAGCTCCGAGAGATCGGCTTCGAGCGCCTTCTTGCCGACCTCGGCCTGGGCGTGATCCGGGAAGTCGACCGAGAGCTGGAGCCCGAGCCCGCCGGCGTCGTCGAACCCGAGCCGCAGGGTGGCGTCGGCGTGCTGCAGCGCGGGCCGATCGGTGACCCGGGTCAGCGCCGCGTGATCGGCGACCAGCCAGGCCGTCGAGCGGCGATCGAGCGTGAGCGCGAGCTGGTTGGCGCGCGCCCGGGTGCCCGCTCCGGTCGGCGGCGCCAGCATCGCGGCGACCAAGGCGGGCGAGACCCCGTCGCGGCTCGAGGTCACCAGCGTGTGGTCGTCGAGCCAGCCGATCACGGTGTCGTCGCCGAGGCGCGGGACGATCGTCAGCGGCTTGCCCTCGCGACCCCGCACCGCCCGGCGCTCGAGCCCGGCCGACGACCCGCGGGCGAGGCAGCCGTCGACGTCGGCGCGCGACCAGTCACCGCGCGCGACCACGTCGAACCCGGCCTCGCCCTCGACCGCGTTGAAGGCGACCCACCGGGTCCGCGGCGCGAGCTCGATCGCACACGGGCCCAGGCTGACCGCCGCCGCGCCCGCCCACGCGCTGCCGTCGAGCCCGGCCAGCAGCCGGGCGAGCTCGGGCGTCTCGCGCAGCTCGGCGATGGCGAGCCCACCGACGACGTGGCCGTCGATCGGCAGGCGTTCGAACGCCTCGGCCAGCTCGTCGCGGACGCGCGCGCGCGCGGCCGGTTCGATCCGGGTCCGCACCGCGGCGTCGGTCGCGACCGGCAGTGGCTCGAACAGCCGCGAGCCCGACCACGGATCGTCGGGGTTCAACACCTTCGCGGTCGTCGCCGCCGGGCCCGGATCGTCGCGGGTGAAGACCAGGACGACCACGCCGCCGCCAGCCACCGCCACCGCCGCCGCCAGCGCGACCGGCCAGCGGCGCCGACGCAGCGACGCCGTGGTGCCGCCGCGCTCGCCGGATGCGGCCGCGCCAGTCGTGGTCTTGCCGCGGCCATCCCAGGGCGTGGCCGCGCCGGGCGGCCTGACCTTGGCGCGCTCGGTCGGCGCGTCGGTCAGGCCGGGCGCGAGCACCCTGCGCGGGTGCGAGGCCAGCGGCGCGGTGTGGCGCGCGATGGGGCCGGCGCCGAGGCCGGCGGCCGCGACGATCTCCTGGCAGAACGCCGCCGCCGAGGCCGGCCGGTTGGGCGCGCGGGTCGACAGCGCCCGTGCCACCACCTCGTCGAGCGCGGCCGGGACCGCGGCGACGTCGGCCAGGCGCGCCGGGTTGAGGCGGACCTCGGGATCGGCGGAGTCAGCCCACGGCAAGCGGCCGGCGACCATCGCGAAGAACGTGACCGCGAGCTCGTACACGTCGGTCGCGACCGACGCCGGGTGGCCGAAGAAGCGCTCGGGCGCCATGTACGCCGGGGTCCCGCGCACCAGGCCGCTCTGGGTCGGCGCCGCGACGCCATCGCTGGCCAGCTTGGCGATGCCGAAGTCGAGCAAGATCGCATGCTCGTGGACCGGCTCGCCGCCGTCCGCGGGCGGGCGGCGCGGGCCGGGCACGCCGGCGACCAGCATCACGTTCTCGGGCTTGAGGTCGCGGTGGATGAGCGCGCGCGCGTGCATCGCGCTGACCGCATCGCTCAGCTGCGCGAACAAGGCGACCGCCTGCGGCAGCGGCAACGGCCCGCGCGCCAGCCGGTGCGCCAGGCTATCCCCCGGGAGCTTCTCCATCGCCAGGAACGGCCGGCCATCGGGCAGCGCCCCGGCAGCGAGGACCTTCACCACGCCCGGGTGAGTCATCTCGACCAGCAGGCGCGCTTCGAGGAGAAACCGGTCTCGTTCGCCATCGACGAGGTCACCGCGAAGCACCTTCAGCGCGACCTCGCGATGCCCCCAGCGGGCGTCGTACACGGTCCCACTTCCACCCTCGCCGAGCACCCCGAATATCAGAAATTCCCCGAGTATCGTCGGGTT
This sequence comes from Kofleriaceae bacterium, assembly GCA_046597055.1. Taxonomy (GTDB): domain Bacteria; phylum Myxococcota_A; class Polyangia; order Haliangiales; family Haliangiaceae; genus UBA2376. The sequence continues at coordinate 8,870 of JBKJLC010000201.1, read as the reverse complement.
ATGTGGGGGCGGGTCGGGCACGTCGGTAGATCCCAACTTCGAGTGTATCTATCAAGGCCTACGGGTCAATCGGAGTCGATTGCGCGATGATCGGAACCCCACCGATACCCGACCCTCGACGAGCCATGCTGAATCAGCGTGTTAGCCTGGGGAAAGCTTTGGAGAGAACCGACATGATTCGCGTCGTCATCGCCGAAGACCATACCCTCATTCGTGAAGCTCTCGTTCGCATGCTGGAAGAGAGCAAGAAGATCGATGTTGTAGGGCAAGCTGCTACCGGTGCGGAGGCCATCGCGATGGTGGCCAGGCACAGGCCAGATGTCCTGCTACTCGACGTAACCATGCCGGAAAAGGACGGCATACAGGCGCTGGCCGAGCTCAGCGCCGTGGACGTACCGACTCGGACGATCATGCTCACGATGCACGAGGACGAAGCCCACGGCGTCCGCGCGATCCGCGCGGGAGCAGCGGGCTACGTCAAGAAGTCAGCCAACATCGACGAGCTGCTCGATGCGATCGATCGCATCAACCGAGGCGAGCAGGTGGTACCGGCCGAGATCGAGGCCGCGTTGGCGCGCAAGCGCAGTGAACATCCCGCCCAGATCCTGTCGCAGCGGGAGTTCCAGGTGATGAGCTATCTCGCGGCGGGCAAGACCAACCGCGAGATCGCCGAGCTGCTCACGATCAGCGTGAAGACTGTCGACACCCACCGCGGGCACGTGTTGAAGAAGCTCCGCTTGCGGAACAACTCCGACATCACGCGCTTCGCGATCCAGAACGGCCTGATGCCGGTGTGACCGGGGCACGCCGGCTCGAGTCGCCCGCGGGCTCGCCGCAGCGCCGCCTCGCGTTGCTCGGCTAGCGTCGGACCGGCTGGATCCACGCGCGGGCCCCGTCGTCGCGGATCACCACAGCCCGCACGTAGCCGCTCACACCCGTGAGCGGAAATCGTGCGCGATCCGCGGTGACGTCGAGGAGCACCCGGCCACCGGTGCCGATGTACCGGATGAGGTGCTGGCCCGTTCCGGGGCTGGCCACCTCGATCTCGAGCGCGTCATCCCAGACCTCGGCCCGGGTCAGGCTGACGCCGGTCGACGCATAGAACCGCCCGGTCGCGATCGCCCGCAGGATCGCGTCCGGGTCACGCGGTGCGTCGACCATCACCCAGCCACCACCGGCGGGATAGCGTCCGCTGCCATCGGCGAAGTAGTCGTGGGCGTCGTCGCTGGCGAGCCCCCACAAGGTCGCGCCCGCGGTCAGCGCCGCGTCCCACAGCGCCTCGGTCGACGGGTGGCCGTCGCCGCCGGCGTTCCAGCGCGCGAACTGCACGTTGGCGATCTCCATCAGCGTGAGGCCTCGCGCGGTGAGCTGCGCCAGCAACTCGGGCGTGGTGCCCCAGTGCCACTGGGGATGGTTGAGCTGGGCGATGCCCCCGAGCATCGCGGCCTCCTCGAGCGCGCGCCCGTACATGGCGACCCGCTCGGGGTGCTTCCGGTCGGCCCACTCGAGCTTGCCGACCGGACGCGCGGTGGGACCCAGCACGTTGACGTGGATGCGGCACTTGCCCTCGGGCGCCGGCGGCGCGGGCTGGCAGGTGGCCGGGTTGAAGGTCAGCTCGATGCCGGCGATCACGATCAGCCCGGTGTCCGGGAACCGGACGAACGTGCGCCCGGCGCTGGCGTCGGCGACGGTGGTCACCCGGTTGTGATCGGTCAGCACGACGAAGTCGTAGCCGCGGGCCTCGTACCAGGCGATCACGCGCTCCGGCGAGGTGCCCGAGTCCCCCGACGGTGCCGCGTGCACGTGGGTCGAGCCGCGCAGCCAGCGCGGCGGCGGCGGCCGGCGCTCCGGCGCAGGCCGCGCGGGCGGCGGGACCGGCGTGGCCGCGACCGCCGGCTCCGGCCGCGGCGCGATCCGCGCGGGCGCCTCCGCGCGCCCGGGCGGCGCGCATCCGGCGAGCACCGCGGCGAGCGCCCACCCGCGCCAGGGCGCGATCACGGGGCCCCGCTCTCGAGGCGCTCGGCGGCGCCGGGCGCCAGGTTGGTCACCACGCCCATCGTGCGCTTGTGCCAGCGAGCGCGGGTCGCCAGGAACAGGCCGAGTCCGTCGGTCAGGAGCCGGCGCGCGGTCGGGCGCGACTGCGAGAGATCGACCCGCTCTTCCGGGTCCGCCACCAGGTCGCGCACGGTCGGCGCGCCGCGCCGCCCGATCTTGATCTTCCACCGCGCGATCCGCATGGCGTGGGCGTACTCGTACTGCGAGGCATAGCTGGGCCGCGGCCAGCCGGCGCCGACGCCGGCGGCGAGCGGCAGCAGCGACGCACCCTGCAGGTGGCCGGGCAGCTCGGCGTCCAGGGCGTCGAGGATCGTCGGCAGGACGTCGACGCCATCGACGCCCTCCTCGACCACCCCGGCCGCGACCCGCGCCGGGTAGTGGACCAGCAGCGGGACCCGGGCCAGCGTCTCGCGCAGCGAGGCACCGTGACCGCACCGACCATCCTCGAACAGCTCCTCGCCGTGATCGGCGGTGACGATGATCATCGTCCGCTCGTACAGGCCGAGCCGCTTCAGGGTCGTGACCAGCTCGCCCAGCCGCGCGTCCTGGTAGCTGACCGCCGAGTCGTAGATCGCGCTCAGGCGGGCGATGTCGCGCGCCGGCGGGATCCTGGCGCAGCCCATCACGCCCGGTCGGAGGCCGAGGTCGCGCGCGGTGCCGAACTGCTGGAACGGGCCGGTGTACGGCTTGGGCCGGTCGTACTGCTCGAGCCACGGGGCCCGCGCGATCCACGGGCCGTGGGTGTCGACCGTGCCCATGAACAGGAAGGTCGGGTGACCCTGGTGGACCCGCAGGCGCTGCTCGGCCTGGGCCAGGACCGCGGCGCCGTAGAGGATGCCGTTGACCACCCCTTCGCCCTGCTCGCGCATCATGTTGCGGAACTCGTCGAAGCCGCGCGCGTAGCCGCCGCTCGCGGTGACGAAGCCGTTGCCGGTGATGCCGACGGTGGCGAGGCCCGCGCGCTTCATCAGCTCGCCGAGCACCGGCAGCCGGTCGGGGATCTTCCAGTTGCCACCCTCGCCGGCGAGGCGGACGTTGTGCACGGCCGGATAGGTGCCGGTCCACACCGTGGCGTGCGAGGTCTGCGACTCGTTGCCGACCACGTAGTACTGGCGGAACACGGCGCCGGTGCGCGCGAGCGCCTCGAACGCGGGGACCTCGGCGCGGGCGCCCGGGGTGAACGGCCGGACCCGGTCGGCGCGGAGCGCGTCCATGACCCACAAGATCACCAGCTGGGGGGCGGCCCCGGCCGGCGCCGGCGCCGGGGCGGGACCGGCGATCGTGATGGCGGGATCGGCGAGCACCGCGCGCGGGCAGTCGCGCGCGGTCAGCTCGAGGCGGACCGCCTGATCGGCGACCAGCGACAGGTCGACCGCGCGGACATCGCCGCCGAGCAGGCCACCGGCGCGGGTGCCGTCGTCGGCGCGGGCGCTGACCTCGACCCGGCACGGGCCGGCGACGTCGGCGACCAGGTGGGCCAGCGGCGGCAGGTGGACGTACCAGGCCAGCCCGGCGCCGTCGGCGAGCGTGAGCGCGCGGGTGGTGGTCGACCAGGTCGCGGCGGCGAGCGGATCGGCGTCGACCGCGCGCCCGGGATCGGCGAACACCCGCACCGTCTCGAGCGCGAGCGCGCCGCCCTCGATGACGAGCTGGTTCTCGCCGGCGACGAAGCGATCCGCGGGGATCGCGATCGGATACCAGGCGCGGCCGGGCGTGACGTCGATCGCGCCGGCCTTGCGGCCACCGAGCTTGATCGTCAGCCGGTCGGCCTCACTGGCGACCACGCGCAGCGCGAGGCCCCGGGCCGCGGCCGCCTGGGCTGTCGTGAGCGGCAGCTCGAGCGAAGCGCCCTTGGCGGCGGTCGCGACCCGGTGGCCGTCGACCTCGCGGCGCAGGCGCCAGCGCCGGGTCGGCATCTCGAAGCGGATGTAGCGCGAGAAGCCGATCGAGCCGGCGTCGACGACCAGGTCGCCGCCGACGACGCGATGCGCGAGCAGCAGGTTGTCGCCGAGGTGGTAGACCGCGTGCTCGAGGCGGGTCGGTGCGACCGCGGCGGCAGCCGGGGCGGCGGGTGCGGCCGGGGCGCCAGGTGCGCCGGGTGTGGCGATGGCGCTGGCATCGCGGTCGGCGAACAGATCGGAGACGACGGTGACGGCGGCGCGGGGCGCCGGCTCCCGGTCGTCCCCACCGCAGGCCACCATCGAGCAGAGCGTCAGAACAGCCGGAGCGCGCGACACCGCGACCAGTCTGCCAGAGTGGCCCGACCCGCGCCGGGCCGGGGCGACCGGGGTCACGCGCACGCCCACGCCCGGTGAGGAGGGCGCGACGAGCGCGCGGTCAGGGCGCGGCGCGATACCAGTAGGTGTAGCGATCGACGAAGCCGTGGCGCCGGTAGATCGCGCGCGCCGGAGCGTTGTCCACATCGACCTGGAGGTACGCCGTGGTCGCGCCGGCGCGGCGCCCCCACGCGAGCATGGCGGCGGTGATGGCGGTGGCCAGGCCGCGGCCCCGGTGCGATGGCGCGGTGACGAGGTCGAACAGACCGACGTGCCCGCCGTCGAGGATCACCAGCCCGGCGCACACCGGCGCGCCGCGATCGTGGAGGACGAAGCCCTGACGCACGAGCGGCAACGCGTGCAGGCGCTCGTGGTGCGCGGCGGCGTCGACCGCGGATGAACCGCGCAGCGCCGCAACCGCCGCGACCGCGCGCTCGACCGGGACGGCCTCGACCGCGGGCACGAACGGGATGGCCGCGACCGCGGGCTCGACCGCGATGGCCGCGATCGCCGGCGCGAACGGGATGGCCGCGACGGCGGGGGCGGACGTGATCGTGTCGAGCGCGGCCGGGGGCGTGCGCGCAACCGCCGGCCCGTCCGCGGCGCGCAGATCGGCGGTCATCACCGCGGTGGTCTCGAACCGGGTGAAGCCGCGGCGCGCCAGCTGCGCGTCCAGGTCGGCCGGTGACACGAACGGCGTGATGCGGAACAGGAGCGGCAGTCCAGCGTCGGCGTAGCGCGCGGCGCAGCGGGTCAGCTGCTCGTCGAGGGCGGTGGCGGTCGGTTCGAACGCGTTGACCGAGCGCGCCCGCTTGGCCTTGCCCGGCGATAGCCGGACGATCCAGCCGTCGAGGACGAGCTGGCGCGGGGTCGCCGACGAGCGCAGGCACACCGCCTCGAGCGCGCGCAACCCGGGAAGGTCCACGGCGAGGCGCACCCGCTCAGCGCTTGAGGGTGCCGAGCTTCGCGAACGGGTTGTTCACGAAGCCGGAGACGCCGATGCCCGGCTTCTCCTTGCCGCCGCGATCGTCGCGGCGATCGTCCTGGGCCGGACGGCCGGCATCGGGACGCGCGCCACGGTCGTCGCGCGGCGCCGGCCGCTGGCCGCGGTCGCCCTCGGGACGCGTGCCGCGGTCGTCGCGCCGGCGATCGTCGGTGCGGGGCTGACCGCCGCCGCCCTGATCGCGGCCGGGGCCGACGCTCTGGTCGCGGCCGGGACCACCGCTCTGATCGCGGCCGGGACCACCGACCTGATCGCGGCCGGGACCACCGCTCTGATCGCGGCCGGGACCACCGCCCTGATCGCGGCCGAGACCACCGCCCTGCCCGCGCCCGCCCTGATCGCGCCCGGGACCGGGGCCACGACCGCCGCCGCCGCCGCCGCCGCCAGGGCCGGGGCCACGACCGCCACCACCAGCGCCGGGGCCACGACCGCCACCACCAGCGCCGGGGCCGCGGCCACCGCCGCCACCGCCACCGCCAGGACCGGGCCCGCGACCCTGGGTTTGCCCGCCCGCGCCGCCCGCGCCGCCGGGGCCGCCGGGGCCGCCGGGGCCACGGCCCGGTGCCTGGCCGCCCGGACCACGGCCCTGCTGGGCCTGACCACCCGCGCCTGGACCGCCGTGTCGACGATCACCGCCACCGCCACCGCCACCGCCAGGGCGAGGACCGCGGGCGTCGTTCAGGCGTCCGCCACCTTGGTCAGCGCGTGCACCCTGGTTGGCACCGGGCGCCCCGGCGGGCCGGGGACCGCGGCCATCGCGCGCCGGACCACCGCCTTGGTTGTCGCGCGCCTGACTCGGCCCGTGGCCGCCACGGCGCGGGCCCTGGCGGGACTCCTGGGCGGGCGGCCGCGCGTCGAGCGCGATGCGACGGCGCTGGAGATCGACCGAGAGCACGCGGACGGTCAGCCGGTCGCCGACCTTCACGACCTCGGCGGCATCCTTCACGAACCGGTCGGACAGACGGGAGATGTGGACCAGGCCGTCCTGGTGGACACCGACGTCGACGAACGCGCCGAACGCGGTGACGTTGGTGACGACGCCCTCGAGGACCATGCCCTCCTTGAGGTCGTCCATCGTGGTGACGTCGTCGCGGAACTTCGGCGGCGTGAACTCGGCGCGCGGGTCGCGGCCGGGCTTGGCGAGCTCGCCGACGATGTCGCGCAAGGTCGGCTCGCCCACGCCCTCACCGACGTAGCGCGACAGGTCGATGGTATCGACCAGCGCCTGGTTGCCGACCATGGTCGCCACGTCGACGCCGAGATCCGCGGCCATGCGCTCGACCAGGCCGTAGCGCTCCGGGTGGACCGCCGAGCCGTCGAGGGGCTGATCGCCGCCGTGGATGCGGAGGAAGCCGGCGCACTGCTCGAAGGCCTTGGGGCCGAGCCCGCTGACCTCGAGTAGCTGCTGGCGCGAGCGGAACGCGCCGCGCGCGGCGCGGTAGGTGACGATCTTCTTGGCGAGCGACTTGCCGATGCCAGCGACGTAGCCGAGCAGCTCGGCCGACGCGGTGTTGAGCTCGACGCCGACGTGGTTGACGCAGCTCTCGACGACGTCGCCGAGCTTGCGGGCGAGCAGCGGCTGGTGGACGTCGTGCTGGTACTGGCCGACGCCGATCGCCTTGGGCTCGATCTTGACGAGCTCGGCCAGCGGATCCTGCAGGCGGCGGGCGATCGAGATGGCGCCGCGGATCGTGAGGTCGAGATCGGGAAACTCGTCGCGCGCGACGTCGGAGGCGCTGTAGACGCTCGCGCCGGCCTCGTTGACGGAGACGACCCAGCGGTCCGGGGCGGCGGGGGGCTTGGCAGCGACCGGGGCGTCGGGAGCGGGCGCGCTGACCAGCGGGGGGGTCTCCGCGGGGTCGGCGGCCTCGACCGGCGCGGGGATGGCGACCGCGGATGGAGCGGCAGCAGCAGCGGCAGCAGCGGCACCGGCAGCAGCAGCGGCACCGGCATCAGCAGCGGCAGCGGCACCGGCAGCAGCATCAGCAGCGGCAGCCGCATCAGCAGCGGCACCAGCAGCGGCATCGGCATCGGCATCGGCATCAGCAGCGGCAGCGGCAGCGGCATCAGCAGCGGCAGCGGCAGCGGCAGCGGCAGCGGCATCGGCATCGGCAGCAGCGGCTGGCGCGGTCGGCTGGGGGCTGCGGGGGCCGCGGCCGGAGCGCGGGGCGGGGGTGGCTGCGGGCGGGGCGTCGCCGATCGTCAGGAGCTTGCGCACGAATGACTCGGCCTCGCGGCCGCCGGTGCCGTTGCCGACCGCGATCGCGGCCGGGCTCCACTGCTTGATGAACGTGCCCAGCTCGGCGCGGGCGCGGGTGAGCGCGGCCTCGCCCTGGGTCAAGAAGATCGTGATGCTACCGAGGAACTTGCCGGTCGCGTCGACCGCGGCGCACTTGCAGCCGGTGCGGAGGCCGGGGTCGATGCCGATCACCGAGCGCGCGCCGAGCGGGGCCGACAGCAGCAGGTTCTTCAGGTTGTCGGCGAACACGTCGACCGCGGCGGTGTCGCTGCGCAGCTTGAGCTCGGCGCGAACGTCGTTCTCGACCGCCGGGGCGAGCAGGCGCTTGTACGCGTCGGCGATCGCCTCGCGTAGCAGTGCGGACCAAGGCGACGCAGCGTCGAGCTTCGCCAGGCGCTCGATGCCCTCGATCACGGCGTCGGGACCACCGCCAGGAGCGACCTGGGCGCGCAGGGCGCCCTCGGCCTCACCGCGGCGGATCGCCAGGAAGCGGTGCGACGGGATCGTCCGCACGGCCTCGCGGAACTCGTAGTACTGCTCGAACTTGGTCGGCTCGGCGGTCTTGTCGGCGACGCGCTCCGAAACGATCTCGCCATCCTCGCCGAACGCCTTGCGGACGTGGGCGCGCACGGTCGCAGTCTCCGCGACGATCTCGGCTGCGATGTCGCGGGCGCCGGCGATCGCGTCGGTCGCGGCCGCGACCTCGCCGGCATCACCCTTGGGTCCGACGAAGGCCGCGGCCTCGGCCAGCGGATCGCCGTCGGCGGCCTGGGCCAGGATACGCTGCGCCAGCGGCTCGAGGCCGCGCTCGCGCGCGACCGAGGCCCGGGTCTTGCGCTTCTGCTTGTACGGCAGATACAGGTCCTCGAGCGCGGCCTTGGTGTCGGCCGCCTTGATCGCGGCCTCGAGGGGCGCGGTGAGCTTGCCCTGCTCGGTGATCGACCCGAGGATCGCGGCGCGGCGCTCCTCGAGCTCGACCCGGTAGGCGCGGCGCTCATCGATCGCGCGGATCTGGACCTCGTCGAGCCCACCGGTGCGCTCCTTGCGGTAGCGCGCGATGAACGGGACGGTGTTGCCCTCGGTGAGCAGCTCCACCACCGCTCGCACCGCGTTGGGAGACAGGCCCAGCTCGCGGGCAAGATCCGCGACAGGATCGTAGGCCGGCGAGGTGGCCGAAACAGGGGTCGGAGCGAGGTCGGTCGAGGCAATCATGGGCACCCGTACGGCGGGAAGGGACGGGACCGTAGCCGCGTCCATGGCTGCATGCAACGGGCATGTGCCCCTGGTGAGCGCCCGA
>JBKJLC010000143.1:0-5319 GCA_046597055.1 Kofleriaceae bacterium | reverse complement strand
ACCCGAAGGAGCTCGAGCTGCCGATCGGACCGATAACCGTACCGCTCCCCGCACTGCTCGCAGCGACGGCGGCATAACCCAGTCGCGCTGTCGACGTGGGGTCCGTGCAGCGGTTACCGAAGGCCGAGGGCGCGGACATCACGAGACTCGACCCCGTGTACGAGAGCCCCTCGCCGACGCCGGAAATCTGGGCGCCTCCGACCGCGTGATCGAGCGTCCCGGAAACGGTCGGTTGCGGGACACGGCTTCGACAGATCACCTTCGAGACGCGGGCGCAGAGGGCGACACGGCGGGTCGAGGGCTGTTGCCACTACGCGTCGGCGGCGGTGAGGACAAACCGAATTGAAGCAAGAGGTGCGAAGCGCATTCTCTCCCTCAACCGTCAGTCGGCGCAGCGGCATGAGGGAACGGTTAACGCCGAAGTCTGGAGCCATTCCGGAAGTGTGGATAACAAGAGCCGCCGAGTCGGGCATGACAGCGAGTGCAGGACCGCCTGAGGGTCGATCGCCTGTGTGCAATCGTAGTCCAGCCCCCAGACAGCGTCGTGTCCTGCGTTGCTGATGACGAACGCCACTCGCACGCCCTCTGAACTCAGGCGTCCCTTTGTTACCAGAGGCGGAGAAGACATGAACGCGCTATCGACGCGGGTGGCGGTCGCGGGCGCGACGGGAAAGACGTGACACGCAGCACGGCCCTCTTTTTCACAAGTAAGGAGGTGGGTCGGCTGAACCTCGTAATGGATCGCGGCATGCCACGAGAAGGCGATGGCACGGACCGTGATCGCTCCGGTGCCGCTGACCGCGTCACCGGTCGGGTCTCGACGGATTGACTTCTCGGAATCGCATCTGCTGCAGGCCAATGAAGACGCCGCCACCACAACCACGCAAAGCAAGGACAGCCGCGTCGGCTTTGTCATGTCAGAAGCTGAACGACCAACTGGGGTGTGTCGTCACGGCCTGACCATTTCCGTAGAAACCACGACCGACGTAGTGATGTCCCAGCCATCCACCGGCAGCGTTGGCATGATCGATCCAGGACTGCTCCTGCCGGAGGATCAATGGCTCGTCGGCACTCGAGTCCATTCCGAAAGGGTGGCCGGAGTCGTGCGAAACGCCGTGTCCGGTCTCATGCAAAAGCGTGAGTCCCGGCGGACCAAAGCCGCCGCCTTCAAAGATCATCGTCGAGTTCGGATCCCACCAAATCTCACCGCGCTTGCCGCGGTGGAGGTCGTCTGGGCAGAAGGTCTCGTTCTCGCCCTTTCTCGCTCTCCCAACATGCCAGTCGGTGTCGGAGTTCATCAGGATCTCGACGTTCTGTTGCAGGGTCGGATCTGATGAAACGCTCAGCCAGAACCGAGCTTGGAAGTCAAAGTCGCCTTCAACACTCAATTTCAAACCGGTCGGATCGGCGAAGTTGATCGGATCGCTACCGACATATGAGAACAGGCTCCCCAATCCCCCCGCGAAACCGATGGGATCCTTCGTCGTCCACGCTCCGCGGCTGCCGTCGTAGTCGCGACGTCCGAGCCGCACCAACCCTGTCGTCCCATCGATCAGCCCGCCCGCGAAGCCGAACGGCTGGAACCCCGGCGCCGAGTCGCTGAGCGCGACACCGAACTCGTCGTACTCGACCGCCTGCGCGACGGCGCCGCTGCTGACGTCCACAACACGCCGCACGCTGCCGAGATGATCGGTCACGACGCGATACGTGTTCGCGCCCTTCACGATGTACTCCGGCACATTGATGCGCGTGCCGTAGACGAAGCGCGAAACGACCGCGCCCGAGCCATTCAGCTCTGCGACGATGCGTAGGTCCGATGAGTACAGAAACTGCTGCACCAGTGTGCCGCCGACCTTCTTGCCGACGCGGCGGTTCGCGCCGTCGATCAGATACTCGATCACCGGCCCGCTGCTGGGCGTCACCTTTCGCAGGTTGCCCAGCGCGTCGTACTCGTATGTCGTCGTTCCGGAGCCATCGGTCTTCGACGTCAGATCGCCGTTGGCGTTGTAGGCGTACGTCGCCCCACCGTTCGTGAGCATCCGATCCTGCCCGTCGTACGTCGCCGACTCGACACCCGCTGATGTGGTCTTGCTCAGACGGTTGCCGTTCGAGTCATAGGCATACATCGCCGTGATGACGGAGTCGGTCTTCACTTGATCGAGTCGGCCCACCGAGTCGTACCGGTACTCGTACACCTTCGTGACGCCGCTCGAGACCTCCGTTCTCGTCAGGATGCGGCCGACAGCATCTCGCGTGTACGTCAGCTTCAACAGATCGGTTCCAGAGACCTTGCTGGTCCGGGACTCAAGCTCGCCGAACGCGTTGTACGTCACCATCTCGGTGACCACGCCCTGCGTGGTCGCGGTAACCATGCCATGCGTGCCGCGCGTCAGCGTGAGCCCGCCCGCAGACGTCAGCAGGCTGTCGGCGTCGTAGCCGAAGCTCACCGCGGTGCCGCCGTTGACGGTCTCGCTCGCGACACGAAACCGATTGTCGAACGTGTGGGCGACGCTCCCCGCGACCGCACCGCTCCACGTCGTGCTCTTGCGGAGCTCGCCGTCGTAGACGTGCGTCATCGTCACGCTCGGCGTCGACACCGTCGTAAGCGTACCCTTCGTCGCGTCATAGTCGAACGTGATGGTGTCGTGCGGGTGCGTGATCGAGCTCCGCCGACCGGTCAGATCGTAGCCGTACGACACGATCACGCCGCCCGCCCGGTTGATCCTGGTTAGCTTGCGATCGAAGTCGTAATTGTACGTCGTGCTCGGCGCCGCGACGTCCGCGAGGACTGGCGGGTCGTACGACGCCATCTGCGAAACCGGCGTGTACGTCATCGCGTGCGTCGGGCGGCCCGGCGGAGTGACGGACGCGAGGTTGCCGACCGTGTCGTAGGACATCGAGACTTCCCGAGTGTCCGGGAAGATCTGCTTCGTCACGCGACCGATGGCGTCGTGCTCGAACGAGGTCGTACGCAGCAGCGGATCGGTGACGGACGAGAGGTAGCCGTCGGTGCCGTAGCCAAACGTTGTGACCCGCGTCCCCCTGGTGATCGACGCAAGGCGACCACGTGCGTCGTAGCCGTAATCGATCGGTGCGAGGCCATCGACCTTCGTCTGCGCCACCTTCGACGTCGCCGTGAGCGTCGTCGTAGCGGTACGCGGCGGCGACGTGCTCGAAGTGAAGGTCCAGCGCCTCGGTGCGGCGTCATACGTCGAGGTGAACGTGCTGCCGCCCGCGACTCCCGAACCACCATTGATGGTCGTCGTGTCGACAAGCTGCGTAGCGGAGAACGGATTCGTCGCACTCGAGAGGCTCACCGCGCGCGAAGAAGCCGTGGACGCCGTGAGACCGCCCGGCGACGAGCTCGTTGAGCTTTGCAGCGGTGAGAACATCCCGAAGCGCGGATCCGGTGCAGAGCTGACGCTCGAGATCATTCCGGTCGGCTGAACGTTCGTCATGGCGCCCGCGGCATTGATCGTCGACGTCGTGACGAGCCCCGTGGGAGCCGTGAACGTCCGCTTCTCGCTGCCGTCGCCAAGGCGTTCCACCTTGTACTTGCGTGTGACGCCGAGCCTCGTCGCGAGGTCGACCTGCCAGTCCGTGACCGACAGCGTTGTCGGCGTGAGCGTCTTGAATCCGCCGGCGGGGTCGTCGTCACGCGTGAGCCGGCCCTTGCCGTCGTATGTGAAGCTCCAGGTCTTGCTCCGCGCGTCGGTCATCGACGCCATCAAACCGCTCGCGGCGTAGGTGAACGCGGTTATCGCATTGCTCGGATCCTTAATCGAGTCGAGGAACCCGTTGCTGTCGACGGTCAGGGTCGTGCGCTGGCCGTAGGATCCGACGATGGCGGTCGGCTTCCCCGACGCGTCGCGTTCGATGGTTGTCGTGTTCGCGTCGACGTCGGAGATCGACGCGAGTCGACCAGCAGTGTCGTACGCGAACGTCAGTAGCTGCGCGTTCGTCAGCGTATCGATGGTGCGGAGGTGACGACCTGCGCTGTTGAACACGTAGGCCTCGGCGCCTGAAGTGCTTGCGATGACCAGATCGGTCGCGCGTGCGCCCGGAAGCACCGACGCGATCCGCCGGACGCTTCCCGAGTAGTCGGCGTAGATCAGCGCGCCGTCGCCCTGCACGCCGAGCCCCTTCAGCTTCGGATTGGATGGGGGTCCGATCGACGTCGCCAGTGCAGGCGCACCATCTGCGATCTGCGATCCGCCAGCGAGGCGGCGCAGGATGCCGTCCGGTGAGATCGAAACGATGCGCGTGCAATCGCCCACAATCACGTTGCTCTCGCGGTCGATAGCGATCTTCTGCGCAGAACAGCCCTGCAGTTGCGCGGATGTTGCCGGGCCCCCCTCGCCTGCGGTGCCAACGTTCGTATTGCCGCTGACGTAGGGAATTCCGGCGATGGTCCAGATCTTCCCCTGTGGATCGATCCTGCGAACAAGAACGCCGGTGTACATCTCAAGGACGTAGACCGTGCCGTCGCTACCCACGGTGAGCGCAGCCGGCGAGAGCGGATGCGATTTGGCCGGAAAGCCCTCGGCCATGAACGCGACGTGCGGGTCGCCGGTACCTGCGAACCTCGAGATGTAGCCCTTCGGGTCGACGCGTCGGATGCGCGAGTCGTCAGTCAGATACAAGCTGCCGTCGGGTCCAAAGGCGATGTTCGGATCATCGAGACGGATTGTCGCAGACGTTGCTGGTCCTCCGTCGCCGGTGACGCCGTACGCCCCTGTTCCCGCGACGGTCTTCACCGTACCGTCGGGCTCGATGCGTCGCACCCGTTTGCTGTTGGAGAAGTACAGCAGGCCGTCGGGCCCGATCGCGAGATTTGTGCCCCCGAATGGCAAATTCAGCGACGTGGCCGGGCTGCCGTCCGTCGTCGCGCTACCGCCACCCGCCACGAGCGTGAGAGCGCCACCGTCACGTGCCATGCGATAGATGCGGAAGTTGTAAACGAAATAGATCGTGCCATCGGCGGCGACGGCCACGGACCCAGGGCCCTCCACCCCGACGCTGGGCCCAGGGCCTTCCCACAGTTTCTTCGCGACGACGTTGCCGAGCACACCGCTGTCGCGGCGCATGCCGTTGCCGAAAAAGAGGGTCTGGCTAGCATAGTCGTAGACGTGATGGTCGTTCACCATCCATCCGCCGAGGCCGACCTCTCGCGCGTCGAGCGTGCCGACCGAGAACACCATCTCTTCGGCGAACCGCAGCTCGGAGCGTCCTGGCACCCCGAGGATAGTCGCGCCCTCACCGTTGTACCCGAACTCCGGGACGCGCTCGTAGACCGCGTCGTAGACGTACTCGATCGTG
>JBKJLC010000138.1:0-37110 GCA_046597055.1 Kofleriaceae bacterium | reverse complement strand
TCGCGCTCGCCGCGGCACGCCGCGCCGCACACACGCTGCGTGGTGCGCGCCGACGCCGCGGGCTCGAACGTCTTCCGGCACTCGCTGCATCGACGGCCCATGGCCGCAGCGTGCGCCCCCGTCCCAGGAGCCGAGGTGGATCAGTATCCCGCCGCTGCCCGGCGCCCGATCATGCGGCGGGGTGGATCAGTAACCCGCCGCGAAGTGGATCTCGATTAGCCCGCCGCTGAAGCGCAAGCGACAACTACCCGGGCCACTGGCCGGACGAGCCGTGGCGATGGCTTTCACCACGCGGAACGATCTCCGCCTGGGTTGCGGACGTGGATGGAACCATTGCCGGCCACGTTGCGCTTCACGCAATTGCGGTGGGGCATACCGATTGGGAAGCCGCGACGGGGACGCGGGCCTCCGAGCTCGCGGCGATCAGTCGGCTATTCGTCGGCGTCGAGCACCGTGGCGCCGGACTCGGCGGCGGTCTCCTCGAAAAGGCCTCAGCAGAGGCACTCGCCCGCGGGCTGCACCCCGTGCTCGAAGTCGTCGAGGCGAGGGCCAGCGCGATGCAGCTCTACGAGAGGCTTGGCTGGCGTCGTGTCCTCACGAAGCCGTGGTCGGCGCTTCCAGAGCTCTCCCACCACTTCTACATGGGTCCGCGAAGCATCGAGGCTCGCTATTAATCGCCCGCTGTCGTTGGCGCCTCCGCTTGTTCAACAACCGAGAGGTGCCCATCATCTCCGTCGCTTCGCCGCTTTCATCAATCGCTCGGGCACCGACGCGACTCGCCACTCGCCGTCTGTTGCGAGCAGACCGTAGATGCCGGCGAACGTGGCGGCCGCCTGCGTTTGGGCGGACCGGCGAAATTCAAGGGTTACCGCGCCATTCTGCACTTCGCAACGTGTAGCAATGTCCATCCGAAAGGAGGCTGGTGGACCTTCAGCGAGGAACTCAGCGAGGTGCGTTCGGATCTCCTCGGTCGAGAGCGCGCTTGCCTCCTCGAGCAGGTCGAGCGAGAGCGCGGCAAGCCAGCCGAGTAGAGCGTCCTCGGGTGATTCGGCCGCAAAAGTATCGGGTTTTCCCCAACGGTAACCAGGCTGCGTTCCGCGGCGGACCATATGCGTGCCGCTCCAGCCCCATCGCTCAATCACCACGTGCTGGCGCTCGTCGTAACAGCAGTGCGAGACCCAGATCTCGCCGTCACTGGACATGGCGACTCGATGGTCCCCGCAGAATTCATGTTTTACATCGAGTCGGCCGCCGCGCAGGTCCTCGCCGTCGAGAAGCAGTCCGACTTCGGTGTGCGGAAGGTGTAGGAGGCGAACAAGCAGGTCGTCGTGCTTCTTCCCGAAAACCCTGCCCGTCTGGAACCCGACGACAATCTGACCAGGCTGGTTGATCGGCGCCGTGACGGACGGTCTGCGGTTCTGCCGGTGCGCCGTCAGCAACGCGAGGGTCGCGTTCCTCTCCTCGCTCGCGAGCGCAAGCACCGCGAGCGCTTCGCCGTTCTCGCCGCGCCATTCGATGAGGTCCGCGTTGGCGATATGAAGAATCTCACCGAGCAGCGCAACCTGAGCTCTCGCGGAACGCACAAGGAGTCCACGTTGCTTGGTCGACACTCCCTCCATCGGGCCGATAGGCAGAACGGAGATGTCCGGAGCGGCTTCATTTCGTTCGAGCGCCGCAGCCACCAACTTTGCCACTGGCGCAGCTAGCATCTTGTCGCAAGCAACATATTCCATCGCCAAGGCGACTGCTTCTTGTCGAAGACGCACCGAGCGAACGGAATACCCGACGTCTGCTTCCGAAGCATCCCCGATTCGTAGCCAAGCAGCGATGGCCTCCTTGTTGGACCGTCGCTGGACCAGCACGATCATCAGTGCGAGCGAGGCTCGCGCCAGCTCGTTCGCTTGAACCTCCGCGAGAACGTAAGCCTCATGGGCCCGGCGGTGTCGCCAGGGGTAGATGAACGCAAACAGCATTGCACCGGCATCAAACGTCGCGGGCGGTTGGCGATTCTTCGCCGCCCTTACCGTCGCGGCACGATCTGCATCCGACAGGTCGAGAAGCGTCGGGACGACTCGGTCCCATGCTTCCTTCCACTGCTCGCCGCTGGGGTAGCGAGTCTTCGCGAGCTTCTTGGCGAACGGCTCAATAAGCGCCGCCAGGTCCTGCGCTTTTTCCGAGAGCCTGCGATGCTCACTCCTTGGACAGGCATTGTAGCCCTCGAAAGCATCACGAAATCGCGCGTCGAGCGCCGCGAATTGTGTGTCGCCACCAGGCAGCTCGAGGAACCGCCGCAGCATCGCATGGCCGTCTACGACGTCTTCGTCGAGAGACTCGTGAACGGTGGGCTCGAGAGGGGAGCACAGAACCGTGAGACACCCGCGTGCGTACTTGGCAAACGATAGGTACGTCGCGTCCTCAACGCTGCCCATAACGGTCACGAAATCCAACGGATCGTGCCGTCTTCGGTGAACAAGAGCGCGATCCGGGTGTTCCCGCCCATCAGCCGCGCATACGACGTGACCTGCGCGAGGTATTCCGGCACTTCGTCCAACTCCGACGGTGCCCGATCGGATTTGAAGTCGACGATCACCAGTGCGCCTTCGCGCTCGGCGACGAAGTCAACGGCGCCCACCAGCAGGCTGCCGTCGGCACCGGCGCCAGCAATCGGGTACTCGAGGCGGAACGCGCCATCGAGCAAGGCCTCGCGGCGCAACGCGGCAATCGTCCGCGTCACGTCTGCCGCCGCCTCATCCAACTGCACCGCCAATCCACACTCGCGTGCGGCGCGCGCGACGGCCGCGTCCACGGGGATGCTGCGCTCAAGTGCGAGCGCGATCGCTCGATGGACCGCTGTGCCGAAGGTCGCGCCGAAGCGACTCGGCCGGGGATGACGTCGCAGGGGCGCGACCTCGCTCGTCTCCGGGTCAGCCTTCGCGGCCGCAGACACTGCGACGCTGCGCATCCGCGGTCGTACCGCCTCCTGCGCCGCGACGGTCCATTTCGCTCGAATCCAATCCTCGTCAGCCGCCGGCACCAAAGGTAACTCCACGCGCGCCGGCATCGGTGCCGGCCAGACGTCGCGGCGCGCGTCGGAGTACGGCGGCTCGCGGCTGACAAGCTCGGAGGGGACACCCGCATCCAGAGTGGAGTTCACGTACTTTATTGCCGCGCTTGTAGCGGATGTGGTGACGACCAACACGTCCCGCGCACGCGTGGCCGCGACGTAGACCACGCGACGACGTTCGGCGTCCGCAAAGGTCTGCGCGCGCGCCGTGAGCCCGGCGCCACTCGGTTCTTCCCATTTGAGTCCCTCGATCGCGATCGACCAAGACCGCCCCGTCCGATCGACCGTCCAGGCGGACATGCGCTCGGGCGTGCTCCACAGCTGACGCGAGTCCCATAGAACAACGACCGGGAATTCGAGTCCCTTTGCTTGGTGGACGGTCGTGACCCGCACCGCCGCGCCGTCCATGGGCTCCGGCGCTTCGAGCTGGATCGGTTGATCGATCCACAACCGCATGACTGCCGTTACGCCGTCGAAATCCAGACCTTCGCGATCGGCGAGCGTGTCGACCTCGAGACACAATTCTCGAAGGTGCTGCAGTCGTTGCGCGCCGTTCGGTCCGAGGGCAATGGTTCGGGCGAATGCCGTGCGCTCCAGAAGGTCGCGCGCTGTGGCTCCTGGGCAGCGGTCGAACCGACGCTTGCGAAGGTCGTTAGCCAGCTCGCGCGCGTGCCGAGCTCGAACTGCGCGCTCGTTCCCTTCGTCGACGAGCAACCACGCAAGGTCGCGCAGGTCGATTGAGAAGAAGGGTGGCCGCATCAGCGCGGCCTCGGCGACGCCGTCATCGCGGTCAGCGAGTGCGCGGAGTCCGAGGATGAACTGGCGGTGCCACTTGTCCTGCAAGAACAGCGTGCCGCCCGCCGAGCTGTAGGGGACGCCCTCGTCATTCATGGCAGCGAACAGCAGCGGCAGGTTCGGCGTAACTGTTGCGAGCACGGCGATGTCCCCGTACCGCACGGGGCGCCGCTCGTGTGTGAGCGGATCCTCAACGAGAGTGTTGCTGTGTTCGACGAACCAGCGCAGCCACCGCGAAATCGCGCGTCCCTCGGCCGCGCGCACCTGCTCGGCGCGCGTGTGATCGGGCGGAACTTCCACCGACAGCACGCGGACATCGGGCTGCCTCGAACCCTCGCGCGCGGCGACGAGGTCGGCGTGATAGACGGCGCCCCGGGTCGCGTCGAACGGCGAGCCGTCCGGCGATCGACCCAGTATGTTCGCGAAGCGGTCGTTGACCCACGCGATCAGACCCGGCGAACTGCGGAAGTTCGCCGTGAGTGGAGCGGGGTACCCGTTGCGTTCGAGCAGCTTCCGGCGGACGCGGTCGTACGTTGCGACGTCGGCACGACGGAACCGGTAGATGGATTGCTTCGGGTCACCGACTACCGTCAGTTTTCCGGCACGCAGGCGGACGCCCCAGGGATCATCGGCGTGCGCGCCATCTTCGCAGAGCAGGAGCGCAATCTCAGCTTGGAGTGGATCCGTATCCTGGAACTCGTCGATGAAGAGGTGGTCGAACCGAGCCTGCAGTTGCGCGCGCACCGTCTTGTCATGCAACAGCAAGTTCCGGAGTTGCAGCAATAGATCGATCTGGTCCACAACGCGGTGACGCGCCTTCACGCGCTCATAGATTGCGATCACCACGGGCGCTAAACCCACAATTCGGTGCGCTAGCCATTGGTCGATCAGCGCCCTCCACTCCTCACGGAGGGGCTGGTCTCGGGGGGCGTTCTGACCGCCACCACCCTTCCACTTCTGCGCCGCCACGATCGTCTTCGGACAGCCGCCGCACTCGTATTCCTCGCGGTATTTGTCGAGCTCGCCGGACTTGCTGAACTCGCGTCGCATCGCGCGAGCAATCGTCCGAACGTCCGATTCGGTGAGCAGGCCACGAGCGATCTCCGCCTTGCTTGCGAACCATTCACCGGCCGCGGTAGCTCGATCCACATCGACGGCGAGTGAGACGAACTCGTTTGCCAGCCGCCTGAACCCAGAGAGGTCGAACGTTGCCGAGGAAGCAGCGGCTATTGCCACATCCCGGTGCAAAATCATTTCCTCGATGACCGCGTCGAGCCCAAGGGTTGTGTGTTCCGCACCGATCGACGTATCGAGGCGAAGGCCCACCGCGAAGACATCGTGCATGATGTCCATCGCGGCCGCCGCGAGGTGCGCGGCGTCCGTACCGGCGAGCTCGGAATCCAGAGTTGCGGTCTCGGATGCGTGCAGCAGAATTGCGAAGGTGTCGCGGACGAGAGGTTCGATGTCTTCGGCGATCTCGTAGGCGGGCGACAGTCTGGCTTCGACGGGGCGGAGACGCAGCAGGCGGTCAGCGAAACTGTGGATGGTGCCCACGTACGCCGTGTCGAGGGTGCTCAGCGCCTCATGAAGTGGACGGCGCCGCGCCTCGCCGAGGTTGCTGTCCGCAAGCAGGGACAACAGCTTCTCGCGCAATCGAAGTTTCAGCTCGCCTGCAGCCCTGCGCGTGAACGTCACCGCCGCGATGCGGTCGAGTGGAACTGGTGTGACGTTCTCGTCTGTCGGCGCCACCATGTCGACGATGCGGGCGACGATGAGTGTCGTCTTTCCCGTCCCCGCGCCGGCATCGACGATGACGTTCTTGTCACGAAGTGCAACGACGGCATCGCGGTGGTGTTGGTCGGGGGCGGGCTTCGTCATGTTGCCGCCCCCTTCAGGTCCGCGAACCTCTTCAACACGCCGCTCGCCCCCACAAGTGCCCGTGCGGCGGTGACGTGGCGTTCCTCACCGCAAGTGGGCTGGAAGCTGCAATACCGACAGTCGTCGGGATCGGTCGTTCGCGGGAAGGTCCCCGCGGTCATGAGCTCGGCGGCGAGCGACAGCCAGTCGTCCCCTGCGGCGGCGAGGATGTCTTCTCGGTTGTTCCATGACCGGCGGACGATCCCGCGCGGCCCTACGTAAACGTATTCTGCCGAAACGCGCTGCGGCGTCTTCCAGTCGTGCGTCGATGCTCTCGCGACGTACGAGTAGACGGCGAGCTGAAGGTCTCGAGCAACGTCGGGTGCTTCATCCTCTGCCCGTGGATGCGGTTTTCCTGTCTTTACGTCGCGCACGATCGTCACGCGTGACGCGTGCGCATCGATTCGGTCGATTCGGCCTCGAAGGTGGAGATGAAGCCTGTCGTTCGCGTCGCGCCAGACCACGCCGTTGAATGGGCGCTCGACGTCGACGAAGTCGGCTTGCGGCTGCGACCAGTCGTGACGAACGAAGCGCTTTACGTCTTCGATTACCCGTTCACGTTGCGCGCGCCGAACCCCCTCGCTCGTGAGGGGCGTTGTCTCGAGGTACTGATCGAAGACGCGGTTCGCTTCGAGGACCGCGCTGGACAACCATTTGTCCAGCGTCTCCCTCCGGCCGGAGAACGCCGGACCGTTCTCTCGATAGAAGCGCTCTAGGCACGTGTGAACCAGGTTCCCGTAGACGTTTGCGGGTAGAGATCGCTGGGGCGGAGGGGCGAAGGGAGCCCCAAGACGAAAGACCCGCTCGAGCAAAAACTGGTGCGGGCACGCGAGCAGCGACGCGAGCGCCGACGGACTAACCGTGCGCTCCGCCGTAAGTCCCGGGATCGACAGGGGGAGTCCATCGCGAGCCGTGTCGAGGAAACCGTGGAGAGCGCCGGTCTCCTCCGTCATCAATTCGCGGACCCGCGACAGCTGAACATGCGACCCAACGAGCCAATCTCGTGGCACACCCGGAGCGCCAGTTGCCACCCGGTCGAGCCACGCGGCACCCAGGAGCGGCGACTTCGATCGGAACGCAGCCCGTGTTGCGCGCGCGGGGCCGTAAGCATGCCGGTGCAACGCCTTGCGATCAGGGATAACGGGTGCCGTATCGTTTGCGACGCCTCGGCCGAGGGCTGCAGCCGCCTCGATGAGTACCGACGACGCCTCTCTGTATGAGCGGTCGGCGCCCTGGCGGGAATGTGACATCGCAATACACTCAGATGTGTCGCGCGCGACGCGGTCGATCGCATGCAGCTGAGCAAGGGTGCGATCGGCAGGCGCGATCAGACCAAGCGACTCGAACCTCGTACGAAGGTGTGCCGGCAGGACCGGATCCTCCATCGGCGCGGCGGGAATGGTTCCCTCGGCAAGCCCGATGATCCTCGTTGCGCGGAATCGAAGTCCCACGGCGCTCTCGACGCCACCGACGTAGATCGCCGCTTCTCCTACGCGACCGACAGGTATGCGAAGACGATCGAGTGATTCGTCGATAGCTGCGAGCGCGTCATCGCCCTGCAGTGCGCCTCCGGCTTCGTCGAGACACAGTACGGTCATCGCCTCCTCCAGCAGAGCCCGCGTGATGGGACTCGAACCCGGCGCTACGAGATGGACTTCGAAGAAGTCTCGGAGGAGTGGCCATACGCTCGAGAGAGGCGCGCCGTCGAGCAAGGCCTGCGCGACTCCGACCAGAGCGTCGATTGCGGGTTGCAGTGCTAGGAGGTGTGCGCGTCGGCGTCGTACATGGCTCGACTCGGTCGACTCTTCATCGTCGGACGTCGTCCCATTGAGCACAGCATCGTGTCGGGTGACTTCGGCGGCCACGCGCGCCGTCCACTCCAGTGCACCTTTCGGGTGCGCAGGATTTCCGCCTGCCGTGCCAAGGGCATAGGCGACGTCGAGGGCGGCGCCACGAGGCACGCGGACTTCATCTGACCCGGCGCGTAGGACAGGGAGCACGCCAGCAAGTCCATCCAGAGACAAGTGGCCACGGAGTGCGCGGATCACCGCCGACATGCGCGCTCCTGGCGGCGACGTTCGTGCCGGCAGTCCGCCGGCGACGAAGATGGGCGCCTCCGTCGCGTCGGTCCCGAACAGTCGCGACAGTCGATCGACAAGCAGCGCGGCCAACGGATCGAGGCGCGTCGTGAGGATGGCAATCTCCTCGATCGGCGTTGCTCGTTCGCAGATTTGCTGTGAGACCCACTCGGCGCTTGCTTCAACCTCGGCCTCGATGCCGGCGTGCTCTTCGAGCGATACGGTCCCGTCGACACCACCGCTCCTCGGGCGATCTGCCGCTGCCAAGACGTCGGCAGGTTCGAAGAGGTACGAAGCGAGTACGTCGCGCTCCGTGGCGTGTGCACGCGGCACGGCAGGAGACTGCGGTAAGGGCGCAGTCGCGGCATACAGGCGCTTCACTCGCATACGATGACGGTCGCGGGCAGGGCGTGCGCCGTGTACCGCGATATGCGCACGCGGGATCGCCCGGATGAATCTCGCGTGTGCGCTCGCTTCATGGCCGGTGACCGCCACCAACACGGCACCGTTGAAGTGCCAGCGTGTGGGCTCGAGCTCAAGCAGTTGCGCCGCCTCGCGAAGAATTTTGTTCTCGGTCCACGAGCGACCGCCCGAAGCGTTTGCCGCGCGCCAAACGCGGGCGACGTCTCGCCACTGTGGCTCCGCGTCGGATGGTAAATCCTCTGGCGAAAGACCCGCGGCCTCGAGATCACCGATCGTCCGCGCAAAGGCCTCGTCCCAACCGTTCATCCTGGTGAGAAGGTCGCGGTCAAAGTACTCGAGCGACAGGTCCTGTCGAATGAGTCGAAGGATGCGAGACGGCCGCAGTGACTCTTCGGCACCGACGAAGTCGATCCCGGCGTCGGAGAGAACCTCGCGCGCGAGAATGGACGCGCCAACGAACCTTGTTCCTCGGAGGCAGGCTGCCCAGCCACCGCGAATAAGCTCCTTTCGGAGGGCGTGCGCGACGGCGTTACTCGGAACGACAACAATCGACGCGGGCAGTGGGCCATCGCGGGGGAGCGCAGCCACCGCCGCTGCCCAGTCGGCGGTACTCCCCAGAATCTGTGTCTGTTTCTCGAGGGAGACGTCGCGAGCTGCGTTGCTCAAGGCAGGCCTCTCTGAAGGGAGCGGATCCGCTGGCGGTGCGCCAACGGTTAAGACGTCCGCCAGTGCGAGCGCGATTGCCGCCGTATTCGGTCCGTCCAGCGCATCTCTGGCGTAGGCGCGCTGCCACACCTCGGGTGCCAGAAAGCGCTCGAATTTCTCGCTGCCGAGGATCCGCTTGTTCTGAATTCTGTCGGCATGGTCCGCGAGCGCTGCGAGATCCCCGCTTGCCGCGAAAGCGCGCAACGCTTTGGCGATCGCGTCTGAGTTCCCCTCGACATCAAACCCGACGTCGAAGTCGGTCACCTTTGCGCCGGCTTTCGACAGGACGAGGCCGAGGGTCTCTTGAACTTTTGAGCCGCCGAATACGAAGAGCCGTGCGCCGTTCGCGGTCGCTACGGCCACAGGTCGGAATCCCCCCAGCTTCCTCGCGTGCTCACGCGCCTTCTGGAGCATGTCCGTCGCGACCGAGTCGAGGTAGCTCGGGATCTCGGTGCCGAGCAAAACCTGCTTCATCTTCGCGTGGACCGCGGGGTGAATCCGTCCGCGCGAGGGAACGAAGTATGGAGCCCGCATGCCCCGCGCCGGTGT
The DNA here is from genome assembly GCA_046597055.1 of Kofleriaceae bacterium. Taxonomy (GTDB): domain Bacteria; phylum Myxococcota_A; class Polyangia; order Haliangiales; family Haliangiaceae; genus UBA2376. The sequence goes on along the minus strand of JBKJLC010000138.1, from coordinate 27,579 downwards.
GACGACGACCTCACGCCGTTCCACCTCGATCGACTCAACGCGCCATCGGCGGCCGGCGAGGATCAGATGCTCCCCTGGCGCTGGCGGTAAGTGGATTGTTCCGATCTCATCTGCGCCATGGACCACACGGAGCTCTTCGGGCGCGTTGAAGGCAGCGAAGAACGAGTAGTGTTCGACAATCTTCTGGCCGGCGATTCCAAGGATGAGTGTGCTGTCGCCCATCTGCTCGATGAGGTCGTGACGCCCCATCTCGCGCAGCAGCGCCGCGAAGTCGGCCTTGGTGAGGTCCCCGAACGCTCCGCACTCGTGGATGATCTTGTAGAGCGCACCCGCGCTCGTGCCCCCCGTCTCGGCGAGATGGGCGAGGCACTGGTGCACGACCGTCGAGAGATGTGGCCGGTGGAGCGCCGGCGGTTCGATGAACTTCTCGAGCATCAACTCGATCGTTGCCAGGCCTTGCACTAGATCGAGGTGCAGACGGTCCCAGACGTCGGTGTTCTCGTCCGGGACGCGTTCGACGAAAAAACCGCGAAAGACCTTCGGAACGTCATCGCGGCGCCCACTCCGACCGACGCGCTGGACGAGCGAAGCCACAGACCACGGTGCGCTGACCTGCACGACCTGGTCGATGCGGCCGATGTCGATACCGAGTTCGAGCGTGTTCGTGCACACGGCGGTACATGCCGTTGCTTGCCGCAGCCGCTCTTCGGCATGCAGCCGACGCTCGCGCGAGAGCGAGCCATGGTGCACCACCACCTCATCCGGCAGCTTGGCTTCGGCCACCTGAGTGGTGAGGGCATCGGCGAGCCGCTCGATCCGCGCCTTGGCGTTCGCGAAAACGAGGTTCGTCTTCCCCGCGCACGCCTGCAGGATCGCGGCGGCGAGCTCGCGGTAGACAGGCTCCTGATCGTCCTGCGAGTCGTCACCCGAGGCCTCATCCCCGTCGGTTGGCGGGCGATGCCAGATGCCACGAACCTTCATCCGCAACGCCGCCGACGCTGACGTGTCATGAATGAGTGTCGCGACCGGGCCGCGCGGCCGCAGCCACCGCAGCGCCGACTCCGGCTCACCCAATGTGGCAGACAGCCCGATTCGCAGCGGGTCGCAGCCAGCCCGCCTGCAGAGTCGGTGTAACTGGCTGACCAGTTGGGCGCCGCGTTCGGAACCCATGAAGGCATGCATCTCGTCGACGACTACGAAGGCGAGCTTGGAGAAGAGCTTCGGAATCGAAGTCGGGCGTCTTACCAGCAAGGCCTCGATCGACTCGGGCGTGATCAAAAGCACTCCGCCGGGAGAATCGAGCAGGCGTTGCTTGGCGCTATCACCGACGTCGCCGTGCCACTTGCAGACCGGCATCTCCAGTCTCGTGCAGAGGTCCTCGACACGTCCGAACTGATCGTTGATCAGCGCCTTCAACGGACCGACGTACATCGCGCGCACGCTGCCGAAGGGCGAATCGGCAATGTCAGACAGCACCGGAAGGAAGGCGGCCTCTGTCTTACCGCTGGCCGTCGGCGACGCGATGATGGCATCGCTCCTCTTGATCAGAACGTGGCGAATCGCGTGCTCTTGGATGGACCTGAGCTCGGTCCACCCCATGTCCCACAGCTTTCGCTGAACGTTGCGATGAAGAAGATCGAACGCGGTAGCCATGCCCTACAACTTGAACCCGACGAGATCGTCCCCATCGGGAACGGGCTCAGCATTCGCCTCCGCCGAGGCGCTGGGCGCGACCTCGATTCCATCGGTCTTGCCGAGAGCGATGCGCCAGTCGGTCGTCGGCTCGGCTTCCAACAACTGAAGCAACCCGACGAAGCGCGTCACCGTATCGCGCGGCGACGCGAAGAACTCCTGGCCCAGCCTGCGCTGCGAATACTCTAGGAAGGCGCCGAGGGCTTCGTCCGGGACCAAGTAGTTCGCTGCGTCGCCGCGCGCGAACACGTCGCGAATGCGCTGGAGGAGTACATAGAGATCCTCGGGTGTGAGCGACTTGAGGTGCATGACCGGTCCAGCCAAGTCAGTGCCCTCGCGCGCGAATTCGTTCGCAGATAGTCGCGTCGCCAGTGCTTCGTAGCTGTAGAGGCCGCGACGTTTATCCATGAGGCATTCGTCGGTGCCACCGAAGATGATCTCGAGGCCCTCGACTGTCCCCTGAAGGCAGTCATTCATCATGCGCAGGATGGCCTCGTAGTTGGCCTGACGCGCTTGACGGCTCGCGAGACGATGGGACAGGACGATCAACTCGTCGATGCAGACGAGGAGCCCCTTGTAGCCGGCGATCCGCGCGAACGCTGCGTAGAGTTTCAGATAATCGTAGAAGTCGCGGTCCTCGATGATCGTCCTGATTCCGAGATCGTTGCGTGCTTCGGTCTTGGTGTCGTACTCGGCGCGAAGCCAGCGAACCACGCACTGCATGGTTCCATCGTCCCCGGCTCGGTAGGCCTTGAAGTACTTCCGCAGGAGGTTGTGCAGCTCGAAGCCGCTCACGAGATCCTGAAGCGGCCGCAGCTTGGTCACGATCGCATCTTCCACGGCACGGTCGTCGTCGCCCGCCTCGTGAATGACATCGGAAATCCACTTCTCGAGAATCGGCGCTAGGGCTCCGCCTTCGGGACGCGCTTTCGACGTGAGGTTGCGCATCAACTCCGCAAACAATCCCCGCGCCTGACCGCCGCTTCCGTGGAGCCGGCGATCCGTAGTGATGTCGGCACGCGCAACGAGAAAACCCTTCTCGAGGGCAACCATCGTCACAAGGTTCAGGAAGAAGCTCTTGCCCGCACCAAAGCGTCCGATCACGAAGCGAATGCCGGCACCACCATCCTCGGCATGTTTCAGATCCTCAACGATCGCCGATACCTCCGCTTTACGGCCCACCTGGATGTGCTGAAGCCCAACGCGCGGGACAACCCCGGCGCGAAGCGCCTTAATGATCGCCTGCCGGTCTCGCTCCTTGATCATTGCCTGGCCCTCGCGAGTGCAACGTTGACCTTCCAGTCACCGGCGTCTTCGATCAGAAAGTCACCGAGCGCATCGTCGGACCAGCCGTTGATGGTGTCGAGGATCGCCCCGGGCATGAGACGGTGTCGTTCGGCGAGTTGTCGCACGTCGCCAACCGGCCAGCTCGGCCGGGCAAGCAACTCTTCGAGTACGCCGTGGTACCGAACGTCAAGACCCTGAGCCAGAGACCGAGTTGCCTCCGAGGTCCGGGGCGCAGCACTGGCAACCGCTGCCCGCACCGGGGCCGGAGTGGCGCTGGGCGACGGCGTCGTCCCGTCGTCGTCCTCGGCGTCGAATACCTCGGCTAGCATTGCCGCCACGTCTTTCGTATCGGCCACGATTGCCGCGATGGCCGCATGATCGAGACGAAGTCCGTCCGTGGGCGGTCTGGGGATCGGAACGCCGCCGCGTCCCGGGGTCGAGGACTGAACCTCCACGACGACGTCGCGCTCGAATCGTGCGCCGGTGCGGGTAATCGCACCCGTCAGGTCTGCTGTGGAGAGTCCAAGGCTCTTGTAAAGGGAGCGAAGTGCGCGCTCCTCGGGCTCGGCGATCGAGCCGTCCGCGGCCGCGATCGCTACAAGAACGGCACCGATCTTGGCGAGCTCTGCGGATGTACGCGACTCACGTAGCGCCTTCGCGACCGCTCCGAGCTGCGCGGGGCTGCGCGCCATCAGTTGCTTCATCGCCTCGACGCGAGTCCGCATGTCTTCGTCGAGCGTGAACAGTTCTGTGAGAAAAGCATTCACGATCGTCTGCTCCTCCGGCGCGAAGACTCCATCAGCCATCGCGATCTTCATCGCGAGAGACAACATTCCCGTTACGGCGCCGTACGTCTGAACGTCCGGCAACTTCGCGTTCGGCGCACGCCAGACGAGGAGCTCCGCGGTCGCGTCGGCTGCCCGTCCGCGGATTCTCGAGTCCGGTTCGACGGCGTAGCCGACATCCGCCGCACGCGAAGCGATGCGCTTCATCTGCGCCACGCCAAGCTTGGCAGTCACCGGAAGCCCGATCAGAGTCGCGAGCTGCTGAGCGCTTGCGAGATGAAATGTCTCGAGGACCGGCATCGCCGTGATCGCGCGATCCCACTTGTCCTGATCTGGATGGTCGTACTCCGCGCGTAGCTCCGAGGGCAGCGCCGACCACGCATCAGCGTCGAGAACGGCGCCGCCGCGCTTCTTCGAGTTGGCGCGTCGGAGGTCATCGACGCAGTCGTTCCAGAGAGCCACAAGCTTGCGGAACTGACTCGTGCGCCCGACGACGTCGGGGATGGCAACACGCAGATCCCGCTTGTTCGAAAGTAGAGACGGACTCGCGGGCCGATACTCGATGGTTAGTGGGCGCTTGTTCGCCTCAGTGATCATCCCCTGACCGAAAGCCTCTTGATACCGAATCGCGAAGAGATCCCAGAGCTCAGCGGCCGAACGCGTGATGACGGCACCCCGCTTCGCATCTTCGCTGTCGCGCGCGATGAGGCCCGCATACGTCGCGGGCAGTGGGCGCCCGTGCAAGTGGTACCAGGCGGCAACGGCGGCGAGTGCCGTCGAGCTCTCGGCTACGAGCGGGTAGAGGTGGGCCGTGACGTCGGCCTCGCCGAAGGACCGCAATCGATCAGCATTTCGCAGCGGGGCGAACGCCAAGAAACTTGAGGCGTAGGAACGAAACGAGTTGTTGTGGCCGAAGAGTCCGAGGAGCCGGCGGACCTCGGCGGTGGCAGCGTCGGCGTCGGCGCCGTCGATGAGAACTCTGCGCTCCAAGCCATAGAAGAAGATGAACGCGTATCCGACTTCGATCGAGCCGTCGTGGCGGCCGCTGGCCATCCAATCCAGGTAGCGTGCGCGCTGGTCCGGATCGGCATGGACGTAGCGAGGCCAGTACGGCAGCGGAAGCGCACGCGCGGCATTACCTACTGGGAGGTATGGATCGATAGTGCCCGCGTCATCATCGCCCCGGCCGGGTGCGGCGACATACGTGAGGGGTCGAAGGATCGAACGGCCGGCTACGACCACGGGCTCATCAACGATGAAGCGGGGTGGCTCTGCTCGTGGTGCCGGCGATCGGCTGACGACTGCCATCGACGGCGGCGCAGACCATCCGGCTGGTTGCGCGGCGTGTCGCGGAGGAGGCGCGTGAGCGGGGCTCGCACCGCGAGGCGCGGAGCGCACCGATCCGTGCGCAGACGATTGTCCTTGTTGCTGCGTCGCCGCCGACGCTGTGCTCTGGAATCCGGCTTCGGGGTGGCTCGCGCGCCATGCCTCGGCGGCCGCGCGTTGCTCTGCGAAGCGCGCTTCGGTCGCTTCATCGACCGCTTCTGGCGTGCGCCCCCGGTTTCCCCAGAGGTACCTGCCGCCAACGATCACCACGATGATGATGACGATCACCGCCATGATCCCGCCAGCTGACGCTTGGTCGGCTGCCTGTACGCAGCGGGTCAAGAGACCACCTGCCGCACCGATCGCCAGCACGCCGAGACAGCCAGCTCCGCAGCCCGATTCAGCGCTCTTCCTCTGGCGCGAACCCTTTCGTCCGAAGACGATCGTCTTCGCCGATGGCGTCCGCCAACCGACCGCGCGCTTCCACCCCATCCATCGCCTCCCCCGAACCGGGTGGCGCGATGCTAGCGCCAAAGAGTGCGTGAGGGGGTTGTGCCGTTGAGCGGCGCCGAGGGACGGGTCGGCGCCGCTTTCGTGCGACAGCCGGTGTCGTTTCTAGGAGTACGACCGGCACCCACGCCGAGACGGCATCACGTGCCAAGGAGGAGAACGGTCAGCGCTCGTCCCTCGGCGCGTCGTTTCACGACTTCCGGAGTGAAGAAGGTTTTCACGTGCGCCGACTGAATCTCCCTGCCACACAACAGGAGGAACATCGGCTTGTCGGGCCACATTTTCATGTAGTCGTCGACTTGCGCGAGCGCCGTCCGCATGTCGGCCGGTCGAATGTTGTACTTCAGCTCGACGCCGAGCTGCTCGGCGATGACCAAGTCGATACGCCCGACACGACCGTCGCGCGCCACGCCGAACTCGGTCTTCGCGGCCACGCCGAGTCGCAAGATGCGCGCGAGAAGGCGAAACTTGTAATCGCTTTCTTGTGTGCACCGCCGTGGTGCCCATTGCGCCACGGCGGCGATGAATTCGCGAACGAGGCCGCCGCCGATCCCGGCGAGCGCTCGTTCGACGGATCCGCGGTCGTTCAATGCGAGGACTTCCGGTAGCTCCCCGGCGATGCGTCGTGACTCCGCGGGCGACTCGATGTCGACGGGCGCGCCGGTCGTCGACGCCGACCGTCGACGCAGGCGAAGGTGCGCCAGAAGGCCGGCGGCGAGAAGGAATCCTCCCACGTAGATCAAGAACGTCGGTTCACGCGCCTCCGTGATTGCGACGAGGGTCTTTTCCACCGCGAATACGACGAGTGCCGCGACAAGTGCCGCAGTGCGCGCGGCGCGCAGCCGATCGGTAGGTGTGGGGTCGTCCCCCATCTCAAGCCGCGCTGCCCCGCGAGACCACAGGAGCCCTATGCCGAGCCGGAGGTTGGTCGCGCCGGTTTCGTCGATGAAGAGGTCGAGCTTCGTCAGCAAGGCGAGGACGAGCCACACGCTCAAGAGCGTCCATGAGATTGGGTCGAGGATCGGCCACCCGAAGAATCCGCCGACGGGACCGCTTACGATGAAAACGGCGAGCACCGCGATCCAGATCCATCCGCGGTACGGCCCCAGCTTCGCGTCGATCAGGACCGCCAGGCGCGTGACCGCACCAAGTCGCGAGGGTTTTTCGGCTCCGATGTTCGCCGCGACGGCGTTCGGCACCAGTGGAAGGGGGGCCGGGACCGGCGTGGGTTTAGCGATCGCCGGCGGCGGCGGCGGCGGCGGATAGATGCGTGCGGGCTCCGACGCCGCAGTGGGGGGGGCCTGCATCGCGGTCGCCGGAGTTGCGATCGGGCTGCTCCGAACGTCACGGGTCGTATCGGGGATCGCATCACTGATCGCGGCTAGCTGGATCGGGGTTCGGGCGATGGGAGGGTGCGGCAGCGTCGGATGCGCATCCGGCGCGTCTTCAACAAGGACCGCATCAATGATCGCGCCGATCGCCGGAACGGCCTGCAGCGTCACGTCGCGGTTGATGATGTCTCCGGCGAAGTGAATCGTCCGGCAGCGCGGGCAGCGGAATGACCGCGAGAGATCGGCTGTCGGCAAGGCAATGCGCTGGTGGCACTTCGGGCACGGGAGCTTTGTTTGAAACGCCGCCTCGTCCACCGCGGGCATTGTACTCGGACCGCAGTGCGCTCGCGCGACTGCTTCGCGGCGAGGGGGCTGTGCTTCTGGGCGCACATGCAAACGCGGCCTTCTGCCCTCGCTAACGACATCCGTTGTCGCATCCAACACGGGGACAAACGCGTCCACGCACTCAAGCTATCGCGCAAGATTCGCGAGGATCCTCATTTCCGCGCGCCGACGCTCTGACGGCGTCGCGCGGAGCTGCAGAATGAAACGACACCTTGCCAGCGCGCTGATGCTGGTCACGGCATGAGCATGGTCCGATGATGCGCCAGTGGAAGAGAAGATCGTCGGCCTCGACGTCGAAACGGCGAATGCATCTCGCGCGAGCATCTGCGCGATCGGTCTGGCGCTGTCCGACGGAACCCAACGACAGGTGCTTGTACGTCCCGCGGATGGCGCATTCGCGCCCGCGAACGTCTCCATCCACGGACTTCAGGAGAGCGATGTCGCCGACGCTCCCTCGTTCGCCGAGGCGATCGACGCCTTGCGCGAAACCCTACGCGGGGCGCTCCTTGCGTGTCACAACGCTTCGTTCGATGTCGCCGCCTTGCTCGCCGCGGCTCGGGTCGTGGGCATCGAACTTCCGCCAATGCGGGCGGTCTGCACGCTGCGGATCGCGCGTGCCACATGGCCCGAGCTCTCCTCGCACAGTCTCAGTGCGCTCGCTTCGCATCTTGGCATTCCCCTCCTGCATCACCACGCGGGGAGCGACGCGACGGCCGCCAGGTGTGTTCTTGAGCGCGCGATCGCGGTCCACGGGGTAACGACCGTGAACGAGCTTCTTGTGCGCACGGGACAACTCGCCGTCGCCGTTGAGGGCCAACGCGCCGACGTGATCGTCTCATCGACGGGTGTGCCTGTCACCACGCTCGCTGGTCTCCGCATCGCGTTCACCGGGACACTCTCAGTGACCCGCGATGAGGCGCGAGCTCGAGCTGAAGCGCTGGGAGCGAGCACGACCGACGGCATCTCGAAGGCACTCGACATTCTCGTGGTTGGACTCGGTGTGGGTAGCAAGCTCGAGAGAGCGGAGGCACTGATTACCGCGGGTCATCCGCTGAGGATCATCGACGAGCGTGAGTTCGGGCTGCTTGCGTGGGCCGTCGAACAGCCGTCGGTCGTGCGCTCGCACGACGAGAATGCGCGATCGCGCGGCGGTGTGTGCTTCTCGATCGACATTGCCGACGTCGTGCAGAGCAGCCCCGAACTGCAGGCACGCATCGCGGAGTTGCATGTCCGTCGAGAGGAGTACCTGACGTCACTTCCTCTAGCGGCGCGCGCATCGCTGGAGGCGCGCGAAGCCGACGAAGAGCAGGCGTGGCTCGAACTCGAGCAGGCGGAGCATCGTCTGTACGCCGACCTGGTGGGTGGGGCAGAGCGTGAAACGGCACGTCGGGAGCAGCAGGCGGCGGCCGACCGTGCGACGGGTCGAATCGGGACGCAGACCGAGATCGGTCGCCGCTACGGGCTGTCGGCCGTGAAGGTCGGGAAGGTCCTTGACGAGCACGGGCTCCGCCAGTTGGTCGATGTGACCGACGATCGGTACTACGAGCCCATGACGCTCGCGATCGAGACGTATCGGCGCGAGCAAGATGCGCTCCGTGCCAACGTCGAGGAGCGCTTTTCTCCGCGGGTTCAGCGAGAACGTCCGCCGGCGTCCACGCCGGAGCGAGAGCCGCTGCGAGTGATGCGCGGGATCGTCGATGGGTTTGCCACGGTGGAGGGCTACTGGATCATCGAGAAGGTTGTGCCGCTCATCGAGCCGCACGCGAAACGCCGCGCGTAGTTCAGCTCAGCGATCGGACCCGAGGTCTGGCGCCTGCAGCTCCTTCAAGCGATAGAAGTCGTTTTCGTGGGCGACGTTGTTCGTAGCGGCCGACGTGCGCCCGTCGTGCCGCGCACAAATCCGTCCTGGGTCCAGGCCTTGAGATAGTACTGCCACACGTAGTGCTGCTTCCGCTTCTTCTGACATCGCACACGCGTTGTCAAAGCAAGAGCAATTTATCGGGCGCCGCGACCGTCGGGGCGCGCACTGGATTTGTAGATGTCGTGTTCGGGATGTGGACGTACATTGCTCGCGCCGCGGCGGACCCAGACGTCGTTGCCGGTGCTCTTGGCGTACGGCTTATCTGTGCCCTCGCTCACGATGACGAGCACGATCGTCCGGTTGTCGACGGACACGCTCGTCGTGCGTATGGGCGGTGCGCGATGCAGCGATGAGACCAGCGCCTGCCGCACGGCGCCAAGGTACACCTGCAGTGCCTCGTCGTCGGTGATCTGCCTGTCGCGCTTTAGGTCGAGGAGCCCGCGGTCGACGCTGCCGTCGGGCCTGCACTCATCATCGACCCCCAAAAAAATGATCCCGCCCGATGTGTTCGCGAAGGCGATGGTTGTTCGAACGACTTCGTTCATCTTCGTGTCGCCGAGGCGCACGAAGGGCTTGAACTCCGCGTTAACGCCTTCACCTGCATCGAGCACCTGACGCACGCGCTGTTCATCGTCACCGGGGAGAACGGCGGCCGAGTGATTAAGCACGAAACCGCGCGGGATTGGGTAGAGCTCGTACGGGGGGCGTTCGACGTGCCAATCAAGCGCCTCGTCCTTGTCGGTCAAGAGGAGCAAGTCGAGGCGGTAGGTATCGTGCGGCATCTCGATCTCAAGGCGTCCAACGAGATCGTCCCTCACGATCGGTACAGCACCCGTGGAGCGCCAGTACATTCCGCGGAGGCGCAGCGAAGCGAGCGTGGTCTCCGCAGCGTCGAGCACAACGCGCAACTTGCCTTCGTCGTGCGCCAACCCCGCGATTCGACCTCGCAGTTCTGGGAGGTGAACCAGTACGGACCCATTTCGCCCGTCGCTTCGATAGGAATAGCCGGGCGGTCCCACCCACAACGCGATCGCCTCCACGAGATCAGGGAAGTATGGGTTGGCGCCGCAGAAGATCGGCGTGAGTGGCAGGTTCCTTTGTTCGACGCCGTGCAGCACGAAGTCATGCATCGGATGACCGCCCCGCAAGGGGGCAGCCGCAGTCCGATCGTGCGAGTGACCCTCGCCGGCGAGCACGACACGCAGCCGCCGTCCGTCAACGGTCACTTCACCGGCGACGACGTCATCGAGGAAGGGATCGATCTCCTCTGGCAACAGCCATGCCTCGGCGAGGAGCGTCGATCCGTAGTCCAGGGTCTCAACCGGTTGCGGCGCTTCACCCGGCGCATAGGCCTCGACCGAGCACATCGTGACGTTCCACCCGTCGTTCAACTTCATCGCGACCGCCCGAACGCAGACGCGCCCGTACAGCGCGTCGTGTGCGCGGATCAGCTCCGTGACCTCGGCCCGAAGCATCGGCAGGTCGGTCTGGCGCCAATTGAACATGGATCCCGACTCACGAAGCCGGTTTGAGCAGGGGAACAAGCTCGACGGGGCCCGAGCCGAGCGCGGCGAACGCGGACCGGAAGCCGTCGGCCAATTGCCTCGGCGGCATCCGGCAGTCGAATACGAACTCCAGGCTGCCCGGGGTGATGCGCACGCGCGGACCATCCTCGATAGGCGAGAACTCGACGTAGGTCTCGTCTCGACGCAGTTCCACGTCGTAACCCGCGTCTTCGAGTTTCTCAGCGAGCTTGCGGAGGTTCGGGCCCTTTCCGTTGAAGCGGAACTCCACGATGTCGAATGACTTCCCGAAGATGGCGTTCAGCTCGTCGCTCGCGAGGAACGCGTCGTCGATTTCGCTCAGCATGAAGTGCCAGACAGCCTCGGTCGGATCGGTTCGCGACTGTCGAACGGTGACGTCGTAGTAGAAGTACGGCGTGCGAATGCTGCCACCTCCTGGCGCAACGTCCGTCTGCAGGTCCTTCAGCCTGATGAACTTGGCCTTCGTGCGGAGCTGGTTGCGGATCGAATCGATGTCCTCGGCAACTTCCTTCGCCGTGAGATCGCCGATGAACTGATCGACGGCGTCGGTCACGCGTTCGGGAACATAGTGGCCGCGCTTCTTCGAGAATCCGTGCAACGAACTGATCGGCTTCGCGGTCGTACGCACCAGAGACACGGCGCTCCACACCACACCGTCGGCCTGTGCCTTGCTGCGCGCCTTCGCGAGCAACTCGGAAAGGTCAGCGACTAGGCCGGAATCCTCGAAGCTGCCGAAGAAGCGCGGCGTCTGGTTCACCTTGTTCTGGAGATGGGTCCGTACGGCACGCGGAACAGAATCTGCGAGATATTTTTGCAGGCTCGCGACCGTGATGACCTCTCCGTCGAGAGCCTCCGACGCGCGGCCGGTGAGGGCCTCGAGCAGGTGGTACGTCCAGATTCCATGACGAAGCGCGTGCGCCGAGTATGACTTCTCGTCGCGGCGGCACGACGCGAACCCGGCGCAAATCTCCTCTTCCTTCTCAAGGTCTAACGGGGCGACGTGCCCGCGCATCGACTCCTCGATCTTCAGCCCCGCATGGCACGCATCGAGGAAGAGGAGGATGCGCCGGGCAGCACAATTCTTCGCGAACGCGAAGACTTTCTGTAGTCGGACGCTCGTGTTGTCCAGATCTGACATCCGCGTGTCGTGCGCTGCGAGGTAGTTCTGGAAGCCGTCGGAGTAGCCGTGCCCAGCGAAGAAGATAAAGCACTCGTCGGGCCGAGTGAGGCCCTTCAGCGTGGTCCGGATGTCGGATTCAATAGCCGTTGCGGTGGCCTTCTCATTGAGGAGCAGCGTGATGTTCTCGCGCGGCACCCCGAGGCCGACGAGCGCGTCCGCGATGGCGTGGGCGTCCTCCGTGGCAAAGAGCACGGGCTTGAAGAAAGGGTCCGTGTACTTCTCGATGCCCACAACGACAGCGAAGCGGTCGGCCACGAGGCGATCGTAGCGAAGCGCGGGCCGCCGCGGCAGCGTCTGCTCCGCGGAGGACGCCGGAGCAGACGCGCGAGGCCTCCCGACGGTGCACGCCTCGCTCTGGACCCACTATCCCCAGCGACTGTCCGCGCGACGTGGAGGAACCCGATCCAGGTCGCTCGGGCAATCATCGGAGCGTTTGCGGCGGCGCGCATGCGTGTATGATCACCGGTCGGGCGCGTCGAGCGCTGCCGCGCTAGCGGAGGGGCCACTGCCGGCAAGCATCGCGGCGACCATCCGCTCGGCCTCCTGCTCGACTTCACTCGGGTGGATGTCGAGGGTGCCCACCGGTCCCATGAAGGCGACGTAGCGAGCTGGAAGCTGCTCTCGTTCAGCGCTCGACGCACGTGCTCGGCGAACGTGAGCTCCTCATGAAGCACCGCGAAGGGGGGACCCGTGCGCGTCCACTCGAGCAGCTCGTCGACGAATTGCCACTTGATTGCCAGCGTCTGCTTACGAAGCCCCTCTAGGATCTGCAGGTGCTTGGCGATCCACTCCGGCATCGGTGGCCAGGGCGCGATCGACCGATGCCGACGTAGCTCACGCTGCGCGACTTCCAGCCGGTTCGCGAGCCAAAGAGTCGCGGCGGGGACCGCGGCCATCGTCACTGCGGCTTCAGCGGCGGCTTAGATCTGATCCGATCCGCGGCAGCTTTGAGATCCACCCCCGCCTCGAACCTTACAAGACGGGCGGCGGGATCCTGAGCCACCCGACCGGCCGCGGACGGTCACGGTCACGGCGACTTGTGGCTCTCAAGCGCGACATCGGCGTCGCAGCGTGGATCCTGGTTGCGGGGTCATGGGTGCTGAGCGTGGTGTCACCGCTCACCGATCCGCCCATCTGACGAAGGCGCTCTCGCTTGATCGCTGCCCTACTTCATCGTCGCCCAAGCGAGACGAGGCGAGGTGCGCACGCAGCCGCGACGTACGCGTCGGCTTTGCCCCTAGAGGCGCCGGCAGGAGGGCGGCAACGCGGCGAGCAAGGCGAGGCCCCCGGAGGACGCGACCTCGCCCGTGGCGAGCACGTCGGCATGCTCCGCTCCGCCGGGCGCGACTCGGCCCCCGATCGGCTTGCAGCGCCTCTGGTTGCCACGTGGCAACCGCAGCGCGCCCGCCGGCGCTCTCGTGCTCATGTGCTCATCACCCGTGTAGGGTGAGGTTCTGGCAAAGCACGCGTCGTGCCGCATCGAGGGCGCTCTGGAGAGGTGGATCAGTATCCCGCCGCTGCCGGGGTCCGAATTACGCGGCGGGGTGGATCAGTATCCCGCCGCGAAGTGGATCTCGTTTAGCCCGCCGCTGAAGCTGCGGCGGTGCCGTCGACCTCGACGGGCCGATAGTGCCGTCGCTCGTATGCCGCACGAGCGTCAAGAATCTCTTGCTCGGTGCATCGGCGCTTCGGCGCCGCTGGCTTCAGAGTCCTCGGACCGCGATAGGCAGGCATCGCGCGAGAATAGAGTCGAAACGAGCGGCGCTGAACGCCGCGACGCACACACGCGCGCCATCGGGACAGTGCCCTTCGTCGTCGTGGAAGATGTTGTTAGCGGCGTCGTGTGACACTGCCGGCTTCGCGCGAGCTAGAACCCACACGCCGTCGTGCACTTCTCCTTCAAGCACGCGACCGCAAGATCGTAGTACGTGCTCGCGAACTTCTCCTACAGCGCGCGTCGCCCTCCGCATCGATGCATGCGTCGCGGCAGAAGCTCTGCTTGTTGCAGATGAGCGTCGTCGTGGCATTGGCGAAACGCGGATTCGCAGAACTCTACGTTGCACTCAATGCACGTCACGTCCTCACGTCCGGCTCGTCGGCGGCTCGTCGCCAAGGTTGCTTCGGGTCTTGCGTCAGGCTTTCTCTCGCGCCCGCGTTCAGACGTGTGATATCCGAATGCGCTCGGCCATCGTGGGCAGGGCAGGTAGCTCCTCGTGTTCCTGGGGCGAGGTGCTGCGCGGGTTCGCCCTGCGATTCCGAAGCACGGGCGAGGACTCCTCACGTACCCGTGGCGTCTCCCGCTAGGTGACTTTTCTTGAGCTGGGTCCCATGGGCTGACCACGCGTCCAACCCAACGCGTTCGGCCCGCGCCATGGGTGGCCCCTTTGTCGTTTGTTCATCGTCGGCTCCCCGCCCGCGCCACCCCTCTCGTGGCCAGGTTGATGGTCGCCGAGCGGACGCCCGCTGAGAAAACGACCATCCCGGCCACAGCGGCAGGGTCTCCGCCAGGAGGCGGCGGCTCGTGAGGGGCCGCGCGACCAGGCGCGGTCCAATCGCCCGTCGTGCCCTGGTCACCGTGCAGCGCTTCGATGTAACGCTGCTTGACTGGGCTTCCATCGTATTGGCGCGGCGGATAGAAACGGCGTCCCGTGTAGCCCTCACCAGGCGAGATGACAGGTGCGTTGGGATCGAGGGTCGATGGGTCAAACCCAGGGACCTCCCGCGGCAACTGTTCGTCGGAATGGAGGGCGCGGGAGGGTCCCTGTGGTGGTGCGTGAAAGCCAAGCTGGAAACGGGTGTTTCGCATGGTAGCGTCGTCGACAAGGGGATTGCCCGTCAGGCCTGATTCCTCGCGCATCGGATCGGTCGTGTGGGCTGTGAGTCCCGCGACAATTGCCGCGCCATTCTCGTTTGTGGTCCACGACTCGAAGCTCATGGTGTAGGCGACACCGATGACCGACCCGGAGGTCGCGCCTCCACCACTGTTCGGCGACGATTTTGTCATTTCGGACGCGCTCGATCCCAAGCTCGATCCCGTTCCCGAACTACCGCCGGCTTGAACACCTGAATCGACACGACCAAGCGATGAGCCACCGGGAAGACTGGTGGCGGCACCAGTACCAGTCATTCCGGGACCTCCGCTGCCACTCGGATTCGTCCCAGGCGGTGAGCCTCGACTGCCAGTGGGCAACCAACCAGCGGCACCGGAGCCGCCGGTTGTTCCCAAGAGTCCGCTCCACGCTCCTGAGCCCGGTGCCCGTCCGGGCTTGCTGCCACCGAGGTCGATGAGGCCTCGCTGTAGATCGCGCATCTCCCCTAGCGCCTGCTCGAGTTCGATGACCACCTGCGTCGCATCTACCGTACGCAACGATGCCCTAATCGCATCCCGCTGGCGGCGTTTTCCTTCCGCGACCGCATCTTGCCACTTTCGAAAGTTGTCGACCGCACCCTGGTGGTCGCCACGCTGAACCGCATCCTTGTAGGCGTCTCGCGCCGCCGTTATTGAGCCGATCGTGGAGACTTCCATGAAAACCGCAAACTGTTCATCCAATCGAGCTCTTTCGAGAGCGAATTTCGCTGCTATTACTTGGCGTTCGAGATCTTTGAGCCCCATGAAACCTCCCAATCACCGATCATCGCGCGGAGACCATACGCAGCGAATCCCAGTCGATGCCGAGAACCACTTTGAGGGAACGAAGAACTGAGAGTTCTCGAAGAAGTCGCCTGCGTCAGAATTATAGTAGCCGCCCGACACGGCGTGATTATCCCCTGTGAGCAAGTAGCGCGTCGTTGATGTCCATTCGAGAACGTTGCCAGTTGTGTCGAATAATCCGTTCCGATCGGAAGGAAAGCTGCGAACCTTGCATGGAGCGTTGGGGCCTACGCACGCGCTGGCGACAACGGCGGCAATGCTGTCGTGCGGCAGGTCCGACTGGCCGCCCCGGCGTGACCATTCTGCTTCGAACGTCGTTGGAACGCGCCGTCCTCGAAACGAACAATAGGCCGCTGCCTGGGCCGCATCGACACAGTTTATGGGATAGTCCCCAGTAAGGGCTGCGGTGCACAGCGGCTTGATGTGCGACGGTACGCATCGCGACTTCACAACGCACTCTCGATAGTCCGCTACCGTCACTTCCGTCTCGTCTACGCAGAGATCGTCGGTGCCGCGAACGTCCTCAAGAATCTTCCAACTCACCGGTCTCATGAAGGTCTCAGAGAACCGGCCACCAGCGACGAATACCATTCCCGATGGGCAGTCCTTGGGTCCGAACGACGCGACGGGCGCTTCCGTTATTGATGGTGCGCGAGGCGTCACGACGGTCGTCACTAGCGGCCCGCGGTGCTCCGAGCAACCGAGCGCACAGAAGAGCGCAAGTGCGCAACGCAGTGTTGATGATGTCATCGTGGGAGATCACTGTTCGCCGGGAAAACAGCCCGTTTCGCGTAAGCCAGTGGAATGTGCGTCGCGTCCGAGATGGGTGCCGAGGAAGTGACGGAATCCGCCAATCGCCTGCTGTCCGGATGCAGAAAAAGGACCATTTCTGACGTACCGCGCAGTCGTGAAACCTGACAGTCGTCGCTTGGCAACGAGGCCCAGCTTATCAGCAGATCTCGTCGACGTGATCGTGGCAACCGCACCCTTCCGAAAGCGCCATGACATCGGCCGCTTTCGGCGGTCGTCATGCAGGGAACGGACGTATGCGCTACGCGTCGCGACCGATCACATCGACGCCGATCGTCACGGTCCCGCCCGGCGTCGAGCCATTGGGAAGAACCTTCACGAGAACCGACAGGAAGCGACCGAGTGCCGCCCCCGCCTCAGGTAGCGCGATGGACGCGAGGGTGGGGTCGGAGCTCGTTCCGGTCGCGATCGATATCTCACCGACTGGGTTTGCTGTCTCGTAGAAGGTAACGGACGGATCGTCCTCCGCGACCATCGTGTTGTACGCGATAACCTGCACAACGGTGTTCGCCCCCGTGATTGCTTTCTCGTAGATGCGTACCTGCAGAACGCCTGAGACCCACCCTAGCGTATCGATAAACTGCGCGAGCGGGTTCATGGTGTAAGGCTGGGTAACAGCGGGCAGGTCGATTTGCTGACGTCGCAGAACTTGAATGGCGATACCTGACATAGGCGTCCTCCCTTGCTCGGTTCAATGATGTTGCGCAGAGTGGCGTGCGGCAGGGGCATCCCTGAATGGGGTAGCCACGTGCCCGCCCTGACAAGCTGGCCGCGCCATCGTTCGTCCATTGCACCTTTCAGCCACCGCGATTGCAACGCGTCCGATGGCTAGCTGGGGTAGTCCTTGCGCCAGTCGCTCAGCGGGGTCTTTGGTCGCGTTTGCTGCGAAACCCACGTGCGGTCACGTCAGTCAACTGACGCTGTGGATAGTTTCTTGTTTCTGGGCGGTGCCATCGCGCCGAAAAGGCCCTACAGCAAATCTCAATTCGAGCCTGACGGGTCTGAACTAGTCTGAAAATTGATTGACCATGCTTCCTCCAATCCAGAAACTGGCAAAGTGGGCGGAAGCATCCTGGTTGTCGACGACGACGAGACGGTCGTGCGTGCCGTCGTTCGTGAGTTGCGGGTGTACCGGCCGTGTTTGGCGGCGTTTTCGGCGACCGAGGCACTCGCAACAATCCGCACAAATTCTTCACTCTGCGGACTCGTTGTCGACATTCGGCTTGAGACAGCGCGCAGCGGCACGGAGGTCCTCGCGGCCTTCCGTAGTCAACACCGGGCCGAGCCCGCACTCGTTCTTACCGGGGCCCTGGAACCAACGGTCGTTGCAGACTCGGATCTGTTCCAAGCCCGACTGGTACTCAAAGGCGACGAGCGCCACGCGATTCGTTCGTTCGGCGTGGCGTGCTTTAGTGCCGATCTCGCAATTGGTGACGACCTCTACGTCCGGTCCGCTCTCGTGAGTTACGCCCGGCGCTACGGGCTCAGCGCCGGGGAAATGGAGGTCCTCAGTGCCGCTGTTCATGGGGTACGGGCCGAAGAGTTCTCGACCGCGAATGCCATCAGCGTTGCCGGCTACAAGTGGCGCGTGCGTACGATGCTGGACAAGATAGGCGGCGATAGTCTCAGCGAGGTTGTGCGCGAACTCCTGATTTGCGCCGTTCGTAGCGCGGGCGCACCCGAAACTATGGGTTAGACGAGTGCGCGCCGATAGAATGATTTTCTATCCGTCGGACTAGTTGACACGAGCGTGCGACACGCGATTGCACAGCATGCGGTTGCAATGTCGTGCGCATATTGTCGTGTCCGACATCGACCGTACGCTGCTCAGTACCAGCCCAAAGGGCCATTGTATCCGACCCGGAGTACGGTTGGAGTGTCAGAGCGCCGCTCAATAGCGGGCGCTCGTGGGTTTCGATGGTGATGGCCCTCGCTGAGGTTAACGATGACCCCTCTTGAGATTCCCGTGCTCCGTCGGACGGCGCTGCAGCTTCCCAGCACGCCGGGAAGCGGTTCCACCACGACCACCCTCGCGCGAATCATCGACACACTCGGGTGGGCCGCGGGCGCGCTACAAGTTCGTGTCTACGAAAAGGACATCGTCGGCGCCGGGTCGGTCGTGCGAGTGGCCGTGTTCAACGCTTCAGCCGTGCCGGACGACCCGTCGACGATATTCGTGAGTTCGGATCCGATTGCTCTCGTCGAGATAGCCCAGGGGTCGACGACCGCTCCCGCACTACTGACCGTTCAGCTCCCAACGCCCACCGATGTCGGCGCAGTGATTGGGCGGTATTTGAACGTGCAGATGATCGTTGTTGCGGGCAGCAACGGTGTGAGCGGTTCGGTCACCCTGGGCGTAGAGCTGCTCGGCTATCGGGGCCCGGCCGGCCTGCGTGGACCGACGGGTGCGACGGGCGCAACGGGGAACACCGGCGGCGCAGGCGCGGCCGGGCAAGGTTACCAATGGCGGGGTGCGTGGTCATCGTCGACAGCGTACCTGGCTTACGACACCGTCGGTTACAGTGGATCGTCGTTCGTAGCAGTAGCGGCATCGACGAACGAACCGCCCTGGACGAGTGGCAACACACTAAACGCCGCATACTGGAACATACTTGCGTTGGCGGGCGATGATGGCGCCACGGGCGCGACGGGCCAGGGGTATTCGTGGCAGGGAGCTTGGTCGGGGCTAACGGCTTATGAGCCGTACGATACGGTGTCGTACGATGGAAGTAGCTACATATGCATCCTCGCCACCGCCGCGGACCCCAACAATCCGCCAGATGTCACTCCCGCAAAGTGGTCACTCATCGCCGAGAAGGGCGATGTAGGCCCAACAGGACCGTCCGGGGGAGCAGACACATACACGGCGTTTTGGATTCCTGACCTCGGTGGGGTCTGGGAGGATACTGGCGTAACGGCACCGGCATATCGGTCCACGGTGTACCGCGTGGGGACAACGCTATATGCGTTTGGCGGCGTCCTGTCTGCGACCGCGGTGCCAACGAACAAGATCTATTCTGCGAGCTACGACGGTACCGGAACGACGCCAGTATTCACGGACACTGGCGCAACGTTGCCGACAGCAGTCATTGGGGCCCGCATCGCCCTCATTGGTACAACGATATATTGTTTTGGTGCTAAGGATTCGACCACGAGTGGAGGATTAGCCATTTGGAGCGCGTCCGTGACAACCCCAACTGTTTGGACGACGTCGGGCGTGAACATCGCGGCAACTATTCGCAATAATGCGCCACTAGTGGTGGCAAATGGCAAGATCGGTATTCTTGGTGGGCACACGGGCGGTGCCGGGGTGCTTACGATTCGATGGACATCTACATCAACCCCAACGTCAGGTTGGGCCGATACCGGAACGGTGTACGCTTCAGGCTCGTGGGAGCAGGCAGCCGCCGTTATCGGCGACCGCGTGTGCAGCTTCGGTGGGATAAACAATTCGTTGAGCTACTTCTCAGTGTCGCAGAACTATTGGGCAACGACGCCCAGTGGTTGGGCGACGATGCCGGCTCCCTTCGCAACCGCCATTACGACCTCATCGGACATATTCCACATCGGGCAGGAGTCGGTGCTCATCGGCGCAGCAAATACCTCGAAGACTGTGACTCTCACGCATCTTGGCGGGGGTGCTGGCATTGCTGTAGATTGGTCCGGTCTGCCATACAACGTCGGCTATATACTTGGCGCAAGCTGGATCGGTGGAGACGGACGGATATACTATATCCAGCCAGACACGCATTCGTCCGGGACGCGGGGAAAGATTATTCGTAGCGGCCGCAAGCGTTGCTACGTGCTAACATCGGAAGTCGATGCGGCCAATGCAGTTGGCCCATATCAGGGAATGCGCGCTGTCCTGGCCGACGGAACGCCAGCGTCCGTTACTTCGCACGTGAGAATGGCTGTGCCTCCTTGGTCCACAAACAGAACCACGGCGTTTTGAGCGCATGTTTGGTGCGTGGCGCCACGGCCGGAAGGTGACCGTCGTGACCGATCCGGCGCACCGACCAAAGTCGCACCGCGACTACGGTGATTCGCCCCCGTCGCGCCTGATCCACCGGGGAATGGCCTCAGCGCGGCGATGCTCGCGATCGACGACGATCAGGCCATCAGGCCGGTCTTCCGTGACAATCGGAAGCTCACGCGGCGACTCAAGGAGGCGCGATTGCCGCCCCAACGCGCCAAGCATCGAGGAGGTCATCTGCGAGCCCGCGCGCGGCATCGACAAGGCCGTCGTCGTGCGCGCGCTCTCGACGTGCCAGTGGCGTTGCGAAGATCTCGGGTCCGTGGGGAGCGCGCGCGCGCGTCCGACGGCGATTCCCTCGAGACCAAGATCGAGGAGGGCGGCACGTCCCGCCTCGCCGACGAGGCGGAGGAGCGCGAGCTGTCCGGGGGCGTCGCCGGCGTGGATGGGCGGCTCAATCGCAAACTGCGGGGCGCGCGTCGTCACTCCTCATCCGCAAACCGCTTCTTCGCGCACGTCGGGCAGAACGTCGCCATCGTCGTCCGGCACGCCGTGCACTTACCCTTCTCGTGTGCCTCGCTCTCGAGGAGCTGCATCCTGTTCGCCAACCGGTCGAGCATCTGAATGAGCACCGTGGGACTGTTCTTCAGCCCGCGACCCTCATTGATGTTTTTCGCGAACAAGAACAGGTGGCCGTGGATCTCCTCCGCCATCTCCGAGGTCACCAGGTAGCCGCCGCGCTTCTCGGCCCACCAGCGGTAGATGGGATCGAGCTGCGCGGGCAGCAGCTTCATCAACTTCGCGACGTCGACGATGTGCTTCCCAGCGTCGAGATGCTCGAGCACCATGACGAAGATCTCGGGATCAACCTCACGGCGTGTTGGTGCCGCATCGCCGTTGTCGGCAGGACCGCGACGCACCCGGATGATCTCGACGGACTCGCGGATCTCTTGGACCTTCTCGATCGGGAAGCGGTGCCAGCCCTTGGTATCCGTCCGGCGAACCGCACCTGCCCGGCACGCGCCGCTTGATGCACGATTGTATGCGTGAGGAGCGAATCGCGATCAGACCTGCGCGGCGAGCTGCGTAGCGTCGACGTTCTCGCGAGCCTTCTTCCAGAGCTTCGGCGAGAGTTCGAGGACGTCTTTGCCGCGGTGGGTCGCGATGCGCTCGAGGACGTCGCGGAGGTATTCCAACGGGTTCACACCGTGGAGCCGGCACGAGGCGATCAGCGTGTAGAGGATGCAGGCGCGGTCAGCGCCCTCATCAGAGCCCGCAAACAGCCAGTTCTTGCGACTATGCGGAGGTCCGCATAATCGTAAGAACGTAAGCGCTGCACGGACCCCACGTCATGCAGCGGTTACGTAAGAACTACCTCTTCGTCGGCGACGTCGCTTCGGGCAAGAGTCTCGCCGGCTTGTATTCGCTGGTCGCAACGTGCGAGGCACGCGGGGTCAATCCGTTCGTCTACCTCGTAGACGTCCTCACGCGCGTCCAGGATCACCCGGCGAAACTGATCGACGAGCTCTTGCCGGGCCCGTGGGCCGCGACGCGCTGAAGGACGATCCCCAGCCGATCGTCGGCGCTCACCGGACGGTTACCTTTCCCTCGCGGCTTTGACCGATGGTTCGAACGAGCCGTCAGTCGCGACGTCGCGCGCCGGTTCGCACACGCACGTGCCGCCTGCAATGAGCTCGACGCGATTCTCACCAACATCGTCGCGGCAACGGCACCGATGACACACCCGCCGACGGTGAAAACCGAACCGATGCCGCGCCGGGCAGCACCGCCGCCAATCACGAAAAGGGCAAAGACTGGGAGTCTCTGTATCGCGACTACGGCGCGATCGAGGCTCGCTATTCGCGTCAGCCGATGGCGTTCGTGGAGTTCAAGGGTGCGCTGTCGCAGCGTATCCGCGAGGTTGTCAGCCAACATGACTGCCAGCACGTCGAGCTCACCGTCGTCGACCACGCAGGCCGTGCCCACATTCGTGCCGAACCCGTCTGGGACGCCGACGGAGGCTAACGCCGGACCGCGCCCGCTGGATGAGTCATCTCGCGGTCGGTTCGTCGTCGAGGACGACGCGGCGGGATCACGAGACCGCCGGGCGTGGGCGAACCATGTGGTGTCGGGATCGCGGGAATACGTCGCGCTGATCGCGACTGATCATGCGCCGCCGCCACCGCCGCCGTCAGCGTTCGTACCTCCGCCGCGATTCTTCGGTGGTGCGCGATCGCGAGCATCATGCGGCGGCAGTAGGCGGTTGGCAGCGCGCCATTTCCGCCCACGCACACTCCTCTGCGTGCGTGAGAATGTCGAGGTGCCAGGCCCCGCAGTCACAGCGGTCTAGCGCCGGCCCCAAGACGGGAGCGAACTCGGGGAACGCAGGGCCGGCGAAGACCTGAAGGCGCACGTGTGGGGCGTCATCGAGTACGAGCAGCACGGCAGCCAGTCTCTCGCGATGCTCCATGGCGACGTGCTCGGCGAGCGATCGGTAGTGATGCACCGCGAGGGGACCGTCATCGGACGCCAAGACGACGACGCTCGGGAGATCATAGGGTTTCATCTGACCCCAAGCCGTGTCGATGGACTGCTTGAAACCATGGAACTCGTGGTCGTAGTCGATCGGCGGTGGGCTGATTTCGAACCCGCTGGGCGCGAACGCCACGCCGGCGACGTGTACGCCCGTAATCACCGGATGGAAGGTTCCATCGATCGCGGGGAGAAACGCAGCCGCGCGCCGTCCCAGCTCGCGTGCGTCCTGTTCGGACGCTGCGCCGCGGGTTCTCGTCGCACGATCGAATTCTTCGGTGAGACGGATCTTCCACCGGATACCCGCCGAGGGCGCCAACGGACAGAAGCCCTCGATGAATGCCGACTGCGCCCTCCGACGAGCAACCGTGTGATCACTCGCCTTCCTGCGCTTCGACTCGAACAGCACATGGTGTGAGCCGAGGCGCGCGAGCCAGTCTGGCTTCTTCCGTACCTTTCGGCCCGGCGGTGGACTCGGCTCCGGGCTTACCTCGAATCCGAGCTGGCGCGCCAACAGGCCCGACATGAGCTCCGCGAGCGTGTCCTCGTACTTGTTCGTCCGTTGGCCGTTCTGCTCGCGACACGGTTCGCGACGCAGGTCAGCGATCACGCGCTTCTCGTTGGTCTCGAGGAGATGCAACGCGGCACCGCCGAGAAGGAGCTTCCAGCGACTTCCGCGGAAGCACACGTCCGCCATCGCCGGATGCAGTCGGCTGGGAAGACCCACCTCGCTCGGCTCGTCGGGCGCCCCGAACCCTGCGGCCCAGTTCGGCGAGAACACATCCGCGAAGCGCGCGAGCGCGGGCTCGAGGAGCGATGGATCGATCAACTCGGCACGTTCTTCCGCCCATGCGGACGGCTGCCAGGTCTCGGGTGAGCGCATCGGGCTCCACATGGATTATGTGATGCCGGAGTCCGGCGAGGCGATGCGCCGAGGCCATCTCACTTCGTCGCCGCAACCTTCTGCGCAGCGGTGACGAGCCGCGCGAGTTCCTCGTCGGTCGGATCGAGCGTCTTCGCGACCTCGTCGATCGTGTTGAGCGGATCGAGATTCTCGACGAAGGCTTTGACCGCCGCGATCCATCGGTTCGCACCGCCTTCGCGTTCTTCACGGCGTTCTCAAGCCAGCGCACCGCCGGGTGCGGATCCAAGAGCTGGTTGGACACGGTCAGGGCCGGGACGCCCGCTTCCTCTGGCGACGTCGCTGTCGTCGGGAGCGCCGACTGACTTCGAATGACGATCACTTCGGAGATGCCCTTTGGCGCCTTGGGAAGCGGCTCGATGCCGACGGGCTGACCGGCTGCTTTTCGAGCCCAGTAGCCTCGGCTCGGATGCGGTACCGCGTGGCCTGCGCACGCCTTCGCGAGCGCCACGCTCGAGACGCCATAACGCACTGCCACTGTGGTCATCGGCTCGGTCCACACCTCACGATGGAGCTGCTCGCGCGTGACCTGGATCCTCGGCATGCAGATGTTCGCACGCCCGTCATGCCTCATGCCGTAGCGCGACTTTGCGTGTTGATTCGGCGAAACCGCTCACGAGTCGCGGACTCGTGGCGCGATCTCCTCACGAACCGAGAATCGCGCAAGCGGCGCGCTGTGTGATGTACACTTGACTGGTCGGCGATGGCGAAGACGGAGGATCTGGCAGCTCTCTTCCGAGCCATCGCGACGGCGGACCTGGCCGGTGCAACTGAACTGGCGGCCCGCATCGCCGGGTCCGAGGAAAAGAACAGGCACTATGGAGCGGCTCGTGAGCTTCGCGCAGCGCTCCGGCCGAACGGCCAACGCGCCGAACTCACTGCGCCCTCCAGCTCCGTCGCATTGCCGGTTCAAGCTCTCACCCGAGTGTTCCCGGAGCATGGTCTCGACGGCGTCGAGCTGCGGCCAAGTGCGCGATCGGAACTCGACCTGATCTGCCGCGAGTGGCGTGCGAGATCTCGGCTCGAGAGCCATGGCCTACGGCCACGCACCAGACTCCTCTTTCACGGTCCGCCTGGGTGCGGGAAAAGTCTCACTGCTCGGGCACTCGGCTGGGATCTCGACCTGCCCGTCATGGTGGTCAGGTTCGATGCGATTGTCGGCGCCTTTCTGGGGCAAACTGCGGCTCGTGTCCGCCAGCTTTTCGAATTCGCAGAGCAAACCGCATGCGTGCTTCTGATCGACGAGGTTGACGCCATCGGCCGGCATCGCGGCAACCCGCTGGATGTTGCGGAACTCGATCGGGTCGTCATCGCACTGCTCCAGGAGCTCGAGCACGCGCGACCGCTCGGGTTCATCGTCGCGAGTTCCAATCTTCCGAAGCAGCTCGACCAAGCGCTGTGGCGTCGCTTCGACGCCAACCTGGCGTTCCCGAAGCCGCATCAAAGGGCTATTCAAGCGTTCGCCAGACGCCGCGCTCGCGAGCGCGGGCTCGAGCCGACGCGCAGGCTCAACGCGCGCATCGCGCGGGCGCGCAATTTCTCCGACGCCGAGCGCGCAGTCGAGCACGAGCTCCGACTCGGTCTGCTCGGAGCCGGGGACTGATGGCGAAGCCGACACGCGCCGAGCCGCGAATCTTCTACGTCAACGAGACCCACGAGCTTGCGCACGTAGCGAAAGAGGGTCGCGGACGGCTCCCGAAGTACGCCTCGGTAGACTGGCAAGCGAGGGGCGCCGCCCTTGCCAAGAGCATCTCGGGATTGAAGGACGCGCTTCATTCGACGGCGGATCCACTTCGAGAAAAGCACTACTTCGTACTCGCGGTTCCCGCACCGAGCGTGGTGAAGATCTCAGAAAACAAGAAGACCCCTGGTGAGCACGCGAAACCTGTCGATTTTCGCGGTGAGCATTCGCGCATCTTCCAGCGACTGGGTCTCGAGCTCATCGACGTCACGCCGCAAGGCGCAGCCGTGGTTCACGCCGCGCCGGACAAACTCTCACGCCTGGAGGTGACGGCACGCCAACTCGATGCAGAGGGTCCGCGCGAACAGGCGAGGTGGATAACGCTCGATCACTTCTCGCCCGTGCCGGCCGACATGCGGGCAGATCCGCGTTGGTTGGCAACGCTGCCGAACGACGGCGTCGCCGAGGTTCTGGTCGAACTTCAGCCGCTGCTATCGAGAGCTGAAGCGCAGGACATGCTCCAGGCTATCGCGCGAATCGCGCGCGAGGCAGGAGGTGCACTGACGACGGTCGGCCAAGACTTCTCTGGGCGCCACTGGATTCGAGGGCGACTCACACGGACAGCGATTGTTCGTCTAGCGCGCGAGTTCTTCTCGATTCAGTCGATCCATCCGCCGATACGATCCCTCGCGGCTGCGGTCGCAAGAGCTGCCGTGCGCCGCCCACCCTCTGTGGCAACCCCCAAGCCTGACCTTGCGAAGCTGCCGTGTGTCGCGATCGTCGATTCTGGTGTGCCTGCCAACCACGTGGAGCTCGCTCCTTATCGGCGAGGCGGATACGTGGACCCGATCTCACCGGTTCCAGTGGCTGGTAACCACGGATCGATGGTTGCGTCGCGCGTCGTCTTTGGTGAAGTCGATCACAGCGCGGGCCCGACTCCCACGCCTGTCGGGGCGTGTTCATTCTACGACGTGATGGTTGGAGAAGGCGGACAGTACGTCCACGACAAGGGAATCACCTCGGCGATCGATGCCGTGCTCGGTACCGCGCCCGACGTTCGCGTTTTCAACATGAGCATCGGTCGCTACGAGGCGCTCGGCTCGTTGGACGCCGTCGAGCAACGAGAGTCTCTCGCGTTGATCGAGAACCTCGACAACCAAATTTTTGCGCGCGACATCCTCGTGGTCGTATCCGCGGGCAATTCGCGGCCGGGCATCAAGCCGAGCCCGCCATATCCCGACCACGTAAACGATCCGGCGTGGGCGCTGGGCTCGTGGGCTCTCGGCTTCAATACGTTGGTGTGCGGAGCCTACGTCGACCGACCGGGGCCGGGTGGAGTCGTCCGCACTGCGGGATGGCCAAGTCCTTTGACGCGCATCGGTCCGGGTTTGGCGCAGAGTCCTGTGCCCGGCTTTGCAGCCCCTGGCGGCGACGTGACGAATGCGTACGCTCACCACGCGCACCTCGGTGTTTGGTGTTGTACGGCGGATGGTGTCTGGGAGGACCAGTCCGGGACGTCGCTCGCCGCTCCACTTCTCGCTCGCGAAGCCGCACTCGTGCTGCACGACTTGACGTCGGTTTCCGCTCCGAACTCGCGACCGTTCGCGGCGACGGCCAAAGCTGTGTTGGCATTGAGCGCGCGCTTGCCGGCCAAGCCACCCGCGCGGCTGCGAGAGCTCTTCGAGCGTACGCTCGGCCGAGGCAGGGCTACTTCAGATGTGCTGCGCCGCCCGAGCTCGGATTCCGCGATCTTCGTCTGGCAGACGCTTCTTGCTCGACCTGGCGACACCGCGAGGGTCCAGATCCCCGTACCGCTGGACTGGCTGCGCGAAGCGAGTGCGCCACGCGTCAGGATCGTTTGGGCGTGGGACACGCCAGCGAGCCAGGCGGCGTCCGGTATTTGGGGATGTCGCTACGTCAATGTGCAGCTTAAGCCGGTCGCGGATGGAGCCGCGTATCGGCCTAAGCACAGCACGCGCCGCGGCAACTACCCGCTCTGCGAGCGCACGTACGACCTCTCCGAAAGAGTTCGTAACCGCTGCACGGACCCCACGTCGACAGCGCGACTGGGTTATGCCGCCGTCGCTGCGAGCAGTGCGGGGAGCGGTACGGTTATCGGTCCGATCGGCAGCTCGAGCTCCTTCGGGT
>JBKJLC010000128.1:0-27249 GCA_046597055.1 Kofleriaceae bacterium | reverse complement strand
GGCGCCGTGTCGAAGGGCAGAGCGCCAAGGTGCCGCACGTGATCTTCGACGGACTGCCCTTCGACGGCGGGCTCGCTTGCGCTCGCCCTGGCTCAGGGCCACCGGGAAAGATGTGCGAGATCCTGAGGGCGCCCGCACCCGCCGGTACAGCTCGACCAGCCGGCCCGCCGACGCCAGGAACCGGCCCGGGCTGCGCAGCGTCAGCCCGCGCTCCGACCCGGTGGTCGACATCGCGACCTTCCAGCCCTGGTTGACCGGGCCGACCACGTCGTGATCGGCGACGAACACGTCGTCGAAGAAGATCTCGGCGAAGTCCTCATCGCCGTCGAGCCGCCGGAAGCCATTCACCCGCACGCCCGGCGCATCGAGCGGCACCAGGAAGTACGTGAGGCCCTTGTGCCGCGGCGCCGACGGATCGGTCCTGAACAGCCCGTGCATCGCGTGGCAGAACGACGCCCGCGTGCTCCAGGTCTTCTGCCCGTGCAGGCGCCAGCCACCGTTGACGCGCACCGCCGTGCTGGTCACCGCCGCGAGATCCGATCCGGCGCCGGGCTCGGACCAGCCCTGGGCCCACAGCACGTCGGCGGCGGCCATCGCCGGCAGGATGCGCTGCTGCTGCTCGGGGGTGCCGTACTCGAACAGCGACGGCGCCAGCAGGAAGATCCCGTTCTGGGTGACCCGGGGCGGCGCGCCGGCGAGGTAGTACTCTTCCTCGAAGATCAGCCACTCGATGATCGAGGCGTCGCGGCCGCCGAACGCGCGTGGCCAGGCCACCACCGACCAACCGGCGGCGTGGAGCTCGCGCTCCCACGCGACGTGCGCGGCGAAGCCGTCCTTGCTGCCCGACGGCGGCAGCTCGCGCGGCACGTGGGCGCGGAGCCAGGCGCGCGCCTCGGCCCGGAACGCCTCCTCGGCGTCCGAGTAGCTCAGCTCCACTACTTCAGCCCCTTGGCCATCGACTTCGCGTCCTGGCCGGCGAGGTGATCCGGCGACGTCAGCGTGTTGTGCGCGTGGGCGAGATGATGGAGCGCGTAGGTCGCGTCCATCACGTCGCGCAGGCCCATACGGTCCTCGGCCTGGTTGATCGCCTTCTTGGCCAGGGCCAGGCCGAACCGCGGCATCGCCGCGATCCGGTCGGCGATCGCGAGGGTGTCGGCGAGCAGGCTCGCGCGCGGCACCACCCGGTTGATCATCCCGATCTGCGCGGCGCGCTCGGCCGGCATCCGATCGCCGAGGAACAGGAACTCCTTGGCCAGCCGCGGGTTCATCGCGAACGGATGCGCGAAGTACTCGACGCCAGGGATGCCCATGCGCAGGACCGGATCGGCGAAGAACGCGTCATCGGCGGCGATGATGAGGTCGCACACCCACGCCAGCATCAGGCCGCCGGCGACGCAGGCGCCCTGCACCATCGCGATGGTCGGCTTGGGCAGCTCACGCCAGCGCCGGCACATGCCGAGGTAGAGCTCGGCCTCGCGCACGAACATCGCCTCGGCGCCGGCCTTGTTCTGGTGCGGCCACCACTGGGTCGCGACCCGGGCGAAGTCCTGGTGGATGTCGCGGCCGGGCGTGCCGATGTCGTGGCCGGCCGAGAAGTGATCGCCGGCGCCGGCCAGGATGATGACGTGGACCGCGTCGTCGGCAACCGCCGCGCCAAACGCGGCGTCGAGCGCGAAGGTCATCGCCGCGTTCTGCGCGTTGCGGTAGCGCGGGCGGTTGATCGTCACGATCGCGACCGGACCCCGGCGCTCGGTGAGGACGAGGTCGGTCTCGAGCTCGGGCGCGGGCGCGGGTGCGGTCGGCTCGGTCACGCCGCCCCGCTCTGGCGCGCCGCCGGCGCGGCCGCGTCGGGGTGGAGCCGGGCCAGGGTGGCCTCGGCGTCGGCGACGATGCGCGCGATCAGCTCGGCGACCGTCGGCAGCTCGTCGACCACGCCGACCACCTGGCCGGTCGGCAGGATGCCGACGTCGGGCCGACCCTCGACCATGGTGGCGCGGGTCATCATCGGTGCGTTGGCCGCCATCAGCAGCTGGGCCAGCGGCAGCTCCTGGCGCTGCTTCATCGCCCGCGCCTCGCGCAAGAGGCCGAGCCGGGTGCCGCCGGTGGCCCGGCGAAAGCGGAACGCGTTGCCGAGCGCGCGCCAGAGCCGGCGCAGCGAGCCGGCCCGCTCGAGCCCGTCGATCACGCTGGTGCGGATCACGCGCTGGGGTGCGCCGTCGATGTGGCGGGTGACCACCGTGCCCATCACGTTGGTCTTGAGATAGATGTCCTTCACCGCGCCCGGCACCGTGCTCTCGCGGGTGAGCAGGAACCGGGTGCCCATGGCGATGCCGCTGGCGCCGAACGCGAGCGCCGCGATCAGCCCGCGGCCGTCGTGGAAGCCGCCCGCGCCGAGCACCGGGATCTTGACCGCGTCGCACACGTCGGGGAGCAAGAGCGAGGTCGGCACCTCGCCGGTGTGGCCGCCGCCCTCGCCACCCTGGGCGATGATCGCGTCGACGCCGAGCCCGGCCATCTTCTCGGCATGGCGCCGGGCGCCGACCGTGGGCATGGTCAGGATGCCGGCGGTGCGCAGCCGGGTGATGACGTCCTTGCCGGGTGGGCCGGCGAAGCTGGCGAGCTTGACCCGCTCGCGCACCAGGATCGCGATGCGCGCGTCGAGGTCGGCCTGGTCGGGGCGCAGGTTGACGCCGAACGGGCGATCGGTCGCGGCCTTGACCGTCGCGATCGCGGCCTCCATCTCGGGGAGGGTCATGGTGACCGCGCCGAGGATGCCCATGCCGCCGGCCGCGCTGGTCGCGGCGGTGAGGATCGGGCCCGACACCCAGCCCATGCCGGTCTGGATGATCGGATAGCGGATGCCGAACAGATCGCAGATGCGGGTGTGGAGCGCCGACATCAGGCCGCGACCTCCTTCTGGCCCGCGCCGCGCGGGTCGATCACCCGGCGCAGCAGATCGAGCTCGTCGGCGGTCGGCAGACGGGTGGTCGGCACCGGCTCGACGAAGCCGAGCGGGAAGCCGGTCTTCTCGACCACGTCGGCGAGCGCCACCCCGGGATGCAGCGAGACCAGCCGCATCGTGCGATCGACGGTGCCGAAGTCGAGCACCGCCAGATCAGTGACCACCCGGCGGATCTCATGGAAGCGCGCGGCGCGCGGGCCGAGCGCGGCGGCGCGGTCGTAGCCGACGCCGGTCACCACGTCGACCCTGGGCACGAACACCCGGCGCGAGTGGACCGGAACCCAGTAGCTGGTGGTGTGGTTGATCGTGTTGCCGGGTGCGCCGCGCATGCCGAGGAGCTGGGACTTGGGCTTCCGCGGGTCGCCGATGCACGCGATGTTCTGGTTGCCGTGGCGGTCGATCTGCGACGCGCCCATGATCACGTGGCGGCGCCCCGACCACACCACGTCGAACACGGTGCGATACGGCAGCCAGCCCTCGACCGCGCCGGTGGCGCTGACCAGCGACGCGACCCCGTCGGACAGCAGCAGGTCGGGCGCGAACGTGGCGCGGGCCAGGCGGGCGGCGATGCCGGGCAGGACGCCCATCGGGCTGGCCAGGATCTCGCCGTCGCCGCGGAAGGTCTCGGCCAGCGCGACCGCGCAGATCTCGTGACGGGCAGCGGGCAGCGTCACGCGACGTACTCCTGGTAGAACGCGTTCCACGCGGCTGGATCGGCGGCCGCCGCGGCGTAGCGGGCCTGCAGCTCCTCGTCGCGGCCGTAGTCGGGCGTGCACTCGGTGAAGGCGGCGCCGCGGGGCGCCTCGATCACGCCGTCGACCATGCCGCGATGGATGCGCAGCGTGTGCACCGAGCCGGCCGCGAGCAGCTCCTCGGTGGCGACCACCCGCTCGACCGAGACGAAGCGGCGCTTCGCGGCGCCGAGATACAGGTCGTCGAAGTAGAGGTCGGGCCCGAGGAACTGGGCGTTGCCGGCCATGTCGGCGCGGTTGAGGTGACACAGCGCGACGTCGAGCTCGATCGCGGGCATCGCGACCAGCTCCTCGCCGTCGCCGTGCGCGTCGCGGTAGGGCGAGCGGACCGTGCGCAGCTCGGGGCACAGCGTCAGCACGTCGCTGCCGAGGCCGGCCCGGGTCGGCAGGAACGGCAGCCGCAGCGCGGCCGCGTACAGCCCCCACTGCAGCATGCCCTCGTCGTACTCGACCACCTCGAGGTCACCGCGCTGCCGCGCCGCGCGATAGCAGGGATCGAGCGCGATCGAGTCGAGCGACACGAAGCCGGTGATCAGGCGCCGCACCTTGCCGGCCGCGCACAGCAGCCCGACATCGGGGCCGCCGTAGGTAACGATCGTGAGGTCCTTCAGGTCGGAGCGCAGGATCGCGCGCACCAGCGCCATCGGCTTGCGGCGCGAGCCCCAGCCGCCGATCCCGATCGTCATGCCCGGCCGCAGCTCGGCCACGACCTCCTCGGCCGGGATCCGCTTGTCCTTCATGGATGTCCTGCGCAGAGAGTCCGCGTCATGGCCCGTCGTCCCTGGGGAGACTGACCCGAAGTACCGGTGCGACCCGTCTCCCCCGTTCGTCCTGAGCGCAGCCCGGCGCGAAGCGACGGGCGGCGTCGAAGGACGCCCGCCACACCGGAGGAAGGGCACCCTTCGATTCCGCGCTTCGCGCTGCGCTCAGGGCGAACCGGGCTGACCTGGGCCGAACGCATGCCGTTCCGATCAGCCCCGTCCATCACTTGTCGGTCCGCTTCTCGGCGAACGCGGCGCGCTGCTCGGCGCCGACGCCGGCGAGCGTGAGCTCGTAGGTGAAGCCCTGCTCGTACCGGTAGCTGCGACGGACATCGATCGGGTCGATGCCGTTGAGCGACTGCTTGGCGGCGCGGATCGCGATCGGGCTCTTGGCCGCGATCTCGGCGGCGACCGCGCGGGCCGCGGCCAGCAGGCGGTCGCGCGGCACCACCTCGAGCACCGAGCCGTACCGGTGCAGCTCGGTCGCCGCGATGCGGCGGCCGGTGTAGACCAGCGCGCGCATGAGGTGCTGCGGGACCAGGCGGGCCAGGTGGGTGGCCGCGCCGAGCGCGCCGCGATCGACCTCGGGCAGCCCGAAGCTGGCGTCGTCGGATGCGATCACGACGTCGGCGTTGCCGACCAGGCCGATGCCGCCGCCGAGGCAGAAGCCGTGGACCGCGGCGATCACCGGGACCTCGCACTCGTAGACCGCGGCGAACGCGGCCGCGCAGGCCCGGTTGACCGCGACCAGCGCGGCGTGGGTGTCGGCCGCGCCGTGGATCTCCTTGATGTCGACGCCGGCGTTGTAGCCGCGGCCCTCGGCCGCGAGCACGACGACGCGCACGCGCGGATCGATGCCGAGCGCGCGGACGGTATCGGCGAGGCCTTGCCAGTCGGCGATGCGCAGCGCGTTGACCGGAGGGCGGGCGACGACCACCTCGGCGATGCCGCGGTCGTCGACGGCGTGGCGGATGCTTGGACCCGTGCTCATCGCTTGCGGGTCGGACTAGAACATGTTCCACTTTAGGTGTCCAGCGCGAAGGAGCTTCCATGGCCGACGGTCTCGACCTGAGTGGGAAGGTGGTGGTGATCACCGGCGGTGGTCGTGGCATCGGGCGCGGGATCGCGCTGCGCTTCCTCGCCGCCGGGGCCGAGGTCGTCGTGTGTGGACGCACCACGCCGCCCGAGCTGCCGGCCGCGGGCGGCCGTCAGGCCAGCTTCGTCGACGCCGACGTGCGCGAGGTCGAGCAGCTCGATCGCGTGATCGCGGCGGCGATGGATCGCCACGGTCACCTCGACGTGCTGGTCAACAACGCGGGCGGCTCGCCGCCGGTGGTCGCGGCCACGGTGTCGCCGCGGTTCTCGGCGTCGATCATCCAGCTCAACCTGATCGCGCCGCTGTGGCTGGCCCAGCGTGCCAACGCGGTGATGCAGCGCCAGGCCGGGGGGGGCGTGATCCTCAACATCGCCAGCGTCAGCGGCCTGCGCCCGTCGCCGGGGACCGCCGCGTACGGCGCGGCCAAGGCTGGCCTCATCAACCTGACCCAGTCGCTCGCGGTGGAGTGGGCGCCGAAGGTGCGGGTGAACGCGATCGTGGCCGGTCCGATCCGCACCGAGCAGGCCCACCTGCACTACGGCAGCGAGGCCGGGATCGCGGCGGTCGGCGCCACCATCCCGCTCGGGCGCATGGGCACGCCCGACGACGTCGCGGGCGCGTGCCTGTTCCTGGCCTCGCCGCTGGCGGCGTGGGTCAGCGGCACCGCGCTGGTCGTGCATGGCGGCGGTGAGCGCCCGGCCTTTCTCGACGCCGCCGCCACCGCGGGTGGCGCGTGAGCGACGCGGCCCACGCGTTCCTGGCGCTGTCGACCGCCGAGCTGGTCGCCGCTGCCGGCGAACGCCGCGATCATGGGTGGGGCCGCCGCATCACCTACTCGCCCAAGGTGTTCCTGCCGCTGACCAACCTGTGTCGCGACGTGTGCGACTACTGCGCGTTTCGCCGGTCGCCCAAGGATCTCGGCGCGCTCACGATGTCGCCCGACCAGGTCACCGCATCGCTGGCGCGCGCGCGTCAGCTCGGCTGCACCGAGGCGCTGTTCTGCCTGGGCGATCGTCCCGAGTCGGTGTTTCCCTCGTACCAGACCCTGCTCGCGAGCTGGGGCTTCGCCAGCACGGTCGAGTACCTGGTGTGGGCGTGCGGCGCGGCGCTGGCCGCCGGGCTCCTGCCGCACACCAACGCCGGCATCCTCACCGAGCACGAGATGGCGGCGCTGCGGCCGGTCAACGCCAGCCTCGGGCTGATGCTCGAGACCACCAGCGCGCGGCTGTGCCAGCGCGGCCAGCCTCATCACCGCGCGCCCGACAAGCGACCAGCGGTGCGGCTGGCGATGATCGAGGAGGCCGGCGCGCTGCACATCCCGTTCACGTCGGGGCTCCTGATCGGGATCGGCGAGACCGAGGCCGAGCGCCTCGACGCGCTGCTCGCGATCCGCGCGCTGCACCAGCGCCACGGTCACATCCAGGAGGTGATCGTGCAGCGGTTCCGCGCGCACGCCGCGACCCCCATGGCCGACGCGCCCGAGCCAGGCGAGGACGAGCATGCCCGCGCGATCGCGCTGGCCCGCCTGGTGCTCGACGAGGACATCACCGTGCAGGCGCCGCCCAACCTGTCGGCCGACCTCGCGCCGCTGCTCGCCGCCGGCATCAACGACCTCGGCGGCATCTCGCCGCTGACGCCCGACTACATCAACCTGGCTTACGCCTGGCCGCACCTCGAGCAGCTGGCCGCCAGCTGCGCCGCCGCCGGCTTCACGCTCGCGCCGCGGCTGCCCATCCACGACGGCTGGCGCAGCCCGGCGTTCGTCGCGCCCGAGCTGGCGCCGCGGCTCCTCGCCGGGCACGCGGCGGCGGTGCCGGGCGGTCGCGCGTGAGAGCGATCCTCGCCGCCTGCCTGGCCGGCCACACACCGTCGTGGCGCGAGCTGTTGCCGCTCACCGAGGCGACCGGCGGCGACCTCCACGCGCTGTGCGCGACCGCCGACGAGCTGCGCGCGCGCCAGGCCGGCGATCGCGTCACCTACGTGGTCAACCGCAACATCAACTTCACCAACGTCTGCATCAAGAAGTGCAAGTTCTGCGCGTTCTCGCGCGGCGTTCGCTCCGACCAGGGCTACTTCCTGGGCGTCGACGAGATCGTGCGCCGCGCGCTGGAGGCGCGCGCGTTCGGCGCCACCGAGGTGTGCCTGCAGGCCGGGCTCGCGCCGGGCATCGACGGCATGCTCTACGTCGAGCTGACCCGCGCGGTGAAGCGGGCCGCGCCCGAGCTCCACCTGCACGCGTTCTCGCCGGAGGAGGTGCAGTACGGAGCCCACCGCGCCCGCCTGTCGATCCGCGAGTACCTGCTCGCGCTGCGCGAGGCCGGGCTTGGCTCGCTGCCCGGCACCTCGGCCGAGATCCTCGACGACACCATCCGTGATCGCATCGCGCCCGGGCGCATCACCAGCGCCGAGTGGCTCGACGTGGTCCGCACCGCCCACGAGGTCGGCCTGCCCACCACCGCGACGATGATGTACGGCCACGTCGAGTCGCCCGCCGATCGCCTGCGCCACCTCGAGCGCCTGCGCGATCTCCAGCGCGACACCGGCGGCTTCACCGAGTTCGTGCCGCTGTCGTTCGTGCACACCGAGGCGCCGCTGTTCGCGGCCGAGCCCGGCGTGCAGCCGGGCCCGGGCGGCATCGACGTGGTGCGCACGCACGCGCTCGCGCGCCTGATGCTCGGCGCCGACCTCGCCAACCTGCAGGTGTCGTGGGTAAAGGAAGGGCTGCGCGGCGCCGAGCACCTGCTGGCGTGCGGCGTCAACGACCTCGGCGGCACCCTGATGAACGAGAGCATCTCGACCTCGGCGGGCGCCCGCCACGGTCAGGTCGCGACCCCGGCCGAGCTGCGGCGGGTCGCGCGCGGCGCCGGTCGGATCGCCGCCCAGCGGACCACGCTGTACCAGCTGGTGCCGCCGGCGGACGCGACCCAGGCCGGCGATCCGCTCGATGGCCTCACCGATGCGGCCGCCACCTTCGGCACCTACGACGCGCTCACCCGCGATCCCCGGTTCCGCTTCCAGCGGGCCCGGCGGGGCGGCGACCAGCTGATCCCGCTCCGGCGACCGGCGGCGGTCGAGCGCGGTGTCGCTCAGAGAATCGACGACTGAAAGTGAGGACTGGAGTCCACACTCGCTGGTGATTGCGAGGACTGGAGTCCGCACTTCTTCAATAATCGCGCGGGTTTCCAGCGAGTGCCAGCGAATGCACTGGCCGCGTGACCCGCCGGCGTGTGGAAGTGTCTCGTGCGCAACAACGTGCTCGTCCTGATGCTCGTGTCACTCGCGGGTTGCCCCGTCCCCGACCCGTACCGCTGCGAGCAGAGCCGCGACTGCCAGCGTGGCGAGGTCCAGGGTGTCTGCGGCGCCGACCTCACCTGCAGCTACCCGGATGAGACCGATGGTCGCGACGTCGAGGTCCCGATCGACGGACCCGAGGCGAATCCCCGCAACGTCTGCCTCGAAGGCCCGGCGATGGGCCCGCACCCGGACGCGTGCGTCACGACCGTGTGCGCGATCAACCCGGCGTGCTGCGCGCTGGGATGGGATCGCGCGTGCGTGCAGCAGGTCGAGACCTCCTGCGAGCGCGGGCCCGCGCACAGCTGCAGCGGCATGGCGGTGTTCCCGTCACCGGGCGGCATCATCGGGGTGCCCTCCGACGGCGCGACCAGCATCCTGTTCGAGATCCCGCTGACCGAGGTGAACTATGCGGCGGTGGCCGATCACGACGGCGACGGTGACGGCGATCTCGCCTACGTCGGCGAGACCGGCTGGGGCGTGCGCACGGCGACCCCGCAGGGCTGGGTTGACGCGGGCAGCCAGTCCGGCATCGCCCAGTTCCACGGCGCCCACGTCACCTGGGCCGACTACGACCGCGACGGCGACCTCGACCTGTTCGTCAGCGCGCGCCTCGGGATCGGGGCCGGCCCGTCACGCCTGGTCCGCAACGACGCCGGGACCTTCGTGGCGCTGTCGCCGCTGGTCACCGGCGACGACATCCTGACCGCCGACTGGGGCGACCTCGACGGCGATGGCGACCTCGATCTGATCACCGGCGATGTGCTCAACGGCAACCGCCTGCGGGTACACCGCAACGATCTCACCGATGGCTTCACGACCACCGCGCTGCCGACCCCGACCTTCGTCGGCGCGGACGGCCTCCGGCTGTGCCAGCTCGCCGGCTCGCCGCGGCCCGAGCTGGTGACCGCGGGCCGCAACTTCCTGCGGATCTACGCCAACGGCGCCGACGGCTTCCTGCCCACGCCGCTGCTCGCGGTCAACCCGGTCGCGCCGGCCGAGGCCTTTCGCACCGAGACCCACTGCGCCGACTTCGACGGCGACGGCGACCTCGACGTCCTGGTCGGCGGCTGGGCCGGCACCAAGACCGAGATCTACCGCAACAACGGCGGCGTGTTCCCGTCCACGCCGGCGTGGAGCTGGGACCAGCTCGCAGGGATGACCTTCGACATCGGCGACCTGGACGGCGACGGCAGGCTCGACCTCGTCGTGGCGCAAGAGCAGTCCAACCCGCTCGCGCTGCGCAACACGACCGCCGGGCCCACCGCGGCGATCACCTTCGGGGCCGGGATCGGGCTGGCCGACCGGGATCCGGCGCATCATCG
Organism: Kofleriaceae bacterium; assembly: GCA_046597055.1. GTDB lineage: Bacteria > Myxococcota_A > Polyangia > Haliangiales > Haliangiaceae > UBA2376. The sequence continues at coordinate 17,062 of JBKJLC010000128.1, read as the reverse complement.
AGGGATCGAGCTCGCGCCCCGGCCGTGATCGGCGGAACGCCCTCAGCAATTCGACGGCCAGGCGCGCGGCCGGCGCCACTCCCGGCCGCACCGCGCCGGTTTCCGGCGGTTGCCGGCGAATGCCCTGGCAGCACGGCCGGCCGCCGTGTGGAAGTGTCTCGTGCGCAAGATCTGGTTCGCCCTGGGGCTTCTCTCACTCACGGGTTGTCCGAGTCCCGCGCAGTACCGCTGCGAGCAGGACGAGGATTGCGAACGAGGCGGTGTGGCCGGCGTCTGCGGCGCGGACTCCACCTGCAGCTACCCGGGCGAGACCGACGCGCGCGACATCGACGCCGATGACGTGCTCGAGATCGATGCCCCGCCGCCGAGCCCCCGCAGCCTGTGCCTGGAGGGCCCCGCGATGGGACCCCACCCGGATGCCTGCGTCGCGACCGTGTGCGCCGCCAACCCGGCGTGCTGCGCGCTCGGCTGGGATCGCGCCTGCGTGCAGGCCGTCGAGACCTCGTGCACACCCAGCCGCGGCTGCAGCGCGATGGCGGTCTTCCCGACGTCGGTCGGCCTCCTCGCCGTGCCGTCCGACGGCACCACCAACATCGTGTTCGAGGTCCTGCGCACCGGCCTGAACTACGCGGCGGTCGCCGATCACGACGGCGACGGTGATGGGGATCTCGCCTATGTCACCGACTCTGGCTGGGGCGTGCTCAACCGGACGGCGGAGGGGCTGGTCGATGCCGGCAGCCAGACCGGCGTGAACCAGTTCTGGGGCACCCACGTGGCGTGGGCCGATCACGATCTCGACGGCGATCTCGACGTGTTCGTCGCCGCGCGCCTCGGCGCCGGCACCGCGGGCTTCATCGTCCTCAACGATCGCGGCACCTTCGTGGCGCAGTCGGCGCTGGTCTCCGGGGACGACATCATGACCGCCGACTGGGGCGACCTGGACGGGGATGGCGATCTCGATCTGATCACCGGCGACGTCGTGAACAGCCGCCGGCTCCGGGTCCACCGCAACGATCGCACCATGGGCTTCACGTCGACCTCGCTGGCGACCCCGACCTTCGTCGGTTCCGAAGGCCTGCGGCTGTGCCAGCTCGCCGGTTCGCCGCTGCCCGAGCTGGTGACCGCGGGCCACGACTTCCTGCGGATCTACGCCAACAGCAACGGCGGGTTCGCGCCGACGCCGTTGCTCGCGGTCAACCCGGCGCCGCAGACCGAGCACCACCGGACCGAGACCCACTGTGGCGACTTCGACAACGACGGCGACCTCGATATCCTGGTCGGCGGCAACTTCGGCACCTCGAACGAGATCTATCGCAACGACGGCGGCACCTTCGCGCCGACGCCGGTGTGGACGTCGGCCGCGGTGAACGGGAACGGCATGGACATCGGCGACATCGATGGCGACGGTAAGCTCGACCTGGCGATCGTGCCCGAGTACCGGAACGCGGTCTGGTTCCGGAACACAACCACCGCGCCCACCGCGGCGATCACCTTCGCGCTCCCGGTGGGGATGACCGACCGCGATCCACCGCTGCACCGCGGGATCGATCTCGCGCCGCGCCCGTCGCCGTGATCAGCTCCTCGAGATCCGCGGGCAGGTCGAGATCGAACGCGAGGCCGGGGGTGGTGACCACCGCGGTGCGCACGCCGGCCCGGCGCCCGGTCGCCAGGTGGCGCGGGTAGCTGTCGCGGTTGCCAAAGGCGGTCGCGATCGGCGTCGGCAAGCGGATCGCGAGCGCGTTGGTCCCCAGCGCGGCCCGGTCGGGTGCGAGCACCAGCTCGGCGCCGGCCAGCGCGCTCAGCAGCACGTCGAGGTCGCTGCCCGCGAGCCTCGGCAGGTCGGCCATCACCACCACCACCGCCGCCGCGCCGCGTCTGGCCAGCTCGGCCAGCCCGCGGTCGATGATCGACGCCAGCAGGGTCGTGTGGCTTGCCACGGGCCGGGCCGGGTCGCGCAGGATCTCGGCGCCGTGACCGCGGGCGGCAGTGACGACGTCATCGCCGTCGGTGGCGACCAGAACGCCGGCGAGGCCGCCGTGTCGGCGCAGCACGGCCGCGGTGCCCTCGAACAGCGCGCGGGCGATCGCCGCGCGATCACGCCCGAGGCGGCGTTCGGTCAGGCGCGACTTGCCGGTCCGGAACGACCGGGTCGGGACCAGCGCCCAGGTGCCGCCGATCACGGCCGAACCTCGGTCGCGACGCCGGCGAACCCGAGCACCTCGCGCGCGAGCCGGATCCGGTCGTCGTCGTTGGCCATGACGGTCGCGGTCGTCAGCACCCGCAGGTCGGCGGGGGCCTCGTCGCCGTGCTCCAGCACCAGCCCGGTGATCAGCCCGCGGTAGTGATCGGCGATCGCCGCCGCGCTCGGGGCGCGACCGGCCAGCCGCGGGATCATCGCGGCGAGCGGCCCCTTGATCGCACGCCCGGCGACGATCGGGCTGACCGCGACCACCGGCCGACGTGCGAGCGCGGCGCCCATGCCGTCGAGATTGAGGATCGGATCGATCGAGACGTAGGGGTTGGACGGCCCGATGACCACGACGTCGGCTTCGGCGATCGCGGCCAGTACCGCCGGCGTCGGCGTGGCGGGCCCGGCCGACCACACCCGGGTCACCATGGGCGCGCCGCGGCGGCGCACCAGCCAGTCCTGGAACTCGAGCGTGCCGTCGTCGGTGTCGAGCAGCGTCGGCCGCGGCGAGTCGCACATCGGCAGGATGCGGGTGGTGACCCCCAGGCTCTCGCACAGCTCGGCGGTGACCGCGGTCAAGCTGGCGCCGGCCGCCAGCCGGGTCGTGCGCATCAGGTGCGTCGCGAGGTCCTGGTCGCCGAGCCGGAACCAGGCCGGGCCGCCGAGGCGCTCGACCATCGCGAGCGCGGCGAAGGTCTCGCCGGCGAGGCCCCAGCCCTGCTCGCGGTGCGCGAGCCCGGCCAGCGTGTACATCACCGTGTCGAGATCGGGGCTGATCCGGAGGCCCCAGTGCACGAAGTCGTCGCCGGTGTTCACGATGACCGTGAGCGCGCCGGCGGGCAGGGCCGCGGCCAGCCCGGCGGCGAGCTTGGCGCCGCCGATCCCGCCCGACAGCGCGACCACCCGCGGGATGCGAGGGGCCGTCATGCGTACATGTCCTCGGTCGCGGGACGGATCAGCGCCGCGGCGCCGCCGTCGGTCGCCGCGAAGCGCAGGCCGCGCACGAGCACCACGCCGCGCGCCTCGGCGGCCTGACCGGCCACCAGGTCGGCGACCGCGGCGACCTGATCGGCGAGCGCGGTGACGGTGCGCTCGAGCGGCCGCTCGAACAGGTCGCGCCGGCCGCGCTGATCCCACAGCGCGGGCACCCCGGCCGCGCCGATCGCGGTGCCGACGGTGCCGAGCCGGAACGGCCGTCCGAACGAGTCGCTGATGACGATGCCGATCGGCCGCCCGGGGACGAGCGCCGCCCACAGCCGCTGCGCGGTGGCGTCGGGGGCGCGCGGCAGGGTCAGGGCCCAGGGACCGGGGCGGCCCGCGGCCAGCGCGCGCGGCGGCGCCGCGTTCGACAGGTCGATCCCGGCGTTGGCGACCACGAAGCCGAGCCGGTGCCGGACGATCAGCACGCCGGGCCCGGTGCGCGACAGCGCGACCGACTCGCGCAGGACCAGCTCGACGTGACGCGGATCGTGGCCGGTGCGCGCGGCCAGCTCGTGGGCACGCGCCGAGGGCTCGATCGTCCCGAGGTCGACGAACTGACCCTCGGCGCGCGACACCAGCTTCGACGCCACCACCAGGACGTCGCCGTCGTCGAGGGTGAGCGCGGCGCGCGCCAGGCCGGCCGCGATCAGCGCGGCGAGATCGTCGCCGGGCCCGACGATCGGCAGGCCGGGCAGGGCGATCGCCTCGAGCCGGGGCGCGCACGCGATCATGTGGCCTCGTCGGGCAGACCCTCGATGCGCAGCCCGAGCCCGGTCCGCTGGTAGCGCCGGTTGAGGTACAGCAGCACCGGCGTCATCGCCTCGAGCGCGACCACGTTGGCGAGCGGCCCGGCGTCGAGGCCGCGCATGCCGAGGTCGGCGATCAGCGCGATCACCGTGTCCTTGGCGGCCGGGTCATCGCCGCAGATCAGGACGTCGCCGGTCATGCGGTGCTCGAGGTCGCCGAGATGGACCGAGCTGACGTGGTGCAGCGCGCCGACCACCCGGGCGCCTGGCGCCAGGCGCTGGGCCTCGAGCGCGGCCGCGCCGCCCTCGGGGATGACCACCCTGGTCACGCGCGGCGGGACCAGCGGCACCACCAGATCGATGACGATCTTGCCCTCGAGCCGGGGCGCCAGCTCGCGCACCGTCGTGGCGTGGGCGGGGTAGGGTACGCACAGCACCACCACCTCGGCGTCGGCCGCGGCCGCGTTGTCGCCGCGCGCCGGGTCGCGCGAGCCGATCACGATCTCGTGACCGGCCCGGGCCCAGCGCGCCGCCAGGCCGCGTCCTTCCTTGCCGGTGCCGCCAACCAGGCCGATCTTCACAGCGCGAGCTCCGCCATCAGCCGGATCGCCTCGGGCTGGTGACTGCCGATGATCATCGTGGTCACGCCCGCGTCCTTCCACGCCGCGAACCGCTCCTTGATCCGCGCGGGCGGGCCGATCAAGTACAGCGTGTCGACCATGGCGTCGCTCACCGCGGCGACCGCCTCCTTGCGCTGGCCGGCCATGAACAGCTCCAGGATGCGCGCGCACTCGGCCTCGTAGCCGACCCGGCTCAGGTACTCGCGGTAGAAGTTCTTCTCCTTCGCGCCCATGCCGCCGATGTACAGGGCGAGCTGCTCCTTGAACGGTCGGCGCAGCGCCTCGACGTCGGGCCCGACCGCGACCGCCACCGTCGGCGCGACCTCGAAGCCGTCGAGGGTCTTGCCGACCTTGGCGCGACCGGCGGCGACCCGGTCGAGGATCACCTCGGGCCGCTCCGGGTTCATGCACGTGAGCAGGATGCCGTCGCACAGCTCGCCGCACAGCTCCTGGCCGAGCGGCGCCATCGCGCCCGAGTAGATCGGGATGTCGCGGCGGCCGTGGACCATGCTCTTGAGCGACTTGCCGAGGCCGGCCGAGTTGGGGCCGTCGTACGGGATGCGGTAGCGCTCGCCCTGGAACGCCAGCGGCGCCTCGCGGGCCAGGATCGCCTTCACGATGGTGATGTACTCGCGCAGCCAGGTCAGCGGCTTGTGCCAGGCCACGCCGTGCCAGCCCTCGACCACCTGGGGCCCGCTGGTGCCGAGGCCGAGGATGAAGCGCTCGCCGCTGAGCCCGTCGAGCGTCATCGCGGTCATCGCCGCGTTGGCCGGCGACCGCCCCGGCAGCTGCATGATCGCGGTGCCGAGCCGGATCTTCGTGGTCTGCGCGCCGATCCACGCCAGCGGGCTGACCGCATCGGAGCCCCACGACTCGGCGGTCCACACCGAGTCGTAGCCGAGGCGCTCGGCCTCGAGGATCGTCGCCATGTCGAGGGCGACCTTGGCGCCCGAATATCCGACCATCAAGCCGAGCTTCATCGCATCTCCTGATCTGGAACACCCGGGGCGACGAAGGTCGCCCAGCCTCGTACCGCGATCGCGCCGTCCTGCTTCGTGCACGCCAGCTCGAGATCGATCCGGCGCTCGCCGGCTTCGAGGTAGTCGCGGGCGACCCTGCCGGTCGTGGTCAGGACGTCGCCGGGGAACACCGGCGCCTGCCACCGGCACCGGACGTGCCGCACGTTGGCCGGCCCCAGCCAGTCGCTGGCCCACGCGAACATCGCGCCGGCCGGCAACATGCCGACCACCAGCGGGGCCGGATAGCCGGCGCCGCGCGCGAACGGCTCGTCGTGGTGGACCGGGTTGAGATCGCCCGACGCGCCCTGGTAGCGCACGACGTCGGTGCGCGTGATCGGCCCGAACACCCGCGGCGGCGGGGGGGCCAGCGTCATCGAGTCGCCTCGGGCGCGGCGTCGGGCGCCCGCTCGGTCTCGACCCCGGTCATCCGGGCCTCGGCGACCAGCCGGCCGGTCTCGTCGCGCAGCTCGGTCACCATCACGGCGAAGGTCAGCACGCCGCCACGCTGGCCCTGCTTCTCGGTGATCTCGGCGATGCGCGAGGTCGCGGTCAGCCGGGTGCCGGCCGCCGGCGGCGGACCGTGAAACACGTACTCCTGCTCGGCGTGCATGCCGCGCTCCTCGCTCATGCCGACCCGGTGCCACGGGTTGGCGCCGGCGCGGTGGTGCTCCCAGTGGAACATCGTGGTGAAGAAGGTCGGCGGCGGGATCGCCGGTGTCGCCAGGTGGTCGGCGTGCACCGCGCCGATCGCGCGGGCCAGCTCGCCGATCTTGCCGCGCTCGACGATGAGCTCGAACGGCTCACCGACGGCGCCGACCGCGGTCTTGTCGATCATGGAACGACTCCTGCGTGGATGCGTGAGGGATGCGCTACGGGTGCTGGCTCGACACTGACACGACCTCGCCGGTCATGTACGACGCGTAGTCGCTGGCCAGGAACACGATCACGTTGGCGACCTCCCACGGCTCGGCGCCGCGGCCGAACAGCTCGCGCGAGGTCAGCTCGTCGAGCAGCTCCTGGCTGGTCACCTTCACCAGGTGCTTGTGCATCGCGAGGCTGGGCGCCACTGCGTTGACGCGCACGCCGGCCGGGGCCGCCTCGACTGCGGCACAGCGGGTGAGCGCCATGACGCCGGCCTTGGCCGCCGCGTAGGCCGACTGGCCGGCCTGGGCCCGCCACGCCAGCACCGAGGCGTTGTTGACGATCACGCCGGTCTTGCGCGGCATCATGTGGCGCAGCCCGGCCCGCATCATGCGGAACGTGCCGGTGAGGCTGACGTCGAGGACCGCGCTCCATTGCTCGTCGGTCATCTCCACCAGCGGCGCGGTGGCGCCGAGGCCGGCGTTGTTGACCAGCACGTCGACCCCACCCAGCTCGCGGCCGGCGGCTTCCCACAGCGCCTGGACGTCGGCCTCGACCCCGACGTTACAGCGCGCGAACGGCACGCCCAGCTCCTTGGCCGCCTCGCCGAGCCGGCGCTCGTGGACGTCGCTGATCATCACGCGCGCGCCCTCCTCGACCGCGCGCTTGGCCACCGCGAAGCCGATGCCGGTGCCGGCCGCGGCCGTGATGAGCACGGTCTTGCCGGCCAGCAGCTGCCGGCCAGGCGGATACGCGGGCGCGGTCACGCCGCCCTCCGCGCGCTGGCCGCGTCGTCGGACTCGAGGCGCAGCCCGTCGAGCAGGCCCTGGACCGCGGCCCGCACGGTCGCGTCGAGATCGCGCACCGCCTGGTCGGACGGCAGCTCGCCCGGCGCCAGCGGCGGCGGCGCGATCGGCTTGCCGAACCGGTAGCGGAACCTGCCGGGGATCGGCAGGTGCGGCCACGGACCGATGGTCAGGCCCCACGGCAGCGACAGGTGGATCGGAAACACGTTGGCGCGGGTCAGCTCGTGCAGGTGGAGCCGGCGGGCCAGCGCGCGGCCGTCGCTGAGCACCATCAGGGTCTCGTGGGCGCCCGCGTTGGCGACCGGCACGATCGGCACGCCGGCGGTGATCGCCGAGCGCGCGTAGCCGGTGCGGCCGCCGAACTGGACCTTGTAGCGATCCCGGTAGGGCCGCCAGGTGTCGACATCGCCGCCGGGCATCACCAGCAGGTCGCGCTTCCAGCGGGTCAGCACCTCGGCGGCGACGCCGCGCCCGGCGCGCAGCACGCCCAGGCGGCCGAAGAAGCGCGCGGTGATCCGGGTCGACAGGATGATCTCGTGGGCCATCGGGTGGATGACGCGCTCGAGCCCGAAGTGGGTGTACCAGGTGTAGCCGAAGCCCCACACGTCGGGGATGCTGGTGCCGCCCGAGTGGTTCGAGACGATCATCGTGGGCGTAGGTGGAACATGTTCCATTCCCTGCGCGTCGAGATCGAAGTAGCGGCGCGGGCCGAAGAACTTGCTGGCGAAGCGCAGGACCTGCGCGACCGCGATCGGATCGTGCTCGCCCGGGTCGCTGGCAGCGACGGGCGCGCCCGCTCTCCGGTGCAGCCACTGCAGCAGGCGGCCGGCTTCCTTGGTCGAGGTCGACATGGCCTTCGGAGCCTACCTGCTTGCCTGTGCGAGTGAAACATGTTTCAGTCAGCAACGAAAAGGAGTCGCGATGAGCCGCTTCCCGATGCCGCGCTACCCGACCGGTTGGTTCCAGGTTGCTTACGCCGACGAGCTCCAGCCCGGCGCCGTGCGCCCGCTGCGCTACTTCGGACGAGACCTGGTCCTGTTCCGCACCGAGGGCGGTGAGGCCCGTCTCCTCGACGCCCACTGTCCTCACCTCGGCGCCCACCTCGGGCACGGCGGCAAGGTCAAGGGCGACTGCATCGAGTGCCCGTTCCACGCCTGGAAGTTCGACGGCACCGGCGCGTGCCGCGAGATCCCGTACGGCAAGAAGATCCCGCCGCGCGCGCAGCTCGGCACCTGGCCGCTGCGCGAGGTCAACGGCCTGCTGATGACCTGGTTCCACCCCGACGGCGCCGCGCCGAGCTGGGAGGTCCCGGTGCTCCCCGAGTTCGGCCACGCCGACTGGACGACGTACGAGAAGCGCAGCTGGAAAATCCGCACGCACAACCAGGAGATGGCGGAGAACTCGGTGGACTCGGCCCACTTCCTGTACCTGCACGGTACCCAGGAGATGCCGGCGACCAGGGCCGAGACGCTGGGCCACATCCTCCACGCGACCTCGACCACGGCGATGAAGACGCCGCAGGGCAAGGTCAAGGGCGAGGTCGAGGTGTACGCCCACGGCTTCGGCTTCACCACCAGCCGGTTCCGGGGCCTGGTCGAGACCCTGCTGGTGAGCTCGGCCACCACCATCGACGAGGACTACGTCGAGCTGCGGTTCGCCTTCAGCGTCCGCAAGATGGTGAACGAGGGCGTGACCAGCACGGTCGGCGCCGCCTTCCAGCGCGAGATCGGCCGCCAGCTCGAGCAGGACATCCCGATCTGGGAGAACAAGATCTACGTGAACCCGCCGGTCCTGGTCGATGGCGACGGACCGATCGGCCTGTTCCGGCGCTGGTCCAAGCAGTTCTACGGCGAGCCCGCCGCGCCCCCCGAGGTCGTCGAGCTCGCGACCGCCGCCGGGCCCGCGCCCGCGCCCGCACCGTCGTCACCGTCGCCGACCGCGCCGTCGCCCGCCTCGTAGCGCCGCGGTCGCGGGATCGGCAGCGGCAGCGGGATCGGCAGCGGCAGCGGCATCCGCACCAGCACCCGCACCCGCATCCGCAGCGGCATCCGCACCAGCATCCGCAGCGGCAGCGGCAGTGCCGGCAGACGTGGAGCCAGCCCCGGCAGGGATGCCGTGCCGGGACGGCCGCGTCACCTCCGGATCCGGAAGTTTTTTTAGATCAGGGTCCGGGGTCGGCTCGGCTGCGGGCCTTGTGGAAAGGCGCGCCCATCGCCCGTGCGTCCCGCCTCCACGACCCGGAGGCGCGGCTTTCCAAGCGCCCTGTGGTGAGTCGCGCCACGTGCCCGCTGTCCTGTAGCCGCACCCGACGCGTAGGGCGCGCTCTCCACAGGCGCGTCAAGCCCACAGCCTGCCGCGGACGCCCCTGGCATGCTGCGTGCCCTCCGCGGCATGGCGCATTACGCGCGGCCGCACCCCGCAGCCCGCAGCCCGGTGTCACCGCCATCGAACGGGACCCAGGAAGCCTTGCAGTCAGGGCCCTGTCGATGTTATCGGTAATTTCAATGGCCGCGCCACGCCAGCTCGACATCGTCTACCGGACCAAGCCCGGCAAGCGCGGCGGCGCCCGCGACGGGGCCGGCCGCAAGCCAATCCTGATGGCCTCCGGCAAGCGCCTGCACCGACGGGTCGCCAAGCGGCCGCGCGTCACCGCCCGCGAGCCGGTGCACGTGGTCTTGCGGGTCACGAACCAGGTCGGGCGGCTGCGCCGCCGGCGCGCCTACCAGGCGATCCGGCGCGCGCTCCTGACCGCGCTGGCGAAGGACGCCATCCGCGTCATCCACGTGAGCATCCAGCGCAACCACATCCACCTCATCGTCGAGGCCGCGAGCGAGCAGCTGCTGGCCAGTGGGATGCAAGGACTCCAGATCTCCGCGGCGCGCCATCTCAACCGGGCCGTCGCGGTCGATCGCCGGCAATCGAAGCCACGCACGGGCCAGGTCTTCGTCACCCGCTACCACGCCGAGATCATCCGGTCCCCGCGCCAGGCCCGTCACGCGCTGGCGTACGTCCTGAACAACTGGCGCCGACATCGCGAGGACGTCGCGGGCGTTGCGCAGCGACGGGCCCAGGTCGATCCGTACTCGAGCGGGATCCGGTTCGACGGCTGGAGCGGCGTGGCCGCGCCGTTCGCGGCGCCCGCCGGCTACCAGCCGCTACCGGTCGCGGCCGCCGCCAGCTGGATGCTGACGACCGGCTGGCGGCGACATGGGCCGATCGGGTTGCGCGAGGTGCCCGGGCCCGTCGAGTGACCGGGCGGGCCCGATGCGGGTGAGCGGCCGGTCGCGGCCGCGGAGACCGGCGCCGTCAACCTGAGCACCTGTCCTCGACGAGCGGACGCCGGTAGACCCCGGTAGACCGGGAGCACGGCGACGAGGTGTTGCGTGCCGAGGCGGCCGAGCGCTCGGACCTGCGCACGGCATGTCCTCATGCGCCGAGGTCCGGCCCCCGCGGCGGGGCTGGCGCGCCGTCCGGAGCGCGCAGGGCCAGCCGCCACCAGCCAACGTCGCGCCACGCACCGAGCTTGTAGCCGACCGCCGGGTACACGCCGATCGGCGTGAAGCCGAGTGACTCGTGCAGCCCGATGCTCGGGTCGTTGGGCAGGGTGATGCCGGCGTGTGCGACGTAGAAGCCTTGGGCCCGGAGCCGTGTGAACAGCTGCGCGTACAGCGTGCGGGCCACGCCCGTGCGGTGGTGGGTCGCGGCGACGTAGACGCTGACGTCGACCGACCACTGGTAGGCGGCCCGCTCGCGGTGGCGCGATGCGTAGGCGAAGCCGGCCAGCTCGCCGGCACGCTCGAGCACGAGCCATGGCGCGTGGGCGAGCACCACGGCCAGCCGCCGCGCCATCTCGGCCGCGTCGGGTGGCTCGAGCTCGAACGAGCTCGTCGTGTCGGCGACGCTGGGCGCGTAGATCGCCGCGAGCGCGCCGGCGTCCGCGGGTGTGGCGAGGCGGATCCCATTCTTCGGGAAGTCCATGGCCAACGCTGCCACGAGCGGTGCGGCGCCGTCCCGGGTCGCGCCGCTGTCATGCCGTGGTTGGCCGGCCGGCGCAACGCCCGGCCCCGAGCGGTCGTCCGGTTCACGTCGCGACCAGGGCCTGGCCGGCGACCATACTGGACGCACCGCCGCGCCGGCTCGCGGCGCTACCGCAGCCGCGGTTGGCGCGGCGCTGGTCAGTCGCCGCTGGCGAGCAGGGCGCCGAGCCGAGCCAGGTGCGCGCCGGCGCCGCCCAGGTTCAGCTCGATCCACTTCGACAGCGGGTAGTACTTCGCGAGCGGGTAGTCGAGGTCGAAGCCGATGCCGCCGTGCAGGTGCTGGGCGGCGTAGGTGACGCGCTGGCCGGCCTCGGCCGCGAACGCCTTGGCGATCGCGATCTCGCGGGTGGCGGGGCGGCCCTCGGCCAGTCGCCAGGTCGCCTCCCACATCGTGAGCCGGATCGTCTCGACGTCGATGTACGCGTCGGCCGCGCGCTGGGCCACCGCCTGGAAGGTCGCGATCGGCCGGTCGAACTGCACGCGCTGCGTCGTGTAGGTCGCGGTCATGCGCAGCACCTTCTCGACGATGCCGAGCTCGAGCGCGCACAGGCCGACCGACGCCCGGTCGAGCAGCCAGCCGAGGGTGTCGGCGTCGCCGAGCCGCTCGCCCGGGGCGTCGTGCAGCGTGACCAGGCCGTGCAGCGCGCCGGTGGTCGCGGTCTGCCGCTCCACCGTCACGCCGGGCCCGGTCGGGTCCACCAGGTAGAGGCCGAGCTCGCCGGCCTCGGTCCGCGCCGACACCACGAAGCGGCTGGCGCGATGCGCCGCCGGGACGCAGGTCTTCACGCCGTGCAAGCGACCGGCGCGCACCACCGTGTAGGGTGCGAACGGATCGCCGCCGTCGGGCTCGTGGAGCGCGACCGTGACCAGGCTCGCGCCGCGGGTCACGTCGGGCAGCAGCGCGCGCTGGGCCGGGGTGCCGGCGTGGTCGATCACCATCGCCGCGGTGGTCACCGCCCACAGCGGCGCCTGGACGCAGGCCGCGCCGGCCGCGACCAGGAGCGCGCAGTGCTCGAGCAGGCTCTGCCCGGCGCCGCCGACGTCATCGCGCACGGCGACGCCGAGCAGGCCGGCGCCGGCGAGCGCGGTCCACAGCGCGTCCTCGTCGGTTCGGGCCGGGTGATCGGCGAAGATCTTGGCGGCCAGGGCCGCGATCTCCTGCTGCTCGTCGGTGAGTGAGAAGTCCATGGCCGCTCCTGTCGTGCTCGGGCCGGGGCTCGCGGTCATCGCGGCGCCCTCGGCATGCCGAGCCCGAGCATCGCGATGAGGTCGCGCTGGATCTCGTTGGTGCCGCCGCCGAACGACAGCACCAGGGTGGTCCGGTAGTAGGTCTCGAGGCGTCCGCGCAGCAGCGCGCCGGGCGACGACGACTTCAGCGCGCCCGATGGTCCGAGCACCTCCAGCAGCCACTGGTAGATCAGCACGAACGACTCGCTGCCGAACACCTTCACCGCCGACGACTCGGCCGGGTCGAGCCGGTCGAGCCCGACGTTCCAGGCCTGTCGCCACACCATCAGGCGCAGCGCCTCGACTCGCTGGGTGGCCCGCGCCAGCGCCAGCTGCACCCACGGCTGGTCGATCACGCGGCTGCCGTCGCCGCGTCGGGTCTCGCGCGCCCACGCGACGGTCTCCTCGACGAAGCGGGCGACCGGCCCGGGCGCAGTCAACGCGACCCGCTCGTGGTTGAGCTGGGTGGTGATGAGCTTCCAGCCGTCGTTCTCGCGCGCGACCCGGTTGGCGACCGGGACCCGGACGTCCTCGAGGATCGTCAGGTTGGTCCGGTTGCCGCCCAGCGTGTGGATCGGCGTGATCGTCACGCCCGGCGCCGTCCGGTCGACCATCAGGATCGAGATGCCCTTGTGCTTGGGCGCGGCCGGGTCGGTCCGGACCGCCAGCCAGATGTAGTCGGCGTACTCGGCCAGCGAGGTGAACACCTTCTGGCCGTTGACCACGTAGTGGTCGCCGTCGCGCACCGCCCGGGTCGTCAGCGACGCCAGATCGGTGCCCGCGCCCGACTCGGAGTAGCCGATCGCGAAGTGCAGCTCGCCGCGGAGGATGCGCGGCAGCAGCGCGGCCTTTTGCTCCTCGGTGCCGAACTTCATCAGGGTCGGGCCGACCGTGCACAGGGTCAGGAACGGGATCGGGAAGCCGGCCCGCTGGACCTCGTCGAAGAAGATGAACTGCTCGATGACCGGGCGGGCCCGGCCGCCGAACTCGCGCGGCCAGCCGACACCGAGCCAGCCGTCGACGCCCAGCCGGCGCATGACCTTCGTGTAGCGCGGGCCACCGCCGTCGGTCCCGGCGACCTCGGCGAGGACGTCGGGCGTGATGAGCTCGTCGAAGTACGCGCGGAGCTGATCGCGCAGCGCCTTCTCGTCAGGCGTGTAGTCGAGGTACATGCGTGTCTCCTCAGGGCCGATCGCGGCCGACGACCCACATCGCGAAGAACTGGGAACCACCGCCGTAGGCGTGGCCGAGCGCGCGCCGGGCACCGGCCACCTGGTGCTCGCCGGCCTGGTCGCGGACCTGCATCGCGGCCTCGGCGAAGCGCAGCATGCCGCTGGCGCCGATCGGGTTCGACGACAGCACGCCGCCCGACGGGTTGATCGGCAGCGCGCCGCCGAGCTCGGTCGCGCCGCTGGCGGTCATGCGCCAGCCCTCGTTCAGGGCGGCGAACCCGAGGTTCTCGAGCCACATCGGCTCGAACCACGAGAACGGGACGTAGATCTCGGCGACGTCGATCTCGCGGCGCGGGTCGCTGATGCCGGCCTGGGCGTAGACGTCCTTGGCGCAGTCGCGCCCGGCCTGCGGGTCGACCTGGTTGCGGCCGGCGAACACGGTCGGCTCGCTGCGGGTGGCCAGGCCATGCACCCACGCCGGCGGTCGCGGCGCGCGCGCGGCCCCGTCCTCGTCGGTGAGCACCATCGCGCAGGCGCCGTCGGACGACGGGCAGGTCTCGAGGTAGCGGATCGGATCCCACAGCATCGGCGAGTCGCGGACCATCGCCGCGTCGATGCCCTTGATGCGCAGGTGGGCGTAGGGGTTGCGCAGCGCGGCCACGCGGTCCTTGACCGCGACCGCGATGCCGACGTCGTCGGGTGCCTTGCTACGCTGGATGTACGCGCGCACCAGCGGCGCGAAGTAGCCGCCGGCGCCCGCGGTGAGCTGGGGCTGGAACGGGATCGACGGCGACAGCGCCCACATCGCGTCCGACTCCGACTGCTTCTCGAAGGCGACGGTGAGGACCCGCTTGTGGACGCCACCCATCACGGTCTGGGCCGCGACGACGGCGGTCGAGCCGCCGACCGAGCCCGCGGTGTGGACCCGCATGATCGGCTTGCCGGAGGCGCCCAGCGCGTCGGCCAGGTACAGCTCCGGCATCATCACGCCCTCGAACATGTCGGGCGCCTTGCCGAGGACGACGGCGTCGATGTCTCGCCAGTCGAGCTCGGCGTCGGCCAGGGCGCGGGTGGCGGCCTCGCGGACCAGCCCGGCCAGCGAGACGTCCTGACGCTTGGCCTTGTGATGCGTCTGGCCGATGCCGACGATCGCGCAACGCTTCTTCATGACGCCTCCGCGGCGAGCACGCACACCAGGTTCTGTTGCAGGCAGGGCCCGCTGGTCGCGTGGGCGACCGCGGCCCGCGCGGTGCCGGCGTGGATCCGCGCGGCGGCCTCGCCGATGCGGCTCAAGCCGGCGACCATCACCGGGTTGGCGGCCAGGGCGCCGCCCGACGGGTTGATCGCCACGCCGTCCTCGAGATCGAGCGCGTCGCGCAGGATCAGCTCCTGATGGCTGTACGGCGCGTGCAGCTCGGCGACGTCGATCGGTCCGACCCGCCCGAGACCGGCGTGCTCGGCGGCCAGCCGGGTCGACACCGAGCGGGACAGGTCGCGGCTGCCGAGCTGGTGCGGCTCGACCCGGTGATCGATGCCGCGGATCCAGGCCGGTCGCGGGTAGCGGCGGGCGCGGTCTCCCGCGGCGAGCACCACCGCACAGGCACCGTCGGAGATCGGCGGGCAGTCGTGGGCGCGCAGCGGGGCGACCAGGTACGGCGACGCCAGCAGGTCGGCGAGCTCGCCGCCGGTCCGCGCGGCGGCGACCACGGCGAGGTCGCGCTCGGTGACCCGCCCGGTGTCGAGCAGCGCGCGGGCCTGGAGCGCGGCCAGGCTCGTCGCGTCGAGGCCGAGCGGCGCCAGGTAGTACGGGTCGAGCTGTTGGGTGAAGATCTCGTTCAGGTCGCCGAGCGACGACTTGCCGTAGCAGTAGATCAGCGCGGTCTCGATGTCGTCCTGCTGCAGGCGGACCCACGCCTCGTACAGCGCCCACGCGCCGTCCATCTCGACGTGGCTCTCGGCGATCGGCGGCCACGGCGCGACCCCGTCGAGCGCGAACACGAACGAGAACGGCCGGCCCAGCAGGTAGTCGCAGCTGCCCGAGCAGGTGAACCCGATCTCGCGTCGATCGAGCCCGGCCTGGCGCAGGGCGTCGACCACGACCGGCTGGACCAGCTCGACCTCGTCGCGCGCGGTGTCGCGGCGCGTCGGCGGCAGCTGCGCGAAGCTGATGATCGCGACGTCTCTCACAGGTGCCTCGCGTAGTCGTCGAAGCTCACGTCGGCGTCTCCGGTCGGTTCGAACCAGCGGATGCTGGCGAGGGTGGGGGCCAGCTCGGCATCGGGGACCCACACCGCGCGGACCCGCATGCCCATGCGGACCTCCTCGGGTGGGATCCCGCGCAGCAGGTGGAAGATCGGCATGTCCGCGCCTTCGAGCAGGACCGCGATCGCCGCGTACGGCGGCGGAAACGGCGCCGCGTCGAACGGGATGCGGATGATGCAGAAGGTGGTGACCACCCCGTGGTCGGCCACGTCGACCTGGGTCGTCGTCGGGACGCCGCAGGTCGGGCACGCGCCGCGCGGTGGCAGATACACCTTGGTGCAGGTGCCGCACCGGCCGCCGATGATGCGGCGCTCGGCCAGCCCCCGCAGGTAGGTCGACAGGTTGCGGCTGGCGGTGACCGTGTAGTCGAGCCGCACCGGCGACGGAAACAGCGTCACCGGTGGCCCCGGTTCGGCGGTCGGGTCGGGCGGCGGCTCGCCAGACGCCTCGGGCGCGTCGCCGGGCACGAAGCACTCGAGGTCGCGGATCGAACCGGTGCGCTCCGGCCGCCAGCGCGGCCGCACCCGCATGCCGGTGCGCATCGCGTCGGGCGAGCCGGCATCGACCGCGTGCACCATCGCGGTCGACGCGCCGTCGAGCCTGACCAGCGCGAACGCGAACGGCTTCGTCAGCGGGTGGAAGCGGCGCGGCTCGGCGACCCAGGCCCAGGTCGTCACCACCCCGCCGGGGCCGACCGGGGCCGGCTCGCCGGTCGCGGTGCCGTCGGGCTCGTACTCGAGCGGGGGCACCATCACGCCCCCGGCCGCGGTGCGTACGCCCTCGAGGCGGCGGTCGCGCAGCGCCCCGAGAAAGCGCCCGATCACCGGGCCGGTCGAACGCTGGTACGTGTACTCCAGCCGATACGGCGCCGCCAGGACGTCGTCTTCCATGCCCGAACTAGAACATGTTCTAGCGAGGCTGTCCAGCGCGGGCACGCCCCGCTCGGCGCCCCGGCGGGCCCGACGGCGGCACCAGGGTCGATTTATCCGCAACCGGCGGCGCGACCCTGCGATAAGGCCGGCCGTATGCGCATCCACCCCGCCTGGCCGGCGTTCGCCCTGCTCGCCACCCTGGCCTGTCGCGCCCCCCAGGGCCTCGCCACCTATCCCACCCGCGACATCGACCGGCCGTACACGCTGCCCG
>JBKJLC010000122.1:0-4300 GCA_046597055.1 Kofleriaceae bacterium | reverse complement strand
CCCATGGGTACGCTGACCGATTCGCAGGGCGCCGAGCTGTTCCGCCATGCGCAGTTCCAGCTCCAGCTCGGGCGGTGGAGCGAGGCACGCTCGACCCTGCTCCAGCTGGCGACCGATTCCCCGCACGACAATCGCTACCGCGCGCTCCTCGCCTACGCCCGCGGCCACGAGGCGTCCGCCGCCGGCAACACCGACCTGGCGCGCACCGAGTGGCGGCGCGCCCTCGTGCTCGACCCGACGCTCGAGGCGGCCGAGGCCGCGCTGCGCGACCGCCGCCGCCGGCAGTCGTGGGTCGACCGCCTGCTCAACCGCTGAGCGACTCGGGCTGGCCGGCGAGCGCGCGCTCGATCAGATCGCGCTCGACCTGCGGCAGTGGCACCTTGCGGCGCCCCTTGCCGGGTCCCGGGCTGAACCAGGAGCGCACGTCGGCGTCGAGCCCGAGGCCATGCATGTAGTTGTAGAGCGCGCGCCGCAGCCCGGCGCCGAGGAAGTCGTGGTCGACCCCGGTCGGGTCGTCGAAGGCGACCTCGTTGCGCGCGAACGTCACGCCGGCCGTGGGACGGAGCCGGATCCCGAACAGCTGCGGCGCCTGGCCGATCGGGCTGTGCACGGTGGCGGCGAACCGGTGCCAGAACGCCGACTGGATGCAGCCGGCCTCGAACAGCTGGCGGACCCGCTCGAGCGAGTCGACCGTCTCCTGCTCGGTCTCGGTGGGAAAGCCGTACATCAAGTAGGCGTGGACCATCACGCCGGCGTCGGTGAAGGCCCGGGTGACCCGCGCGACCTGCGCCACGGTCACGCCCTTCTTCATCAGGGTGAGCAGGCGATCCGACGCCGCCTCGAGGCCGCCGCTGATGGCGACGCAACCCGAGCGCGCGAGCAGCCGCGCCAGCTCGGGCGTGAACGTCTTCTCGAAGCGGATGTTGCCCCACCAGGTGATCACGACCTTGCGGGCCAGCAGCCGCTCGGCCAGCGCGCGCAGCCCCGCTGGCGGCGCCGCCTCGTCCACGAGGTGGAAGCCGGTCTGACCGGTCTCGGCGATCAGCGCCTCGATCCGATCGACCAGGAGATCGGCCGACGCCGGATCGTAGCGACCGATGTAGTCGAGCGTGACGTCGCAGAAGCTGCACTTCTTCCAGTAGCAGCCATGCGCGATGGTCAGCTTGTTCCACCGGCCGTCGGACCACAGCCGGTGCATCGGGTTGAGCATCTCGAACAGCGACAGGTAGCGATCGAGCGGCAGGCCGTCGTAAGTCGGCGTGCCGGCGTCGCGCAGCGGGATGTCGTGCAGGCTGTCGTCGCTGCGCAGCACGACCGCGCCGCCCTCGCGCACGAAGGTCCGGAGCAGCGGCCGCGCCGGCTCGGCTGCAGGCGCCTGCAGATGCTCGATCAGCGCCAGCAGCGGGCGCTCGCCGTCGTCGAGGACGACGTAGTCGACGTGATCGAATACCCGCGGGTCGGTCAGCGAGCGCAGCTCGGTGTTGACGAAGCCACCGCCCAGCGCGATCCGGGTCGCCGGCGTCGTCGCCTTGATCGTGCGTGCGATCCGGAACGCGCCGTAGACGTTGCCGGGGAACGGCGCGGTCAGGCCGACCAGGTCGGGGCGATGCTGGGCCATCAGCTCGCGGGTGACCTGCGCCAGCAGGTCGTCGATCATGGTGGTGGCGCCGGCCAGCGCCGCCGCGAGCGGCTCGAAGGTCGCGGCGCTCGACGCCAGCTTCTCGCCGTAGCGCGACAGCTCGAAGCGCGGGTCGATGCCCTCGCGGATGATGTCGGCGAGATCGTCGATGTACAGGCTGGCGAGGTACTTGGCGCGATCCGCGTGGCCGAGCCCACCGAACGCCCAGCCGATCGGATCTTCGGTCTCGCCGCCGATGTCCTGGCCGCCCTGGGGCCCGGGCCCGAGCGGCGCGAACCGCGGCCCCTCGGGCAGGAACTCGCGGCCGGCGATGCGCAGCGCCAGCGTCGGATCGCGGCCCTGGAGGAACCGCACCACGCTGTCGACGGTGTCGACGTAGTCCTCGGCCTTCTCGAGGAAGTGGATGATCGTCTCGGGCGTACCGCCATGCCGGCGCGGGCCGTTGGCACGCGCCCGCAAGATGTCCACGACCTGGGTGATGCCCGCGCGCGAGAACACCCGCAGGAACAGCTCGAGCGCCGGGTCGGCCTGGGTGACCTCGACCCCGAGCCGCGCCTGGTGCTGGCGCAGGAAGCCAGTGAGATACGCCGTCGCCGGATACGGCGTGTTCAGCTGGGTCATCGGCGGCGTGAGCAGGAGGATCCGCACGGCCGGTCAGTCTAGCCGGCCCCGCCGCCATGCGCAGCGCTCCGTTGGTTCTGCATCGGGGGAGTGGGGACGCGGCCGGCCTCACCGTCGGCGAGGCCAAGGCCCCGGCGCTTGCTCGATCCGGGGTCCCCGGGTGCAACGCGCGGCGGTGCCATTGCCTCAGCTCACCGGCGCCCGCTCCACCCGGCCGGGGAATTTACGAGCGCGCCTGGGGCCTCGTCCTCGCCTCGGCTCGTCCTCGGTGCTGATTCCTCCCGTTCAGCTGGATGACGGGAAAGGGTGACCCGCGCACCCGGCGGCGCGACGACGTCGCGCGCGGAACGCGGTCACCAGGACGCTCGACCTTCCGACGAGGAGCGAGGACAGGAGGGCGGGGCTAGTGCATCCGCCAGAGGTTAGGGAGGTGACGCAGCGTCGACACGAACAGCTCCTCCGTCTCGCCGCGGTCATCGAAGCCGTAGGTCGGCGTGGTGTGGGAAGCATCGTTGCGACGCCGCCGGAGCGCGTTCGCGAACTCGTATGCCGCGTGGGTCGCGAACCGGTCGTCCTTCTCTTGGCGCGTCGTCCCGGGAAGCACGCCGTCGATCTTGGCCTTCACCGTGGAGATGCGCTGCGCCGCCCCGAGGTCCGCAGCGGTGGGCTGAAGGACGCTGCGAGCGATGAGCGAGTCCACCACGGCCTCGATCGCGACCTCGAAGGCCACACCGAGGACCGAGATGGAAGGCCGCAGGAGTCCGTGGTCGATGCAGGTCCGTGCGTCGGCGAGCAGCCCCGCCACGTCGTCCGGCAGGTCAGTGCAGCGGGAGCACGTCCGCTCGATCGCCCCAGGGAGCAACGGGTGGTCGGCAGCTTGGTCGAGGAGTCGCTCTCCGGCGCGGGTCAACCGGATCGTGATCGGATACGGCTCGGTGCCAGCGCCGAGGGGGACGCCGAGCCCAGCTCGGGTGAACCACACGACGAACTCGAGCACGCCCCCCATCCACGGCTCACCAAGGCACTTGATGAACGCCTCCTTCATCTGGTTGGCCTCCTCGAAGCCCGGGTGCGCCTCCCCCTTCTGAGTAGCGAGTAACTCGCCCTTCCGCGCGGCTAGCAGCGGCACGATGTGGAGCCCGAGGTGGCCGTGCATCTGGACCATCAGCTCGGAGGGGAGTCCCTTGGCCACGCGAGCCGCGCGCGACTGGCGTAGCGCCGCCAAGCACAGCTCGCGGACTTCGAGGTCCGAGAGGCCCGTCAACAGACGCTCGACCGTGGCTTGCTGGGCTCGGTTCATACCCCTCGGTATCACGAGCTTCTGAAGATCCCGGCTCCACCCCGGGAGCGCCTCTCAAACCGTTCTCGGTCGAGCGGCTCCGGTGTGCGTGACCAGCACGGAGGACGAGCCGAGGCGGGGACGAGGTCCCAGGCGCGCTCGTAAGTTCCCCGGCCGGGTAGTGTGGGCGTCGGCGAGTTGAGGCAATGGCACCGCCGCGCGTCGCACCCGGGGACCCCGGATCGAGCCAGCGCCGGGACCTTGGCCTCGCCGATGGTGAGTCCGCCCGCGCGCGCCCGAGCGACCGCGGACAGCAACGTGATGCGTCGAAGCCTGCGGATGCGCGGCAGAACGGGCCGACCGGCTCAGCGGCCGCCGCGACGGCCGGGGCCGCGCGGGGGGCCGCCAGGGCGTGCCGGGCGCGGCGGCGGTGAGCCGAACGGACGCGGCGGGGGCGCGCTGGTGGGGCGGGCGCCGAACGGCCGCGGCGGTGGTGCGCCGGTGGGACGGGCCCCGAACGGTCGCGGCGCGGGCGCGGAGGGCCGGGCCCCGAACGGCCGCGGGGCGGGCCCGGGCGGCCCGGCGCGCGGTGGCACCACCCCGGGCGACTGCTTGGGCCGCGGCACCGCCGGCATCAGGCCGGCGACCTCGGCGGCGGTGAGGTCGCGCCAGCGCCCGACCTTCAGGTCGCCCAGCTCGATGTGCATGATGCGGAGCCGCTGCAGCGCGACCACGTCGTAGCCGAGCGCCTCGCACATGCG
>JBKJLC010000058.1:0-81648 GCA_046597055.1 Kofleriaceae bacterium | reverse complement strand
CCGGAGCACGACCTGTTCATCCAGCTGATGAAGCTGAAGAACACGCTGCGCTACACGATGGGTGACGAGCTGATCACGCACCTGGGCGCCGAGTACTACGACTGATCGAGACCGACCTCGGGCGTCACCCGGCGACCCGGGCACAGCGCGGCTGCCGCGCGACCCCACACTCCGTTCGTCCTGAGCGGTTGATCAGCATCGCCAGTGCGGCTGCGGGACTCCCCGGTTCGTCCTGAGCTTGAGCCCGGCGCGGAGCGGCGGGCGAAGTCGAAGGACGCCGCTCAGGATTGATCACAAGTCTTCATGTGATCGGAAGCGCTCACCTTTCCCGGTGGCCCTGAGCCGGCGCCGCAGGCGCCGTGTCGAAGGTCAGAACTCCAAGGTGCCGCACGTGATCTTCGACGGGCTGCCCTTCGACGGCGGGCTCGCTTGCGCGCGCCCTGGCTCAGGGACACCGGGGAAGATGTGCGGGATCCCGAGGGGCGCCCTTCGACTCCGCGCTACGCGCTGCGCTCAGGGCGAACGGGGATGAACTCCAGCGCAAGCAAGCTCGGTGTTGATGGACGCCCCCGGCGTCGGTGGGGGGATGGCTGGCCGGATCGGGACGAACCGGAGCGGCGGGCATGGTAGGCGTGCACGGCGCGGCGGTGAACAGGGCGTCCGGCCTCAGCCGTGCGGGTGGGTTCGTGCCATCGTGAGAGGGTGAAGGTGGTGCGTCCGCCCAGCGTGGTCTGGTCCGTGATCGGCGCCGTACTCCTCCTGGGGGTGGCGGGCTGGGGCGCGCTCCGCGCGGGGACCGCGGGGGCGGGGTTCATGTACGACCTCGAGCAGCCGCACCCGGCGCTCGCCAGCGCGCCGCCGATGATCGATGCGCCCGGGACGCCGCAGCTGGCCCGGCGGGTCGTGATCGTGATCATCGATGGCCTGCGCCTCGACACCTCGCGGGCCATGCCCTACCTCCAGGAGCTGCGCGCCAAGGGCGTCGACGGCCAGGCTCGCTCGGGCTACCCGACCTGGTCACGACCCAACTACGTCAACATCCTCACCGGGGTGCCGCCCGCGATGTCCGGGGTCCGGACCAATCGCTACTACGGCATCGTCACGCTCGACTCGCTGATGGACCGGGTCCGCGAGCCGCCGCCGCCGCGACCGCCGATGCGCGCCGGCTTCGCCAGCGACTACTCGCCGCTGCCCCGGCTGTTCCTGCGCCCGCGGCGGGCCGCGCCGATCAACCCGCTGGCGCTGGAGAACGAGCTCGCGCCGGCCGAGGGCGAGCCGACCGAGGAGGAGCACGCGATCGGCCTGCGGCGCGCGATCACGGTCGACCTCCACGGCGACTTCGACGACTCGCGCTATGCGCCCTGGCCCGGCGGCTTTCGCGACGCCGCCGACACCGTGCTCGCGTCCGGCGACGGTGTGGCGGTGCTGCTGGTCGGCGCGGTCGACGCCGCTGGCCATGCCTACGGCGGCGACTCCGAGGAGTACCTGGCGGCCGCGTCCGAGGTCGACGCGGCGTTGCGCGCCGAGCTGCGCGCGGTCGACCTGCGCCACGACGCGGTGATCATCGTCGCCGATCACGGCCACAGCGACCGCGGCGGCCACGGCGGTCTCGAGCCGGTGGTGGTCGACGTGCCGTTCATCCTGATCGGCGCCGGCGTCGTGCCGGGCGCCCGGATCGCCAGCGCCGAGCTGTCCGACGTCGCCCCGACCGCGGCCGCGCTGCTCGGCATCGCGGCACCCGGGCACGGCGTCGGCCGCACCCAGCTGGCGGCGCTCGCGCTCGGGCCCGAGGATGCGGCCCGGATCGCGGCGCGGGACCGGGCCCGGATCCTGCGCAACCGCGCGATCGTCGACCGGGTGGTCGCCGACGCCCGCGCCGATCGCCTCGGTCGCCGCGCGCTGCGCGGCGGCATGGTCGTGCTCGCCAGCGGCTTCGCCGTGCTGCTGGCGTGGTGGCTGCGCACCCGCGGCGGTCTGCGCCTCGACGTGCGCGTGCTGCTGGTCGGCGTGCCCGCGTTCTTCATCGTCTATTACACCCTGATCGGCACCCTCGGTCAGCGCTTCTCGCCGTCGCTCCTCCCCGATCGCGGCCACATCGGCTGGGAGCTGGTGAAGTACGGGGCGGTCGGCACCGTCGTGCACATCCTGGCCGGCTGGTTCGCGCTGCGGCGGCGGCTCGAGCTCGCCGAGCGCCTGGCCGCGGCCAACGGCGTGGCCTGGCTCGGGCTGGTGCTGGCGATGGTGCCGGCCGGCGTGGTGTGGGCCTACTACCCGACGCCGTACGTCGAGGTGCCCGGGCCCCGCCTGCTGGTCTTGATCCCCGCGATCAACATCGCGATCGCCTGCTACGCGGTCGCGGTGACGCTGTCGCTGCTGCTCGAGATCATCGTCTTCTTCGCGCGGGCGGTCGATCCGCGGGTGCGGGTGATGCGGCTGGAGCGCGCGATCACGCGCGCGCGCCGGCACACCGATCCGCTGCCGCTGCTGGCGCAGCCGCCAGGCGCGCGGCCGCCCGACGAGCCGCCGGCCGGTTAACCCGCCGCCGCCAGCGCGCCCCGCAGGTCGGCGAGCAGCTCGCCGCTGTCCTCGAGGCCGATCGACAGGCGCAGGAGGTCCTTGGGCACCGGCGAGTCCGGTGGCTCGACCGAGGCGCGGTGCTCGACCAGCGACTCGACGCCGCCGAGCGAGGTGGCGCGGGCGAACAGGCGGAGACGGCCGGCGACCGCGAGCGCCGCGGCCGGGCCGCCGTGGACGCGGATCGAAAGCATGCCGCCGAAGCCACCGTGCATCTGGCGCGCGGCCACCGCGTGCTGCGGGTGCGAGCGCAGGCCCGGGTAGAGCACCGCGGCGAGGGCAGGGTGACCCTCGAGCCCGCGCGCCAGCTCGAGCGCCGAGGCGCTCTGGCGACGGACCCGGACGGCCAGCGTGCGCAGGCCGCGGTGGAGCAGCCACGCCTCGAACGGACCCAGGATGGCGCCGGCGGTGCGCCGGTGCCGGCGCAGGCGCTGCCACGGATCGTCGAGCTGGCGGGTGATGAGCGCGCCCGCGATCACGTCGGAGTGCCCGTTGAGGTACTTCGTCGCCGAGTGCATGACCAGGTCGGCGCCGAGCGTGAGCGGCCGGCTGTGCACCGGCGACGCCGCGGTCGAGTCGACCGCCAGGCGCGCGCCGGCGGCGTGCGCGATCTCGGCCGCACCCGCGATGTCGCTGACGTCCCAGGTCGGGTTGGCCGGCGTCTCGAGCCAGACCACCTGGGTCCGGCCCGGCCGCATCGCCGCCGCGAGCTGATCGAGGTCATGGGTCTCGACCAGATCGAGCTCCAGCTGCCAGCGCGCGCAGAAGTCGATCAGCCAGCTGCGCAGCGCCCAGTACATCATCTTCGGCGCGACCACGTGATCGCCGGGCGCGAGGGTCTGGAACACCGCCGCCGCGGCGGCCATCCCGGAGCCCAGCAGCATCGCGCCGGCGCCGTCCTCGAGCGCGGCCAGCAAGGCCTCGGCCGGCTCGCCGGTCGGGTTGTCGTCGCGGCCGTACATCCGCGTCGTCGGCAGCTGGTAGGCCTCGTCCCGCGCGAACGTCGTGGTCGGCTGGATCGCGACCGCCACCGAGCCGTGGCCGTCGGCGGGCAGCGCGCCCTGCGCGAGCAGGGTGTCGATCGACGTCATCGGGTCACGGTCGCGGCCGGTGCCGGTGCTGCCGCCGCAGCGGCCGCGCCGCCGTCGCCCGCGGCCGCGCCGCCATCGCCACCACCCGCCGCATCCAGCGCGGCCAGCTCGGCCTGGGCCTTGGCCAGCGCCTCGGGCTGCGCGGCCTCCTTGGCCAGCCCCTCGAGCACCTTCACCAGCTCGGTCCGCGCCGCGCGCTCCTCGGCGACGTCGCCGAGCGCCTTGGCGACCTCGACGACCAGCCCCTGGACGCGCACCTTGCGGGTCCCGTACGCCAGCGCCGCGGCCGCCTTGGCCACAGGCAGCGCCTGCGCGGGCTGGCCCATCTTCATCTGCACCCACGCCAGCCGGTACGGTGGATCGTACTCGGTCGGCAGATCCTTGGCGCTCTGCACCAGCGCCGGCACCAGCTCGGCGCCACGCCCGAGGTACACGTGGACCTCGGCGCGCGGCCAGTTATAGGTCATGCGCGCGAACGGGTCGGGCGCGCGGGCCGCGGCATCCGCGAGGAAGCCCAGCTGACGCTCGGCGACCGCGCGGGCCTCCGCCTTCTTGCCGAGCGCGTCGTACGCGCTGCGCAGGTTCATCATCGCGTCCGATCGATCGTCGGCCGACAGCGTCGCCGCTGGATCGTCGACGAGCGCGGCCAGGTTGCCGACCGCGGTCTGCCGCACCGCCTCGGCCAGCACCGGGTCGACCCCGTCAGCGCTCGCGCACTCGAGCCCCCACACCAGGAAGTCGGTCGCGTTGGCGGTGGTGCCGGTCTCGCCGACGCGCTGCTGCACCAGGGCCAGGCAAGCCGGGTAGGCCTCGGCCTTGTAGAGCGCCGACACCAGCGACACCAGCAGATCGGAGCGCCGCGGCCAGGCGTCGGGCGCGTCGCGCAGGACCTGCTCCCACGCCGCGCGCGCGCCGGTCCAGTCCTGCTGGTTGGCCGCCTGATCGCCGGTGCGCATCGCCGCCAGCAGCGGATCGAGCGCGGCGCCGCCCTGGCTGGCGAGGTACGCGGTCTCGCCGTCCTTGAGCAGCTGGCGAAGCTGGCTCACCGACGCCGCGCCGAGCCAGCGCGACTGCACCGCGCCGGTGGCGGCGTCGACCACGAAGAAGGTCGGCCAGTTCTGCAGCGCGAACCCGGCGACCGCCGCCGCGTTGGTCGGCTGGTCGGTGTCGAGCGCGACGAACACGAACCGGTCGGCGAATGGCGCGAGCGACGGATCGTTGAGCACCGTCGTCTTCATCGAGATGCACGTGTGGCACCACGGCGCCCACATGTCGATCAGCAGCGGCTTGTGCTGCGCCTTCGCGCACGCGAGCGCGCGCGGGTAGTCGTCCTCGAACCAGCGCAGCGCGCCGTGCAGGACCGCGCCGTCGCAGCTGGCATCGGTTGCCGCAGCGGCAGCGGTCCCGGCGGTGGCGCCCGGGTCGCGGTCCTGGCTCTTGCCCTTGCACGCGCCGGCGGTCGCGATCGCGGCCGCAGCTGCGATCCAGCGGAGGTGTCGCATCCGCGCGTGATAGCACGAAGCCTCGGCGGCGGACCCGACCGACCTGGTATATGGTCCGGCGCCCCATGGCCAACCGCGGCAGCGAAGAGACGCCGGAGACTCACTCGACCCTCGACCGCATCATGGACGAGCGCGCCGCCAAGGCCGATCGTCTGCGAGCCGCCGGCCTGCACCCGTACCGAAACGACGTCGCGGTGGTCGGCCCGACCCACACGGTCGCCGCGCTGCGCACGCGCTACCAGTCGACCAAGCCGCCGCCGGTCGAGCCGCCCGCGAAGTCGGCCGAGCCCCGCGCCAAGCGCGCGCCCGGCGAGAGCGACGGCATCACGCCGATCGACGGCGATGTGGTCCGCGTCGCCGGCCGCGTGATGGCCCGCCGCGGCTTCGGCAAGACCGTGTTCGCGCCGATCCGCGATGGCTCGGGTGATCTCCAGCTCTACCTCAACGTCGATCACCTCGACGCCGGCGACTTCGCGACGGTGCTGCCCGAGCTCGACGTCGGCGACATCGTGTCGGCCGAGGGCCCGGTGTTCTGGACCAAGCGCGGCGAGCTGTCGCTGCTCGCGACCCGGGTCCACATGCTCACCAAGTCGATCCGGCCGCTGCCCGACAAGTGGCACGGGCTCACCGACGTCGAGACCCGCTATCGCCAGCGCTACGTCGACCTCGCGGTCAGCCCGGAGGTCCGCGAGGTCTTCCTCAAGCGCTCGAAGATCGTGGCCGGGATCCGCCGCTTCCTCGACACCCGCGGGTTTCTCGAGGTCGAGACCCCGATGATGCACCCGATCGTCGGCGGCGCCGCGGCGCGCCCGTTCGTCACCCACCACAACGCCCTCGACATGCGCCTGTACATGCGCATCGCGCCCGAGCTGTACCTGAAGCGGCTGGTGGTCGGCGGCTTCGACCGCGTCTACGAGATCAACCGCAACTTCCGCAACGAGGGGCTGTCTCGCCAGCACAACCCCGAGTTCACGATGCTCGAGTTCTACTGGGCGTACGCCGTCTACACCGATCTGATGGACCTGACCGAGGAGCTGGTCACCGGCCTGGCCCAGGAGGTCAACGGCACCACCCAGCTCACCTGGGACGGGGTCGAGGTCGACCTGGTCCGACCCTGGCGGCGCCTGACCGTCCGCGACGCCTGTCGCGAGCTCGGGGGCCTGTCGGCCGAGGAGGTCGAGGGCCTGTTCGGCGACGTCGAGGCCGCGACCCGGATCGCGCTCGCGCGCGGCGTGCCCGCCCACGACGTCGGCAAGATCCTGCTCGAGGCGGTCGCGCCCACGGCGTGGGAGGGCGAGGGCGCCCTCGACCGCAAGGCGATCATCGCCGAGCTGGCCGATCCGGCGACGCGCGCCGGGGTGGCGTCGCGCCTCCGCGAGCGCTATCCCCAGGGCTACGATGCCCGCATCACCGCCGGACACCTCGGCTACTACGTGTTCGAGAAGACCGCCGAGGCCAAGCTGGTGCAGCCGACCTTCCTGACCGAGTTCCCGCTGGCGGTGTCGCCGCTGGCGCGCAAGTCCGAGGCCGACCCGGCGTTCTGCGATCGGTTCGAGCTGTTCGTGTGCGGTCGCGAGATCGCCAACGGGTTCTCCGAGCTCAACGATCCCGCCGATCAGCGCGCCCGCTTCGTCGCCCAGCTCCAGGCCAAGGCGGCCGGTGCCGACGAGGTCATGGACTACGACGAGGACTACTGCCGCGCGCTCGAGGTCGGCATGCCGCCGACCGCCGGCGAAGGCATCGGCATCGACCGCCTGGCGATGCTGCTGACCGGGCAGTCGTCGATCCGCGACGTCATCCTGTTCCCGCTGATGCGGCCGGAGTGAGCAGCTCGTAGATGTCGAAAAGTCGCTTCCAGACGTTCGTCGCGATCCGCTATCTGGTCGCGGATCCGCTGCCCCACGTCAGCACCCTGGCGCTGGCGTTCGTCGGGCTGTTCCTGGTCAACGCGCTGTGGATCACGGGGTTCATCGAGCTCGGCCTGACCCCGCCCAACCCGAGCTCCCTGATCGACACCGGCTCGGTGCACTACGCCGACTGGGTGGCGGCGCGCAACGGGTTCATCGGCCTCGCGGTGTTCGTCTTCTACGTCTTCCTGGTCCGGATGCTGTTCACGTTCTACTCGACGGTGTCGATCGTCGGCCTGTCGATCGGCGGCGCCGCCCTGGTGGTCGTGCTGTCGGTCATGAACGGCTTCGAGTCGGACCTGCGCGCCAAGATCCTCGGCTCGAACGCGCACGTCCAGATCGCGAAGGAGGACGGCGAGTTCACCGAGGGCGAGGAGGTCCGCGCGCGGTTGTCGCGCATCCCCGGCGTGGTCGCGTCGACCGCGTTCGCGACCAGCGAGGTCGTGGTCGCCGCCAACAGCAACTACTTCAACGTCGTCGTGAAGGGCATCGACGTCGCGTCCGCGGTCGAGGTCACCGAGCTCGAGAAGAACATCAAGGACCAGCAGGGCCGGCCCGATCCCGAGGCGCTCGGCCGGCTCGAGCCTCAGGTGGTCGACGGCTCCCAGGCGCCCCTGGTGTCGCCGCCGCCGGCGCCGTCGGGGCCGGTGCTGGATCCGGCGCCGTCGGACCTGCCCGGGGCCGGCGATCCGGTCGACTACAGCGGCCCGGCCGAGCCGCCGCCGCCGCCGCCGTATCCCGACGAGGAGCTCATGCCGGTGCCGCTCGGCGCACCTGACGACCCGTTCCTCGACCCGGGCGTCGACCTGCCGGTGCCGGCCGGCCTGCCCACCGACCCGGCGCCGGCCGGCGATCCCGCGCCCGCGGACTTCGCCGGCGGCGGTGCGATCGACGACGCCGCGCCCAGCGACTACACCGAGGACGCGCCGATCGTCCGCGACCCGCGCCCGGGCGAGCTCGGCGCCCGCCGGCGGTCGTCGCGGGTGGCGACGCTGCACGGCTTGCTCGCCGGCAAGGAGCTGTTCAAGCAGATCCACCTCTACATCGATCAGGAGGTCCGGCTGGTCTCGCCGCTGGCCGACCCGATGAACCCCGACGCCAACGGCACCCCGATCCCGTTCAACCGCGACTACCGGGTCGCCGGCATGTTCTACACCGGCATGTACGAGTACGACCTCAAGCTGGTCTACGTGCCGCTGGTGTCGCTGCAGGACTTCCTGCGCATGGGCGACGCGATCGACGGCATCGAGGTCCGGATCCAGGAGCCCGACGACGTCGACGAGATCGTCGCGCGCATCGCCCGCGAGCTGGGCCCGGCCTATCGGGTCCAGGGCTGGCGCGAACTCAACCGCAACCTGTTCTCCGCGCTCAAGCTCGAGAAGATCGCGATGTTCCTGGTGCTCGCGATCATCATCTTGGTCGCCTCGTTCTCGATCGTCGGCACCCTGATCGTCACCGTGGTCGAGAAGGGCAAGGAGATCGCGCTGCTCAAGACGCTGGGCGCCAGCGACGGCGGCATCGTGTTCGTGTTCGTGTTCCAGGGCCTGATGATCGGGATCATCGGCATCACGCTTGGCGTCGCGGTCGGCCTGGTCGGCGCGTGGCTGCTGTCGCGCTTCGGTTTCCCGCTCAACCCGGACGTCTATTACATCGACGAGCTGCCGATCGAGATCGACCCGCTCATGGTGACCCTGGTGTTCTTCTCCGGGATCGTGATCAGCGTCGCAGCGACGATCTACCCGGCGATCCTGGCAGCCCAGCTGCGACCCGCGCACGGCCTGAAGATCTGACGGCCCGCGCGGCGCGGTGGCCGCGGCGTACGCCGCTCACGCGTGCGCCGGGGAGACAGTGCGCGCGCGGCCGCCGTGAACCACGGCTCACGGTCCGGGTGCCAAGCGCTCGGAACTGCCGCAGATCCGCGGACGCGGCCGCCGGCACACGAGTTGCTCCACGAGCTGGCATGTCGCGTCTTGCCTCGCTTGCCTCGCTTGCGCTCATGCTCGGCACCGCCTCGACCGCCGCCGCCGGCGGCAGCTACCTCTCGCTGGGCATCGGTGGCGAGCCGGCCGTCCAGGGCGACGTCGGCGCCGCCATGTCGGGCGAGGGCGATGGCGGCAATGGCCGCCTCGGCCTCGGCCTCGGCGTCGGCCGGCTGGCGCTCGAGGGCAGCCTGTCGCGGTTCGGCTTCGGCACCGGCGACGCCACCGCGGCCGGCGCGCATCTGCGGCTGAGCGTCCCGATCGAGGGCGCGTTCGGCGCCTACGGCCGGTTCGGCCTGGAGCGGGTCTGGCTCGGCAACGAGGGCGACAACCTCGGCGATCAGTCGACCAGCGGCATCGCGGGCGCCCTCGGCCTCGAGCTGCGCGGCGAGGCGCCGCTGCTCGGGCAGGCTGGCATCTGGGCCGAGGTCAGCCAGGATCGTTTCGAGACCGACATGGGCACCGGCGGCGTCCGGCTGTGGACCCTTGGCATCCTGGTCGGCATCTGACCGGCGCTCAGGACCGCGCGGGGTCGGGTAGATCGACCCGCCACTGCTGCCAGTCCGTCATCGGCCGCGCGCCGATCGATCGATAGAGCTCCTGCGCGGTCGTGTTCCAGTCGAGGACGTTCCATTCGAACCGACCGCAGCCACGCGCGATCGCCTCGGCGCGCAGGTGAGCGAGCATCGCGCGGGCGACCCCGCGGCGCCGCGCGTCGGGGTGGACGAACAGGTCCTCGAGGAAGAGGGTCGGCAGCCCGCGAAATGTCGAGTACGTGGGGAAGGTCACGGCATACGCGGCGATCGTGCCGGCGTCCTCGGCCACCCACAGCTCGTAGCGCGGCGGCTGTGCGAACGCGTCGGCCACCAGGCGCTGGGCCGCGGCCTCGTCCGGCGGAGGCAGCTGCTCGAACGTGGCCAGGGCGTGGACCAGCGCGAGGTAGGCGGGGGCGTCGGCAGGGAGCGCGCGGCGGCAGACGACCATGCGCAGTCGTAACACCGGGGCCGGGACCACGGCCAGCCGGCGCGTCACGCGCGCCCGGACAATCTGGCAGAGATCCTCAGGCAACCAGCGGCCGCACGGGGCGGTCCAAGCGCGTTGACAGGTCTCACTCGCCCGAATAAGTTCCGGCGCTCCCACAGGTTTCCCTTGATCGACGACGAGGCATCCGCACCGAATATCGACCCCGCCAGCGACCCCGCAGCGCCTCTCCCGAGCCCGGTCGCCGGCACGGCGCGTGGCCGCGGGGGCCGCGGCGAGATCAGCGGCATGGGCGCCCAGGTCGACGTGGTCGGCCTGTGCAAGGAGTACGCGCACGGCAACGTGATCGTGCCGGTGCTCAGCGAGGTCAACATGCACCTCGACGCCGGCGACATGGTCGCGGTGGTCGGGGCGTCGGGGGTCGGCAAGTCGACCTTCCTGCAGATCCTCGGCACGCTCGATCTGCCGACCCGCGGCTCGATCCAGTTCGACGGGGAAGAGATCACGACGATGGGGCCCGAGCGGCTGGCGATGTTTCGCAACCGCAAGATCGGCTTCGTCTTCCAGTTCCACCACCTGCTCCCCGAGTTCACCGCGCTCGAGAACGTGATGATGCCCGCGCTGATCCAGCGGCTGCCGCGGGCGTCCGCGGCGCGCCGCGCCAACGACATCCTCAAGCGGGTCGGTCTGGCCCACCGCCTCACCCACAAGCCGTCGCAGATGTCGGGTGGCGAGCAGCAGCGCGTCGCCCTGGCCCGCGCGATGGTGCTCGAGCCGGCCCTGCTGCTGGCCGACGAGCCGACCGGCAACCTCGACCGCCACACCGGCGAGGAGATCCATCAGCTTTTCATCGAGCTCAACCGCGAGCGCGGGTCGACCCTCCTGGTGGTCACTCACAACCCGGAGCTCGCGCGCATGATGCCGCGCCGGCTCCAGATGGTCGACGGCGGTCGGCTCGAGTCGGTGGAGTAGATGCGACAGATGCACGCTTGGATTGCGGTGGCTGCGCTCGGTGCGGCCCTGGTTGCCGGCGCGCCCAGCGCGCCGGTGTGGGCCCAGCCAACGCCGGGTCCGGTGCCTGCGCCGACCCCGGCGCCAGCACCGCGGCCGGCCCCGGCACCGGCACCGCCGGCCGGGCCCGATGACGGCGCGGTCCCCGGCGACCCGGACGACGACGGCGACGCGCCGACCCCGCGCATGGTCGGGCGGCCGATCGATCGCATCCAGTTCCGGGGCAACCGCAAGGTCGAGGACGACGCGATCCGCGTCAACCTCCAGTCCAAGGTCGGCGCCACGATCGACGCGGCCAAGGTCCGCGAGGACGTCCGCGCGATGTGGAAGATGGGCTTCTTCTCGGACGTCACCGTGGAGGCCGAGATCGGGCCCGGCGGCGGCGCGATCCTGACCTTCTCGGTCAAGGAGAAGCCGTCGGTGCGCAAGGTCCTGGTCGACGGCTTCAAGGACCTCGAGCTCGAGAAGATCAACGAGGTCATCGACCTCGAGCGCGACGCGATCCTCGACGTCTCCAAGGTGAAGCAGAACCGGGAGAAGATCGCCGACCTGTACGTCCAGAAGGGCTACTACCTGGCGACCGTCGACTTCGAGGTCAAGCCGGTCAACGAGGCCGAGGTCGACGTCTGGTTCACGGTCGACGAGCGGTCCAAGGTCCAGATCCGCGACGTCCAGTTCATCGGCAACAAGTCGATCCCCGACGCCACGCTGCGCGAGCTGATCGCGACCCGCAAGGGCGGGGCGCTATCGTTCCTGTCCGACTCGGGCACCTTCAGCGAAGAGGCGTTCGAGCGCGACCTCGTCATCATCAGCGCCCATTACTGGGACCAGGGCTACGCGGCGGTCAAGCTCGGGACCCCGCAGCTCCGGCTGTCGCGCGACAAGCGCTACATGTACCTCTCGATCCCGATCGACGAGGGCCCGGTCTTCACCGTCGGCGAGATCAAGTTCAAGGGCAAGCTGGTCGGTGACGAGGCGCTCCACCGCGCCAAGATCCGCGCGAAGGCCGGCGACCGGTTCAGCCGCTCGGTGATCGCGGCCGACCGCGACCGGCTGTCCGACTACTACATGGACCAGGGCTACGCCTACGCCAACGTGCTGCCGATGACGCAGCCGAACCTCGGCAAGAACGTCATCTCGCTGATCTACGAGGTCGAGAGCGGCAAGAAGGCGTACTTCGAGCGCATCAACGTGCGCGGCAACTCCAAGACCCGCGACAAGGTGATCCGTCGCGAGATGAAGATCAGCGAGGGCGAGCTGTTCTCGTCCACCAACCTCGAGGCGTCCAAGCGCCGCATCAACGCGCTCGGCTTCTTCGAGAAGGTCGACGTGTCGACCAAGCGCGGCAGCTCCGACGAGCTGGTCGAGGTCAACGTCGAGGTCACCGAGCGTCCGACCGGGACGTTCCAGATCGGCGCCGGCTTCTCGTCGGTCGAGAACTTCATCGCCCAGGCCCAGATCTCGCAGAACAACCTGTTCGGCCGGGGCCAGACCCTGGCGCTGCAGGCCCAGCTGTCGAGCCTGCGCCAGCTGTTCCTGCTTCGCTTCGTCGAGCCGTACTTCCTCGACAGCAACTGGACGTTCGCGTTCGACCTGTACAATCAGAGCCGCGTGTTCACGGGCTTCTCGCGCAACGCGGCCGGCTTCAACCTGACCTGGGGCTATCCACTCACCTACGAGGCGCGCGCCTTCGTCACCTACAAGCTGGAGTCGGTCGGCATCTCGACCGGCGCCCGAACTTTCGCCGACATCGGCGCGATCCGCGAGCCGATCTCGAACGAGGACGTCGCCAACCTGTTCCGGGGCGGCATCACCTCGTCGGTGCGCGCCTCGCTGCAGTGGGACTCGCGCAACAACCGCCTGTTCCCGACCGGCGGCTGGTACCACAACATCTTTGCCGAGTACGCGTCGAAGTACACCGGCTCCGAGAACATCTTCGTCCGGTGGGGCGGCTTCGCCCGTCACTACCGCGAGCTGTGGGGCCCGTTCGTCCTCCACCTCAACGCCGAGATCGGCGTCACCACCAGCATCGATCCGCTGGGCGTGCCGATCAGCGAGCGCTACCTCATCGGCGGCATCTACGACGTCCGCGGCTTCCGGCCGCGCTCGCTCGGCCCGCTGCTGCTGACCGGCCGCGACCCCGACAGCGGCCTGCGCCCGCTGCCGCTGGGCGGCAACATGCAGCTCATCTGGAACAGCGAGATCGAGTTCCCGCTGCTCAAGCGGCTCGCGATCTCGGGCGTGGTGTTCTTCGACATGGGCAACGCCTACAACCTCGAGGACCGCTACTGCAGCGGCCTGTCGAGCGTTGGCGGCGCGGTCTCGCCCAAGTTCGACCCCTGCTTCCGGTTCCCCGACTCGATCGTCTCCGGCCTGCGCAAGTCGGTCGGGTTCGGCTTCCGCTGGTTCTCGCCCATCGGCCCGCTGCGGTTTGAATGGGGCATCCCGCTCGACCGTCAGACCCGTCCTGACGGCACCGTCGAGGAGCCGCTGGTGTTCGAGTTCACCATCGGGAACTTCTTCTGATCACCGCTGGTTGGCCGGCCTC
Source organism: Kofleriaceae bacterium (assembly GCA_046597055.1). Lineage (GTDB taxonomy): Bacteria > Myxococcota_A > Polyangia > Haliangiales > Haliangiaceae > UBA2376. The sequence goes on along the minus strand of JBKJLC010000058.1, from coordinate 68,055 downwards.
ACTCCTCGAGGTTGGTTGACCGGAGACGGTTTGCCGCGTAGTACGTCCGCGGAGGTAATCCCATGTCACGCTCGCTTCGCTCGTTCGTCGCTGGTCTCGGTCTCGCTGCAGGCGTGGCGCTGGTCGCCAGCCCGCTGATCGGCTCGGTGACCGCCGCCGGCCCCACCGCCACCCGGATCGCTTCGATCGATCTCGAGCGGACCCTCTACGACACGCCGGCTGGCAAGCGCGCCAGCGCGGCGTTCGACAAGACCCGCAAGACCAAGCAGTCCGAGCTCGACAAGAAGCAGAAGGACCTGCAGAAGGCCGCGGCCGAGCTCGACAAGCAGGCCGCGGTGCTCAAGCCCGAGGTCCTGGCCCAGAAGAAGGGCGTGCTCGAGAAGCAGTTCGTCGAGCTGCAGCAGGTCTACGTGAAGCTCGAGCGCAGCCTCGCCGAGGAGCGGACCAAGCTGATCCAGGACCTGCTGAAGAAGGCCGGTCCGATCATCGAGGACATCGCCAAGGCCGAGGGCGTCGACATGGTCATCGACCAGAGCGCGGTCCTGTGGGCGGTCCCGACGGTCGACCTGACCGCGAAGCTCAACGCCCGCATGAAGTGAAGGTGGCGGCCCCGGCCGGGCGAGGGGGCCGGTAGCGGATCCTCGGGTATGGTTCCGGGGTGATAGTGGATATGGTGGATGGCCGGGCGCTGAGCATCGACTTCCTGGCCACCCAGGGCCTCTTGCTCGAGCAGATCGCGCGCGGCGCGCCGGCGACCGAGGTCCTGGTCGGGGTGGTCCGGCTGATCGAGTCGCAGGCGCCGTCGATGCTGTGCTCGATCCTGCTGCTCGACGCCGATAGCCAGACCCTGCACTGCGCGGCGGCGCCCGCGATGCCGGCCGCGTTTGTCGAGGCGATCGAGGGCGTGACGATCGGGCCCGCGGTCGGATCGTGCGGGACCGCGGCCTACCTCCAGCAGCGCGTGATCGTCGAGGACGTCGCGACCCACCCGGCGTGGGCCCGCTACCGGCACCTGGCCCTGCCACACGGGCTGCGCGCCTGCTGGTCGAGCCCGATCTTCTCCCCGGCGCGGGCGGTCCTCGGCACGTTCGCCATGTACTACCGCGAGCCGCGCGGGCCGACCCCGCAGGAGGTGGTGTGGGTCGACGCCGCGACCCACCTGGCCGCGCTCGCGATCGGGCGCGAGCGGGCCGATCAAGCGTTGCGGCGGAGCACCGCCCGCGCCGAGGAGCTCGCCCGCCTGCACGCGCTGTCGAGCGACGTGCGCGCGGCGATCGTGCGCGAGCGTGAGCCGCAGCAACTGTACGAGCTGGCCTGCCGGGTCGCGGTCGAGAGCGGGCTGGCCCGGCTGGCCTGGGTGGCCGGCCTCGATCCGAGCGAGGACCGGCTGGAGCCGCTGGCGCGGTTCGGTGCCGACGATGGCTACGTCGACGCCATCGTGCTGCGCCTCAGCGACGGCCGGGTCAACCGCGGTCCCGCCGCCCGCGCGCTGCAGACCGGGGCCCCCGCGCTCTCGAACGACGTCGCCGCCGATCCCGACTTCTTCTGGAAGGACGAGGCGCTGCGCCGCGGGCTCCGCTCGTGCGCCGTGTTCCCGCTGAGCCGCGGGGCGCGGGTCGCCGGTGTCTTCGTGATCTACGGCGAGCAGCCCGGGTTCTTCCGCGATGAGGAGGTCCGGGTCCTGGCCCGCCTGGTCGACGATCTCTCGTTCGCGGTCGATGCGGCCGATCACGAGCGCGAGCGGCGCGTGCTGTTCGACCAGCTCGCCGAGCGCACCGGCCAGCTCGAGCGGACCCAGCGGCTCTACAGCGCGCTCAGTCGGGTCAACCACGCGATCGTCCGGGCCGGCTCGCGCGATGCACTGCTGACCGAGGTGTCGCAAGCGCTGGTCGAGGCCGGCGGTTTCGGTCTGGCCTGGGTCGGCTGGTACCAGCCGACCACCGGCGAGGTGGTGCCGGTGGCCCGTTACGGCATGGACCTCGGCTATCTCGATTCGATCCGGGTGTTCGCCGACGATCGGCCCGAGGTCCGGGGCCCAACCGGCACCGCGGTCGCCGAGGGGCGACCCTACGTCTGCAACGACTTCCTGACCGATCCCCGCACCGAATCGCAGCGGGTGGCCGCGGCCGGTCCGGCCTGGCGCGCGTCGGCCGCGTTTCCGATCCGGAAGGGCGGCGAGGTGTGCGGGGCGATCTCGGTGTACGCGCGCGAGGTCGGCTTCTTTGGCCCGCGCGAGGAGGCGCTGCTGGCCGAGGTCGCGACCGACGTGTCATTCGCCCTCGACAACCTGGAGCGCGAGGCGCGCCGCCAGCAGATGGAGGCGGTCCTGCGCGACAACGAGGAGCGCCTGCGCATGCTCAACGAGCTCGGCGAGGCGATGCGCGAGGTGAGCGACCCCGATTGCGTCTTGCCGGTCGTCCTGCGGCGGCTCGGCCAGCATCTTCAGGTGACGCGCTGCCACTGGGCCGAGGTCGCGCCCGACCTCGACCTGCTGACCATCCCCCACGAGTACGTCGACGGCGCGCCCAGCATGGTCGGCCAGATGCACCTGTCGGACTTCGGTGCGCACCTGGCCGCGGAGCTCGCGCGCGGCGCCGGCCCGGTGGTGGTGCACGACGCCGACCGCGAGCTCGGGTCCGCCCGTGGCAGCGAGCAGCTGACCGCGGTCGGCATCAAGGCGTTCGTGTGCTGCGCGCTGGTGCGGCACGGCACGCTGCGCGCGCTGATGGCCGTCCACCAGCGGGAGCCCCGGCGCTGGACGCCGGGCGAGGTCGCGCTGATCCAGGAGGTGGTCGAGCGATCCTGGGCGATGATCGAGCAGCGCACCGCCGAGGGCCGCCTGCGCGTGAGCGAGGGCCTGCTCCGTATCGCGGGCCGGGCGGCCCGGCTCGGTGGCTGGAGCACGGACCTGCGCACGGGCCGGAGCACCTGGTCGGATCAGGTGTGCGCCATCCACGAGGTTCCGGCCGGCACCGCGCCGACCGCCGAGGAAAGCCTCGCGTTCTACGTCCCGGAGTACCGCGAGGTCATCCGCGCCACGTTCGCGGCCTGCGCCCGCGCCGGCACGCCGTTCGACCTCGAGCTGCAGATCATCACCGCACGCGGCCGTCGGGTCTGGGTGCGCGCGATCGGCCAGGCCGATCGCAACGCCGCGGGCCTGATCACCCGGGTCGAGGGCGCGTTCCAGGACATCGGTGAGCGCCACGCCCTGGAGGACCAGTTCCGCCAGGCGCAGAAGATGGAGGCGATCGGTCAGCTTGCCGGCGGGGTCGCCCACGACTTCAACAACCTGCTGTCGGTGATCCTGTCGTACGCGACCCTGGCGGCCAGCGACCTGGCGCCCGACGACCCGCTGCGGCCCGATCTCGACGAGATCCGCATGGCCGGCGAGCGGGCGGCGGCGCTGACCAGCCAGCTGCTCGCGTTCAGCCGGCGCCAGGTGCTCCAGCCCCGGATCGTCGACCTCAATCAGATCGTGACCCGGCTGGAGAACATGCTCCGGCGCCTGCTTGGCGGCGACATCGAGCTATCGATGCTGGTCGCGCCCGACGCGGGCCAGGTGCTGGCCGACCCCGGCCAGCTCGAGCAGGTCGTGGTCAACCTCGGGGTCAACGCCCGCGACGCGATGCCGTCGGGCGGCAGCCTGGTGCTCGAGGTGTCGACCGCGACGGTCGACGCCGCCGAGGTCGCGGCCCATACCGACGTGCCGGCCGGTCGCTACGTGGTGCTCGCGGTCACCGACTCCGGCATCGGCATGAGCGCCGAGACCCAGTCGCGCATCTTCGAGCCGTTCTTCACCACCAAGGAGACCGGCAAGGGCACCGGCCTTGGCCTGTCGACGGTGTACGGCCTCGTGGTCCAGAGCGGCGGGCACGTTCGGGTCGAGAGCGCGCCCGGGGTGGGGACCACGTTCCGCATCTACCTGCCGCGGGTCGACGGGCAGGTCGACGGCCGAGCCGAGCCGCCGCGGCCGATCACGCTCGACGGTTCGGAGACCGTCCTCCTGGTCGAGGACGACGCCGCGGTGCGCGCGGTCGCCCGGTCGATCCTGCGCCGCGGCGGCTACCGCGTGCTCGAGGCGCAGAACGCCGGCGAGGCGCTCTTGATCTGCGAGCAGCACGACGGCGCGATCGAGCTGCTGCTCACCGACGTGGTCATGCCGCGCATGAGCGGTCGCAAGCTGGCCGAGCGGCTCGCGCCGATCCGGCCGGCGATGCGGGTGATCTTCATGTCCGGCTACACCGAGGACTCGATCGTGAGCCACGGCGTGCTCGAGGCCGGCATCGCGTTCCTGCGCAAGCCGCTCACGCCCGAGGGGCTCCTGCGGCGGATCCGCGAGGTGCTCGACGCCAGCTGAGCCGGCGGCGCCGGCGGCCGGGTGCGGCCCCGCGCGCTATGGCGCGGGCGGATCGTCGGGCGCCCGGGGCGGGGCGACCGGGTCGGGTGGGGCGGCGGCCGCGCGGCGACTGTTGGCGATGATCGAGGCGACCACGCCGGCGGTGATGAAGCCGGCGATGATCCCCAGCGAGGCCAGGTTGGGGATGTGGACATGGTTGTGGCCGATCATCTTGGCGCCGATGAACACCAGCAGCCCGGCCAGCGCGTACTTCAGGTAGTCGAACTGAGCCATCGCGCCGGCGAGCATGAAGTAGAGCGAGCGCAGGCCGAGGATGGCCATGATGTTCGACGTGATGATGATGAACGACTCCTGGCTGACCGCGAGGACCGCCGGGATCGAGTCGAGCGCGAACACGACGTCGGTGAGCTCGACCACCACCAGCGCGACCGCCAGCGTGGTGAGCGCGCGGCGGCCGTGGCTGTCGCGGACCATGAAGTGGCCGCTGTGGTCACCGTCGACGATGCGCACGAAGCGGCGCATCACCCGGACCACCAGGCTCTTCTCCATGTGGTCCGCGTCCTCGTCCTCGGCGCGCAGCATGCCGAGGCCGGAATAGATGAGGTACGCGCCGAAGAAGTAGAAGATGAAGTCGAACTTCGTCACCAGCCAGACGCCGCCGCCGAGCATGGTCACCCGGAACACGACCGCGCCCATGATTCCCCAGAACAGCACCCGGTGCTGGTACTTGTTCGGGATCCGGAACGAGCGGAAGACCAGCGAGATGACGAAGATGTTGTCGACCGACAGCGCCTCCTCGAGGAGGTAGGCCGACAGGTACGTGATCGCGGCGTCGGCCCCGGTCATCTGGAGCCCGTTGGCCCGGACCGGGTTGGCGTCGAGCCAGTTGTACTCGTAGATGAAGTAGACGACGCCTGCGAAGCCGATGCCGAGCGAGACCCACCACAGGGTCTTGCGCAGCGCCTGCGCGAACGTCAGCTCCTTGGGCGTACGGCTCATCACCCCGAGATCGAGGGCGAGCAGCGCGGCGACGAGGACGAAGAATCCGATCCAGAACCAGATCATGCGGCGACTGCCCTTCGGGAGGCGAGGCGGAGGTCAGACGCTGTGGGGTGAGCGCGCAAGAGCGGAGAGGATGCCGTCCCCCCGGCGGTCTGGCAAGTGGACCGGTCGAGACTGCGCAGGAAGGAGGTCGCAGCGTGGGTGGGCTTCACCGGCATCCGTCGGGCGGTTGTCGATGACCAGGCTTGAGCCGCCGCCGCGCGATCGATAACCTCCGGCGGGCATGCTGATCGTCCAGAAGTACGGCGGCACCTCGGTCGGCTCGGTCGATCGCATGATGCACGTCGCCCGTCGGTGCCTCGCCACTCAGCGCGAGGGCCACGACGTCGCGGTCGTGGTGTCGGCGATGTCGGGCGAGACCAACCGCCTCCTCAAGCTCACCGCCGAGATCCAGGACGATCCCAACGACCGCGAGGTCGACGTGATCGTGTCCACCGGCGAGCAGGTCTCGGTCGGGCTGGTCGCGCTGGCGATCCGCAAGCTCGGCGGCAAGGCCCGGTCGTTCCTGGGCCACCAGGTCAAGATCCTCACCGACAGCGCGTTCTCGCGAGCGCGCATCGTGTCGATCGACGCCGACCCGGTCCGCGCGGCGTTCGCCGCCGGCGAGATCGCGGTGATCGCCGGCTTCCAGGGCGTCGACGAGGGCGGCAGCATCACGACCCTCGGGCGCGGTGGGTCCGACACCACCGGCGTCGCGATCGCGGCCGCGCTCGGCGCCGACGTCTGCGAGATCTACACCGACGTCGACGGGGTCTACACCACCGACCCCAACATCGTGCCATCGGCGCGCAAGATCGAGCGGATCAGCTACGAGGAGATGCTGGAGCTGGCCTCGCTCGGGGCCAAGGTGCTGCAGATCCGGTCGGTCGAGTTCGGCATGAAGTTCGGCGTCCCCATCCACGTCCGGTCGAGTTTCTCCGACGCGCAAGGCACGTGGGTCGTCCCCGAGGAGCGAGAGATGGAAAGAGTCGTCGTTTCCGGTGTCACGGTCGCCCGTGACGAGGCCAAGATCACCGTCGCGGACCTGCCCGACACGCCCGGCATCGCGGCCCGGCTGTTCGCGCCGCTGTCCGACGGTGGCGTGATCGTCGACATGATCATCCAGAACGTCAGCTCGGCCGGCACCACCGACATGACCTTCACGGTGCCGCTCGGCGACCGCAAGCGGGCCTGCGAGATCCTCACCCGCGAGGTCTCCGACCTGGTCGGCAAGGCCGGGGACCGGATCTCCTTCGACGACGAGATCTGCAAGGTCTCGGTGGTCGGGGTCGGCATGCGCTCGCACGCCGGCGTGGCCAAGCGGATGTTCCAGCTGATGGCGGCCGAGAACATCAACCTCATGCTGATCTCGACCAGCGAGATCAAGATCTCGTGCGTGATCGCGAAGAAGTACGCGGAGCTGGCGCTGCGCACACTCCACGACGGGTTCGGGCTGCACCTGCCGGCCGACCAGCGCGCGTCGCTGTAGTGCGCCGGATCCTCGCCGCCGGGATCGTGGGTGCCGCAGCGCTTGCCTGTGGCGGCGGGCTGCGCGGGGTCGAGGGCCCGGCTGACGGATGTCCGCCGGCGGCGGCGGTTCGCTACGCCGAGTGGCGCGCCGCCGACGAGCTTCACCCGACCGCGGCGTGGGCCGTGCCGCTCGGGGCGTGGGCCGACGACCCGACCGACAGCAACCGGGTGCCGGCGCTGCAGCCGGGCCTGGTCGACCCCTCGGCGGTCATCAACCGTGGCCACGAGACCCTGCCGGCCGAGCTGTGGCTGCTGCGGGAGGGAGGGGCGCCGTGCCTGGCCCGGGTGACTGGCTATCTGGCCGAGCCGTTCGACGACCCGCGGCCGGGGACCCAGCTGTCCGCGCTCGCCACCGGGTGCGAACCGGCCGCGGACGCGACCGATCGGGCGTGGCTGCTGCTGGTCGCCACGCCCCCGACCGCGTGCTCGCTGGTGATGCCGACCGCGGTCGGTCGGTTTGCTGCCGAGGAGGCCGATGGGGGCTTCGCGATCGCCGAGACCCGGGAGCCGTTGCCGGCGCCGTGGGCGGACGTCACGCCCGTGGCCGAGTGCGAGCCGCCCTGCGCGACCTTGTGGGACGTCCGCGCGACCGCCGGCGAGCCGGCGCTGACCGAGGTGCTGGTCACCCGGATCACGCCCAGCGCGACCGCGGACGCGTGCGGCTGGCCGGCCACCGATCACCACGCGATCTACGCGAGCCGGGCCGGCGCCGCGCCGGTCGAGCTGGCGATCCCCGACCTGCCCGCCGACGGCGCGATGACCCTGGCGGGCGCGCTGGTCGACGCCGGCGGGACCCGGGTCGCGCTGTTCACCGACGCCGGGGCGTGGGCCGCTTATCCGGTCGGGGACGACGGGCTGGGCGCCGGGCGGCGCACCCGGTTCCTGCTGCCGTCCGAATATAGCTTCGTCCACCGGTCGCTGGCTCCGTTCTGCCCGTGACCGGGCCGCGGGCCAGCCGTGCTCACTCGGGCGGGCGGAGCGCGGCGGCCGGGGCGGCCGGGCCCGGCTCGAGGTCGGGCAGCAGCTCGGACAGCTCGCGCGCGACCAGGCGCGCGCGGTGGCGGACGAAGTCGGTCGCGTAGACGCCGGCGAAGTAGACGATCAGCGCGGCGCCGTACCAGAACGTGATGACAAAGGCGTCCTGGTCGGCGAGCTCGCCGTGGGTGGCGCCGGCGACCTTGGCGTTGGCGCCGGTGCGGCGGATCAGCAGCTCGGCCCGCGACTCCTCGAGCGCTTGCACCGGGCGCGCCGAGCTGACCACGGCGCCGCGCACGACCACGATCGCGTTCTGAGCGCCGTGCAGGTTGGCCAGCGCTTCGAGGTAGCCGCGGATGCGCTCCATGACCCGCAGCGGCCGGTTGGCGGCATCGGCCATCACGGTCGTCGCGGGCAGCGCGGTGCCCGCGGCGCGCGCCAGCGAGCGCAGCGCGCGGACCGCCTGCTCGAGCGCGAGGTCGACCTCGTCGTCGGTGTGGGCCATCGCGCCCAGCTCGAGCTCGAGGCGCGCGCCACCGCCGAGCGGCAGGGCGCGCACGCCGCCATGCGGGCCGACCGGCGGGTCGTGGCCGGCGTCGGGCACCACCGACGCACGCCGGGCGCCGACCTGGGTCCGCAGCTCGGCCAGGACGTCGCGGACGTCGTCAGCCAGGGTCACGTCGACTCCGCCGGTACCCATGACGTCACCGCCATCGTGGTCGGCTGCGGATAGAAGAGGTAGTTGGCGATCGACGGCGCCCCGACGTACAGGTCCGGCCAGGGTCCGGCGGCGAAGCCCGGCGGCGGCCCCGCGATCTCGCCCATGTCGACGTGCAGGATGTCGTAGGCGGGGAAGATGGAGACCAGGCGCTGGAACCGGCGCAGCAGCGGCGCCGCGTAGACGCCGGCGCGGGCGCGCTCGCGGATCACGTAGCCGTCGCCCTCGTCGGCCACGGTGATCGAGACCTCCTGGACCGCGGCCATGCGCGTGATGGTCGACAGCGCGACCCGCAGGTAGTGCTCCTCGATGCGTGCGCCGCGCCACTCGGCCGGGGCCGGCACGTCGGCGTCGCGGACCTGCACCGCGCACGGCGGCCGGCCCACGCACAGCACATAGAGGAAGTCGCAGTACTCGTCGGGGCCGCCGGTGCGCATGATGACGGCGGCGTCGAGCTCGGCCGCCAGCTCGTCGGCGATCGCGGCGGCGTCTTCGGCCGCGCCCGGGTCGTCGCCGACCGCGCGATCGTCGCGAGCGCCCCAGGTGCGGGTCGGGTAGAGCCGCGCGAGCGCCTCCTCAACCGACTCCATCATCGAGCCCTTGCGGTCGTCGCAGCCCGGTTTGCTACCGCAGTTGGTACACCCGCCCATTGATGGGCACCTTACCAGCGAATCACCGGCAGGCGACGGCTGGCCGGCGCAGGCCCGAGATCGGCGCCGTCCCCGCGTGCTGGGGCCGGTTCACTCGGGGTGCGACGCCGCCCACGCCGAGATCAGCTCGAAGTCGTCGATGATCCGCGAGTGGTAGTGACCCCAGACGTTTGACACCATCACCATCGAGCCGCGCGACAGCTGCGGCGTGAGGTAGAGCGCGAAGTAGCGGGCGCCGGCGCCGTCCTCGACGTCGCCGACCTCGTCGAGCGGCTGGCCCGACACCGGGCACAGCAGCTCGCAGACCGTGCCCGGTGCGATGTCGATGAAGCCGGCCTTGCGGGTGTCGCCGTGAATCGGCGACAGGTGGACCAGCCCCTCGCGGCCCGATGCGCGCAACTTGAGCGTCACCGCCGGGTTGCCGTCGAAGGCGACCTCGGACAGCCCGACCAGGTTGTCGCCGCGGGGCCCGTAGGCCTGGGTCACGACCACGACGACGTCGCCCTGGACGTCGACGTGCGGATCGGTGACGACCTTGTGCTTGCCGGTGATGCGGAGGTTCTCGCGGTCGACGGGGTCGGTCACCTCGGGAGGTCGCCACGCCCATGGCGTGAGCGCAAGGGGCCTGGTGCCACCATTCTGTGCGCGGCCTGGCGCGAGGCCGGGGGGCATGGGGCATTTTCCGAGCCGGCCAGGGCGGGACTCAGCACCCCAGGGGTTGGCGCCGCACGAAGGATTCTCGATAATTTGCGGGGACCCGGCGTCGGCCGCTGCCTTGCATCAAGACCAGGAGCACTCATGGACCGAACCAAGCTGGTGAAGACCTGCGGCCTCCTGGCCGTGATCGCGATCGGGGCCGCGGTCGCCCCGAAAGCCGCGGATGCGGGGCGCATCGTCGTCCTGTCGGTCAAGGGGGACGACACCGGCGAGCTCGAGGAGCTCCTCGCCGACGCGATCGACGACACCCACTCGGTGGTCGCATCGCAGGCGTTCGAGCGTGCGGCCCGGCGCGAGGGCATCGACGACGAGGAGTCGGCGGCCGGCATCGCCAAGGTGCTCCGGACGCTCGAGGCCGACCTGCTGCTCGACGCCATCATGACCCGCGAGGACGGCGGGTACCTGCTGTCGATCAGCGTGCGCGGCAAGAACGGCAAGGTGAAGAAGAAGATGAGCGTGTCGCTCGACGCGCCGCGCCTGGGCCCGAAGGGCAAGAAGAAGGTCGCCAGGCAGCTGCTGGCCGTGGTCGACCAGGTGATCGGCACCGCCGGAAAGGGGGCCAAGCCGGCGCCCGGGGACACCGAAGACGCCGAGGGGGACGAGGCCCCGGTGGTGGCCAAGGCCAAGGGCAAGGCGGCGAAGGGGAAGGGCAAGGCCAAGCCGGGGTCGCGCGCGGACGACGACGAGGACGCCGACGCGGCCGACGAAGCCCCGGCCAAGGTCCGCAACCGCGACCGTGGCCGCGACGACGAGGACGACCCGCTCGGCACCGAGGGTGACGACGAGGAGGGCGCGGCCGCGGCCGACGGTGACGAAGCTGCCGACGCCGCTGACGCTGAGCGTGACGACCGCGCTGCCGCCTCCGACGAGGCCGAGCCCCGGGTCCGCCGCCGTGCCAGGTCCGGCCGCGAGCTGCGGCGCGCCGGCGTCCTGCTCGAGGTCGGGTCGACCGCGATGTCGCGCCGGCTGACGTTCGACACCCAGGACGACTTCCAGCAGGCGCCCAACGGCTACCGCGGCGCGCCGGTCCCGGCCGGGCACCTCGTGGTCGAGGCCTTCCCGATCGCGCTGTTGAAGCCCCAGCACGTGGCCGGTGGCATCGGCGTGTTCTTCGAGTATGACCGGGTGATCTCGCTCACCACCCGCACCAGCGAGGCGATGAACGTCGCGATGCCGACCCGGCAGATGCGCTGGGTGGTCGGCGGCAAGCTGCGCTACGCGTTCGGGTCGAAGGCCAACCGACCGTCGATCGCGCTCGGCGTCGGCTACGGCCGGCGCGCCTTCATCGTCGATCGGGGCGGGCTGCCCGACGGCACCGCGCTCGATCTGCCCGACGTCGACTACCGGCTGTACGAGCCGTCGCTGATGCTGCGGGTCCCGCTCGGGACCGAGCGGCTGGCGCTGGCCGCGGTCGGCAAGGGCATGCTGTTCCAGTCGGCGGGCGCGATCCAGGATCAGCGCGAGTACGGCGCCGCGAAGATCACCGGCTTCGAGGCCGAGGGCATCATCGACGTCGCGATCACGTCGATGGTCCTCCTGCGCCTGCGCGGCAGCTACTGCCTGATCGGCTACGACTTCACCGGCAACGGCAACCAGACCAACAACCGCGACGGCGACCCCGACCAGGACGTCGGCGGGGCGGCCGATCGCTGGATCAGCGGGTCGGCGAGCCTGGGCGTCGCGTACTGAGCCGATCGGAGCGCGGCGCCTCTGGATCCGTACAGATCGGGCGCGGCCTCCGGGCCGCGGCCGACCGATCGAAAGGGAGGTGTGATTCGAAGGAATCACAGCCTCCGACGCGACCGCAGTTGCCGTTGACGCGGCGGGTTCGGCGCGCCACCCTCCCCGGCGATGTCGACGCATGCCCTCGGTCGCCTCACCGTCTCCGTCGCGGGCGACACCGAGGAGCGCTGGCTGGTGATCTCGGGGCGGCTCGACGAGACCGCGCTCTTGACCCTCCACGTCAACGACTGGGCGGCGCGGGTGGTCATCCTCGACAGCGCCGGCATCGACTTCATCAACTCGATCGGGATCCGCGAGTGGATGCACTTCGTGGCCCTGCTGGTCCGCGCCGGGGCCGCGTTGATCCACGATCGGTGCTCGGGGCTCTTGATCGAGCAGATGTGCTTCATCCCGGCGGTGCGCGGCGGCGGCCGGGTCCGCTCGTTCCACGCGCCCTATCTGTGCGAGCGCTGTGGCACCGAGAGCAGCGAGCTGCTCGACGTCGAGGAGCACCGGGCCGAGCTGGCCTCCATGCGCCCGCCGCCGATGGCCTGCGGTCGCTGCCAGGCGCCGATGGAGCTGGCCGACCCGCCCGAGCGGCTGTTCGCGTTCATGCGCGAGCCGACCCGCGGCTGACGACGCTCGGGCGGCTCGGCCGATCTCGGATGTGAGACGGATCGCCGCGGCCCCGCGGTCGGCGCGACCTGCTAGTTTCCTCCCGCCGTGACGCCCCCTACCGAGCTGCCGTCTCACCTCCGTCCCTCTGACGTCTTCGCGCCGCGCCACCTGGGGCCGCGCGAGCCGGACCTCGCCGCCATGCTGGCGACCCTCGGCTACACCAGCCTCGACGAGCTGGTGCGGGCGACCATCCCGGCGTCGATCCGGCTGGGTCGGCCGCTCGACCTCGGCCCTGCGGTGGGCGAGCACCAGCTGCTCGAGGAGCTGCGCACGCTCGCGAGCGACAACCAGGTCCTGCGCTCGTTCATCGGCCAGGGCTACTACGACTGCTTCACGCCGCCGGTGATCCTGCGCAACATCCTCGAGGGACCCGGCTGGTACACCGCGTACACGCCGTACCAGGCCGAGATCTCGCAAGGCCGGCTCGAGGCGCTGATCAACTTCCAGACGATGGTCTCGGACCTGACCGGGCTGCCGATGTCGAACGCGTCGCTGCTCGACGAGGCGACCGCCGCCGCCGAGGCGATGAACATGTGCGCCGAGGCCCACGAGGGCAAGCGGCCGGTGTTCTGGGTCGACGCCGGCGCCCACCCGCAGACGATCGAGGTCATGCGGACCCGCGCCGAGCCGCTCGACATCGACCTGCGGATCGGTGATCGCGCCGCGATCGCCGCAGCGCTGGCCGACGGCGGGGCCGCCATCGCCGGCATCCTGACCCAGTACCCGACCACCGACGGCGTGGTCCACGACGATCGCGCGCTGTTCGCCGCCGCGCGCGCGGCCGGCACCCGGGTCGTGGTCGCGACCGATCTGCTCGCGCTGACCGTCCTGACCCCGCCCGGCGAGCTCGGCGCCGAGATCGCGATCGGCTCGTCGCAGCGGTTCGGCGTGCCGATGGGCTTCGGCGGGCCGCACGCCGCGTTCCTCGCCACCACCGACGGGTTCCGCCGGCTGCTGCCGGGCCGCATCATCGGGGTGAGCAAGGACGCGCGCGGCAAGCCGGCCTACCGGCTGTCACTGCAGACCCGCGAGCAACACATCCGCCGCGAGCGCGCGACCTCGAACATCTGCACCGCCCAGGTGCTGCTCGCGGTGATCGCCTCGATGTACGCCGTCTATCACGGCCCGGCCGGGCTGACCGCGATCGCCCGGCGGGTGCGCGGGTGGGCGGCGGTGGTCGCCGCCGGGCTGGCCCGGCTCGGCCACGCGCCGCGCGCGGGCGCCTTCTTCGACACCCTGCGGATCGACCTCGACCCACACCGCCAGGCCGAGATCGTCGCCGCCGCAGTCCAGCACGGCGTCAACCTGCGCCGGTACCCCGACGGCGTCGGCATCGCGTGCGACGAGACCACCTCGCTCGAGGACGTCCAGGCGCTGCTCGAGAGCTTCGCGCCCGGCGGCGAGCTGACCTTCGCGGTCGCCGAGCTGGCGGCCGCGACCCTGGCGCCCGAGCTGCCGGCCGGCCTGGGCCGGACCTCGGCGTTCTTGACCCACGAGGTCTTCCACCGCCACCACGCCGAGCACGAGATGCTCCGCTACATCCACCGGCTGCAGGCCAAGGACCTGTCGCTGACGACCTCGATGATCTCGCTGGGGTCGTGCACGATGAAGCTCAACGCCACCACCGAGATGATCCCGGTGACGTGGCCCGAGTTCGGGCGGCTGCATCCGTTCGCGCCCGCCGAGCAGACCGCGGGCTACCGCGCGCTGTTCCAGCAGCTCGAGTCCTGGCTGTGCGAGATCACCGGGTTCGCGGCGTGCTCGCTGCAGCCCAACTCGGGCGCCCAGGGCGAGTACGCCGGTCTGCTCGCGATCCGCGGCTATCACGCGGCCCGCGGCGACGCCCACCGCGACGTGTGCCTGATCCCGATGAGCGCGCACGGCACCAACCCGGCCAGCGCGGTGCTCGCCGGCTTCTCGGTGGTCGCGGTCGCGACCGCACCCGACGGCACGATCGACCTCGCCGACCTGCGCACCAAGGCCCAGGCCAACGCCGCCAAGCTCGGCGCGATCATGGTGACCTACCCGTCGACCCACGGCGTGTTCGAGGAGGGCATCCGCGAGCTGTGCGCGGTCGTCCACGAGCGCGGCGGCCAGGTCTATCTCGACGGCGCCAACATGAACGCGCAGGTCGGCCTGTGCCGGCCCGGCGACTACGGCGCCGACGTCTGCCACCTCAACCTGCACAAGACCTTCTGCATCCCGCACGGCGGCGGTGGCCCCGGCATGGGGCCGATCGCGGTGGCGGCCCACCTGGCCCCGTACCTGCCGGGCCATCCGCTGGCGGCCGCCAAGGCCGGCGCGGTCGGCGCGGTCTCGGCGGCGCCCTACGGCTCGCCGAGCATCCTGCCGATCTCGTTCGCGTACATCGCGATGATGGGCGGCGACGGCCTGGCCCGGGCGACCCAGGTCGCGATCCTGAACGCGAACTACATGGCGCACCGGCTCGAGGCCCACTACCCCGTGCTGTACCGGGGCAAGCAGGGCCGGGTCGCCCACGAGTTCATCATCGACTGCCGGCAGTTCAAGAAGTCGGCCGGCATCGAGGCCGAGGACATCGCCAAGCGGCTGATGGACTACGGCTTCCACGCGCCGACGATGTCGTTCCCGGTCCCCGGCACGCTCATGATCGAGCCGACCGAGAGCGAGGCCAAGGGCGAGCTCGATCGCTTCTGCGACGCGCTGATCGCGATCCGCGCCGAGATCGGCGCGATCGAGGCCGGCACGATGGACCGCGCCAACAACCCGCTCAAGAACGCGCCGCACACGGCGGCGGCGGTGTGCGGCACCGAGTGGGACCGGCCCTACACCCGCGAGCAGGCCGCGTTCCCCGCGTCCTGGCTGCGCGAGCACAAGTACTGGCCGCCGGTCGCGCGCATCGACAACGCGTACGGCGACCGCAACCTGATCTGCACGTGCCCGCCGATGGACACGTTCGCGTAGCTGGCAGCGGCTGCGGGTGTGATCGGAAGCGCTCATCTTTCCCGGTGGCCCTGAGCCGGCGCCGCAGGCGCCGGGTCGAAGGGCAGCGCGCCAAGGTGCCGCACGGGATCTTCGACGGGCGGCCCGGAGGCGGCGGGCTCGCGTGCGCTCGCCCTGGCTCAGGGACACCGGGAAAGGTGTGCAGGATCCTGAGGGCTGGGCACCGCGAAGTCTAAGCGCGCGCGGGTCAGGGCGTGCGGGCGGTCTGACGGCGCAGCTTGATCTGCTCCGCGGCGGGCGCGAGGACCTTCATGAACGCGGCAGGCCCGAGGGGGTCGCGCACATCCGCGAGCACCGTGCCGTCGGCGTGGAGGAACAGGACGGTCGGCGTGCCGGCCCCGTACTTCTTCAGGATGGCGTCGTCCGCGTCGGTCTGGTGGGTCAGGTCGAACTTCAGCGGCACGAAGTTGTCGACGATCGTCTCGTACACCGGTGACTTGGCGAACGTCAGCTCGAGCTCTTTGCACGGCGTGCACCAGGTCGCCCAGAAGTCGATCATCACGCCCTTGCCCTCGCGCCGCGCCTGGATGAACGCGGCGCCCTCGTCGCCCTTGACCCACGGCAGGTGGCGGTCGACGTGGAGGATCCACGAGATGCTGGCGGTCAGCGCGACCACGGTCACCGCGACCGCCAGGGCCTTGCGGGCCTGGATCGCGACGCGATCGTGGAAGGACAGGTGGATCGCGCCGAGCGAGAGGCCGGCGAGGACGGCCAGGACGGCGCCGACCATGAAGAACCACGACGGATGCACCGCCTCGTCGAGCCACGGCACCAGCGGCCGCAGGAAGTGGATCGCGGCCGCGACCAGCGCGACGCCGCCGATCGACTTCATCCATTCCATCCATGCGCCGCTCTTGGGCATGGCGATGGTGAAGGCGGCGAGGCCCCAGAACAGGACGCCGATGCCGATCGCGTAGGTGAAGAGGAGCGTCGAGCCGACCGCCACGGACCCGGTCTTGGTGACGAAGCCGAGGATGCCGATCAGGAACGGGCCGGTGCATGGCGCGGCGGTGAAGCCGCCGACCAGGCCCATCGCGAACGCCCCACCGACGCCGTCGCCCGAGACGCCCGACAGCTTCTGCTGCAGCGCGGACGGCAGCTGCAGCTCGAAGGCGCCGAACATCGAGGTCGCCAGCACGAGATAGAGGATCACGATCGGGATGATCACGGCCGGGTTGGCGAGCAGCGCGCCGGCCGAGCCGCCGATGAGCGCGAACAGCGTGCCCAGCAGCGCGAACGTGAGGCCCATGCCGACCACGTAGAGGGTGGCGAGCAGGATCGCGCGGCCGCGCGAGACGTCCTTGCCGCGCCCGCCGAAGATGCCGACCACGATCGGGATCATCGGATAGACGCACGGGGTCAGCGAGGTCATGACGCCCGCGCCGAAGGTGGCGAGGTACGCCCACAGCCAGCCTTGCGAGCGCGACTTCTCGAACTCGTCGACCTCGCCGGCCCAGGCGTCGGACGGGGTGAGCACGAGCACGATCAGCGCGAGGCCGATCAGGGTGAGCGCAGTCCAGCCCCACCTGCGATCGGTGACGCGGGCTCGGGCGCGTGGGCGCATGTGGGGTGATGCGGACAGGCGAGGGAGGGTCATGGTCGCCGCAACTGCGTTCGGCCTACGACGGACCGACGCAGGTGGTCACGGCATTCCGGGACTATAGTAGATTGCCGCCACACCGCACCATGCCCAAGCGACTGGACGATCCGGCCACCCTCGACCAGTGGCTGTCCGAGCTGGCACCGCCGCACGTGCGGTCGCTCGATGCCTACCAGCCCGGCAAGCCGGTCGAGGAGCTCGAGCGCGAGCTCGGCATCACCGGCGCGATCAAGGTCGCGTCGAACGAGAACCCGCTGGGGCCGTCGCCCAAGGCGATCGCCGCGCTGCAGGGCATGTTCGGCGGGCTGCACCTCTATCCCGACGCCAGCGGGTTCGCGCTGCGCCGCGCGCTGGCTGCGCACTGGGGCGTGTCCGATCGCGCGATCACGATCGCGCCCGGCTCGAACGATCTTATCTACCAGCTCGTGCTCGCGTTGGTCGGGCCCGACCACGAGGTGCTGTCGCCCGACCTCGGCTTCCTCAGCTACCGGCTGGCGGCGCAGGTCGCCGGTCGCCGGTTCGTCACCACCGCGGCCACGCCGCGCGGCGCCGAGGTCGACGCGCTGTGCGCGGCGATGACCAGCCACACCCGGCTGGTGATCATCGGCAGCCCCAACAACCCGACCGGCGCGGTGTGGACCGCGGCCGCGGTCGAGCAGGTGCTGGCGGCGCTGCCCGAGCACGCGCTGCTCGTGATCGACGAGGCCTACGCCGAGTATGCGGCGCGCTGGCCCGAGATCGATCACGTCGACGGCGTGGCGATGGCCCGGCGCGACCCGCGGGTGGTGGTGCTGCGCACGTTCTCGAAGATCTACGGCCTGGCTGGCCTGCGCATCGGCTACGGCATCGCCCACCCCGGCGTGGTCGACCTGCTCGGGCGGGTCGGACGCACCTTCCACGTCGGCTCGCTGGCCCAGGTCGCGGCCCAGGCGGCGCTCGGCGACACCGAGCACGTCGAGCGCTCGGCCGCGCTCGGGCGGCTCGGCGTCGAGCGCATGTGCGCCGAGCTCGGCGCCCATGGCGTGCTGGTCTATCCGTCGCTGGCCAACTTCGTCCTGGTCGAGGCCGGGCGCCCAACCGCGGCGAGCTACGACGCGCTGCTGCGCCGCGGCGTGATCGTGCGGCCGATGTCGGCGTGGGGCCTGCCGACGTGTCTCCGGGTGTCGATCGCGGCCGAGGCGCAGCTGCCGCGCGTGATCGGCGCGCTGGTCGAGGTGCTCGCCGGCGCGTCGCCGGTTGGAGTCGCGGGGTGACCAGGGCGCTGCTCGCGCTCGTCGCCGCCGGCGCGGCGGCCGCGTGCGGCGGGGGCGACACGGCGAGCCCGGTGTTCGTGCCCGAGCGCGCGGCCACCGCCGGCGACCGGCTGCTGGCGCGGCTGCCGCCCGGCGCCCAGGTCGTGGTCGAGATCGACCTGGCGCGGCTGCGCGCCAACCCGGTGGTCGGCGCCGCGATCGGCGAAACCCTGGCGGCGGGGCCCGCGGTCCCGGGCGCGCCCGCTGCGCTCGCCGCGCCGCTCGCCGACGCCGCCACCGTGATCCTCGTCGCGTACCGGGTCGGTACCCCCGAGGCGGCCACCATCACCATGGTCAGCGGCGGCACCCGGCCCGACATCGGGCTCGACCTCGGCGACGGCGTGTGGGCGCTCGCGCCCGAGGGTGAGACCGCGGCGCTCGTGCTCGCCGCCGGGGGCGGGCCGAGCCTCGCCACCGATGCCCGCCTGCTGGCGGTGCGCGCGTGGGCGATGCCGGCGGCCGCCGACGGCGCGTCGCTGCGCCTGACCGCCGTGCTCGACGCCACCGCGCAGGCCTCGCTGGCCGGCGCGCTGGGCCTGACCGCGGCCCCGGCCGCGGTGTCGCTGTGGGGCGACGTCGCCGATGACCTCGCGGTGGTCGCGCTGCTCGCCGACGAGCAGCCGACCGTGGTCCGCGCCGCGCGCCCGGCCTGGCTGCGCGGCATCACGCGCATGATCCAGCGGGTCGCGCGCAGCGACGAGATCCGCACGGTCGGCCTGTCGAGGTCGATCGCCGAGGCCGACCTCCGCCGCGAGGCCGGCGGCGTGCGGCTCGCCCTGATCGTCGGCCCCGGCCGGCTCGCCCGTGCCGTCGAACGCTTTCGCGCCAACCGAGGAGTCGCCCCGTTATGACCGCCTACGTCGTCGCCCCCGCGGATCGTCCGCTGACCGGACAGGTCGCCATCCCCGGCGACAAATCGATCGGCCACCGCGCGCTCCTGTTCTCGCTGCTCACCCGCACGCCGGTCCGCATCAGCGGGCTCGGCGGCGGCGCCGACAACGGCCGCACCGCGCGCGCGATCATCCAGCTCGGCGCCCGGGTCGAGCGCGACGGTGACGTGGTGGTCGTCCACGGCGCCGGCCTCGGCCACCTGCGCGCGCCCGACGCCGGCATCGACTGCGGCAACTCGGGCACCACCATCCGGCTCCTGACCGGGCTGCTGTCGGGGCAGCCGTTCACCTCGGAGCTGTCGGGTGACGAGTCGCTGTCGCGGCGCCCGATGAAGCGCGTGATCGACCCGCTGCGCGCGATGGGCGCGCGGATCGACGGCGCGCCGGGACCGGGCGGGGTCGCCGGCGACGTGGTGCCCCCGCTGCGGATCTCGGCCGCGGTCGCGCGCCTGCGCGGTGTCGACCACACGCTCGCGATCGCGTCGGCGCAGGTGAAGACCGCGCTGATCCTCGCCGGGCTGTCGGCCGAGGGTGCGACCCGGGTGACCGAGCCCGGGCCCAGCCGCGATCACACCGAGCGGCTCCTGGCCGCGATGGGCGCGCCGATCACCGCCGTCGGCCGCACGGTCGTGCTCGATCCGACCGGGTGGGATCGCTCGCTCGACCTGCCCGGTGGCAGCCTGACCGTGCCCGGCGATCCGTCGTCGTCGGCGTTCCTGATCGCGGCCGCGCTGGTGGCGGGCGCCGGCGAGGTCGTCTGCACCGGCGTCTGCGTCAACCCGACCCGGACCGGCTTCCTCGACGTGCTGGCCGCGATGGGCGCCGAGGTGACCTGGCGCGAGCTGCGCCAGATCGGTGGCGAGCCGGTGGCCGACCTGGTCGTGCGCGGGCCCGCGCCCGGGCTGCGCGCGACCGAGGTGGCCGGCGACGTCACCGTGCGCGCGATCGACGAGATCCCGATCCTGGCCGCGGTCGCCGCCCGCGCCGAGGGCACGACGATCTTCCGCGACGCCGAGGAGCTGCGGGTCAAGGAGTCCGACCGCATCGCGACCACGGTCGCGATGCTGCGCGGCTTCGGCATCGAGGTCGAGGCGCGGCCCGACGGCCTGGCGGTGACCGGTCAGCCCGGCCGCACGCTCACGCCGGCGCGGGTCGACGCCGCGGGTGATCACCGGATCGCGATGGCGGCCACCGTGCTCGCGCTGGCCGGTGCCGATCGGTCGCGGATCGAGGACGTCACCAACGTCGCGACCTCGTTCCCCAGCTTCGTCGACGTCATGCGCGGCCTGGGTGCCACGCTCGACGTCGTCACCGACGCGTGATTCGCCCGTGACCCGCCCGTGATCGCCGGCCGCGTCCTCGAGCTCGCGCACGGCCGCGCCGTCGCGGTCGCGGTGACCGAACCGGACGACGCTGCCTGGGCCGAGCTGCATCCGGACGAGCGCGTCCGCGGCCTGGCGCTGGCGCCGATCCGGCAGCGCGAGTGGGTCGCCGGCCGCCGCGCGCTGCGCCGCGCGCTGATCGCGGCGGGGGTGACCGCGCCGGTCGAGCTGGCCGCGCTGGCGATCCCGTCCGACGATCGCGGCGCGCCGCGGGTCCCGGCCGGTGCGGTCGGCTCGGTCAGCCACAAGCGCGAGCTCGCGATCGCGCTGGCGGCGCCCGCCGACGGTTGGACGATCGGCGTCGACCTCGAGCTCGATCAGCCGCGCCGGATCGACATCGCCCACAAGGTGCTCACGCCGGCCGAGTTGACCGCGCTCGACGCGCGCGGCATCGACGGCGCGGGCCGCGACCGCGCGGTGATCCTCGCGTTTGCGATCAAAGAGGCCGTCTACAAGGCGATCGATCCGCACCTGCGCCGCTACGTCGGGTTCCTGGAGGTCGAGGTGCGGCCCGACGACAGCGGCACGGTGGTGGTCGAGCCAGTGACAGACTGGGGCCTCGAGATCGAGGCGGCCTGGATCGGTGATGGCGCCCACATCTTGGCGACCGCGCGCGCACGGCTGCGCCACCGCTAGACCCACGGCACACAGCGTGCTTCCGATCGCGACATGGGGCACTCGGGGACGGGGGCTGTGGCGGAACCGAGCCCGAGCAGCCTGCTCGGCGGCAAATACCAGCTGGGAGACTGCATCGGCTCGGGGGGGATGGGCGTGGTGTATCGCGCCGAGCAGCCGATGCTCGCGCGCACGGTCGCGATCAAGTTCCTGCGTCGCGAGCTCGCGTGCGATCCGACCGTGGCCGACCGGTTCCGGATCGAGGCGATCGCGGCCGCTCGCCTGGTTCACCCTCATTCGGTGGCGGTCCTCGACTACGGAGAGCGCGAGGACGGCACGCCGTTCCTGGTGATGGAGTACGTCCGCGGCCACGCGCTCGGGCAGATCCTGCGGGACGAACGGTCGCTGTCGGTGACCCGGGCCGCGCACCTGGTCGGGCAGATCCTGTCCGCGCTCGGCGCCGCCCACCGCGTCGGCATCGTCCACGGCGACGTGAAGAGCGACAACGTCCTGGTCGAGTTGGTCGAGGGAGTCGAGCAGGTCAAGCTGGTCGACTTCGGGCTGGCGCGGGTCACGCGCGCGCAGCCGGTTCGCGAGATCGCGCAGAGCGCCGGCGACGTCATCTCGGGCACCCCGGAGTACATGGCCCCCGAGGTGATCCGCGGCAGCGCGCCGACTCCCGCCGCCGACCTCTATGGCGTCGGCGTGATCCTGTACGAGCTGCTCACGGGCGCCACCCCGTTCGGGGGAGGCTCCCCGGGCGAGGTGCTGCTCCGCCAGCTCGAGGATCCGGTGGTGCCGCCCTCGCTGCGCCGTCACGACCAGGCGGTCCCTCCCGCGCTCGAGCGGGTGATCGCCCGGGCGCTGGAGAAGGCGGCCGGCGCGCGCTTCCACGGGGCCGGCTCGTTCGCCGCGGCGCTGGCCGCCAGCGTCCTGCACGTGCATCCCGACGCTCGTGCGGACGAGCCGGTGCCGATTGCGATCTCGTGCGACGAGAGCACCGCGGCCTGGCGGGGACCCGACCCGCACGTAGCAGAATCGCGCAGCGTGCGCCGGCGCGCACCCCGCGGGTCGAATCTTCATCACCCGGTCGACGTCAGCCGGATCCGGCACGCCATCGGCGCGGCCATGATTCGGGGAATTCCGTACGACGTCGCCGCCGGGTACCTGAGGCTCGCGGAGCGCCTTGTCGAGCGCGGCCAGACCGAGGTCGCGGTCCGCGAGCTGGAAGAGGGCGTCGACGTCCTCCTGTGCGGGCGCGGGCAGGACGTCGGCCCGACCGGCCCGGCGCGGCGGCTCCTGCTGGTGCTGTCGTCGCTCTACGAGTCGCTGGGCGATCCGGCACGGGCGACCCGGGCGGCGGCCGCGGCGGGGGAGCGCACCGTCGCGCAACCGCTCGCCCACGCCGGTCCGGACCCGTCTCGTCGCCCGTGAGGTGCGCCCCCGGCGAGTCGCCGCGCTGCCCGAAATCCTTACGCTGAACCGCCATTTACCCCGCGGATCCCCGATGGGCACAACTCGTGCTTTGGTTCGGGGGTGATGTCCGCGAATCCCTCCGACGATTACCTTGCGCCGGGCGCCTCGCTCGGTGGCGGCAAGTACGTCCTGGGGGAACGGATCGGCGCGGGCGGGATGGGCGTGGTCTATCGCGCCGAGCAGTGCGCCCTGTCACGCACAGTCGCGATCAAGCTGCTGCATCAGGAGCTGCTGCGCGACCCGCGCATCGCCCGCCGCTTCCGCGCCGAGGCGATCGCCGCCGCGCGGCTGGCCCATCCCAATTCGGTCGCGGTGCTCGACTGGGGCGAGTCCGACGAGGGCACGCCCTACCTGGTCATGGAGTACGTGCGCGGGCGGACCCTGTCGCAGCTCGTGCGCGAGCACGGCGAGCTGCCGCTGCCGGTCGCGAGCGAGCTGGTCGCGCAGATCCTCGCCGCGCTCGGCGAAGCCCACACCGCTGGCATCGTCCACGCCGACGTGAAGGGCGACAACGTCCTGGTCGAGGAGTCGCGCGACGGCACCCTGCGCGTGAAGCTGGTCGACTACGGCCTGGCCCGGATCGGGTGCCGGGGCGACGATCACGGCGACGACTACAGCGAGCTCGAGATCGATGCAGACGCCGGCGCGCCCTGCGACGAGCAGCTGATCTCGGGCACGCCCGAGTACATGGCGCCCGAGGTGATCCGCGGCGAAGCGCCGACCCCGGCCGCCGATCTCTACGCGGTCGGCGTGATCCTGTACGAGCTGCTGACTGGCGCGACCCCGTTCGGCGGTGGCACCGCGGCCGAGATCCTGGTTCGCCACCTCGACGACGTGGTGATCCCGCCGTCGCTGCGCAGCCCCGAGCGCAACATCCCGCGTTCGATCGAGGCCGTGGTCGCCCGCGCACTGCAGAAGGTGGCGGCCGACCGGTTCGCGAGCGCCGAGGAGTTCGCGGAGGCCCTGGCCCAGGCTCACGACGGTACCGTGGACCCACCGGCGGTGCGGCTCGGGTTCCCGATCGGCTCGGCCGGTGTCCACGTCACGACGATCGAGCTGCCCCGTCCGCGCGATGCGGTCTCGACGGGGCCGCGCCGCCGGCTCGCGCGCGGCTCGGGCGAGCGGGTGACCGGCGAGCGTCGGCTGCGCGCGGCGGTCGGCAGCGCGATCCTGCAGGGCAACCCCGACGACGTCGCCAGCCGCTACCTCGACCTGGCCCAGGTGCTGGTGAGCCGTGGCCAGGTTCATGTCGCGGTGCGCGAGCTCGAGGAGGGCCTCGACCTGCTCACCGGCGGCGACGGGCCATTCGTCGGCGAGGTCAGCGGGCCGTGCGGCCGCCTGCTGGTGACGCTCATCCCGCTGTACGAGTCGATCGGCGACGTCGAGAAGGCGGCGCGGGCTGCGATCGCGGCCGACAACCACGCCACGCTGACCACGCTCTGCCCGCTGTGAGCGGGCGTTCGCGTGCATCGGGCCGACCGGCAGCGGGCGAATTAGCTCTTCTTTGACTGCAGGATGCGCTCGAGCGCGAGCCCGGCCGCGCGGGCGGCGATCGTGACGTGCTCGTCGAACGCGTCGCGGTGGCGGCCGTCGGCGTAGACGATGCCGATCACGCGCTCGCGGATCGCGACCGGCACCGCCAGCATCTCGTCGGTGGTCGAGCCGAACATCGACTTCACCAGCTCGCGGCTGGGCGGATCCGCGATCGGCCCGCGGTAGGGCAGGCGGGTGCCGATCACGTCCTGGAAGGTCGACGGGCGATCAAGTTGCATCTGGGCATGGGGCCCCTGCGCCGCCGGCACCTGCACGAACGCGGTCAGCACGCCGGCCTTGGCGGTGAGGAACGCGGCCCGGTGGTGGCTGGCGGTGACGAAGTCGATCAGCCGGGTGATCGCCTGATCGCGCGTGTCGGTCTGATCGAGGCTGCGCAGCACCTGCACCAGGCGCACCGAGGCCTGCTCGAGGTGGCGGGCCAGCTCGTTGGCGTCGGGGAGCTGCGACGTCGGGCTCGGGCGGGTCGGGCCGGTCGGCGCGTGGACCGCGGGGGCCGGGGATGCCGATGGCGCGGGCACGGCCGGGCTCGCAGTGGCGGGTGGCGGCAGGTTGCTCGGCCGTGACGGCGGTGGCGCCGAGGCCGCCGGTGCGGTCGGGGCCGGTGCTGGCCGGGGCGCGGGCGTGGCGAGCCGCAGCGGCGCGGAGTCGACCTCGTCCAGCGCCAGCGGGATGCGCCCGCTCCCCGGATCGCCGGCCGGCGTGATCGCGCCGAGGAACGGCGGTGGGATGGTCGTGCCGGGCGGGCCCCAGTCGTCGTCGATCGTCAAGGGCGGTCGGGTGTCGACCCGGCGGGTCGCGGCGTGCTCGTCGACCAGCGCGGTCGGCACCGCGTCGGCGAGCGGCGGCCGCGTGAGCGCGAGCGGCACCTGCGGCGAGACCGCCGCGGCCAGGCCGTGCGGGGGCGGCACGCTCGCCGTGTGCGAGCGCGGGATCGGCCCGAGGGCGCCGATGCCGATCACGGTGTGCTTGTCGCGGCGACGCTCGCCGGTCGACGAGGTGCGCACGCGCCGCGACGGCGGGCCGCCGCGCGCGGGGACCGGGTCGGGGTCGGCGGTCTTCTTGCGGTCGAGCAGCAGGACCGGCCCCGAGGGCTCGTCGCGCAACGGCCGCGGCATCGCGCCGTCCAGCACCTGCGTTGGCACCGGCGACGCCATCGGCGGGTCCGACCACGGCGCGGTCGAGACCGGCGGCGCGGTCGACGCGGTCGATGCGGACCGCCTGACCGGCGGGTCCCGGTCCGGAGCTGCGGTCGGGGACGTCACCGGCCCTGACCCGGCGCCGTCGCCACGCGACCGCGGCCGCTCGAGGAGGATCGGGTGCGCCTCGGTCCCGTCGACCTCGTCGTGGACGTAGGCCACGTCGTCGTCGTCCAGTTCGCGCACATCGGCGAGCGGCCGGGGTCGCGACAGATCGCCGTCGACATCGAGCACGACCGGCGGCGGCGAGGTCGCGCGGATCGAGCCACGCGACCAGCCTGCGGGCGCGGCCGGCGGGTCGTCGTCGAGATGGATCTCGACCGTTTCGCGTGGCGCGTCGAGCGGCGTGCTGGTGCCGTGGACCTCGAGCTCGCCCGACCGCGCCGCCAGCTCGGGCGGATCGGGCAGCGCCGGCTTACGGCGGGTCGGTCGGGTCGCCTCGGCCGACACCACCACCGAAGGCGCGAAGGGATCGTCCGGCGGCGGCCGCGCGGTCTGCGGCCGCGGCGCCGGGGGCCGCGCCAGCGGCGGCGGCTGGGACGGCGCCGGCGGCGCGCTTGCCTGCGCCGTCGCGCTTGCCTGCGCGGCGTCGAGAGGCGGTGGCGCGAGCGCGGCGTCACCGGAATCGTCGACGGCCAGCTCCATCGACATGGTGTCGGTCTCGGCCGTGATGTCCTCGGGTCCGAGGGTCGCGGGTGGCGCGGCCGCCGGCCGCTGCAACGACTGCGGGCCCGGGCGCGGCCCCACGGGCGGCGGCCGGGTCACCGGCGCGAGCACGCGGTGACGCGATGCCTCGACCCGCGCGGTGTCGCCGTGGGCGCGCGTCGGCGGCGCGTGCGCCGTGGTGGGCGGCGGGGTCGGTGCGGTCGGTGCGGTCGGTGCGGTCGGTGCGGTCGGTGCGGTCGGTGCCACGGGCGGCGCGCTGACCGGCTGCAGCAGCCGTTCGCCGAGCTCGGTGACGTAGCCGTAGTACTGGGCGAGGCACCACGCGATCTGCATCTGGGTCGCGACCGCGCGCACGACGTACTTGCTGGTGAAGAACGCGATCTCGTCGACCGCGTGGCGATCGCTGGGGTCGCTCATCGCGACCATCAGGTTGCCGTCCTTGTCGAGCGAGACCGGCACCGCCCGGAACTCGAGCGCCATGTCGGGCGGTAGCACCGCGATGATCGACGCCGGGAGCCGGGCCAGCGTGTTCGGGTTGACCTGTGGCACCAGCAGGCGGCTGCGGTAGAACTCGGTCAGCCCGTCATCGCTGACCACGCCGCTGGTCACCAGGTGCTCACCGATCGTCCCGCCCTCCTGGGCCTGGACCGCGCGAGCCGCAGCAAGATGATGGGCCGTGATCAGGCCCGCTCGAACAAGCAGCGCTCCGGCATCGTCGGCCACGTTGGTTCCGTCACCCTGCCGGTCGACCGGCGAGGCGTCTCGACGGATCATGTCGGCTCCCCCGGACCGGTGTCAACGAAACGCCCATGCGGATCTACCTTGACTACAACGCCACCGCGCCGCTGACCGCGCCTGCGCGCGCGGCGATGACCGAGGTGATGGCGACGACGGGCAATCCGTCGTCGGTGCACGGCGATGGCCGGGCCGCGCGGACCCGGCTCGAGCGGGCCCGCGCCGGCGTCGCCGGGCTCGCCGGCGTCGAGCCCGACCAGGTCATCTTCACCAGCGGCGGCACCGAGGCCGATCTCCTCGGCGTGGTCGGCCTGGCCCGGGCTGCGCGGCAGGCCGGTGCACCGGCCCGCGTGCTGGTGGTGGCGAGCGAGCACCCGGCGGTCCATGGCGCCGCGGCCACCCTCGTCGGCGAGGGCTTCGCGGTCGTGCCGATCGCGGTCGACGCGGCTGGCCGGATCGATCTGGCCTCGCTCGACGCCGGCCTCGCCAGCGGTGCGGCGGTGGTGGCGGTGGCGGCGGTCAATCACGAGATCGGCGTGATCGCCGACCTGCCCGCGGTGGCCGCGCGCTGCCGCGCCGCCGGCACCCGGCTGCACGTCGATGCGGTCCAGGCCGCCGGGCGCCTCGCGCTGCCGCCGATCGCCGCGCTCGCCGACACCCTGGCGCTGTCGGGCCACAAGCTCGGCGGCCCGGCCGGAATCGGGGCCCTGTGTGTCGCCGCCGGCGTCGATCTCGCGCCGCTCCACGGCGCTGGCCACCAGGAGCGCGGCCGGCGCCCGGGGACCGAGAACCTGGTCGGCGCGGTCGGCTTCGCCGCGGCGGCCGGCGCGGTCGAGCTGGCAGCGGTGGCGGCGATCGCCGGTCGCGCGGCCTGGCTCGAAGCCGGGCTCCTGACAATTCCGGGTGCCCGCGTCCACGGCGGCGAGGCGCCCCGGGTCGGGACCACCGTCAACCTGGGCTTCGACGGTGCGCTGGGCGAGGCGGTCGTGATCGCCCTCGATCTCGCTGGCATCTCGGTCTCGACCGGGGCGGCGTGCACGTCGGGCTCGGTGCAGCCGTCACCGGTTCTGCTGGCGCTCGGGCTGTCGCGCGCGCGCGCCCGTGAGGGCGTCCGGTTCTCGCTGGGACCGGCGACCACCGACGACGAGATCGCGCGCGTGCTCGCCGTGATGCCGGCGATCATCGCGCGCGCTCGTGCGGTGTAGGCGAAGCTAGTTTCGTGGCGTGACTAGTTGATGCGGACGCGGACCCCGGCGCGCCACTCGTAGCGGACCGGCGCGGTCCGGACCGGGGTCGGTCGCGCGGGCGCGACCACCCGGGGCGGCGCCGGCTGCTGCACCACCGGCGGCGGCACCGGCGGCGGCGGCACGGCGGGCGGCGGGGTGGTGTCCGCGCGATAGCCCTGGTCACGCCGATCGCGGCGCGGGCTCTTGCCGAACACCTCGATGCGCGCGGTCTCGGTGTCGCGCCAGAACGGGCCGCGATTGCCGTAGTCGATCACGAGCATCTTGATCGGCGCGCTGCGCGCGGGCAGGTCGATCGAGAACCGCTCGCCTGGGCGCACCATGCCGCGGGCCCGCGCCTGGTAGCTGGTGCCGTCGACGAACTGGACCTTCAGCCCGTTGATCGGGACCGGGTGGCCGCTGGCCTGGAGCTCGAGTCGATCAAAGCGCTGATTCGACACCGGCACGAAGTCTTCGTCGTCGTGGACGTGGGTCCCGACGTCGCCGATCTTCGTCCAGCGGCTATCGGGGCCGTGGTCAGCGATGGCGAGGGCGGGGAAGGCCGCCGCAGCCACCATGATGGCAGCGAACGTGAGCTTCTTTGAGTGAGTCATGCCCGGACTGAGTGCAAGCAGAGGGCCGCCTCTCCTCGTGCCTGAAATCATTGCGCCGGGCACCCACGCCCGAGGATGACGTAACCTCCCGGCGAGCGGTGGAGCGCAGCTGGGGCGTGCGGGCGCTCGTGACGTGGCGTACATGCGCACACGTCACGGGGCGGCATCGGGCGCTGCGGCCCCGAACACTTCGCAGCGCGCCACCGGCACACCGTCGACGCGGGCGACGTCGCCCGGCAGGCGAGAGAGCCCGACCCCCGCGAGCGGGTCGTCCTTGGCCTCGTACGGATCGTAGAGCTCGGCGTCGCCCAGCGCCCGGATCTGCGCGGGGTCAGTGGCTGCACCGAAGCCACCCGTGACGAGCACAGTGCCGTCGCCCAAACGCGTCAGCCGGTGGCCGTGGCGGGCCAGGCCCGGCACGCCGGTGAGGGTCGCGCGCACCGCCTCGCCCGCGACGCCGCGGCGCAGGCGCACGCTCTGCATGCTCGGACACGCGAGGGTGCTGGGGCAGGCGCCGACCTGGACACCGCCGCCGAACAACACGTCGCCGTCATGGAGCCCGACCGCCGCCGGGTAGCCGGTGCCGATCAGCGCGGGCGCGTCGAGCGTGGTCGCGGTCAGCAACGCCGGATCCACCAGCTGCACCACGGGCGTGAACGCGGCGCCGAGCACCACGCCCTCGGTGATGGCGAGGCCCCCGATCACCGCGACCTGGCCGTCGAGCGTCGCGGCGGCATGGAAGCTCCGGTTGTTGGCCTCGGTCGCGCTCGGGCCGGGCGCGATCGCTGGCGCCTGATCGAGCGCGATCAGGCGATCGCCGGCGCGGACCTCGATCGCGGGCGTCGTCAGGTCGCCGCCCCAGACCAGCGCTTCGGTCGGGCCGACCGCGGTGATGGTCGCGCCGAGCCGGGCATGGCCCTCGACGCTGCCGCCGGACGCGCCGTCGCCAGCGCGCACCGACTCGGCGGCGGTGATCGGCGTCCCGGCGCCGTCGAGCCCACCGGCGACCGCCAGGCCCTCACCGACGCGGGCACCGCTGCCGGTCGCGGTGCCGAAGCGGCGCGGGATCGGGCCCGCGCCGACCGCGGCGCGCGTGAACGTGCGGGCGGCGGGGTCATACTCGAGCAGCTCGGCCGCGAGGGCGAGCGCGCCACCCCGGCCGGCGGCGGGATCCGCGGCGACCCCGGTCCACGGCGCGCCGCCGCCGGTCGGCCCGACCGCGACGTTGCCGGGCGCCACCGGATCGCCGGCGACGCCGATGCCGCCGACGATCAGCAGGCGCACGCGGTCGCCGTCGGTGCCGAGCATCAGCACCTCGTGGAACGCGCGCGGCTGCAGGCCGGCGATCGTCACCGGCGTGAAGCGCCCGGCGACCGGGTCGTACAGCTCGGCGGTGCCGGTCACGTGGGCGCCGGCGGCCGGGTCGAACGGCGCGTCGCCGGCGCCGGGCGCGCCGACCAGGCCACCGAGGAGCAGCACCTCGCCGGTCGGCAGCAGGGTCGCGCTGTGGAACGCGCGCGCGCTCCCGGCCGCACCAGGCGGACAGGTCCACGCGTCGGTGCGGGTGGCGTGGATCGTCACCACGCCACCGCCGGTGAGCGCCACGTCGGCGCGCTGGCCGCGCGCGAGCAGCCGGCCGGCGTCATCGAAGTATTCGACGTGGAGGTCGACCGGGGCCTCGCGGCGCGGCACCACGAGGATCGGTGCGTCGGCGCTGCGCGCCAGCACCACGTCGCAGCGCAGCCTGCGGTCGACGCGATCGAGAAACGTGAAGCGAACCCGGTTCGCCCCGACCTCCGGTGGGGCGGTCGGCGCCGCGCCCGGGCATCCGCCGCCGGTGGCTGGCACCAGCCCGACGACCTGGTAGCGCACGTCGGGCTGCAGGTCCTCGCCGCACCCGGCGGTGACCGCGAGCGCGGCGACCGCCCAGGGGATCCGGGCGCGAGGACGATGGCTGGCTACCACGTTAACCCGGGAAGATGCTTGAGAGAACTGCCGCTCACCGCGGCGGCGCGCGCTTGACGCCCGCATCGACCCGAGGGTATCCCTTCGCACCCCTGGCGACCAGAGGTTCGGCGCCCCGCCGGACACGCCGGGTCGGAGGTTTCCATGCGTGACGTCGTCATCGTCGGGGCGGCCCGTACGCCGATCGGTAGCTTCCTGGGCGCGCTCGCGTCCATCTCCGCGCCGCGGCTCGGTGCCGCCGCCATCCGCGCCGCGCTCGAGCGCGCCGGGGTCCCCGCGGCCGAGGTCCAGCAGGTCCTGATGGGCTGCGTCCTGCCCGCGGGCCTCGGGCAGGCACCGGCCCGCCAGGCCGCGCTCGCGGCCGGGCTGCCCCAGACGGTGCCGTGCGTGACCGTCAACAAGGTCTGCGGCTCGGGGCTGGAGACCGTCATCCAGGGCGCGCGGACGATCGCGGTCGGCGACGCCGACATCGTGGTCGCCGGCGGCATGGAGTCGATGTCGAACGCCCCGCATCTCCTGCGCGGCGTCCGCGGCGGCGTCAAGATGGGCGCGCTCGACACCGTCGACTCGATGGTCCACGACGGCCTGTGGGACGTCTACTCGAACCAGCACATGGGCAACTGTGCCGAGCTGTGCGCCCGCGAGCGCGGCATCGGCCGCGCCGATCAGGACGCGTTCGCCGCCGAGAGCTACCGACGGGCGCTGCTCGCGCAGCGCGACGGCCGGTTCACCGCCGAGATCACGCCGGTCGAGGTCGCCGGCAAGGGCGGCAGCGTGAAGGTCGACACCGACGAGGAGCCGGGCCGCGGCAACATCGAGAAGCTGGCCGGGCTGCGCCCCGCGTTCCAGAAGGACGGCACCGTCACCGCCGGCAACGCGTCGTCGCTGAACGACGGCGGCGCCGCGGTCGTGCTGATGAGCGCCGACGAGGCGACCCGGCGCGGCCTGCCGGTGCTGGCGCGGATCGTCGCGTCGGGCCACCACGCGCAGGCCCCCGAGTGGTTCACCACCGCGCCGGCGCCCGCGATCGAGAAGGCGTGTGCCAAGGCGGGCTGGAAGCCGACCGCGGTCGATTTGTGGGAGATCAACGAGGCGTTCGCGGTGGTGTCGATCGCCAACAACCAGCTGCTCGGGCTCGACCCGGCGCGGGTCAACCGGACGGGCGGCGCGGTCGCGCTCGGTCATCCGATCGGCGCGTCCGGCACCCGGGTGCTGGTCTCGCTGCTGTACGGGATGGCCGCGCAGGGCGCCAAGACCGGCGGCGCCTCGCTGTGCATCGGCGGCGGCGAGGGCATCGCGCTGCTGGTGGAGCGCTCGTGACGGTGGCCCTGGCGGTGACCCGGCTCGGCGTGGTCGGGGGCGGCCAGATGGGGCAGGGCATCGCCCAGGTCGCGGCGCAGGCCGGCCTCGACGTGATGCTGGTCGACGTCACGCCCGAGCTCGCCGCCGGCGCGATCGGTAAGCTCAAGCGCACCCTCGATCGCCTGGTCGAGCGCGGCAAGCTCGCGGGCGACCTGCGCGACCAGACCCTGGCGCGGCTGTCGTCGGGGGGCGCCCACGCCGACCTCGCCGATCGCGACTTCGTGATCGAGGCGGCGCCCGAGAGCGAGCCGCTCAAGCTCGGCATCTTCAAGAGCCTGGGCCAGGTCGTGCGGCCCGACGCGATCCTGGCGTCGAACACGTCGTCGATCTCGATCACCAAGCTGGCCGCGGCGTCGGGGCGCCCCGATCGCGTGATCGGCATGCACTTCATGAACCCGGTCCCGCTGATGAAGCTGGTCGAGATCGTGCGCGGCCTGCCGACCTCGGACGCGACCTACCGCACGACGATCGCGCTGGCCGAGCAGTTCGGCAAGACCACGATCGCGGCTCGCGACATCCCGGGCTTCATCGTCAACCGGGTGCTGATCCCGCTGCTGAACGAGGCCTGCTACGCGCTTTACGAGGGCCTGGGCACGGCCGGCGACATCGACACCGGCGTGAAGCTCGGCCTCAACCATCCGATGGGCCCGCTCGAGCTGGCCGATCTGATCGGCCTCGACACCGTGCTCGCGATCGCCGAGGTGCTCCATCGCGAGCTGGGCGACGGCAAGTACCGGCCGTGCCCGCTGCTCCGTCAACACGTCGCCGCGGGCTGGGTCGGCCGCAAGGCGGGCCGCGGGTTCTATCAGTACGACCCGCAGGGCCAGAAGCTGTAGCAACCGCGCTCGGCGAGCGGCCAGGCCCGGTCGCGGTCGCGCCTAGTCGCGCGCGTCGCGCTCGGCCTTGTCGATCTCGACCGCGTGGTCGGCGGTGCTGCCGGGACCGGTATCGCCGGGTCCACTCGGGCGATCCTTCGAGGGCTCGACGCCGTCACGCGCCGAGGTAGGGGTGGGCGCCGCGGGCGGCTCGCGATCCTTCTCGGGCTTCTTCGGTTCCGTCATGCTTCCAGCGATAGCAAGCGACGTGCCGCCGTAGCCGCTACCGGCGGGTCAGCACCGGCGCGGGCGTGATCTCGAGGGCGCGATCGTCGGGCTCGTGATGGACCGAGCGCGCCGGCAGCAGCTGGTCGGGGCGGCCGTCCGCGGCGATGCGACCGCCAGCGACGCGAACCACGCGATCGGCCAGCGCGCGCGCCTCGCCGATCGAGTGGGTCACGGCGATCGTGGGCACCCCGGTCTCGAGTGCGAGCTCGCGGACCAGCGCGATCAGCGGGATCTTGAGCTCGCGGTCGAGCGCGCTGAACGGCTCGTCGAGCAAGATCACGCGCGGCGCCATCGCGAGCGCGCGGGCGAGCGCGACCCGCTGGGCCTCGCCACCCGAGAAGGTCCGCGGGCGCCGGTGGGCGAGATGGGCGACGCCGAGCCGATCGAGCAACCCGCGCGCGCGCTCGTGGCGCGCGGCGCGCGGCGTGCCCCGCGGCATGGAGTACTCGACGTTGTGGATCGCGCTCAGGTGCGGGAACAGCGCGAGGCTCTGGAACAGGTAGGCGACGTGGCGACGGTGGACCGGGACCCGGACCTTGCGTGCGGTGTCGAGCCAGACCTCGTCGCCCAGGACGACCCGGCCGTGGTCAGGGGTCACCAGGCCGGCGATCACGCCGAGCAGCGTGCTCTTGCCGGCGCCAGATGGACCCATCACGCAGGTCACCCCGGGCGTGAACTGGGTGTCGATCTCGAGCGCGAAGGCGCCCGCGGGCCCGCGCCGCGCGACGGTGGCGCGGACCGACAGGGCGACCGGCTGCGCGGCGTCGCTCACGCCTCTTCCCGCCGGCGCGCGATCACGTTGACCACGTAGAGGACGAGCACCGCGCCGACGGTGAGCACGATCGACATGATCGCGGCGTCGCGCTCGCGGCCGGCCTGGACGTGATCGTAGATGGCCAGCGGCGCGGTCTGGGTCTCGCCCGGGATGTCGCCGGCGATCATGAGGGTGACGCCGAAGTCGCCGAGCCCGCGGGCGAACCCGAGCATCAGGCCGGAGATCAGCCCGGGCGCCGCCAGCGGCAACGACACGGTGAAGAACGCGCGGACCGGGCCGGCGCCGAGCGTGCGGGCAGCGGCGACCAGCGTCGGATCGATGCCCTGGAACGCGGTGCGGGCCGCCTTCACGATCATGGGGAACGCGCCCAGGCTGGCGGCGAGCACCACGCCGGTGAACGTGAAGGTCAGATCGTCACCGAACAGGTCGCGCCACAACCCGCCGACGAAGCTCTTGCGACCGACCGAGACCAGGACGTAGTAGCCCAGCACGGTCGGCGGCATCACCAGCGGCGCGGCCAGCAGCGCGTCCAGCAGATCGCGGCCCGGCGTCCGCGGCCACGCCAGCAGCGCGCCCAGGCCGATACCGACGAGGCCGGCCACCACCGTCGCGATCGAGGCCGCCTCGAGCGAGAGGAACAGTGGGTCCCAGTCCAAGCGGCGGTCAGCGTATCACGGGACCGGGGCGGCGTCGGGGCCGCCGTCGGCGACCCCGGCATCGGTCGTCGGCGGCGGGGCCGCCGCCAGGCAGCGCTCGATGTTGGTCCGGTCGGCGCTCTCGCGGAACGAAGGCCGTGCGACGCAGCCGGCGCCCACGCAGCGCAGCAGCAGCCGGTTGTTGGGATAGTCGACGTCGAACTGCGCGGTGGCGAGCGCGTCGACGCCGAGGATGCCGTCGATCTCGGGCTGGTCGGGCCGCAGCTCGGCGCGGAGCGCCTGCAGCAACGGATGCTCGTCGCTGACGACCACCGCCTCGATCGGCGCCGGTGGTGCGAGCTCGAGGATCGCGGCGGCGGCGCAGCCGTCGTCCTCGTCGGTGCACGGGCAGTCGGTGTCCTCGGCGACGCAGTCGCGCTGGGTGAGGAAGTGGTGCGCGAACACCTCGCGACAGGCGCCGCGCGGGGCGGTCGAGGTGCCGACGATGGCGAGCCGGTCGATGCGGGCCAGCCGGCCGTCGACCCGTCCCGACGGCAGCAGCGCCGCGGCCCGCGGTAGGTCGGCGAGGGCCGGACCGCCGCTGATGCGGCGCCACGCCTCGTAGCGCGTCTCGCCGAGGATCGAGATGCCGATGCCGGTCGACAGCACGAGGGCGGTGTCGGTGCCGCGCTGTTCGGCGGTGGTCGCGTCGGGATCGTGCGAGAGGCACACGCCGAGCGCGATGCGCAGCCCGTCGAAGCGGAGCACGGTGCCGCCGATGAGCATGTTGCCGCCGCCGTAGAAGGGGCGAGGGACTTCGGCGTCGCAGGCGCGATCGCGGGCCTCGCCGCTGCCGGCGATGTCAGGGAGGATGGCGATGCGGTCGGCGGACGGGTCGAAGCGGATGGCCGCGCCGCGCAGGGCGTCGGCGCCGAGGATGGCGTCGATCGTGGTGGGCGCGTCGGGATCGCCGACCGTGCAGGGCGTGGGCTCGGCGGGATCGGGCGACGCGCAGGGATGAAGGCCGAGGACGGTGGTGCTCAGCCGGGCGCGGGCGACGAGGGATGGATCGGTGTCGGACCGGTGGCCGAGGAGGCTGAAGGTGGCGGCGCGGCGGCGGGCGGGGACGTTGGGGCCGGGGTCGAAGACGGTCAGGGGAGAGAGCACGTCGATGACGGCGCGGCGGACGGAGTCGCCTTCGCGGAGGTCGATGAGGAAGGCGCCGTCGGCACGGTCGAGGAGGATCGGGAAAGGATCTCCTTCGATCGGCGGGGTGTCGCTGCACGCGCTGACGGTGACGGCGACGGCGACGGCTGCGGCGAGGAGAGATGTGCGGTGAGGCACGAAGAGCAGACGGTAGCACGAGGGTTCTGGCGAGCTCCGGCGGCGGCCGGCTCCGGCTCCGGCCGGCGGCTCCGGCTCCGGCTCCGGCCGGCGGCTCCGGCTCCAGCCGGCGGCTCCGGCTCCAGCTTCGGTGCTGCGCTTGTCCGGGGTGCGGACAGTGTCACGACGGAAGAGTTGCGGCGAGCATCGGTGCGCGCGCGTCGAGGCGGTGTTCGTTGGGGCGCCGTTCGTTCGCTCGCGCCCCGCGCCCTCCGCGCATCGCACCGCGCCAGGGCAACGGGGCGATGGGGAGTGTGGTTGGCCCTGTCACGGCGCGTGCGCGTTGGGGCGCGTGGGGCGCGAGCGAGCGAGCGAACGAACGCCGGAGCCGACGCCTGGAGCCGAAGGCTGGATCCGGAGCCGAAGGCTGGAGCCGGAGCCGAGGGCCGGAGCCGGAGCTGGAGCCGGAGCCGGAGCCGGAGTTGAGAGCCGGCCGGAGCGGCAGCTGTGCACCGCGGCCGGAGCAAAAATTCCCGGCAGCCCGGGGCGGGCGCGGGCCCGCTCAGCCGGCCGAGAACGGCAGGTCGACGACGTGGGCGGTGCGGCCGTCGGCGGTGACGGTGAGCTCGCCGCCAGCGTCCCAGACGGTGCGGTGCAGGAAGGCGAGGGCAATCGGGCCGAGCCGGGGGGAGACGACGGCGGAGGTGACGGTGCCGGCGATGGGGCGCGTCGGGTGCGAGAGGGTGTCGCCGCGCGCGAGGGGGGTGTCACCGGAGATCAGGAGGCCGCGCAGGGTGCGGGCGGCCTTGCCCTGGGCGTGGACGCGGAAGACGGGCTCCTGGCCGATGTAGCAGCCCTTCTCGTAGTCGAGGAAGCGGCCGAGCGGGGTCTCGAACGGGAAGACCTCCTCGTCGACGTCCTGGCCGTAGCGCGGGATGCCGGCCTCGACCCGCGCGATCTCGAGCGCGGCGGCCGACGAGGCCGGGCCCGGCAGCGGCGCGAGCACGACCGGCGCGGTCCATGCGTCGGTGGGCGAGGTCCACTGCTTGTAGGCGGTGAGCTCGAGCGCGCGCGAGACCACGTCGTCCATCACGGCGTAGCGCTCCAGCAGCGCGAGGGTCTTGTCGACCAGCCCCGGCTCGCAGTGGAGGAGCACGCGCTCGGGCTCCACCGTCGCCTCGACCACCGAGAGCACGCGGCCCTTGGGCGAGAGGATCGCGCCCCAGCCGTGGCCGCCGGGCGGCAGCGCGCCGACGTTGATCGTGGTCAGGCCCTGCAGGAAGCGTACGCGATCGGAGCCGGTGACCTCGAGGTGCCCCCAGGCCGACAGGTCCATTGTGATCGTCACGGGTTCACCGGGGGCTTGTGGGGCGTCATCGGGACGACTGTGGCGCGCGCCCGGAGGCGCGCAAGCGATCGGCGCGCCGCGCTTGCGCCGCGAGGTAGCGGCGCTGGTCGTCGGGCGACTCGAGCACGAGCGGCGGCACCGCGCGCGGACCGCCGTGGGCGTCGACCGACACGAAGGTCAGGTACGCCTTGGTGGTGTAGCGCCGGCTGCGCGTCGACATGTCCTCGGTCTCGACCCGGCAGCCGACCTCCATCGAGGTCCGCCCCGTGAAGTTGACCAGGGCCTGCAGCACGACCACGTCGCCGACGTGCACCGGGTGCATGAAGTCCACGCGATCAATGGAGGCAGTGACGACCCGGCCACCGGCGTGTCGCATGGCGGACACGCCTGCGCACACGTCGATCCACTGCATCATCACACCGCCGAACATCACCCCGGCCGCACCGTTGGTGTGCGTCGGCATCACGATCTGCGTCATCACGCAGCGCGACGCCGCCGGAGTCAGCGGCGGCACCGACTACTTCTTCTTGGTGGGCGCGGGCGCGGGCTTCTTCGCGGACGCCGCCTTCGCGACCTGGATCTTGCGCTTGATGCGGGCCTTGAGCTTGTTCTGGCTCTTGCGGCGGCGCATCTTCAACGAACGGCGACTGTCACGACGGGCCATGCTGTAGCTCCTTGGGGAAGCGCGGAGTATTGGCAAGCCCCGGCGCCGGCGTCAATACCGGAGGGCGAGCGCCAGATGGAGCCGACCCCGCGGATTGTCGCCTTTTCGGGGCTCCAGGGGCACCGCGTACTCGACCGAGGCGGCACCGATGGGCAGGAGCAGGCGCACCGCCGAGCCCGCGGCCGGCCGGATGTCGTCGGGACTGAACGAGGTCCACAGGTTGGTGATCACGCCGGCGTCGACGAACAGCGCCGAGGCGATCGGGAAGCTGCCGACCTTCCACACCGTCAGCTGGGCGTCGACCGAGGCCAGCGCGCGGATGTTGCCGCCGGCCGGCAGGACCCGGATCTGGGTGGTTTCACCGAGGGGCGGGACCGGATGCTCGATGATCTCGGTCGCCAACCGGTCCTCCTCGAAGCCGCGCACGGTGTCGTCACCGCCAGCGAAGTACCGCTCGACCTCGGGCAGCAGCACGCTGCCGCGCAGCGGGAAGCCCTGGTCGAACCGGACATCGGCCCGGAGCTGCAGGCGGCCGTGGGTGGTCAGCGCCTGGCCGAGCCCGTTGACCTTGACGAAGGTGTCCTGGCCGAGGAGGTACGGGCTGGCGATCGCGGCGCCGGCCTCGAGCCGGAACCCGTGGTGGGGCGCCAGCGGGTTGAGGTTGCCATCGAGGCCGCGCCGCTGGTCCCAGGTCAGGGTGAGGCCCACCGTGCCGGTCCGGGTCCGGATCGGGTTGGTGGTCAGATCCCCGGCCAGGCCGGGCGGGCGCACCAGCTCCTCGTCGCGGCTGCGCAGGCGGAAGTCGTAGCGCAAGGCTGCGGTGACCAGCCGGGCGCCCTGGCTGTCGGTGCGCGGCCGGTTCCAGCTGCGCAACGCCGCGATCGACGCGCCGGCCGTGAACAGCTCGCCGAACCGCTCGGTCAGCTGGTTGCGGACGTAGCCGACCAGCTCGGTGTCGAAGGTTGCGCCGAGGTAGCGTCGCGCGATCCAGCGCGGGATCCGGGCCAAGCCCTCGACCGCCTGGTACTGGGTGCCCATCGTGAGCGCGGTCTCGAACCGGATGCCGACGCCGCCGAGGTTGGGCACGATCGGCCGGGCCCGCACGAACCCGCCGTTCTCGAGCGAGTACCCCAGCTCGAGCTCGAGCTCTTCGAACGCGTCCTGGCGCTCGACCACCTGGACCACGCCGTGGACGACGTCGCGGGCCCGGTCGTCCTCGAAGCCGATCAGCTCGACCTCGACCGAGTTGAACAGGTTGGTCGCGCGCAGGCGGCGCGGCGCGCCGGCGATGACGTCGTCGGTCACCAGCGAGCCCGGCACGATGCCGAGCTCGTCGCGCACGACCCACTCGCGGGTCCGGAAGTTGCCTCGGATGATCAGCTCGCCCATCCGCACCTCGTGGCGCTCTTCGACCGTGACCGTCAGCACCACGGTGTTGACGCCGCGGCCCGCGATGGGCTCCGCGATCGTCACCCGCGCGTGGGGCCGGCCCAGCCCGCGGTACCAGCCCTCGAGCTCCTTGGCGGCCCCGGCCAGCTTGGCGGGGACGTGGTCGTCGCCCGGCGCGATCCCGAGCCGGCGCCGCACCTGCTCCTCGTCGGCGATGCTGGCCCGACCCGCGGCCTGGCCCTCGAACACCACGTGGACCGCCTCGATCACGGTGCGCGGGCCCTCGTCGACCACGAACCGGACGTGGAGATCGCGCGGGCGCTGCTCGGCCACCGCCTGAGCCGCGGCGATCGCGGCGGCCCGCCAGCCGGCCGGGGTCGGCGCGACCGCGACCGTGACGGTCGCGCGCTGGAAGCCCTGGCCGCGGTAGACCTGCTCGAGCGCTGCCACGTCGGCGGTGAGCTGGCCAGACAGCGCGCGACCGCCCGGCTCGGTGGCGACCGTCTCGAGCAGGCCGGACACCGGCACCGAGCAGCGCCGGACGCCGTCGTCGGCGCGGCAGGCGATCTCGACCGACCGGGTCGTGCGCTGCTGGCCCGGCTCGATCCGGTAGACCACGCGCTCGAAGCCGTCGAGCCGGACCCGCTCGCTGGTGACGATGACGTCGAAGTAGCCGCGCGACTGGTAGAAGCTCTCGAGCGCGCGGGCTGACCCGGTCACCTCGTAGTCGTCGGCGGCGCCGGCGTCCGCGAAGGTGAGCTGCTTCTGGAGCTCGTCGTCGGGGAACAGCGCGGTGTCGTTGCCCTCGAACACGATGTCGAGCTTCTGGCGCTGGTCGATCGAGACCGTGACATCGACCCGCTCGCGGCGGCGATCGAACGACCACAGCGGGTTGAAGTCACTCTCGACCCGCACCGACGGATACCCGCGGCGCTGGAACAGCGCGGCCACCTCGGCGAGATCCTCCTGGAACTGGCTGCGGGTGAAGCGGCACCGGCCCCAGAAGCACGCGCTGCCGCGATCGAACGCCGCGCCGATCTCGGCCTCGGTCACCGCCAGATCGGTCGCCGCGGTCTGGTTGACGACCCGGACCCGGCCGAGCCGGTAGCTGGGCCCCAGGTCGACCGCGACCAGGACCTCGGCGCCGTAGGCACCGACGCGCTCGACGGCGATCACCACGGTGGCTTCGAAGAAGCCCTCGTCGCGCAGGAACGCGGTGGCTCGCTTGATGTCGTCGTCGATCAGCGCCTTGCGCACGATCGGGTCGGGCGGCAGCCCGGCGCCGGCCCGGAGCTGCAGCCGGCGCCGGATCTCGTCGTCGAGCAGCACGTCCAGCAACCGCTGCTTGAGCCGCACGTCGATCCAGCGGACCACCACGATCGGATCGAGCACCAACGTGACCCGCACGCCGCCCTGGGTCGCGGGCCGGGTCTGCAGGTCGAGCGCGTAGCCGAGCCGCCGGACGATCGCGGCCAGCTCGGTGCGCGCGGTCGGGGTCAGCGACCGGCGCTGGCGCAGCTCGGGCTCGAGCATCGCGCGCAGGCGCTCGGGCGGATCGATCAACACCCCCGCGATCTCCCACGCGCTCCACTGTGGCGGCGGCGGCGCCGGCGGGATCAGCTCGGGTACCGCGGCCCCGGTCTCGACCGGCGCGACCGGCACCGCAGGCGGGGCCGGCTGGGCCCGGGCCCCGCCGAGGTCGAGCCCGAGGACGACCGCCAGCCCGAGGAGCCGGGTCATGACGCGGGTGGCGGGGGAGGCGAGACGACGCATCAGCGAGCGAGCAGCACGCGGACCACCGCCTTGAGCTCGACGTCGTTGATATCGCGTTCCGCGGCATCATCGTAGTTCTTGCTCAGCAACCGGAACTCGCCGGCCAGCGACGTGACGTTTTCGTTGCCGCGCGCCCAGCCGGGGAGCCAGCGCAGCGGCGGCAACTGCTTGAAGGCCTGGGGCGGCAGCCGCAGCTCGAGGCGGCCGCTGGCGGTCGAGCCGCGGTTGGTGCGCTCGAGATCGCCGATCAACCCGACGTTCTCCAGGAGGCGCTTCTCGCCGTGGACGCCCAGCGAGCCGAAGTTGAGCTCGATCCGCGCGACGTCGAGGCCGGATAGATCGCGCAGCGTGTTGCCCACCCACTTCTCGAGCTGGGTGCTGGCGAGGTCCTTCACCAGCTCGTCGGTCAACCCTTGCGAGCTGCTGGTCGAGGGATCGATCCGGGTCGGGTCGCTGATCGCGTTGTCGCCCAGGCTGCGGCGCACGTCGTCGGGCGCGCGTCCGGAGAAGATCAGCACCAGGGTCTGGGCCTTGTTGAAGCCGGACGCCGTGGTCAGGTCCCACGAGAGCCGGGTCAGGTTGCCCCGGATCGTCAACGTCACCAGGTGGTCCTGGCCGCTCGGATCGCGGTAGTCGGCCTCGCTGCGGATGTTCAGCTCGGGCGTCGCTGACGGGAACCGCACGGTCGGCTCGAACGTCACGTTGCCGGTGGTCCGGGTGAACCGGGCCCGCACGCCGGTGATGGTGAAGGTGCCGCGCGACACCCGGATCTCGCCGTCGAAGCGCGGATCCTGGGGGGTCCCGGTGACGGTGACGTTGCCCTCGAGGTCGACGTTGGCGAGGTTGTTCACCACCGCGAACTTGCGGGTGTCGATCGCCAGGTCGAGCTGCGCGTTGGCGAGCGTCGGCGACGACTCCCAGAACGGCGTGGCGGTGACGCCGGTCGCCTCCGACGGAATGAGCGCCGCGCCGAGGTCGAAGTTGCGCGTGTAGCGTCCCGAGACGACCTTGATCTGCCCGGCCAGCGTCAGGTCGCGATTGGCCAGCTCGACCTCGAGCTGGTCGACGTCGACCACGAGGTCGAGGGTGCGCTGGATGCGGAACGGCAGGCCCTGTGCCGAGGCCACCAGCGAGGCCGCGGTGACCGCGCCGGCCTGGAGCTCGACGGTCCCATCGACCGCGGTCAGGCGGCCGACGTGATCGATCGTGCCGGTGACCCCGCTCAGCTCGATCGTCAGATCCGAGGCCCGCTCGCCGCGGAACGAGACCGTGCCGTCGTCGAAGGTCACCTCGCGGCGCAGCGCGCGCGGCAGCAGGCTCAGCGGCCGCCGGCGCGGCCCGTCGGGGTCGCGGGCGAACAGCAGCTCGCCGCGGACCTGCGGCGTCGGGCCTTTGCCCTCCAGCTCGATCTGCAGGTCGGCGGTGCCCGACGCCTGCGAGAACGCCTCGGGCGCGAACGCGAGCAACATCTCGCCCGGCAGCGCGCCGCTGATGATGACGGCCCAGTTGATCGGGGTGAGCCCGTCCAGCGACACGCCGCCGCGGATCCACAGCGCGGACTCCGCGTCCGGGTCCGCCCCCGCGTCGCC
The DNA here is from genome assembly GCA_046597055.1 of Kofleriaceae bacterium. Classification (GTDB taxonomy): domain Bacteria; phylum Myxococcota_A; class Polyangia; order Haliangiales; family Haliangiaceae; genus UBA2376. Next base: position 25,516 of record JBKJLC010000058.1, on the reverse strand, counting down.
GCCCTTGACCGCGACCGAGACGCCGGTGATCGACAGCGCGCCGCGGTCGAGCGCGATGCGGCCGCCGGGGATGATCAGCACCGCGTCCTGGCGGGCGAGGTCAAGCTCGACCTGGTCGAGGTCGAGGCTCAGCTGCGCGCGCGGCTGCACGATCGAGCCGGTGACCCGGGCGGTGAGGTCGACCCCGCCCCGCATCCGGTCGAACAGCCGCGCGCCGAGCGGCTGCGCGCTGGCCAGGTCGAGGCGCCCGGTCGCGGCCAGATCGAGCTGGGCCGGGCTGGCCGAGCCCTGGACGGTGATGACGCCGAACGGGGTCGCCAGCTGCGCCGGCTGCACCAGCCGCGCGGTGGTGCCGTCGTAGATCAGCGCGATCGGCGCCGCCGCGCGGATCGACAGCGGCAGCGGCCGGCCGTCGGGGCCGGGCACCGTCGCCGAGATCGCCACGTCGTCGAGATCGAGGTTGGCGGTGAGCGGCGCGCTCGGATCGCCGAGCCGGGTCGCGACCTTGATCCGCCCCGACACCCAGGCGTGCGCGTCGCGCGGGAGCCCGAAGTGCAGCGGGTCGATGAAGGTGTCGAGCTCGACGTGCGAGAGCGCGGCGGTGAGCTCGATCGCGTAGGGCGCGCGGGTGGCGAGCTTGCCGGTCACGGTGACCCGGCCGTCGAGGAAGCTGCCGGTCAGCTGGACCTGGCCGGGCCCATCGGCGCGCACGGTGAGCTCGCCATCGCCCAGATAGCCGCGCTCGAGCCAGGTCCGGCTCATGCGCAGGGTGCCGTCGATGGTGGGCGCGTCGAGGTTGCCGCCCAGGCGCAGGCTGCTGGCGTCGACCACCGCGCCGACCGGCGCTCGCACGCCGGCCAGGGCCAGCAGCGCGGGCAGCGGCATCCGCTCGAGGCTCAGCTCGCCGCCGAGCCGCTGGTTGCGGTCGGCGCTGGCGACCAGCAGGACCTCGCCGCCGGCCTCGCGCCGGGCCCGCGCGATCGCGCATCGGCCGCCGGCGGCCCCGACCTTCAGGCAGGCGTCCATGCTCGCGGTGCGCGCGGGCGGCGCCGCGGCCGCGCACGTCAGCTTCTCGGGCGCACGGTTGAGCCAGACGCCGAGGTCGGTGAGCGCGTCGCCGAGCGCGACCACCCGGTTCGAGCACACCCAGCCCGACACCACCAGCTGGCGGAGCTCGGGCGCGCCCCGCAGCACCAGCTGGGCCGACGCCTTGCCGACCACCCCGCGGATCGCATCGACCCGGGCCAGATCGATGCTGGTGGCGTCGATCCGGACCCCGTCGAGGCGGACCGAGGGCTCCAGCCGCACCGGCCCGCGGATCCGGACCCGGCCCCCCAGGCTGGTCGAGACCGCGTGGTCGATCACGACCGAGTCCCCCTCGTAGCGGAAGGTCCCGCGCAGCTTGCCGAGCAGCGGGACGTCGTCGAAGTCGAGGCCGGCGTCGAACCGGGGGTTGGACAGGCTGCCGCCGATCTTGATGGTGCCCTTGCCGCTGGTGCTGGGCTTCGTGGCCCGGGTCGGTGGTGCCGCCGGCGTCGCGGGTGCGCGGGTCGGCGTGGCCGCAGGCTGCGCATGGCGGACCCGGCGCGCGCGCATCCGTCGGAGCGGGGCGCCGCCTCGCGGCTGGGCGGTGGCCCGTGCCCGCGGCCTGGCCGGCGGGGGTGGGGCCGCCGGCGGGGCCTTGGAGAACGCGCGGGCCAGCTGCTGGAAGCTGCCGACCTCGACCTTCGCCGTGCAGTCGTCGTCGTCGAAGCGGAGCTCGTCGGTGCCGGTGTAGACCGTGCAGCGGATGGTGCCGCTGAAGCCGGGCATCGCGAGCCGCACGTTGTCGAGCAGGATCTTGTCGAGCGACTTGTCGAGGTAGATCTGGCCGTCGGTCACGGTCAGCTTGCCCAGCGACAGGTCGATCTGGTCGACCGAGATGCCGTAGCTGGTGTCGCCCTTGCGGCGCAGCGCGTGGAACTGGCCCTTGAGGCGGGTGCCCACCGCGCCCGCCAGCGGCGCCGGCAGGTAGCTCTCCATTTCGACGGGCTTGCGGATGTCGACGTTGGAGTCGACCCAGAACGGCGACAGGTCCGAGCCGTCGCCGCCGAACTTGGCCGAGATGCGCACCTCGCCACCGACCGCGCCGGTGCCACGCGCGATGAACTCGTCGATCGAGCCCTCGTCGACCGCGAGGTCGTACACGCCGGTCAGCGTGTCGAGCGCGAGCTGGAGCGGCGGCTCGAGCGCGACGATCTCGTAGGTCAGGCCCGCGGCCTTGATGGCGACGCTCGGGTAGAAGACGATCGGCCCGCTCACCTGGGCCTCGAGGCGCACGTCGTCGCCGCCCGCGTCGGGATCGATCGATCGGTTGACCAGCAGGCCGCCGTTCTCGACCGACAGGTTGACGTCCCAGGTGCCGCCGTAGGGCGTGTCCCAGTAGTCGATCATGGCGCCGCGCACGCGGATCCTGGCCTCGTCAAGCGACTGGATCGACAGGTCGAAGGCGAGGCTGTTGGCGACCGGGTCCGACGGCCAGCCGCTCGGCAGCTGGGCCAGGCGCTTCACCTCGAGGCTCTCGATCGGGAACGAGTACAGCCCCTTGGGCTTCCACCCGCCCGACGGGCTCTTCTCGTAATAGAGGTCGACCTGGCCGCGCCCGCCCTTGGGGGCCAGCGAGAAGTAGAACTTGGAAACCAGCGGGTCGGACGGGTCCATGAACAGGAACCCCTTGGTCGACACGTCCTGGAAGCTGGCGCGGAACAGGTACGAGTTCGCCTTGGTGTCGAGCGGCTTGGCCCGGATCTCGAGCTCGAGCCCCTCGACCATGTAGTCGCGGATGTCCCACAGCGGCGAGGACGCGGCGAACACCCCCGCGTGGAAGCCGGCCGCGCGCTCGCCGTAGAACGCCGCGATGATGCTGAACACCGTCTGGTCGTAGTCGTGCAGCGGATAGGGCTCGGTGATCTCGCGCAGCACCGCGCGGCCCCCATGCACGTGGAGCTTGCGGATCACGAAGTCGTGGCGGCCCACCATCAGCGAGTGCAGGTCGAGCTCGGCGGTGACCCGCTCGGTCCGCAGGATGCTCTCGGCGTCCTCGTCGCGCCCATCCCACACCTCGACCCCGTGCAGCGTGACCGGCACCCAGCCGCCGGTCACCACCTTGCCGAGCGCCGACATCGGCCACTCGATCGACGCGATCGCGATGCGGCCGCGCATGCGGGTGTTCAGCATCTCGCAGATGTTCTCGGCGAGATCCGGACCCTCGAACTCGATACGCACGATGGCGATCGCCGAGCTGAGCAGCACCGTGAGGCTGAGCCCGATCGCCGCCAGCCAGCGACGCAGGCGGACCTTGGGCCGCGTGATTGCCAAGGCTGCCTAGGCTAGCACGGGGTGGGCGCCGGTCGTACCCGGTCGGAGGCCTCGGTGCGACCGGTCGCTGCCCGCGCCGGGTCGCGGCGAGCGAACGGGGGTGCGAGGTCTGACTTCATCGCGCCCATCGTTTGAGCCCAACCTTCCGCGCGACCTCGGAAGACTCCGTGCATCGCGCGACGCGTCGCACGTCGCCGCGCACGCCGATCGAGTTTCGCTTGCCGGCGGGAATCGAACCGCGCATAAAAGAAGTAACAGCCGCAACAGCGAGGCATTCAATGACCGTTCTCCCGGAATCACAGGACGGCGGCGGCGGCGAGGGGGCCACCGTTCCCGTGCTCCACCGCGAAGCACTCCGTCCCACCTCTGATCGCGGCCGCCTGGCCGCGCTCGCAACGATTTGTTCCATGGCCGGCGTGGCCCTGGGCTTTGCCATGGCGGGGACGATGTTCGCATCGATCCCGGTGGCGAGTTCGTCAGCCCGCGTGGTCCACCAGACCTGCACGCGCGCCGTGCACGCGACCCCGGCGTGGGTCGGCGTCGGCGTCCGCGGCGATGGTCCCGCGACCGGCGCGTGGGTCCGGGTCGTCCGTCCGGGCTCGCCGGCGGCTGCCCACGGCCTCGCACCCGGCGACGTGATCACCCGCGTCGACGGCACGACCATCGCCGATGCCGAAGACCTGATCTACCAGGTCCGCTCGCGTCGCCCCGGCACGCGGGTCGAGCTCGGCATCCGCCGCGGCGAGGTCGTCCGGTCCGAGCAGATGACGCTCGAGCCGATGCCTCTCGACATCTGGCGCGCCGAGATCTCACGCTGAGCCCACCCGGTAACCCATTCGCGGGCCCTTACTGGCCGCAGAACGGGGCCGCGGTCCCGTCGGCCTGGATCACGACACACGCCCCGACGGTGATCTCGTCAGTCTCGAACGTGATCCGGATGCTCTGGGTCGGAGCCGCCGGGAACGGCTGGGTCGGGCCCACACTGCCATCTGGCCGCGCCGTGGTGATGATCCCGGAGCCCAGGGTCCGGTTGAAGACGTAGACGATCGCGTCGGCGTAGCTCGGCTCGCTGTCGTAGCTGAAGCTTGCCGTCCCCGCGGTCGTGTCGATCGCGAACGTCATCAGCTCGGCCTCGGGCGGCGGGATCGGGATCGAAGGCGTGACGCAGCCGGCCCCGAGCAGCGCGGCCAGGGCAGCGCCCACGATGCGGGTGGCGAGGGTGGCTGGTCGACGGGGTCCCACGACAGCCATCATAAGCAATCCATGGTCCGAAAAGCGGTGCGGCCCAGGTGGCCGAGATGTCTCGGTCGCTGGGCCGCTGCCGCGCACGGTCTCGACGTGATCGTCGCAACCCTGTTGCGAACCTGCCAACCCAGTTGGCATCGGGCAAGCCAGCAGGGGCGCGATCAGCGCGACCGCGCCGGCTGGGTCACGGGGTGCGCTTGGCCTGGAACGGCAGCATCACCGAGACGCCGAAGCCGGCGAAGAGGTGGTGCAGGAAGCGGCTGTCCTTATCGTCGACGTAGAGATCGGCGTTGAAGTCAGCGCCCGACGGGTTATCGGTGAACGCGTAGTCCCGGATCGACATGTCGATCGCGATCGCGTCGCTCACGAACACATGGATACCGCCGCCGAGGTAAAGCCCGGGACGAAAGCCACTGTTGAGCGGCGCGTCGTTGTTGGGGTTGTCGTCCGGCATCATGCCCTGGCCGGGGGCCATGTCGGTACATACGTTGGTGTCGCAGCTCGAGGTCAGCTGGGCGAACCCGAAGCCGGCCTGGAAGTAGAAGTCGAAGTTGACGAACGCCTTGCCGAAGGCCGCCAGCTTCCCGTACCAGGGCGTCACGCCGATGTAGACCGCCCCGTGGAAGGGCATCTTGTTCAGGTGCTGCTCGAACTCTTTCGTCGACGGCTCACGACTGAGGCCGGACCGGATCTGCTCCTCGGTGGCCATCGAGCCTGGCGCCTGCGACGGGTCGACTGGCTCGAGCGACCCCATCAGGCGGTCGACCAGCTTGGTGTCGAGCGAGGTCGCGTACACGCCGAGCGCGCCGATCGAGAGCATGTCGCTCAGGTGGTACTCGAGCTTGAGACCCCCGCCGAGGAAGTGTCGGAAGTCGGCGTTGAGGGTCGACTCGAACAGCGGGGTCAGCTCGAACCGCTTGGCCACCAGCAGCAGGCGATGGCGGACCGCGGGCTGATCGTCGAGCGGGTTGGCGCGGTCGGCGGCGGCCACCGACGGGGCCAGCGCGAGCAAGAGAGCGGAGGCCGCGGCGATCGTGCCCAGACGGGCAGCGGCGGACGCGGGGGAGGACGGGGCGCGATGGTTCACCGGTTGGCTCCTGGCTTCGTCGGTGCTGGGATCAGCGGAACGTGGTGTACTCGAACGTCGGCGGGATCCAGAAGCTCACGCCGAGCTGGAACATGACGTTGTTGATGAGCGCCGAGTCGGCGTTCTCCTTCGCTGCCTCCGCGGTGGTGTTCATCACGTCGTCGCGCTCCTTCGGCTCGAACTTGTCGAGGAAGATGTAGTCGCGCACGCCGACGTTGACCGTCATCCACTTGAAGAGGAAGAACCGCATCGACGCGCCGATGTTGGGCGTGATGAGGATGTTGGTGAACGCCTCGAAGCGGGGGTCGCGGGGGACCACCTCGCTCTGGGTCACGCCGACACCGGCCGTGAAGTACGTCTCCCAGGCGACCAGGTGCTTGTCGAGGATCGCGAACTTGCCGTAGACCGGCACGTAGCTGAAGTTCAGCGCGCCCGAGAAGTTGTACTTGTTGATCGTCGGCAGCCGGCGGGCCTGACGACCGACCAGGTCGAACGGCTCGCGGAACTGCTTCGTATAGTACTGGCCCTCGATGCCGACCGAGAGCACGTCCGTCAGGAAGTAGTTGAACTGTGCGCCCGCCGCGTAGTGGCGGATCATGTTGTCGTTCATGGTCGTCGCCAGGAACGGCATCAGATCCGTGCGGCCGATCTTCAGGAACGGCTTGCGCATGACGACGATGATGTCCTGCCAGGACACCGGCTTGACGTCGCGGCTGGTCGTGTCGACCTTCACCGCGGCGTCCGTGTCGGCCGCGAGGTCGGCGGACAGGTCCTTCTCGGGCTCCTTGTCCTCCATCTCGATCTCGCCTTCATCGGCAGGAGCGGCTGGGTCGTCGCCCATCTCGATCTCGTCTTCCTCGGCTGGCACGGGCTTGGCCGGCTTCGGCTGGGCCGTGGCAGAGGTGGCGAGCGCGCCAACGAGGCCGAGGGCGAGAACGGTTACGAGGCTGGTACCGCGTGGGGACGTGGGGCTCGTGCGGCGCATTCTTCCGACTTCTCCCTGCCTAGGATGGGTGACCGTGTGGCCGTTCAGTCCGGCCGAAGGGGTTGAGCCCCCCTCGGGGCGCTGGGTTCGAGGTGGGTACACCCACCGGTTCAGATCGGGAATTCCCGTTAGATTCCGAGGGCTTAACCCTCCAACCCGGAAGCCTGGCGCACTATATCACGTGAAATTTTCAGATCACAAGACGCCGGCGGTCATTCCACGTTGCATGTCCAGGGGTTGCTTGCTAATCCCGGCCCCATTCGGGGACGCGATCAGCTCGCCGCCTCGACGGAGAACGCGTCTGCATCGGCGTAGAGGCCCTCGACGAATGCGGCCGCATCGAACGGACGCAGATCGTCGATCTTCTCGCCGATACCCACGAAGCGGACCGGCACCTTGAGCTCGTCGCAGATCCCCAGGATGACGCCGCCCTTGGACGAGCCGTCGAGCTTGGTGATGACGATCCCGGTGATCTCCATGGCTTCCTTGAAGGTCTTGGCCTGGGCGATCGCGTTCTGCCCGGTGGTCGCGTCGAGGACCATCCAGGTCTCGTGGGGCGCTCCCGGCATCGCCTTGTCGATCACCCGCCGCACCTTCTTGAGCTCGTCCATCAGGTCGACCTTGGTGTGGAGCCGACCGGCGGTGTCACAGATGACGATGTCGAAGCCCTCGTCGACCCCGCGCTTGACCGCCTCGAAGATCACGGACGACGGGTCGCCATTGGCCTTGCCCCGGACCACCGGGACCCCGGCGCGATCGCCCCACACCTCGAGCTGCTCGGTGGCGGCGGCGCGGAAGGTGTCGCCGGCGGCGAGGATCACGCGCTTGCCGTCGCGGGTCAGGCGCGCGGCGAGCTTGCCGATCGTGGTGGTCTTGCCGACGCCGTTGACGCCGAGCACGACCAGGACCAGGGGCTTCTTGGCCGCCCAGTCGAGCGGGGGCGCGCCGACGTCGAGGATCTGGCTGGAGGTCTCGCGGATCTTGCGCCAGATGAGGGCCGGCTCGGTGAGCTGGTCCTTCGATAGGCTCTTCTTTACCGAGTCGAAGATGCGGTCGGCGGCGCGCGGACCGATATCGGCGGTGAACAGGACCTCCTCGAGCTGAGGCAGCACGTCCTGATCGATCTTCTTCTTGCCGAAGATCTTGCCCAGCTTGGCGACGAAGCCGCCGCGGGTCTTGGTGAGGCCGGCCTTGAAGGCGGCGGCCGCCTCGGGGTCCGCCTCGACCACCGCCCGCTCATCGTCGTCGTCGACTTCGGGCTCCGGCTCAGGGCGGCGCGGCGGCGGCTTCTGCTGGGTCTTGCGCTTGCGCTCCCGGGGCGGGCGGACTGGCTCGGGGCCGAGCACCCGCTCCTGGACGCTCTTGGTGCTGCGCTCGCGGCTCTTCTCGCCGGCGCGGCGCAGCAGCAAGATGAAGATCGCGAGCGCCGCGACGATCGCGAACAGCGTGATCAGGTCGGTGGCACTAGCCATCTAACCCGCGTCATACCGCAAACCAGGCGGGTGGTCACCCCCGCTCGGCGAGCGCCGCCGCGACCTTGGACTCGGCGGTCGGCAAGATCCCCTCGTCCGGCGTCCGGGCCGAGAAGTACGCCTCCTCGATGAACCCGGTCAGATCGGCGAGCGCCTCGGGCGGTCGACGCGCGCGTACGTGATCGACGATCTGGCGCGGCGACCAGATGCCCCAGAGCTCGGGCGAGGGCAGGTGTGGCAGGGCCGCACGCCGGTACAGCGCGAACACCTTCTCGCGCACCGGGACCAGATCGATCCGGGCGCCGCGCAGCTCGCCGCGGTGGGGGATGGTGACCGCGAAGTGCTCGGTGATGTGGCCCGGGGCGGCGACCCGAGCGGTCCACTCGGCCGGGGCCAGCTCCTCGAGGACAAAGTTGCCCTGGTCATCGGTGGTGACGTGGCGGACAGTGGCCGGGGTCGACAGCAGCACCTCGGCGCCGGCGAGCGGGCGGTTCCGGACCGCGTCGCGCACCTGCCCCGCGAAGCCGTGGTCGCTGGCGCGGCGCAGGGTCGACACCAGGCTGGCCCGACCCGGCTCGAGCCCGCCGCGTGGCTCGGGCGCGACCGCTGCCGCCGGGGCCGGGGCCGCCGGGCGTTGCCACGGCCGCCGCCGCGCCAGCACGAAGCCGACCGCGACCAGGGCGGTGGCGGCGAACGCGGCAAGGGTGAGCGCGACCGGCGCCGGTCGCGGCACGCCGATCGTCACCGTCGCCGGGGCCGAGCGGGACGGAGTGCGCCAGCGCTCGCGGGTCTCGGCGACCGCCTGGAGCGTGTGGCGGCCGGCGCCGAGCAGCTCGGCGCTGACGTCGATCCGCCAGCGACCGTCATCGCCGGTGGTGACCGCGCCGAGCCGGCGGGGACCGGCGGTGAGCGCGACCGCGGCGCGGGGCACGCCGGCGCCATCCTCGTCGACGACCCGGCCGCGCGCCTGGATCGTGTCCTCGAAGCCGACCTCGCCGGCGGCGAGCGCGAGGTCGATGCGGGTCGCGCTGGTGAGCTCGACCGTGGTCTCGGCGGTGGCCGCGCTGCGGCCGGGGTCACCGGCGAAGCGGGCGCGCAGGCGCTTGACGCCGGGCCCGAACACGTCGGCGCGGCGGAGCTGGAGCGGCTGGCCGGTGGTCGCCGGCAGCTCGCGGTGCGGCTCGTCGGTGTCGTCGGCCGAGACCCGCAGGGTCACCGGCAGCAGGGCGCGCTCGCCGTCGGCGGTGGCCTCGACCGTGACCACCGCGCCGTCGCCGGTGACCGCCACCGTGATCGTCAGGTCGACCGGGGCCCGGGTCGCGTCGACCCCGCGCTCCTCCAGCCGCGCCGGATCGTAGCTGCCGTCGCCGGCGAACTCGAGCGCGACGTCGAGCGGCGTGGGCGAGCCAGCCGGCACCGGCACGGTCGCCTCGAAGGTGCCGTCGGGCGCGGTCTCCAGCGCGAGCGTTCGGCCCCCGATAGTCGCGACGATGATCTGGCCGCCGACCCCCGTGCCGGTGGCGCGGTCGACCAGCTGGCCGGTGACGGCGACTTGAGCGTCGTCGCGGCGACGCACGCCGCGCAGGCGCACCTCGGTGTGGGCCTTGATCGTGATCGTCGGCGCGGCCGCGGCCGGCGTGAGCCGCAGCGGGCCCGCGACCGGCAGCAGCGCCAGCGCGAGCAGCGCGATCAGCGCGACGGCCGGTCGTGTTCTGAGCCCCGGCGGAGGGCCGCGCATCCCCTCGTCTGTAGCACGGCAGCGGCGGGGTTGTGCCATCTGGGCCAAACGTAAGGAACTCCCGCGCCGGGCAAATGTCAGAGGGGGGATCGACCCTGCCGCTCGGAGACCAGACCGAAATGCGCATCAAGCGGGTCGAGATCATCGGGTTCAAGTCGTTCTGCGACCGGGCCGTCATCAACATCGATCAGCCGATCACGGCGGTCGTGGGGCCCAACGGGTGCGGCAAGTCGAACATCGTCGATGCCATCCGGTGGTGCATGGGCGAGCAATCGGCCAAGCACCTGCGCGGCAAGGCGATGGAAGACGTCATCTTCGCCGGGTCGGAGACGCGCGGGCCGTCGCCGATGTCGGAGGTCTCGCTGACCTTCGACGACGTCGGCTTCTCGCACGAGCGGCTGGCCAGCGCCCGCGACAGCGACGAAGCCGCGGCCGAGGCCGCGGTCCGTCAGGTCGACGCGATCGTCGCGAGCGGCGCGGTCGGCGAGGACGGCGCGCCGGCCCCTGACGACGGCGAGGGCGGGATCGACCCCGCGGTCGCCGCGGCCTTTCAGCAGGCGGGCGAGCGCGCCAGCGCCGACCTCGACGACGGCGGCGCGCCCACCGGCGCGCTGATCGACGAGCACGGCCTGCCGGTCGCGTCGGTCGCCGACGAGGTCCGCGAGCTGCTCGCCGCCGAGTCGGTCCCGCTCGACTTCACCAGCTACACCGAGGTGACGATCACGCGGCGGCTCTACCGCGACGGCACCTCGCAGTACTTCATCAACAAGGTCCCGTGCCGCCTGCGCGACGTGACCGACTTCTTCCTCGGCACCGGCGTCGGCACCAAGGCGTACTCCATCATCGAGCAGGGCCGCATCGGCCAGATCGTGTCGTCGCGTCCGCAGGACCGCCGCCAGATCATCGAAGAGGCCGCCGGCATCACCAAGTTCAAGAGCAAGAAGAAGGCGGCCGAGAAGAAGCTCGACCAGACCCGGCAGAACTTGCTGCGTGTCTCCGACATCGTCACCGAGCTCGAGAAGCGGATGGGCACCCTGCGGCGCCAGGCCCAGAAGGCCGAGCGCTACCGGGCCTACAAGACCGAGCTGCGCGACCTCGACCTGTGGAAGGCGTCGCACCGGTTCCTCGAGCTGCGCGCGGAGGACCTGCTGGTCGGCGGCCGCCTGATCGAGGCGACCGAGGAGCTCACCACCGTGCGCGCGGCGTGGACCACGCGCGACGCCACCCTGGTGGCCGAGCGCACCGACCTGTCGGTCGAGGAGCGCCGGCTGGCCGCGATCCAGGAGGCGCTGTACGAGCTCGACAACCGGATCCGGCTCGCCGAGAGCAAGATCGGGTTCGAGACCCGCGAGGCCGACGACCTCGACCGCCGCGGCGCCCAGTCGACGATCGAGATCGCGGGCCTGCGCGAGCAGCAGGCGGCGGCCGCTGCCGAGCTGGTGACCCAGGAGGCCGAGCGCGACGGGCTGGCCGGGCAGGTCGGCGACGGCGAGGACACGGTCGCGTCGTCGGAGGCGCTGGTCTCCGAGGCGCGGCAGATGCTCGCCAACGCCCAGCGCCGGCTCGATCAGGCGCGCGGGGCGCTGGGCACCGCCCGCACCGATGCGGCCAAGGCCGAGGGCCAGGCCGAGGCGCTGGCGCGCCGGCGCGAGGAGAGCGAGCGTCGGTTGGCGCGGGTGAGTGACGAGCTCGCCACCGCCCAGGACCGCTCGAAGGACGTCGAGCGCGAGGGCCGCAAGGTCAACGAGGCGCTGGCCGAGCTGAAGCAGACCCGGCTCGATCTCGGCGCGCAGGCCGAGGGCTTCGAGGCCCGGCGCGACCTGCTGTCCGACCAGGTCCACGCGGGCGAGGCCCAGGTCGAGACCCTGCGCACCGAGCTGCACCGGCGCAAGTCGCGCCTGCAGTCGCTCAGCGAGATCCAGGAGCGCTACGAGGGCTTCGCGCGCGGCACCCGCGCGGTCATGCAGCGCTCGGGCGAGATCTCGGCGCGCGCCCGCGGCGAGATCCGCGGCGTGGTCGCCGACGTGGTCCGCGCGCCCGAGCTGCTCGAGCTCGCGGTCGAGGCGGCGCTCGGCGACCGGCTCGGCGGCGTGCTGGTCGACGACCACGAGGTCGGGGTCGCCGCGATCGGCTACCTCAAGAGCACCAGCAGCGGTCGCTCCGCGTTCGTGCCGGTCCGGGCCGGCCCGGCCGGCGCGGCCGGCCTGATGCCGGCCGGGGCGCGGCCGACCGCGAGCCCCGACCTGGGCAGCCTCGACGACGATCACGTCGGCGTGGCGTCGTGGTCGATGGCCGACGACGGCGGCATGCTGGTCGAGGACCACACCGCGTCGGCGCCGCTCATGGCCGCGGCCGCGGCGATCGGCGGCGAGGGCGTGCTCGGCCGCATGGTCGACCTGGTCGGGTTCGCCGACGGGTTCGCCGGGGTCGGGCATAACCTGTTCGCGGACTGCGTGGTGGTCGACACGCTCGACCATGCGGTCGCGCTGTACCAGACCGGCGTGGCCGCCACCCTGGTCACGATCGACGGCGACGTGGTCGACCAGCGCGGCGTGGTCGCCGGCGGCTCGCGCGAGGCGCAGGGCGCCGGCGTGCTGTCGCAGAAGCGCGAGATCCGCGAGCTCGAGGAGATCGTCGGGTCGCTCGAGCACGAGCTGGCCGAGGCGACCGCCCGGCTGCTCACCGCGCGCACCGAGTTCAAGCAGGTGCAGAAGGCGATCGAGGGGCTGCGCGGCCAGGCCCACCAGGGCGATCTCCAGATCATGGGGCACGAGAAGGACTCGGCGCGGCTGCGCGGCGAGCTCGAGCGGGCCCGCGAGCGCGCCGGCCAGCTCACCGCGGAGCGGCACGAGCTCGAGGAGCGGCTGGCCACCATGGGCCGCGAGCTCGAGGCGGCCACCGAGGCCCGCGCGGCCGCGATCGCGCGCGCCGACCACTTCGAGGTCGAGCAGCTCGGCCTGATCGAGGGCGTCACCGGCGGCCGCGACCGGGTCGACGAGCTGGCCCAGGCGCTGACCGAGGCGCGGGTGCGCGCGGCCCAGCTCGCCGAGAAGCGGGCGTCGGTCGAGGCGGCCACGCTGCGGCTGGCCGCGACCGAGCGCGATCTCGGGGTGCGGATCGCGCGGCTCGAGAGCGGCATCGCGACCGGGCGGGCCAAGGCCGACGAGCTGCGCGCCGATGCGGCCGACCTGTCCGGCGAGCTCGACGGCTACCGGACCCGGCGCGGGGAGCACGCCGCGTCGCTCGAGGCCGGCCGCCGCACCTACGACGAGCGCTTCCAGGCGCTCACGCAGGTCGAGATGGACGCCCGCGACCTGCGCGGCAAGGCCGATCGACTGACCGCCGAGGTCGCCCACCTCGAGGTCAAGGCCGCCAACCTGGCCTCGGCGCGCCAGGTGCTCGACGACGGGCTGCAGGACCGCTACCAGCTGTCGGTGGTCGACGTGGTCACCGACTTCCACCTGCGCGGGCTGTGCGGGGGCAAGCAGGACGAGCGCGCGACCGAGCTGCGCGAGCTCATCGAGAAGATGAGCGGCGACATCAACCTCACCGCGATCGACGAGTACAACGACGTCGCCAAGCGCTTCGAGTTCCTGACCGCGCAAAGGGCGGACCTCGAGAGCGCGGTCAGCCAGCTCGAGCGCGCGATCGACAAGATCAACAAGACCTCGCGGCGGCTGTTCAAGGAGACCTTCGCCTCGGTCAACGCCACCTTCAAGGAGGTGTTCCCGCGCCTGTTCCGGGGCGGCAACGCCCACCTGAGCCTGTCGACCGACAAGACCGCCGAGGGCGCCGAGATCGACGTGCTCGAGGCCGGCGTCGAGATCTTCGCCCAGCCGCCGGGCAAGAAGAACGTCACCGTCGACCAGCTGTCGGGTGGCGAAAAGGCGCTGACCGCGGTCGCGCTGGTGTTCTCGATCTTCCTGATCAAGCCGTCGCCGTTCTGCATCCTCGACGAGGTCGACGCGCCGCTCGACGAGGCCAACGTCGATCGCTACAACGAGATCGTGCGCGAGATGACCGACCGGTCGCAGTTCATCGTGATCACGCACAACAAGCGCACGATGGAGACCGCCGACAACCTCTACGGCGTCACGATGCAGGAGGCCGGCGTGTCGAAGCTGGTGACGGTGAACCTGAGCAAGCTCGGCCAGAAGGCCGCCTAGCCAGCTAGACCGGCGCGCGTCGCGACCAGGCCAGGCCGGCGACGCCGAGCGCGGTCAGCGCGGCGGCCGCCGGGAAGGCGACCGCGACGATCTGACCGGGCGCCAGCCAGCCGATCGCCGATGCGATCGCGTAGGCGCCGGTCATCGGCAGGTACGCGAACGCCATCACGCGGCCGCGCGCGGTGGGCGGGGCCGACTCGGCGAGCGCGGCGAACGCGAGCGCGAACACCCCCGACGCCAGCCCGTTGGCGACCGCCCAGGCGATCGTGAACGACACGAAGTCGGGCGCCAGCATCGGCAGTGGCCAGCACAGGGTCTGGGCGGCGCCGCCGATCGCGAGCACGCGCCACACGCCGAGCCGGTCGCCGAGCGCGCCCAAGAGCGGCGACAGCACCACCGTGCCCACGCCACCGCTGGCGAGCACCCAGCCGATGCGGGTGGCGAGCTGGGCGGTCGGGAACCGCTCGGTCACGATCAGCGCGAGGTAGAGGTTGACCAGCATCCAGCCGCCGAACAGGCAGAACAAGGTCGGGAACAGCCGGCGCAGGCGCGCCGACGCCACCACCACGCGGAGCGACTCGCGGGCGAGCACGAACACGCTGCGGCGGTCGGTCGGCTGGTACGAGTCGCGGTAGCCGCCGGCGAGCAGCAACGTCAGCGCGAACATGAGCGCGGCGTCGCACGCGAACAGGGTGCGCACGCCGTGGGCATCCACGATCGGGCCGCCGACCAGCGGGCCGAGGAACGAGCCCAGCGGCCCGGCGCTGTTGAACAGCGCGAACGCCAGGCCGATGTGGCGGGGCGGGATGCGCTCGTTGAGGGTGGCCATCATCAGGCCGCTGTTGCCCATCGACAGGCTCATCAGCGTGCGACCGACCAGGAAGCCGGGCATGTCGTGAGCAAGCGCCGCGACCGCGCAGCCGAGCGCGTACACGACGAACGAGCGGACGATCACCGGCTTGCGCGCGTAGCGGTCGGCGAGGGCGCCCCACAGCGGCAGGGTCAGCAGGCCAACCCCGGTGCCGAGCAGGGTGGCGATGCTGGTCCAGGCCGGCACGTCGTCGGGGCGGATCCCGAGCTCCGGCAAGTACAGCGGGACGAACCCGTTGAGCTGCCCCCACAGCACGCCCTCGACAAAGCCGGCCAGGGTGAACATCGCGACCAGCGCGGCGCCACCGCGGCCGAGGCCCGGCGCACCGGCGGTCACGCGCGCGCGGTCCCGGACGATCGGTGGCACGAGCGCGCGATCAGGCGGATCTCGGCAGGCGGAAGCCGGGCGACGCGGGGGCCCGGCCATGGTCGTCGGCGCACGGCCCTCGTATACGGTCCGCGCGACCGTGATGCAACCGGGCGCCGGGCGCAAGCTACCAGGGGTTGCCAGACCGAGCCGGCACCGGCCGGGCACGGTCGTGCCCAGATGGGGCCATGAGATTCCTCGCCGGGTGCCTGTCGTGGGTCGTCGTGGCCGCTTGTGCGTACGAGCCGTCCGGCGCGGTGCCGGTCGACGTGCCACCCGATGGTCCCGACGGTCCGGTGGTGCCGGGCTCGGTCCAGGTGACGTCGGTGGTCGGCTTCCTGGCCCGCACGGTGGGGGTGACGCTGACCGGCGGGGTGACCGGGTCGATGACGCTTGACGCCGGCCCGGGCGTGACCGTGCGCGAGCTCGTGGTCGATGGCCCGGGCCAGGCCCAGGCCACGCTCGCGATCGCGGCGACCGCGGCGCTCGGGCCCCGCGACCTCGCGGTCACGATCGGCGGCCAGCGCCAGGTCCTCGCCGGCGCGCTCGACATCCGCCCGTCGCTGGCGGCGACCACCCGCGGGCCGCGCGCGGCAGGGACCACGCTGCAGGTCGATCTCAGGTCGCTGGTGCCCGACCAGTCGATCGTCGGCAGCCCGTTCCAGATCGGCGCCGATCTGATCGCGCTGCCCGAGTCGCTGGTCCCCAACGATACGCGCACCACCGTGCTGATCGCGCCGGGGGCCGCCGCCGGACCGCGCGCGATCACCTGGCAGGGCCCCGGCGGGGCGCCGGTCGCGTTCGCGACCGAGCCGACCGCGCTGACGGTGATCGGGGCGCGGCCCCCGGCCGTGATCGGCGGCCCCACCGGTCCGCTCGCGCCGTTCGAGACCCGGACCTACACGCTGCGCGCGGGCGCGGGCACGACCTCGATCGCGGTGGTGTCCGCGGTCGGCGTCGACGAGCCCAGTCGCCCGGTGTTCTGGCTGTTCGCCGCCGCCGGGCGGGCCGCCGATCTGATCGCCTACCAGGCCGGCGCTGGCGGTCTGGGCTCGCTCGTGGCCGCGCTCGAGGTCCCGATCCTCGAGGGCGAGGCGCCGACGCTGGTCACCTACGCTGGCGACGTGTCCGCCGGCAGCGGCGGCGTCGACCTGCTGCTCGTGCACGTCCCGGCGGTGCCGATCGCGAAGCGCGCCGGTCACACGACGGTCGAGAGCGCGCAGGCGGTGTCGGCGTGCGCGGAGGCCTGCGTGCTGACCGGCACGCTGACGCCGGGCGAGCGTCACGTGCTCGTGATCCCGGGGCCACGCCCCGGCAGCACCGGCCCGCGCAGCGAGCCCGTGTTCATGCTCGGCCTCGACGCCGCCACCGCGATGACGGTGGCGGAGCCTGGCCTCGGCGGCCGCCGCATCACCAGCGGCGGCAACCGGCTGCGGTCGCCGGTCATGGTCTCGGACGCGAGCTGGAACCGCGACGTTGAGCTCGAGCTCAGCGCCCCCGCCGACGGCCCGCCGGTGAGCTACCGGCTGGCGATCCGGCGCACCGAGCGCACCTGGTGAGGGGGGCGGACCGGTCGCGGCCGATCAGGCCGCGCGCCGGCCGCGGGCGCCGAGCAGCACCGCCGGGGTGTCGCCGGGGCTGGCGGCCAGGACCCGCACGCCGTGGCGGGCGAGCAGCTGGCGGGCGAGCACGTTCGAGCGGCGGTGGTCCCGGGTCATGATCGAGGCGACCAGCCGGCCGGCCTCGGTCTCGGCCACCGAGGTGAACGCCGGGAGCTGCGGCACCAGGGCGACCACCGAGCCGGCATGCTTGCGGGCGCGGGCCAGCGCGCGCACGACCCGCGGCTCGTCGTCGACCACGCCGCCGAGGTCCGACAAGATGACGATCTGATCCGGGCGGCCCTCGGCGACCGCGCGCTCGAGCGCGGTGGCGAACCCGGCCGAGCGCCGGCCGTGGTCGGGCTCGCGTCGGTAGGGGAGCTCGATGCCGCGCAGGCGGCAGAACAGCCGCAGCGGCGCCAGCTGCGGATCGGCGCCCTCGCCCTGGTGCGCGCGCGACCACCACCAGCGCGGCGCCAGGCTCTTGCCGGTGCCCATGACCTCGAGCAGCTTCTTGAGCAGCCGGGTCATCGCGGCCAGATCGTAGAGCACGCCGTCGGGGCCGGCCTGGATCTGGTTCCAGCGCGGATCGTCGATCGCCGGCGCCACCCGGATCCGCACGTCGATCGCCTCCTGGTGGGCCAGGTAGGCGGCGACCGTGGCGACCAGCTCGCCGGCGGTGAGGTCGGTGAGGTCGTCGTCCACGATGGTGTGGGCGTCGAGCAGCCGATCGACCAGCTGGAGCCAGTGATGATGTCCGGCGCCCGGACGAAGCTCGAGGACCGGGCGGGTGTCGAAGGTCACCAGGCCGACCCGGTCGCCGGCGCCGATCGCGGCCCGCGCCATGCCGGCGGCGGCGTCGGTCGCCCAGTCGAGCGGGCTCTTGCCGAGCGGACCGACCCGCATGGAGGCGCCGAGATCGACCACCAGCACGTGGGTCGCGACCAGCACGTTCTCGAGGTCGCGCACCATCAGCTTCCCGCGCCGCGCGGTCGCCTTCCACGCGATGTACTTGAACGGATCGCCGTGGGCGTGCTCGCGCAGCTCGCGCAGCTCGCCAGCCAGGCCGCGCCGGCGCACCTGGTGCAGGCCGACCTGCTCGCTCTGCACGCCGCCGGCGATCCGCAGCGCGGGGCTGTGCGCGGGCCGCGGCCGGGGAAACACCTTCACCGCGATCGGGTTGGGGAAGTAGGCGTGGACCTCGAACAGGCCGAGCAGATCGCCGAGCACCAGCACCGCCCCGTGCAGCACCTGGTAGCCGGCGATCGCCGGCCGGACGTCGGTGGTGTGCTCGACCTGTTTGCCGGCCGGCACCGTGGCCGGCACGCTGGGCGCGGCCTTGAGCCCGCGGCCGGCGAGCACGTTGGTCTGCAGCACCCGCAGGGTCCGGCTGCCGTGGTTGCGATACGCGATGTGCAGGTGGAACGGCCGGTCGGGCGCGAGCGCGCCGCCGGGCTGATCGCCGGGCGGCACCCACCACGACAGCTCGATCTTCTTGCGGCGCAGCAGCACCGCGGTCGGGTAGAAGCCGAGGTAGGCGGCCAGCAGCGCGATCAGCACGGCGCCGCCCATCGCGACCAGCGGCGGCGCGCCCCGGAACGCGCCGACCAGCACCATCATCGCGGCGCTGGCGAGCACCAGCTTGCCGCGGGTCGCGAGGGACGGGATCATCGGCGTGGGGTCTTGTAGCTCACCTTGGCGAGCGCCTCGGTGATCACCGCGGTGCCGGTGGCGCCCTCGAGCTCGGCGTCGGGCGTCATCAGGATGCGGTGCGCGAGCACCAGCGGCGCCAGCGCGCGGACGTCGTCGGGCAGGGCGAAGTCGCGGCCCCGGATCAGCGCCAGCCCTTTGCACGCGTGGAGCAGCGCCAGTCCAGCTCGCGGTGACGCGCCCAGGTAGACCCGCGCGTGGCTGCGAGTGTACTGGACCAGCCCGAGGATGTAGTCGACCAGCTCCTCGGCGATGAACACCTCTTGCGCGAGCGCCTGCAGGCGGAGGATCTCCTGGACCCCGACCACCGCGCGCACCGCCGGCGGTGGCCGGTCGTAGGTGGTGAGCATCCGCTTCTCGTCGGGGCCCTCCGGGTAGGTCATCTTGAGCTTGATCAGGAAGCGGTCGACCTGGGCCTCGGGCAGCGGGTAGGTGCCCTCCTGCTCGATCGGGTTCTGGGTCGCCAGCACCATGAACGGCGCGCCCAGGGGGCGGGTCTCGCCCTCGATCGTCACCTGCGACTCCTGCATCGCCTCGAGCAGCGCCGACTGGGTCTTGGCCGGGGCCCGGTTGATCTCGTCGCCGAGCAGCACGTTGGTGAAGATCGGGCCCTCGCGCAGGACGAAGGTGTTCGTCCGCATGTCGAGGATGTAGGTGCCGGTGATGTCGGACGGCAACAGGTCGGGCGTGAACTGGACCCGGCGGAAGCTCATCGACATCGTCTGCGCGAACGCCTTCACCAGCGTGGTCTTGGCGACCCCGGGGATGCCCTCGACCAGCACGTGGCCGCGGGCGATCAAGGCGGTGAGCAGGGTCTCGGCGATGCCGGGCGATCCGATGAAGGCCTTGCCGACCTCGTCGATGATGGCGCGGGCGACGTCGCCGACGCCGGCCAGGTGTTCACGAGCGATTCCGGGTTTGGCCATGTCGGGTCCAGTCGTTCTTACGGTTCTTCGCCGAGGCTACGGTATAGCTCGAGCACGTCGGCGTGGAGCTCCTGCAGCTCCCGTCGCGAGATCTGGCCGCGGGTCCACGGCGCGCTGGCCTGCGAGCGGCCGGGCAGCGCGCGCAGCCGCTTGTGCAGGCGCGCGGCGGTGGTGCCGGCCTCGGCGCCCTTGGCGCGGGTGATGCGCTCGACCAGCTCGGCCGGCGCCAGCTGGTAGAGCGGATCGACGGTGCCGGTGGCGCGGGCGAGGGCGGCCGCGGCGCTGTCGCGCAGGACCGCGGCCGGCAGGAGGAAGTTGGTCGCGCCGCGATCGGCGGCTGCGACCAGCTCGGACAGCTCGCCGGCGTCGCGCTGGGGCCGGAGCAGGCGCAGCCAGCGACCGTCGAGCGGGATTCGCCGCCACGGCGGCATCGCGGCCAGCGCGAAGATCGCGAGCGCGATCGCGAGCGCGCCGCCGATCACCTGCATCGCGGCCGGGGTCAGCAGCCAGTCGTTGCGCTGCTCGAGCCACCGGTTGAAGCCGGCGACCGAGCGACCGAACGGGGTCATCCCGGCGTCGTCGATGAACGGCCGCGGCTCGCCGTACATGGGCACGTCGCCGCGCAGCAGCACGACCCGGCGCACGCGACCCTCGCGGTCGAGCCAGCGCAGCGTGTTGATGGCCAGCGTGACGTTGCCCGGGAACTGCAGCATGCGGTTGATGAAGATGCTGGGGTCGGACACCACCACGAACCGCCCGGTTCCGTGCTCGCCGGCGACCACGATGGCGCCGCGGCCGTCGCCGAAGCCGATCACGGGCACCGCGCCGACCACCTCGGTCAGCACCGCGGGGTGGTTGGTGACGACCTCGGTGACGCCGCGGACCAGCGGGTGCCCGGCGATCAGCGGGGTCGCGACCGGCGCGTACAGGCGCGACCGATAGTAGCTGCGCGCCTCGGGCGTCCCGACGTCGGCGCGCAGGAGCCCCAGCCGCGACAGCGCGTCGCCGGCCTCGCCGAAGTCGTCGCCGATCACCACGTGGCCGCCGGCCTGGACGAACGCCGACACCCGCGCCGGATCCACCCGCTGCAGCGGGTAGAGCAGGATCAGGATGTCGCGCTCGTCGAGGTCGCCCCACTCGAGCGCGCCGACCGCCACCACCTCGAAGCCGAGCCCGGCGATCAGGCGGGTGTAGGTGTAGAGCCCGTTCCACTCCTTGCTACCAGGATCGTAGTCCGAGGACGGCGATGGGGCTGGGGCGGGCGCCGGCGTTTGCGCCAGCGCCGGGGTCGCCAGCGCCGTCGTGACGATCGCGAGCGCGGCGGCGGCGGCGCGGGTCATCGCATCTCCCGGCGCAGCTCGGTCGCGGCCCGGCGCAGCGCCACCAGGGCCGCGGCGAGGCAGGCTGGCTTGTGCAACGCGAGCAGCGCGAAGTAGCCGTCCGCGACCGTGTGCACGACCACGTCGAGCCTGCCGTTCTCGACCACGAAGTACTCGGCGCCGCCGAAGTGCTTGGTGTCGAGCGCGGCCTCGAGGTTGGCGAGGATCACGCCGTAATGCGCGATGAGGATGGCCCAGTCCGTGACGTCGCCGCCGGTGATGAAGTCGACCATCTCGCCGTCGCTGGCGGCGAACGCGCAGCCGAGCGCGCCCGGGGTCTGGCGGAGCGCGGCGTCGAGGATGTGGGCGAAGGGTTTCATCGCGGCGGCGTCACCGGTGACGCCGGGGCCGGCGCGGGATCGTCGTCGCCCCCGAGCGCGGCGCGCAGGGTCGTGGCATCGACGAGCACCTCGACCTGGTGCGCCTTGCCGAGCTGGTTCGACCAGCGCTCGAAGTACACCGGCCGCAGCGGCGCGAACAGCTGCGTCATCAGGTCCTCGCGCGAGGTCTCGAGCGCCGGCAGGCCGTCGGTGTACAGGATGATGTCCCAGCCGTAGCGGCCGCGGACCGGCGGCGTCACCATCCCGACCGCCGGCACCGCGTACAGCGCGTCCCCGTAGTACGGCTGGAGCCGATCGCGCGTGCGCTGGTCGGGGGCGGCGCGCTGGGTCTTCATCGCGCCGGCCGCCGTGCTCACCGCCCGCTCGAGGTCGACCGGGAACAGGTCCTTGCGACCGGCCAGGCTGGCGTGGGCGGCCCGGATCGCCGCCTCGGCGGCCCGGTCCTCGGGCGTGCCCTCGCTCCCGGCCGGCAGCTCGATGCGGACGAAGAAGCTCGACCGAAGCTCGGGGCGGTGCATGCGCCCGGCCTGCTTGGCGAACACCGGGTCGACCAGGTCGCGCGGCAGGTCGGCGATCGTCTTCACCCGGGCGGTGAGCTCGACGTCGACCAGGCGGGCGACCAGCGCGCGGGTGGTCTGCTCGATCACGTCGGGATCGCGGTCGAGCCCGCGCCGCTCGGCCTCCTGGGCGCCGAGCTCGAGCGCGACGCACTCGTCGAGCGCGGCCCGGCGGCGGTCGGGCTGACCGGCGGCCTGGGCCGCGACGCAGGAGCCCCAGACCGGCCGGCCGTCGACCCGCGCGACCACCACGTCGGCGGGGCCGGCCGACGGCGCCTCGAGCGACGCGACCACCGGCGGTGGCGCGGCCGGAGGCGGGGGGGGCGCGTGGTCGCCACAGCCGGCGATCGCGCCGAGGACGCCGAGCACACGGGCGAGGCCGGCGGCGCGCATGGTCAATCGCGCTGGACCAGGGCCAGGCGCGCCATCTCCTTGCCCACCGTGATCACCGACATGCCGACCACCATCACGATCAGCGCGGCGATGTAGTCGCGGCGCGCCAGGTAGTCGACCGCCTCCTTGAAGAAGAACATGCTGCCGCCGATGAGCGCCAAGGCGAGGATCTCGAAGAAGTAGCGGCGCATGGGATCCTGGAGCACTAGAGGTGGCGGAGGTACACGAGCAGGGCCATGAACGTGAGCGCGCTGACCACCGCGAGGTGAAAGCGCAGCCGCGGGCGACCCTTCTGGGCCTCGGCGCGCGCGACCGCGAGATCGGTGACCACGTCGCGATCCCCGGTGCGGTGGGGGCGGAGCGCGCCCAGGAACACGTGGAGGTACAGCACCAGCCACAGCGCCAGCACCGCGACGTTGAGCAGGGTCAGCATGCCGGCGACCCGGCCCGGGTACATCTGCGTGAGGAACTGGGTGATGCCCTCGTCGAAGTTGACCCAGTAGAGGCCGAGGGCCGGACACACCACGGCAAGCGTGGTCAGCTCCCAGTACATGCGCTCGCGCCGGCGCCAGCGCGGCGGACGTGCCGCGGTCGACGATGCCAGTGACCGGGTGCTGGTCGGCCGCGCCGGCTCGTGGAAGGCCGCGAAGAACGAGCCCGACAGCAAATACCCGACGATGCCAAGCGCGACCACCGCGAACCGGATCGGCCCGTACAGGTGCGGCGAGGCGATCGCCGGCGTGATCGAGATCGGGACCAGCAGCGCCGACGGGAACGCGCCGAGCAGCCACAGCTCGCTGCGCCGCCACACGCCGGTGGCGAGCGCGGCCAGCGGGAGCAGGACCAGCGCGACCCGCCCGGCCGAGCCCAGCGCGCGCACGTGGATCGCCGGGACCAGCACCAGCGACAGCCACACGTTGACGCCGAGCGTGAGCGCGACCGCGTCGGCGAAGACCCGCCAGCGTCCGGGCGCCGGCAGGTCCAGCTGGGTGGTCGCCCCGTCGATCACGGCCATCATCGTAGCAAAGCGGGGCGACCCGTGCCGGGTCGGGCGTCGCATCGCGAGGCGGGCGACGTGGTGCCGGGGGGCGGCTGCACCGGGCCGGGTGGTGGCCCGGGGCCGCGCGGGCGTCGACGGCGCGAATGATCCGGGCTAGTGTCCGCGGATGTTGGTGGTCACGATCGACGGTCCTGCCGGGGCCGGCAAGTCGACGGTGGCGAGGCAGCTGGCCCGCCGCCTCGGATACCGTCTCCTCGATACCGGGGCGATCTACCGCGCGGTCGCCGTGACCGCGCTCCGCCGCGGGATCGGCCTGGAGGACGAGGCGGCGCTGGCCGCGATCGCCGACCACCTCGCGATCGACTTCGCGCTCGAAGGGGACGTCAACCATGTCCTCGTGGCCGGCGAGGACGTCACCGCGGCGATCCGGACCCCGGCGGCCTCACAGGCCGCGTCGCGGGTCTCGGCCTTGCCCGCGGTCCGGGCCGCCCTGCTCGATCTCCAGCGGCGGATGGGCGGACGGGGTGGGGTGGTGGTCGAGGGCCGGGACACCGGCACGGTGGTGTTCCCGACCGCCGGTGCCAAGTTCTTCCTGACCGCCTCGGATGAGAAGCGGGCCCGGCGCCGGCTGGACGAGCTTGCGGACGGCGGCGACTTCGAGGAGACCCTGCGCGAGATCCGCGAGCGCGATGCCCGGGACGCCGGCCGCGACGTGGCCCCGATGCGCGCGGCCGACGACGCAGTCCTGGTCGATTCATCCGCCCTCACGCTCGATCAGGTGGTGGACACTATAGAGGGAGAGGTCCAGCGCCGCCTGCGCTGACCCAGGTCGTCCCGGGCCCCGAGCGCGCGCGCGCCAGCTCGGCGGCAGCGGGGCCTGCCGCCTATATTGCGGTGGTGCGGGGACCCGGGAGGGGTAGGCTTGTGCTTCCGCTGCAGTGCAGGCCTTCCGGGTTGACAACCGCCAGCTATTCCCGTACCTCTTGCCGCCTGCGCGGCCGGCAGGGCCTCGCAAATCCAAGTTCAGGAGCTCTGTTTTGCAAATGGTAGACGCTGGAAGTCACCACGACGAGGACTTCGCCGCGCTGTTCGCGGAGAGCCTGCTGCAGGAGAACGCCAAGGAAGGCGAGATTCTCCGCGGTACGGTCATCTCGGTGGGCAAGGACTACGCGATCGTCGACATCGGGTACAAGTCCGAGGGCCAAGTGCCCTTGGAGGAGTTCCGCGGTGCCGACGGTACGATCCAGGTCCACGCGGGCGACATGGTCGATGTCCTCCTCGAGTCGCGTGAGAACGATGCCGGAATGGTCGTGCTCTCGAAGGAGAAGGCCGACCGCTTCAAGGTGTGGGACGAGATCTCGGCCGCGTGCGAACGCGACGAGTTGATCGAAGGAACCATCAGCGCCCGGGTGAAGGGTGGACTCTCCGTCACCATTCGCGGTGGCGTGAAGGCGTTCCTCCCCGGCTCGCAGGTCGACCTTCGACCTGTGCGCAACCTCGATGCGTTCCTCGGCCAGAACTTCAAGTTCAAGGTCATCAAGTTCAACAAGAAGCGCGGCAACATCGTCCTCTCGCGCCGCGCGCTGCTCGAGAAGGAGCGCGAGGAGCTCAAGAAGGGCACCCTCGAGAAGCTCAAGGAGGGCGTGGTCCTCACCGGCGTCGTCAAGAACCTCACCGACTACGGCGCGTTCATCGACCTCGGCGGCATCGACGGCCTGCTCCACATCACCGACATGTCGTGGGGCCGGGTCCAGCACCCGAGCGAGATGCTCAACGTCGGCGACGAGATCCGCGTCGTCGTCCTCAAGTTCGACCCCGCGACGGAGCGCGTCAGCCTCGGCCTCAAGCAGATCCAGGAGGACCCGTGGGCGGTGGCCGAGGAGAAGTTCCCGGTCGGCAGCCGCGTCAAGGGCAAGGTCGTCAGCATCACGGACTACGGCGCGTTCATCGAGCTGTACCCCGGCGTCGAGGGCCTCGTGCACATCAGCGAGATGTCCTGGACGAAGCGCGTGAAGCACCCCTCGAAGATCATCTCGTCGGGCGACGCGGTCGAGGCGCTCGTGCTCGACGTGGACGCGAAGAGCAAGCGGATCAGCCTCGGCATGAAGCAGATCGAGGCGAACCCGTGGACGCTCCTCGAGGACAAGTACCCGATGGGCTCGGTCATCCGCGGCCAGGTCAAGAACGTCACCGACTTCGGCATCTTCGTCGGCGTGGAAGAGGGCATCGACGGCCTCGTCCACATCAGCGACATGAGCTGGACCAAGCACGTCAAGCACCCCTCGGACGTCTTCAAGAAGGGTGACGAAGTCGAGGCGGTCGTCC
>JBKJLC010000035.1:0-23359 GCA_046597055.1 Kofleriaceae bacterium | reverse complement strand
GCTCGGTGGGGCGCAAGTGAACGTGGTGGTGGTTGGCCTGACTGTGGACAAAGGCGTCGAACCGAGCGGCGAGCGCGGCGACCGCATCGGAGTGGCGCTGGTGCTCGGCCTCGAGGTCGGTGAGCGTCGCGACGACGTCTTGGGCCGCCGGGTGGCCGGCCCAGAATTCGGCGGCGAGGCGCGAGCTGGCGAGGTCGAACTCGAGAGCCTGGACTTGGTCCTCGCAGTCGTCGGCAACCTGGGCGGCGAGCGAGGCCAGGCAGGTGAGATGCTCGGTCATGCCGGTGATGGCCTCGAGTCGAGCGCGTTCCTGCTGTTGGGCCTGACGGTGCTGCCGCGCGGCCGGGGTGAGCTTCTTGTGGCGATGAGCCATGATCTTGCGCCTCCGCGCGGCGGAGTTTAAAGACCGGCGGCGGGGCGTGGTCAAGCCCGCGCCGCGATCTGGATGTGTCTCGTCCCCGCCGATCCCGATAGCCTTCGCGAGGTTCGCTGCGAGCGCTGCGAGGCGGTGTTCCACGTGTGCCGGGCCTGCGACACCGGCCAGGTCTACTGCCCCGGAACCTGCAGCGAGCTCGCGTGCGGGGGACGGCCATCGTGATCACCGAAACCGGTCGATGGTGATCGCCCGAATCGGCGGATGGCGATCGGAGCGAAGCGACGCGGACGGTGGTGGGTTACTTGGCGGGGTTAGAGTCGTCCTCCGAGCGGAGGCGTGAGGGGCCCTTGAGGTTGAGGCGGTGAGCGTTGTGGATCAAGCGGTCGCAGATGGCATCGGCATGGGTGGGGTCACCGATGTGCTCGTGCCAGCGCTTGTGGGGCACCTGACTGGTGACGATTGTGGAGCGGGTGCCGTAGCGGTCTTCGAGGACTTCGAGGAGGTCGCGGCGCTCGGCGTCGGTGATCGGCGCCATCGCCCAGTCGTCGAGCACGAGGACGTCGACCTTGGCGAGCTTGGTGAGGACGCGGGCGTAGGTGCCATCGGCGCGGGCGAGCGCGAGCTCGGCGAAGAGACGCGACGCACGGCGGTAGACGGCGCGGTAGCCCTTTCGGCACGCCTGCTGTGCGAGCGCGCAGGCGACGTAGGTCTTGCCGGTTCCGGTCATGCCGGTGATGAGAACGTTCTGGTGCTCGACGACCCAGCGGCACGCGGCGAGCTGACGGATCACGGCGCGGTCGAGATCGCGTTTGGCGTCGCTGTCGATGTCTTCGATGCAGGCGCCGCTGATGCGGAGCTTGGCCTCCCGGAGGACGCGGCCGAGGCGCTTGTTCTCGCGATCGAGCCACTCGGCGTCGACGAGCAGGCCGAAGCGCTCGTCGAAGGACAGGCGCGCGACATCAGGGCGAGCGCTTTGCTCGGCCCAGGCGGCGGCCATGGCGTCGAGCTTCATGGCCTTGAGCTTCTCGATGGTCGGTTCGTGCAACATGATGTTGAGATCTCCGTGTGTCCGGTGGCCGGACGGGTCGATAGAAATGTCCGCGATGCGGACACCGGTCAGTGGTAGTAGCCGGGGCCGCGGATGTTCTCGTGCGTGACGCTGGGTCCCGTCGCCTCTTCAGCCCCGGGCAAGGGCGCGGCGTCGAGGCCAGCGCGCAAGATCGATTCGACGCGCGTGTACGAACGGGCACCGACGGCCAGCGCGCGACGACACGCCGCCTCGAGTCGCTCGGCGCTGTAGCGCTCGGCGAGACGCATGATGCCGAGGCACGACCGGTAGCCGTGCTCGGGATGCTTGCGCTCGGCGAGGATTGCCTCGGCGAGCGCGCGGGTGTGCGGCCCGGTCTGGCCGGCCCATGCGGTGATCCGCTCGGGCGTCCACTCGGCGTGCTTGCGGTGCGCCAATGGCATGTGCTCCGGGTTGGTGGTGAAGCCACCGCGCTGGTGGCTGCGCACGTGCGACGCGACGCGCTTGCCGCGATGAAAGGCCTCGATCGTCATCGCGCTCGCGCGCAGTTCGACCTCCTCGTGCACCAGCGTGTACGGCACGGAGTACAGGTGATGAAGAACGTCGACGTGGTAGTCGAGGTTGACCTTGGCGCGCTTCCACTCGCCGTAGATGAAGCGGTCGGGGCGAAGGTGTCCGAGTGCCGGACAGTCGAGCGCGGCGAAGAGCTCGCGGCGGCTCTTGCCGTAGCGCCGCATCACGCGGCCGTTGAAGTCTTCGATCAGCTCGCCGATGCGCAGGTTCAGCTCGTCGAGTGAAAAGAGGTCTGGTTGCGGAGGCGCGCCAAGATCCAGCGTTGGACCAGGAGCACGCCGTTCTCGACCAACGCCTTGTCGCGCGGGTGCGCGGGCCGCGCCGGCAAGATCGTCGTGCCGTAGTGCTGAGCCAGCTCCTCGTACGTGCGTTGGATGCCGGGCTCGTAGCGGCTCGCTACCACGACGCCGCTCTTCAGCTGGTCGGGCACGATCGCGCGCGGCACGCCGCCCAGGAATTCCAGCAGCCGCACGTGGCTGTCGATCCAGTCGTGCGAGCGCTGCGTGCGCGTCGCCTCGGCCCAGGTGTAGTTGGACGCGCCCAGTACGGCGACGAACAGCTCGACCTCGACGCGCGCGCCGGTGGCCGGGTCGACGATCGCCGCCTTCTTGCCCGAGTAGTCGACGAAGACCTTGTCGCCGGCGAGATGGACCTGCCGCATCGTCACGCGCTGCGCGCCAGCCCACTCTCGGTAGTGCGTGACGAACTGCGTGTAGCCGTAGCCGTCCGCGTGCAGGCCCAGATACTCCTCGTGCAGCAGCCGCAAGGTCACGCCCGGGCGCCGCAGCTCGATGTGCATATGCGCCGGCGCCGGCAGCGGCCGCCGCGCCGCCGGCGCCGGCGGGTACAGCCGCGCCTCCAGCGCGTCGTCGCTCAACTGCTCGACCGCGCCCCAGTCCAGCTGCGCGGCCGTCGCCCGGGTCGCGGTGTCGCTGATCGTGCCGAGCCCAGCGCCGGTGGCGCGCTGGATCTCGCGGTGGCTGCGCGCGAGCAGCCACTTCAATCGGAGAATCTCGCGGGTCTTTCGCATCGACAGTCGCTCCGTGGGCATCGCGTCTCCTACCGGAGACGCGGCCTGAAGCACCGTCCTGCGTCGCTCGCGGGCCCTGAAGGCCTCCGAACGCTGGGGCGTACCGACGGGGGCTACCCCCCGGCGCCTACGCCGCCGCGATCACGACCTGGTCACCTCCGACCTGGTCCGACCGCCGATCGCCATCGCCGTTTTCGGCGATCGGCATCGACCGGTTTCGGTGATCGCCATCAACTGTTTTCGGTGATCGCCATCGACCGTTCCCCGCATCGTCGCGTACACCGCCACCGTAGAATTCTATCCTGGATGACGGCCCGCCGGCCGGGTTTGCCCGGCTGCTCGGCATCGACGTTGCCCGCCTTGATGGCCTCGCATGCGGCGTCGTCGTCCACCGGCTTCAGTTCGAGGGGAATGTTCGCCACGACGTGCGCACGTTCCGCGATGCCCATCCAGCCACCGGGAACGAGCTCGAGGCGGCGCGACGTCGACGACGCGCGCGCGTGCGGCGGCCCGCTGCCTCCCGTCGTGCCCCACGCGAGCGACTCGCCTTGTTCGTCTGGGTCATATCGTGCCTCGCCGACGAACACCCGGACCTGGCGGCACTCGTCGACGCCTACCACGATGGCCACGCGGGCGATCGCGCCGCGGAGGTCGCCGGTCTTGACCATCACCAGCACACCGAGGCGATGGCGCGGCTGGTGGGTGTCGTCACCGCGTGCGATGATCGTCGACGAACGGCGGCGATCTCGCTGACCTCGCGCTCAACTGCGGCGGGCAACCGGGTGGCCTGGCGGTTGCTGATGTAGCCGCCAAACGCGGGCCCAACCCTCTGTCGCGATCATGGCCCACGGCCTTTCATGGCTCGCCTCCTGGACGGATACCCACCGTAAAATTAGCTTCGGCCTCCGACGCCGCTCCGTCGAGAACCCGTGGATTTACCGAGCATTCTGTAGCGGGCTCCGGGGCTGGAGCGCCGACGAGACCGGGCCAGGAGCAGCGGGCGACGGCGGCTCGCGGTCGGCGGCGACAAGTGCGTCAGGCTCACGGTGCAGCGGCGTGCAGTGTGGCGCCACGCGGGTCAGGAACCCGCGCAGCTCGGCGGCGCGGGCACGATCCCCCGAGCGGGTCGCGACCACGGCGAGACCGAAGGTCGCGATGAGCTTCATGGGTGGGAAGCGATCATCCTCGGCACAATCCGCGAGCCGGGTCGCGCTGGTCGGCGACTCGCGACCGAGCGCCACGTCGGAGACCGCAACGAGCGCGCCGATGTGCCGCTCGCCGTCCGCGGCGCCAGGGACCGACAGGCTCATCGAGGTGAGGGCGCCGGCCTGGCAGAAGAGGAGCCGCGCGCGTTCGGCATCACGGCGGCACAGCAGTTCGACCAGGCCCTCGCCGACCAGGCCGACGCCCTGGATCAGCGGCGCCCGTCCGCTCCACTCGATGGCGGCGAGGGCCCGGTTCGCGTCGTCGCCGCGGCCATAGAGTGCGTGGCTGAGCGCGAGGGCCTGCGCCATGAATGCGTCGAAGTCCGGCAGCTCTTGCGCGCTCTTCAGCTGCTGCGTCACGCGCTCGACCAGCCGATCGGGTCCGGGGTGCTGCAGGTCCGTCCAGTAGTCAGACACGGAGTCGGCCACGGAGTCGGCCCTGGCCCATCGGTAGTACAAGACGCAAGAGCTCAGCAGGCCGACGACGACGACGAACAGTGTCACCCGGGGGTCAGGCGCCCACGCGTAGTCGCCGGTCATGACGTCGTACGTCAACGTGAACACCACGATCAGCGCCAGCCAGATCGCCAACAGCTTCCAGCTGAACGCCCGCGGCCTCGTGAACGGATGGACGGACGCGTGCAGCCAGTAGCCGAGCAGGTACCGATGGTTGGCTCCCCGGCTCATCGCGACATCCTCGCTGCGGAATCGACTCGCCAGGCCCGACACGACGCTTTCGACATGCGTGGACTCATACATGAGCTGTCGGCGCCCCCGCGTTCCGGTTGCGGACTCCTGCTCTTTGCCAGCTCCCGCCGGTGCGAGTGCGACGGCGGGGATCAATCCCCGATGATCGGCTGCAACCAACCGCGGCGCCACGCTCTCTGGCTTCGGCTCCGGCGATCGCTCCGGTGCGTCATTCCTGCTTGGACATCGCCGATGCCCGAGGGACTCGCTTCCGCGTACGCCTCTCCGGACTCTCTGCGGGAGAGCGGGCGAACGGCCCCACCCTCACCAGCCCCGGCACCCGGCGAGGGTGGTGCGGGTCGATGAATCCCCGTCGCCTGAACCGTTCATATCATCGGAACCAAAGCAGAATCCTGGCGAATTCTCTCCGGAGAATCTCCGGACACTCTCCGGAGACCGTGCTGCCCCCATCGTTCGCCGCTCTCCGGAGAGCACGCTCTCCCGCTTGTTAACCACTGGGGCGACTCTCTCCCCGAGAACGCTCGGCAGAGAGCGTGACCGGGCCTCAGCGGAACCGAGTGGTTAACAGGGGCCAGATCGGCGCCGCACGAAACCCTTTGGGATTCAGCTCTTCTACGCCACCGGTGGGCGCCGACGTCGGCCGAAAGAGAGCGGTTGGGTTCTCCGCGTGGCTCCCGTTGCGGGGCTAGAACTCGTGCCCCAGCGGTCAACACGCCGCGGGCCAGACAGCGCGACGGCCGAACGCCGATCCTCACCGGCCGAACTGACAGTGGCGCGACGGACGGTTCGACGCCTGCACCGGCAGAGTCGACAACCCAGCACACCGCTGGACGAAACCCACGCCATGAGCAAGCCCGATCCTAGCCGTGCCGACCCTCGCTTCCGTTTCCTCTGCCAGCGCACGTGGGGATCGCTGCACCGGACCGATGTGCCCAACGTACGCCACTGCGAGGAATGCCGGCGAAATGTGTACTGGTGCTCAAGCGAGGACGAGGCCATGGTCCGCGCGCGCGATCATCACTGCGTCGCATTCGTCGACCACGTGTGCGAGCCGCCCCCGGCGCCGACGGCACCACCGCCCGCGCCGATGCGCGCGGTCAAGAGAATGGGGATGCTCTCGATCGCCTCACCGACCGCACCGGCGGTCTCGTGGTTGGTGCTTCTTTCGGGCCCTCAGGTCGGCACCACGATCCGGTTGCCACCGCCCCCGTTCACCGTGGGAAGCGGTCCCGCTGATGTCGTGCTCGACGACGACTCGCTGGCACCGGTCCACCTCGTGTTCGATCTCACCGAGGGCCTGCTCGAGGCCTACGATGCACGGCTGCCCGCCGGCTCGCGCGAGCGAACTGCGAGCGCGCTCGACTTGAGGAATAGTGAAGGGTTCCTGATCGGGCGCACCCGGTGTGCCTACAAGAGCTTGATGGACTGATTCATACGGTCCCGTCCATGAGATCCGGCAACCGCGGCGGTAGTCCCGAGCGCGGATGTGTACGCGGCGGCGACAGGCTGGACAGCCGCGGCCGCCGGGCGCTACAGGGCACACCCGCTCCTGGATGGCCAGCGGCCCTGGGAAGGACCTTGGAACAACTCACCCACCACCGCTTGGAGACGTGATCGCCGCTGCTGGTGGACGGCGGGCTCTAGCCGCGCCGATGGACGGCGTCGCCGAGCGCTGGACGGTCCTCGCGGACAACTTCCCGCTCCGCATTCGAGGGGGACGACCTAGATTGCGGCCGGCACTCGCTCTGCTCTGCCGGCCAGCCTTGCCCACCCTCGAAGTTGCCCTCTGGATCGCGTCCCTCGCCGCGGCCGCCGCCGGGTCGCCGGTCAACCTCGGCGCCCTGGCCGAGCTGCTCAAGAAGGACCAGGATCAACGGACGGTGGATGGTGATGGAGCACGAAAGCGCAGCGGCACAGCTCCCAGCGCTAGGTCTTGTCGCGCACGTGGACTCGCGCGCGGGGCAACTCGGCTGGCTGGCTGGCCTCGGGCGCGGTGGGCCGCGACCGTCGGAGCCGGAGGTAGAGCGCGATGCAGATCAGGATCACGATCGGGGCGACAACGACGCCCAGGTACCACCACAGGTAAACGTCGAGCCCTTCGCCGACGTAGCCGGTGCCGTCGGCACGCGTACTCGCGAGGACCATGATCGAGTGCTGCACGGCGGCGGCCGTAGCAGCCCAACGCCTTCCCGGCCGACTACGACGGCAACGGTCGCGTCGACCTCGCGACCTGGTCGAGCACGACCGCGCTGTGGACGATCCGGCAGGCCAGCGGCGCCGCCCGCACCGTCTCGTGGGGCACCACCGGCGATGTGCCGGTACCCGCGCGGTGACGCGGGCGCGAGGTCACCTGACCCGCCGCGACCTCAATCGAGGCACGCGGGCGACGGCTCGGTCAGCACGCGCGGGCCGCAGCCGCTCAGCTCGTGGGTCACGTCGCGGCCGAGACTGTCGAGCGGGGCGAACGCCGCTGGTGGGGTGCTGTATTGCCCGCCGATCGAGCGCCCGTCCCGGTCGGTGACCCCGTACGAGACAAAGTCCCAGCAGTCGTCGCGGCACTGTGACAGGTCGCTGTCCCAGTGGTCGGCCAGGTGGATCAGCGCCTCGTCCAGGCGGACCTGGGCCGCCGCGGTCAGGATCCCCCGCTGCTCGTTCAGGGGGCCGCTCGCGGTGCCGTACTCGACGCGAATCTCCGACGGTGCCGCCGGCGCCAGCACCTCGAGATGCCAGACCTCGCGGCCGCCCAACAGGTGATACTCGCCCATGCCGTGCAGCTCGAGGTCCTCGGGCCGGGCCTCGCTGCAGGCGGAGACGGTGATGACGAGGAGACCGAGCAGCGAGGCGCGCATGGCCGCACCCTATCCACGGATCGTGCCAGGTGGGGGGACTGTGAGTCGCGGCTCCTGGCCGCGGTTCAGCGGCCGCCGGGCGGCGAGCCCAGCCGGGCCTCGAGCTGATCGGTGATGCGGCGAGCGCGGGCGACCAGGTGACGGAGCCCGGTTCGCACCAGGTGCTCGAGACCCGCGCGCGGCGCGGCGGCGGGTGGCGGGGCGGCCGCCGGTGGAGCCGGGCGCTCGGCGGGCGCGCGACGCTCGGCCCGACGGATCTCGGCGACGTGGCCGACGTGGAACGGCTCGGTGCGCGCGCGGCGGGTGACGCGGTGGGCGGGGACCGGGAGCTCGTCGCGCCACTGCCACCCGGAACGCCACCGAGCTCCGGAGCACCGGCCCCCGATCGTAGACGCCCAAGCTGCCTCGCGGCACGTCGTGGCGAGCGGCTCCAACGCGGCGGCCTCGTACGCGGCCAGGTCGGCGACCAGCTCGCGGGCGACGATGCCGGCAACCTCGGTGTCAGGCCAGGCCGCACCGTCCCGAGTAACCGCCGGCCCCATTTCTCGCCGGCGCTGCGGGCGATCGCCGTGTGTGGGCTTCGACATGCTTGGGCAGGCACGGCGCACAAAGCGGGTGGAGGCCGGAGCAGACGTCGCAGGTCACGGGCAAGCGAGCTCCGAAGGTCCGAAGCTGCCGGCCGGCTCGGCGCCAGCCCACCTGCGGGTGCCGGAGAATCTCCCGACCAGCGCCTCCGGAGAGAATCTCCCGACCCTTCCGGAGAGAATCTCCCGACTTCCGGAAGAGAATCTCCCGCGCGGTCCGGAGAGAATCTCCCGACCTCTCCCGATCTCCGGAGAAATTCTCCCGCGCGACTCTCCGGAGATCGCCGCGCTCGATCCGGAGCATGCTCCCGCTCCTTCCGGAGCATGCTCCGGATCCAACGGGAGCGAGCGGGGCAGTCAAGCCCAGGGCCGCTCCCCCAGAGCGCGAGAGCATGGGCGAAAGTTCACCCGTCTTTCGCTCAATTCCCGATTCAGGACGCTCTGGTGCAGCGACACCGTTGCCCGAAAACGCAAAAGAATCAGCAGGTTTCCCTGCTGATTCTCGTGGCGTCCAGGTTGAGGGCCAGGGACGACTGGCGGAGCGGACGGGACTCGAACCCGCGGCCTCCGGCGTGACAGGCCGGCGTTATAACCGACTTAACTACCGCTCCAAGTTTTCAGTGGCTCGTAGGCGGAGCAGGGTTCGAACCTGCGACCACAGCCGTGTAAAGGCTATGCTCTTCCGCTGAGCTATCCGCCCGCGTTTGTCCGCGAGGTCAGAGCGTTCTAGACGAGGCCGTCGCCGGTGTCAATAGCAGGTGGGCGGGAGAGTCAGCGGTGTGCGGCGAGGTTCCGGGCCCTCGCAATCCGAGGCGTGGCGGCGCCGACGGACGAGGGGCAGGCCGCCGATGGCCACGAGCAGGAGGGTGGCGGCTCCGGTGCCGCCACCGCTGGTGGCGCAGCCGCCGGTGACCTCGGGGCTGCCTTCGCTGGACGTACCGGCGCCGGCATCACCACCGGCCCCGCCGCCGCCGGTGCCGCCCGCATCCGGGTCACCGCCGCCACCACCACCGCCACCGCCACCGCCACCACCACCACCACCGCCACCGCCACCGCCGGTACCGGCGTCCGGGCCGCCGCCGCCGCTGGGGGTCATGACGGTGACGGTCACGCTGGACGCGGTGGTCGCCAGGCCGTCGTCGACCGCGCGCGCCTCGACCGTGTGGGCGCCGTCGCCGACGCTCGCGGGTGCCGTGAAGGTCCAGGGCGCGGTGGTGTCGGTGGTGACCAGCGCGCCGTCGATCCAGAGCTCGACCCGCTGGACCGCGCCAGCGTCGGTCGCGTTGACCGCGATCGCGAAGCCGGGGGCGACCGTGGCGCCGGCCGCCGGCTGGGTGATCGCGACCACCGGCGGGCTGTTGGCCGCGCCGAGGCGGGCGGTCAACATCGTCACCGAGTTCTGGGTCGAGGCGCCGCACTGGCAGGTGCGCGCGCTGTACTCGCCGCAGCGCGCGGCGAGATTCTGGAACTCCTTCACGCCGCAGTCGGAGAGGTACGTCATCGGGTCTTTGCACTCGAACTCGTGATCGAGGCCGAACGAGTGCGAGACCTCCTGGGCCGCGGTCTCGCAGATGCTGCGATACGCGGTGCCGTAGACCTCGGCGAACGTGAAGACGATCGAGTTGGGGATCGTCGAGCAGTCGCTGCTGAATGGCGACACGCCGCCGACACCGTTGCCCATGCCGACGTTCTGCGGCGAGCCGGCCACCACCGACTCGATGTGCGGCACGTTGCCGGGATCGACGTCGGTCACGGTGACGTTGAAGCGCGCGAACTGGCCGCGCATGCACGTCATGACCTGCTGCCAGCCAGCTTCGCTGACCCGCCACGGGCTGATCCGCGACGTCGTGCTGGGGATCGACGAGCGGTTGGTGCGCGCGTCGTTGTTCCCGGGGGAATACGTCCCGCCCATGCGGTTCATGTAGATGACGGTCGGCGCCGCGTGCTCGATCGCGCTCGGCATCACCGGGCCCGAGTGGCCGGGCGCCGCGTCGAAGATCATGTAGGTCGAGCGCGGGATCGGGTCGTGGACCGCAGCGCCACCGACCACGCCGAGCGGCACCGGTCGGCGCTCAGCCGTCGCGACGCCAGCCAGGCCGGCCGCGAACACGCACGCCAGCGAGGCGCGCGACACAGAGCGGATGATCGTGTTCATGACTTCTCTCCGCCGCGCGGGGTGTTCCCCTACCCGTGCGCGGCGAGATGGCCATACTCACGACTCGTGCCATTCGCGCCTGTCCGAGGCTGTCAGCGGTCATGTGTGCGAGGTCGCACGTTGACCCCGCCGGGGCTGCGATCTGCGCGCCTCACGTAAGCAGACGTCGCCCCCTCCTCCGCCGGGGCGAAACGCCCAGCACCGGCTCAGCGCCGGGGCAGAACGCAACGGTCCGATTGTTCCGTTACTGGACTGCGAGCGTTCCGACCGAGGGCGCGGGACTGACGACGGCCCCGCCGGTAACCGTAGGCGCGCTCACGCCGTTGAGCCGGATGACACCGGCACCGCCGCCGCCGCCCCCCGTGCCATCGGTGCCGCCGTTGCCCGCGGTCGCTTCCTGTCCCGCTGCCGTGCCGATGCTACCCGACCCGCCGCGGCCGGTGTTGTCGCCCATGCCAGTGCCCGCGCCGCCGATGGCGCGCACGGCCTCGTGGAGCCCGTTCTGGCCGCGCAGCGCTTCCTTGCCGCTGCCGCCGCCGCCGCCATTGGCGGTGACATGTCCGCCGCTGATCGCGACGGTCGGCGCCTCGAGCAAGATGCCGCCACCGGCGCCGGCACCGCCGCCGCCCTCGTCACTCGCAATGCCATCCCCACCGGCGCCGCCGGCGTAGAGGTCCGCGGTGGCGCCGCTGACGGTGATCGACACGAAGGACGTGATCTGGACGGCGCCGCCACCGCCGCCGCCAATGGCCGCCACGATGCCGCCGGTGACCGGATTGGTGGAGCCGCGACCACCGCCGGAGCCGCCCTCGAGCGGCACCAGATCCGCGCCGCTGCAGGCGCTGAGCTCCGCGGTCACCGTGCCGCCCGCGGTGGTGTTCCCGGCACCACCCGCGCCGCCCGCGGCACCCAGGGTGCCGTTGCCGCCGCCACCACCGCCGGTGTGCGCGCCGACCACGAAGTTGCCGGGCTGCCCGGGCGCGCAACCGGTGGCCGGGGCGGCGACGGTGGCGCCCGTGCCGCCGCCGGGACCGGCCGAGGCCTGGCCGCCGATGCCGCGCGCCGCGCTGACGTCGACCACGCCGCTGATGGTGACCGCGTTGGCCGCGAGGATCACCACCGACCGACTGCCGATCACGCTCAGCTCGCCCTCGTCGGTCATCCCGCTCGCGCCCGCCACGCTCAGCGCCGCGACCGAGAAGATCGCGATCTCGGGGACCCCGTTGCCGCCCTGGCTCGCGGTCCGGAAGCCGATGCCGTTCACGAGGCCGGGGCCGGCAGCGCGAATGGCGGCGCCGTTCGAGCGCGTGATCGCGCCGCTGTCGGTGTCGATCGTGACGGTCTGGCCGGCGGCGACCGCGATCCCGCTGGTGACGTTCAGCAGGTCGGCGCGGGTCGCGCCGTTGGACGGCACGATCTCCTGGCAGTGAGGCCCGCCGCTGGTGCCGCACCCGACCGCGCACGCGACCGGCGGGTTGGGCACGCCCGCGGTGCAGGTGATCAGCTGGTTGCCGTCGCAGCGCGCGGCACACCCCGCGTCGGGGTCGGGCTCGTCGGTGGCGTCGGGATCGGGCACCGCGCTGTCGGGGGGCGCCCGCCCATCCTCGCCGGGGTCGGCGCCCTGGAACGAACACGCGGTAAGGAGGAGGAGCAAGCTAGGTAGGCACGTCCTCATGGTCCGCTACGGTATCACGCGACCGTGGGCCGGCGCGGTCGCCACTCCCGCTCGCCTCACGCACCTTGCTTGCGCGCGGCCTTCGCCGCCTTCTTCGCCACCTTCTTCGCCTTCTTACCGGTGTGATCATCGCCACGGATCGGGTCGACCCGGACCTCGAGCCGGTCGAGCCGGTCGCGCAGGCTCGTGGTCTGTGTCCGGAGCTCGGACACCTGGTCGCGCAGCCGGTTGATCTCCTCGGCCGGCCCGGCCTTCTCGCCCAGATCGCGGATCACCTCGCGGGCCCGGCGCTTGAGCCGGCCGTCGAGCGCGCGGCCCACCGCCCGCTCGAGCGCGGCGACCGCACCCGGATCGCCGAGGACGCCGAGGCCCTCGAGCGCCGACATCGTGACCCGGAAGTCGCGATCGTCGAGCAGGTCCTCGAGCTGCTCGCGGATCCGGACGCCGTCACGATCGCGCCGGCCCTTGCCGAGCTGGGCCAGCGCCGAGATCGCAGCGCGGCGACCCTGCGACGGCCGGCCCCACCCGGTCGCCTCGATCAGGAGGTCGATCGCGCTGTCGTCGCGGGCCTCGGCCAGGCCGCGCCAGCAGTGCGAGCGGATGACGTCGAGGTACGACTCGCGGGTCGCCGCGCGGCGCAGCACCGCGGGCGCCTCGGGCGCGCGCAGGCGGCCGAGCGCCAGGCAGGCCTCGGCCTCGACGAAGTAGCTGGGATCGCCGCGCTCGATCAGCTCGACCAGCTCGGTCGCGGCCGCGGCGCTGCCGCGCAGCTCGCCGATCGCCTTCACGATCGCCCGGCGGGCGCGCGGGTGCGGCTCGGCCGCGAGCGCCGCGAGCAGGGCGTCGCGCGCGTCGTCGCCGCGCAGGGTGCCGAGCGCGGCCGCGGCGGTGCCGCGCACCGCCCAGAACGGATCGCTGGTCAGCGCGGTGGTCAGCGCGGCCATCGCCTTGGGCCCGCCCTTGGCGCCGAGCGCGCGCGCCGCGTAGCCGCGGTCGATCGCGAAGGTCGCCGACCCCAGCTCGCTGGCCCACAGCTGCAGGCCCTTGTCGTGGTCGACGGTGGCGAGGATGGTGCGCCCGGGATCGAAGATCACCTGGGTCGGCTCGGCCTCGAGCCGCACGTGGAAGGCGTGCCGCGGCTCGATGATCTCGATCGGCACGTCGACATCGTGATCGCCGACCCGGAACCGCAGCGTGGTCGGCAGCCGGAACAGCGGCGTCTTGCCCTCCACCTTCTGGGTCTGCTCGACGGTCACGGTCATGACGCCGGCGTCGGCGTCCCAGCTGGTGCCGAGCTTGAGCTCGGGATGGCCGGCGCCCTCGATCACCCACTGGCTGAAGAACCAGTCGAGCACGCGGCCGGTGGCGTCCTCGATCGCGCGCGCGAGATCGCGGGTCTCGACCACGCCGTGGCGGTGCTTCTCGAGGTAGACGCGCAGGCTCTTCCAGAACAGGTCGTCGCCGACGACCTGCCGCAGCATGTGCAGGACCCGCCCGCCCTTGTCGTAGAGGTGGTGATCGAAGATGTCGATCGGCTCGTCGTAGAGCTTGGTCGCGATCGGCCGGCGGTAGCGGCAGCCGTCCTCGTGGAAGTACATCTCGGCGAACTCGTCGAGCGTCAGGTCGGCGGCGTCGCGGCCGTCCTTGTGCTCGCGCCAGATGTACTCGGCGTAGGTGGCGAAGCCCTCGTTGAGCCAGCCCTCGCCCCAGTCGCGGCAGGTGACCAGATCGCCGAACCACTGGTGGGCGAGCTCGTGGGCGATCAGCGCGTCCTCGTCGTCGTCGAGCGCGGCCCGCTCGTCGAGCAGGACCGCGTCGGTCAGCGTGGTCGCGCTGGTGTTCTCCATGCCGCCGAAGATGAAGTCGGCGACGAACACCTGAGCGTAGCGGGGATACGGATAGGGGACGCCGAACTTCTCCGAGAACAGCTCGAGCATCGCCGGGGTGCGCGCCAGGGTCCGGCGGGCGTCGGCCTCGCGACCGCGGGCCGCGTGGTAGGTCACCGGCACGTCGCGCCACTTGGCCTCGATCGTGATCAGATCGCCGGCGGCCAGCGTGACCAGATAGCAGGAGTGCGGCGTCGCGTGCCGCCAGTGCAGGGTGCGGCGCTCGCCGTCCTTGCGATCGGTGACCAGCTCGCCGTTCGACAGGGCGTACCAGGCCGCCGGCACCTCGGCGATGACCTCGCTGGTCGCCTTGTCGTGGGGGGTGTCGACGCACGGGAACCAGTAGCGAGAGTCCTCGTCCTGGCCCTGGGTCCACGCCATCGACGGCTTGTCGGGGTAGCCGGCGTCGGGGCCGACGAAGTAGAGCCCGCGCCGCGGCCGGGCCGCGTACTCGATCTGGATCGTGAAACGACTGCCCTCGGCGCGCGGCCCGCCGAGGTCGACGGTCAGGATCCGACCGTCGTGCTCGAACCGGCGCGGGGTGTCGCCCTCGCGCACCGCGGTGATCTCGAGCTCGACCGCGTCGAGGCAGACCCGCTTGATCTCGGGCGCGAGCACCCGCGCGGTGACCCCGGTGGTCCCGGTGATGCGCCGCTCGTCGGGGAACAGCGCGACCGCGATCCGGTAGTGCTCGACGTCGACCGGGCGGTCCGGGGCGTAGCGAGGACGGGTGCCAGGCAGCGCAAACTCACGGCTCATCGCGGGGGACGGTCCCACGCGTGCGCGCGGGCGACAAGCCAGCGTGGCGACCGCGTGGGGTCGTACAGGTAGGCGACGCGCTACCGGGCCGGGTCGGCCGGGTCCACCACCGGCGGGCAGCCTTGGGGCGCCACCGCGTCGCGCGCCCACAGCGAGTCGAGCAGCGCGCACAGGCGGACCAGGTCGGGTGGTGGCGCGACCTGGTCGCCCGCCGAGGTCGCCCGCTCCTGATGGGCCGCCGAGCGCGACAGGAACACGTCGAGCGCGGCCGGGCTGGTCGGCACCAGCAACGGGGTGAGTGCCTCGGCCGCCTCGGTGGCGGCGACCAGGCCGAGCTCGGGATGGCGGTCGCGCTCGTCCGGCGCGAGGTAGCCGCCGGTGGGGACCAGCACGGTGAGCGGCTCCTGCGCGACCAGGGGGCGGGTCGCGACCGTGCCGGCAGCATCGACCACCGTGATCTCGATCGGCGCGAACAGGGCCGCGGTCGGATCGGAGAGGGTGAAGGTGACCTCGGTGCCGGTCGCCACCGGGACGCTGGCGACCGCGACGGTCGGCACGTCGTACTGCTCGAGCGAGTCGAGGATGCGCACGATCGTCGCCTCGTCGAGCGCGGGCGCGAAGCTGCGGACGAAGGCCTCGCTGCCGATGTGGCCGAGCGCGCGGCTGGCCAGCACGCCGCGCAGGGTCGCCCAGAACGCCGCGTCGCCGACCTGGGAGCGGATCTGGGTCAGCAACCACGCGGCGCGGTCGTAGGGCCCCGAGGTGTACTTGTCGAGGCCGGTCAGGCTGCGGTCGACGATCGCGTCGTCCGGGGCGAACCCGAAGTCGCTGCCGAACAGGCGGCCGCGCGCCTCGTCGTCACGCCAGCCGCGCTGGGCCTCGGCGGCGAGGAGGGTCGCCAGGCCCTCCTTGATCCAGACGTCGTCGTAGGTCTCCATCGTGACCCAGTCGCCGAACCACTGGTGAGCGAGCTCGTGCGCGTTGAGGCGGCGCCTGACCTGACCCAGCCCCGATCGCTCGTTGTTGAACGTGATCGTCGCGTTCTCCATCCCGCCCGGAAAGTCGGGCAAGAGCACGACCGCGTAGCGGGCCCACGGATACGGGCCGATCAAGCCTTCGAAGTGGGCCAGATCCTCGACGACCACGTCGAGGTTGCGCGACGGATCGATCTCGAGGCCGCGCCGGTACCACAGGCTGAGCGGCACCCGGCCGTCAGTGCGATCGGTATGCTCGAGCTGGCCGGTCGCGAACGCCATGAGGTACGTCGGGATCGGCTGATCGAGCTGGTAGCGGATCACGCGGGCCTGATCGCGGACCTCGTCCGCGACCCGCTCGCCGTTGGCGATCGCGTCGTCGCCGGCCGGCACGGTCAGCTCCACCGTGAACAGCGCGCGGTC
Organism: Kofleriaceae bacterium; assembly: GCA_046597055.1. Classification (GTDB taxonomy): domain Bacteria; phylum Myxococcota_A; class Polyangia; order Haliangiales; family Haliangiaceae; genus UBA2376. The sequence goes on along the minus strand of JBKJLC010000035.1, from coordinate 7,135 downwards.
GGAAGGATCGTGCTTGGCGACCAGCCACCCGCTGCCCCGGTCGGGCTCGGAGTTGGTGTAGACCACCCGCGACGTCACCGGGTCCTCGACGTCCTGCGGCGGCGCGACCAGCGAGTCGTTCAGCGGCGCCTGGTAGTCGATCGTGAAGGTGACCTCGGCGCCGTCGCGCACCAGGGGCGACAGGTCGACCGTCAGGGTGCGCCCGGCGCCATCGGCGGTGAACCCGAGCGCCTGGCTGCCGGCGTACACCCGCGCCACCGCCACCGCGGAGTCGAGCTGGATCAACCGGGTCTCGGGCGCGGTGGTCAGCGTGACCTCCTCGCTGGCGATCAGCCGCTCGGCGGTCCAGTCGAACCGCGCGGTCAGCCGGTACGCGACCGCGTCGTAGGCACGCTGGCTCGCGCAGTCGGAGCCACACGGGGGTGGGCCGTCGTTGTCACCGCACGCGGCGAACAGCAGGGCGAGACCGAAACACCAGGTCCGCAGGTACATCGCCACACGCTAGCCCGTCCCCGCCAAGGTGGTCCGGCAATTTCGCGCTGGCGCTGATTGGCGTGGTCGCGCGCACGCTCGGCGCGAACGAAAGCCGCCTGGCGCCTGGTGTTTTTTCGTCCAGAACAGCCGAAGATCTGCCCTGAGCATGCCTGACCGCGTCGCGAGAGATCCGGACGCTACGAACCCCACTGACCCGGTCGACGGGCCCAGGCTCGAGGTCGTGATCGAGGAGCTCCGCGCCACCGAACGCCGGCTCCGGCGCAGCGAGGCGCACCTCGCCGCCGCCCAGCGTGTGGCCCGGTGCGGCAGCTGGGAGGCCGACCTGGCCGAGCCGGTCGACCTCGCGGCCTCGCGGCTACGGTGCACCGACGAGGCGTTCCGCATCTACGGGCACGAGCCCCGCGCCGAGCTGCCCGCCGCCGCGTTCTTCGCCGCGCTCCACCCGGACGACCATGCCGGCGTGGTGGGCGCGCTGCAGCGCACGATCGCGACCGGGGTGCCGTTCGCGCTCGATCATCGCATCCTGCGCGCCGATGGCGCCATCCGCATCCTCCACGGCCAGGCCGAGCTGCGGCGCGATGCGACCGGGCGACCCGAGATGCTCATCGGCACGGTCATCGACGTCACCGAACAGCGCCAGGCGACCCGGCGCGAGCACGACCACGACGCCCTGCTGCGGCTGGTGCTCGACAGCATCGCGGAGGGCGTGATCGTCGCGGCGGCGCCCGACGGTCACGTGATCCTGCGCAACCCGGCCGCGACCCGGCTGCTGGGCACCGCTGGTGGGGACGCCGGCGGGGACTGGCCGGCGCGCAACGGCTTCTTCTTGCCCGACCAGGTGACGCCGTTTCCGTCCGAGCAGGGCACCCTGCTCCGGGCGCTGCGCGGCGAGCAGACCGACGAGGTCGAGATGTTCCTGCGCCGACCCGACGGCCACGAGCACTGGACCTGTTCGCGCGGGCGGCCGCTGCTGGCAGCCGACGGCACCCTCATCGGCGGGGTCACCGTGATCCGCGACGTGACCGAGCAGCGGCTGGCCGAGCGGAAGCTGGTCGAGTCGCGCGCGCAGTGGCAGGCGCTGGTCGAGAACGCACCCGACATCATCATCAACATCGACCGCGACGGCACCATCCGCTCGATCAACCGCACCCGCGGGCAGCAGCTCGAGCAGGTCATCGGCACGCCGTGGCGGAGCCACCTGCCGGCCCACACCTGGGCGCCGATCGAGCAGGCGCTGACCACCGTGTTCGCGACCGGCGAGCCGGCCACGGTCGAGACCGCCGACCCCGACCGCAGCGGCGAGCTGACCTGGTACTCGTCCAGCATTGGCCCCGTCCGCAAGGCCGGCGCGATCGTGGGCGCGGTGATGGTCATCCGCGACGTCACCCAGCGCAAGCACACCGAGGCCCGGCTGTCGGTGGCCGATCGCATGGCTTCGATCGGCACCCTCGCGGCCGGGGTCGCCCACGAGATCAACAACCCGCTGGCCGCGGTGGTGTCCAACCTCGAGCTGGTGGCGCGTCACGTCAGCGAGCTAGGCCGGCGGATCGCGGTGCCGCCCGAGCTGCTCGCCGAGCTGCGCGACGCCCGCGACGGCGCCGAGCGGGTGCGCCAGATCGTCGTCGATCTGAAGGTGTTCGCGCGGTCCGAGGACGACCAGCGCGGCCCGGTCGACGTCCACAGCGTGCTCGAGTCGATGCTGCGCATGGCCTCGAACGAGATCCGGCACCGGGCCCAGCTGGTCAAGGCGCTCGCGCCGGTGCCGGCGGTGCTCGCCAACGAGTCGCGGCTCGGACAGGTGTTCCTGAACCTGCTGGTCAACGCGGCCCAGGCGATCCCCGAGGGCCACAGCGAGCAGAACCAGATCCGCATCGCGACCACGACCGACCGCGAGGGCCGGGTGGTGATCACGATCGCCGACACCGGCGCCGGCATCCCCCCCGACGCGCGCGGGCGGATCTTCACGCCGTTCTTCACGACCAAGCCGGTCGGGGTCGGCACCGGCCTGGGCCTGTCGATCTGTCACCGGATCGTCACCAGCCTCGGCGGCGAGATCTCGTTCGACAGCGTGCTCGGCACCGGCACGGTGTTCCGGGTCGTGCTGCCGGCGCTGGTCCCGGCGGTGCCCGCGCCAGCGGCCGCGCCGGCGTCGCCGACCGCGCCGGTGCCCGACACCGCGCCCCGCCGCGGCCGCATCCTGCTGGTCGACGACGAGCCGATCTTGACCCGGATCGTCGAGCGGGTGCTGGCCGCCGATCACGCGGTCATCGCGTGCAACAGCGCGATGGACGCGCTCGTCGCGATCCGCGCCGACCCACGGTTCGACGTGATCCTGTGCGATCTGATGATGCCGCAGATGACCGGCATGGACCTGCACGCCGAGCTGCTGCGCAGCCTGCCCGATCAGGCAGCCCGGATGGTGTTCCTGACCGGCGGCGCGTTCACGCCACGCGCGCGCGGGTTCCTCGACACCGTGCCCAACCAGCGGATCGAGAAGCCGTTCACCAACGCCGGGCTGCGCGCGCTGATCGACGAGCTGGTCCGGGCCCGCTGATCGGGCGCGGCGCGCGCGCGGGGTCGGCGCCACGACAGCCGTTGCCCACGTCATCGGCTGGTGCATAGTCGCGAGCGGATGTGTCGAACCCGCTCGACCGCGGCCCTGGTGGCCGCTTTGTTTGTCGCCACCGGGGTCGCCCACGCGCAACCGGCGCCACGGGCACCCGCCAAGCCGGCCCCGCCGGCGCCACCCTTGCCGCGGTTCGCGCCAGTCATCGATGATCCACTGCTGGCGCCCCCGGCGGGCGCGCGCACCGAGCTGGCCTCGTGGGCCGACGCGCAGCGGTTGCTCGCCAGCGGGGCCACCGACATCCGTCGGGCCCAGGCCAGGGTGGCTCGGGCTGCCGCGCGGGTGCGCGGCGCGCGGGCCGCGCTGCTGCCGACCGCCGACCTGTCGGCCGCGGCGACGATGGATCTGCTCCACCCGGGCACGGCGCCCGGGGTTCCGCCCGGCCCCGACTACGCGCCGACCTCGCCGCTCGGCACGCTGACGCTCAGCGCGAGTCAGTCGCTCCTCGACGTCGCCGCCTGGCGCGGGCGCGCGGTCGCCGCCGCCGACCAGCGGGGCGCGGTGGCCAACCGGGTCGACGCCGAGCGCCGGGTCGCCCAGCAGGTCGCGCGCGCGATCATCACGGTGGCCGCCTCCGAGCGTGCCGCCGAGCTGAACCGGGTCGGGCTGCGCCAGTCGCTCGAGCGCGCCGCGCTCGGCAAGCGCACCTTCGAGCTGGGCGCCGCCACCGAGCTCGACGTGGTCCGGACCGCGCAGGATGTGGCGCTGGCACGCTCGGCGCTGATCGCCGGCGACGACGAGCTGCAGGTCGCGCGCGAGGCGCTGGCGCTCGCGCTCGGCGTCGAGGGCGACGTCGGGGTGCGCGCCGGGCTGGCCGGCGACGGCCTGCTGGCCGAGCTGGCTGCGCGCTGCCGGCCGCTGCGTGGCGACGAGGAGCGCGCCGATCTCGCGGCAGCCGAGGCCGAGGTCGAGGCCGCGCGCGCGCTCCGGGCCCAGGCCCGCGCCGGGTACCTGCCGACGGTCGACCTCACCACCAGCGTGTCGGCGTTCACCACCGATCCCGCGCCGGGCCAGATCCCGTCGTGGAGCCTCGCGCTGGTGCTGCGGGTGCCGATCTGGGAGGGCGGCCAGCGCGCGGCCACCCTCGCCGAGCGGGCGGCGGCCGAGGCCGAAGCGGTGGCGGTGACCGCGGACGTGCGCCGCGCGGCGCGGGTCGAGTTCACCCGCGCCCGCCGTGGCGGCGAGGTCGCCGGCGCGCTGGTCGCGACCGCGGCCGAGGCCCGCGCGCTGGCCGAGAAGATCGACGCGATGACGCGCCGTTCGTTCGAGATCGGACGCGCCACCAGCCTCGAGCTGGTGCAGAGCGCGGCCGCGCTGCGCCAGGCCGAGCTCACGCTGTCCCTGCGCGAGTTCGCGCGCCAGGGCGCGCAGATCGACGCGCTACTCACGGAGTCCCGATGCGTGCCTTGACCGTCGTCCTCGCCGTCGTCCTGGCCCTGGTTGCGTGCGGCAACAGCAAGGCAACCGGCAAGCCGCCGCCGCCCCCGCCGCGCGAGGTCGAGGTGGTGACCCTGGCCCCGGCCGAGGCCCGGGTCACCGGCGAGTACCTGGGCTCGCTGCTGTCGCGCGCCAGCGTCACGGTGCTGCCGCAGGTCGCGGGGTACGTCCGCAAGATCCATGTCAAGCCGGGTCAAGCGATCACCGCCGGCGCGCCGCTGATCGAGGTCGACGCGCGCGAGGAGCGCGCGGCCCTGGTCTCGGCCTCGGCCCAGGCCGAGTCGGCCGCGGCCTCGCTCGCGCTCGCCGAGCAGTCCCGGGCGCGGACCGAGGCGCTCCATCGCGAGGGCCTGGCCAGCGCGCAGGAGCTCGATCAGCGCCGCGCCGACGTCGGCGCCGCCTCGGCCGCGGTCCGCGCGGCCGGCGCCCAGGTCTCGCAGCGCCGGGTCGCGGTCGGCGACAACGTCGTGCGCGCGCCGGTGCCCGGCGTGGTCGGCGACGTCCAGGTCCGGCTCGGCGACTACGTCACCGCGACCACCCGGCTCACCACGATCGCCGGCGACGGCGGCCTCGAGGTCACCATCGGGGTGCCGGCCAACCGGGCCCGTGGGCTCGCGCCCGGCGCGCCGGTCGAGGTGCTCGGCGACGACGGCGCGGTGCTGCTGACCACCCCGGCGTTCTTCGTCGCCACCGACGCCGATCCGCGCACCCAGCTGGTCGCGGTCAAGGCCGCGTTCACCAACGACGTCGGCCTCCGACCCAGCGAGCTGGTGCGGGCCCGGGTGATCTACTCGGTCGGGACCGCGCTGCAGGTGCCGGCGCTGGCGGTGGTGCGGCAGAGCGGCGCCGGCTTCGTGTTCCTCGTGGTCGAGCGCGAGGGCAAGCCGGTGATCGAGCGCCGGCTGGTGCAGCTCGGCGCGCTCGGCCCGCGGGGCTACCTCGTCCTCGGCGGCGTGGTCGCCGGCGACCGGATCGCGATCTCGGGCATCCAGTCGCTGCGCGACGGGGTGCCGGTGACGATCAAGGCCGCGGCCCCCGCCGCGCCATCGGTCCCCGCCGCGCCATCGGTCCCGGCCCTGCCCGCGGCCTCGGCCGCCGCGGCCCAGCCGGGGCGGTGACCGACCATGTTCGTCGACTTCTTCATCCGCCGTCCGGTGTTCGCGTCGGTGTGCGCGATCCTCATCACCCTCGCCGGCGGGCTCGCCATCCCGAGCCTGCCGATCGCGCAGTACCCCGATCTCGCCCCGCCGCAGGTGTCGGTCACCGCGACCTACATCGGCGCCAGCTCCGACGTGGTCGAGAGCGCGGTCACGATCCCCCTCGAGCAGGAGCTCAACGGCGTCGAGGGCATGAAGTACATCTCGTCGAGCAGCTCGAACGACGGGCTCAGCCAGATCACCGTGACCTTCGAACCGACCCGCGATCTCGAGATCGCCGCGGTCGACGTGCAGAACCGGGTCGCGCGCGCGGCGGCGCGCCTGCCGGCCCAGGTCAACCAGGCCGGCATCGTGGTCAACAAGGCATCGAACCAGCTGCTGGCCGGCTTCGGGCTCTACACCGACGATGATCGCTACGACCCCGGCTTCCTCAGCAACTACGCCGACGTCTACCTGAAGGACGCACTCAAGCGCGTGCCCGGGGTCGGCGAGGTCCGCATCTTCGGCGAGCGCAAGTTTGCGATGCGGGTGTGGCTGGATCCGACCCGTCTGGCCCGCCGCAAGCTGACCGCCCAGGACGTCTTGCGCGCGCTCCAGGAGCAGAACCTCCAGATCGCGGCCGGCCAGATCGGCCAGCCGCCGTCGGCGCCCGATCAGCCCTACCAGCTGTCGGTCCGCGCCCAGGGCCGGCTGATCGAGCCCGGCGAGTTCGGCGAGATCGTGATCCAGCGCGGCGACGCCGGCGAGCTGGTCCGGCTGGCGGACGTCGGCCGGGTCGAGCTCGGCGCCGAGAACTACGGCCAGGCGCTCCTGTTCAACGGCCACCCCGGGGTCGGGCTCGGCATCTTCCAGCTGCCGACCGCCAACGCGCTCGATGTCCGCGACGCCGTGGTCAGCGAGCTGGCCCGGCTGTCGAAGAGCTTCCCGCCCGGCCTGAAGTACGCGGCCGGCACCGACGCCACCCTCGCGGTGCGCGCGTCGGTCGACGAGGTCATCGTGACGCTGGCCGAGGCGATCGGGCTCGTCATCCTGGTGATCTTCCTGTTCCTGCACGGCTGGCGCAGCGTGCTGATCACCGCGCTGACCCTGCCGGTCTCGCTGATCGGCACGTTCGCGCTGGTCAAGCTGTTCGGCTTCTCCATCAACACGCTGACGTTGTTCGGCCTGACCCTGGCCACCGGCCTGGTGGTCGACGACGCGATCGTCGTGATCGAGAACATCGAGCGGGTGATCGCGGAGCGCAAGATCGGCGTGCGCGAGGCGACCTCGATCGCGATGCGCGAGGTCGCCGGCGCGGTGGTCGCGACCTCGATCGTGCTGGTCGCGGTGTTCGTGCCGGTCGCCTTCTTCCCCGGCACCACCGGCCTCATCTACCGCCAGTTCGCGCTGACGATCGCGGCCTCGGTCGCGCTGTCGACGC
>JBKJLC010000195.1:0-3100 GCA_046597055.1 Kofleriaceae bacterium | reverse complement strand
AACTTTTGTGCGGACCGATCTGATTGTGACCGTCGCCCTCGCGGTCGTTGCCGCGTTGTGGTTCACCATCCATGTGGCGCTGTCGGTCGGACTGCTCCGCCGGCATCCACGCTGGCGCGGCCTGGTGGGCTTCCTCATCGCGCCACTCGCGCCCTTTTTCGGGTTCGCTGCGCGCCTACGCATCCGTAGCGTCGCGTGGATCGTCCTGGCGATCGCGTACGCAGTTCTGCGCTTTAAAGCCTACGCCTGAGTCTTCTTCGCGTCGTCGGGGATGGTGGGCAGGAGCTCCGCAGCCAGGGCCAGGAGCACCGCGGGATCGTTGCGCGTCGGGTCCTCGAGGACTTCTTCGAGGAGTCGCTCGAGCAGCACGCCCAGCTTCGGCCCCGGCCTGATCCCGAGCTGCTGGATCAGCTCTCGTCCACCGATCGCGAGATCACGCGCCGTGAGCGCCTCGCCTCGGGCGAAGATCTCGGCAACGCGTGACTGGAGCTCGCGCAGCGGCTCGAGCTTCGCCACCGCGTCGCGATCCTTGCCGCGGAGATCCGCTTCGTTCAGCGCATAGAGATCCTCGATGCGATCGCGGCCGATGCGGCGAATCCACCGGCGAACGGCGGCGTCGGTCCACGAGGCGTCGTAGCAAACGAGGTGATGACGAACGAGGTGTCCGATGCGCGATCGCTCCTCGTTGGAGAAGCGCAGTCGAGCGAGCAGAGGCTCGACGATCTCGGCGCCGACGCGCTCGTGATCGTAGAACGTGTAGTCGTTCGTCTTGTCGCTAAAGGCGCGCGTCGCGGGCTTGCCGACGTCGTGCAGCACCGCCGAGAGCCGCAGGATCGGATCGCCCGTCGACGCGTCAACACACGCCATCGCGTGGCCCCAGACATCGTAGCGATGCCACTTGTTCTGATCGCAGCCGACCTGGGGCAACAGCTCCGGCGCGGTCACCTCCAACAAGCCGTGCTCGCGCATCACCTCGAACGCGCGTGAGGGAGCTCGTGCTTTCAGCGCTTTGATCCACTCGTCGCGGACGCGCTCGGCCGAGACCTTGCGGAACGTGTCGAGGGTCGGGCGAATGGCGGACGCCGTGGCGGGATCGAGCTCGAATTCGAGGGAAGCGACGAAGCGCGCCGCTCGCAGCGCGCGCAGACCGTCCTCGGAAAATCGCTGCGATGCATCGCCGACCGCGCGGAGCACGCGACGCGAGAGATCTCCGCGGCCATCGAAGGGATCGATGATCGCCGCCGTGAGCGGATCGAGGGCGATGGCGTTCACCGTGAAATCGCGCCGCGCGAGATCTGCGACGATGTCGTCGACAAAGACGACGCTGTCCGGCCTCCGACCGTCGCTGTAGGTCGTCTCGCCGCGAAGCGTGGTCACCTCGTAGCTCTCGTGCTCGTGGTGGACGGTGACGGTGCCGTGCTGGATGCCGGTGGGGATCACCCGACGAAACGCGCGTTGCACCTCTTCGGGCCGGGCGCTCGTCGCGATGTCCCAGTCCGACACCTTGGCGCCGCGAAAGAGATCGCGAACGCATCCTCCTACGATCCACGCTCGGTGGCCCTTTTCGCGCAGCCGCTCGCACACCGCGAGGACCCCACGCGGAAGGTCTTTCATCTCCGGCGTCATGCCCGCTTTCCGGGAAGCGGGGGAGGTTGTGGCGGATCGTCGTCGGAATCCGTGAACACAGCCGCCCGCGCGGAGCCGAGGCGCTCCACGAGGGACTGCACTGCGGCACCCAACAGATTGTCCGCCCCTAGCCGCCCGAGGCCCTCATCCACGATGGCCACCGAGTCCTCGGCCCACTCGAGCTGACGATCGACGAGCTCGAGCTTCGCCTCGGCGGCGCGCAACTGAATGTTCGTCAGCTGCTTCTGCCCGTCGGCAGCGTCACGATCGAAGGCCAAGGTCTCGAGCTCGCGTCGCAGGTCGGACAGAGCGGCGTCGTGGCGATCCTCGGCGGTCTTCACGCGATCCTCGAGCTCCGCGATGCGCGCCATCGCTTCACGCAGCTGCGTGCGCTCCTGTTCGACCTCTTCGCGCGTGCGGGCCCGCTCGTCCTCCAGTGTCTCGGAGAACGCTTCGGAGTAGGTGTCGTGAGCCTCGCGTAGCGCGCGTGAGTTACGCTCGCGCTGTTGCTCGAGCTCGCGTTGATGCTGCGCGCGCTCTAGCCCGAGGGCCTCGCGTGCCGTCTCGAGGGCAACATGCGCGGCTTCGAGCTGGATACGAACGGATGCAACCTCGCGCGCGAGAGAGTCGTGGTCGGAGACCGGCGCCTCTGCACGACGCGCTTCGGCGGCCCTGGCTCGGGTCTCGTATGTGATGAGCTCCTGCTGCATCGCGACGAAGCGGTCGGTCACTTCCGTCGCGCGGGCCTTGGCGGACTGCGCGAGGTGCTCGGCGTGCGCGGTTCGGTCCTCGGCGTTGCGCGCGCGGGCGTCGGCGTCGGCAACGGCGGCGCGTGCTGCTTCGTAATCGCGGACGACCTCCGCGAGCCGCTCGTGCGCGGCGCGCGTGCGCGACTCGGCGTCCGCCGCGCGCGCCTCGGCGGTGCGTGCGCGTGTCTCCGCAACTTGCACGCGCTGCTCGAACGCGGTGAGACGCTGCCGCGCTTCGGTGTCGATCGCAGCGACTGGTGGCCCCATGCTGCGTCTGCGTTCGTCGCTAGCGGCAGCGGCCTTGAGCGACTTTTCCAGCCCGACGATGCGGACCAGCATCTCGGCGAGCGTGTCCGCGTCGGCGCTGCGCTCCTGCTTCTCGCGTTTGAGGCTCGCCTCGCTCTCTGCGAGCTTGAGCTTCAACGAGGCGAACGACTTGGCGAGCGCTGCGAGATCGGTCGGTTTGACCATCGCGCCGACCCGGGCCTTGTCTTCGCTCGGGCGCGTCGAGACCTGTTTCGTCGCGGCCGGGCGAACTGACTTCTTCGGCGGGCGACGAGACTCCGCCATTTCAGGTGATGTTGTAGACCGGGCCCCCGGGCGTGCGGCGCGTCGCCTCGAGGAGATCAGCACCGCGCGTGTGATCGGTGGTCGCCTCGACGACGACCGCGCCGACCTCGACGCCGGGCGGCATCTGCGAGCGCATCTGCGTGAGGACCTGCTCG
>JBKJLC010000193.1:0-40663 GCA_046597055.1 Kofleriaceae bacterium | reverse complement strand
TCGCTCGTTCGAGATGGCCTGCGGTAGCGCCAGCGAGGTGCGCGCCGCGGTCGAGCTCGCCGCCCTGTGGGGCTGGGTCGCCAGCGATGCGCAGCTCGACGTCGACATGGATCGGCTCGTGGCCCTGCTCTGGGGCGCCAGCCGGCCCAAGCCGCCGAAGGGATCCGCAGGGGCGCCCACGCCCACACTTCCGCCCGTGCCCACACTTGCGCCCGCGCCCGCGCCCGCGCCCTGATCACTTTCGCTTCCGTTCGTCCTGAGCGCAGCCCGACGCGAAGCGGCGGGCGCAGTCGAAGGACGCCCTGGTGGCCGAGCGGCGTCATTCGACTGCGAGCTCGCTCGCGCGAGCTCTGGGCGCCGGACGAACGGAGACCTGCTCAGTCCCGATCGCCTGCGCCTGGAGATGTTCACGTCGCGGTGCACCGCAGGCCTCAGAGCAGCGCGATCATGCGGCGCGTGGTGCGATGGACCGCGGCGACGTCGGCAAACGCACCGGCGGCACCGCCGGCACCGCCGGGCTCAGCTCTTGAAGATGGCCGCGTCGGCGCGGATGCCGCGCGCGTCGAGGTCCGCCCAGAAGCGCGGGACCGCGCCCGTCGCCGAGAAGGCGCCGTCGTGGAAGCCGAACAACGTCTGGGTGTCGAAGCCGACCTCGCGCACGCCGAGCAGCTCGTCGACCGCGACCACGCGCAGCTGGCCGTCTGCGAAGCGCGCGACATGGACCGCGACATCGGCCGAGCCGGCGATCAGCTCGCGCAGCGCCGGCTCGCTCGCCACCGGCGCCGACAGCTGGGCCAGGGCGACCCAGCGCGCCAGCGCGGCCTGGGCACCATCGCCGGTGAGCGCGATCATCGCGCCGTCGACGGTCGCGCCGAGTGCGGTGGCCAGCTCGAGCGCCTCGGCCCCGCGCACGTCGCCGACGATCAGGCGGTCGGGGCGCATGCGCAGCGCGCCGCGCACCAGCTGCGCGAGATCGATCGCGGTGGTCTTGGCGTCGCCCTGGCGGGTCTCCAGCGCGATCCACTCGTCGCGATCGAGCGACAGCTCGGCGACCTCCTCGACCGTCACGATGCGCTCGCCGTCGGGGACCATGCCGGCCATCGCCGACAGCACGACGCCCTTGCCCACGCCCGGCGCCCCGCACACGACCACGTTGCGGCGCGCGACCACGCACACACCGAGGAAGTCGGCCATCGCGGGCGACAGCGCGCCCGCGCTCACCAGGTCGGCCAGGGTCTTCTTGACCCGCACGGGCTTGCGCAGCGTGAGGCACGGGCCGTGGACCGCGACCGGCGACACCGCCGCAGTCAGCCGCGAACCGTCGCGCAGGCGCACGTCGACGATCGGGCTGTCCTCGTCGAGGCTGCGCCCGGTCGGCGCCACCAGCCGCTCGACCACGCGCCGCAGCACGTCGTCGGACGAGAACGCCTTGCCCGAGCCGCGCAGCACGCCGTCCTTGCCAACCACGACGCGGTCGCGGCGGTCGACCAGGATCTCGTCAATCTTGTCGTCGGCCAGCAGGTCCTCGAGCGGGCCGAGGCCGAGCGCCTCGTTGAGGGTCTCCTTGATCAGCCCGTCCTGATCGATGTACTTCGGCAGCTCGCCCGACGACTCGAGCGTCTCGACCAGATCGACGATCGCGCGCTCGGCCTTCTGCCAGAGATCCTCGTCACCCAGCCGCTCGAGCGGGGTGTTGTCGAGGTCCAGCTTGGGGCGGACGCGCTCGAGGATCTGCGTCTGCAGGTCGAGCATCTTGATCACCTTGGGATCGAGCGGCTCGAGGGTGACCCCACGGCGCAGCGGCGGCGCGACCGGCCGCGGCGCGATCTTGCGGGCGCCGGCACCGACCAGGCGCGGCCGCACCGGCGACGCGGTGCCCAGCATCGGCGCCGGGCTCGGCGACGGTGCCGGCAGGCGCGGCTCGACCGCGGTCGGCGGCGCGGCCGCGAGCGACGGAGGCATCGGCATCAGCGCCACCGCCGGCAACGTGGCCGGGGCCGCCATCATCGGCGGCGGCAGCACCGGCGGCGGCAGCCCGCCCAGCCCGAGCGCTGACGGCGGCGCGGCGGCGCTCGTCGAGAGCGACGGCGCGCTCAGCCCCATCGACGAAGCAGCGACGCCCATCGGGGGCGGCGCGGGCGGCGGTGCCGGGATCATGCTGGTCGGGGCCGGCAGCGGGGCGATCGGCCCGGGATGGCCCGACGGCGGCGGCAGGGTGCTGCCGGGCGCGGGACGAGGCGGCCGGATCCGGGGCTCGCCGAGGCCGGCCCCCCCCGCGGGACCGGGTCCCGGCGGGCCGGGCGGCGGCAACGTGGACGGCCCGGGCGCCGGGCGCGGCGGCAGCGGCCGCTCGTGCTCACCTGACGCGCTCGAGCGCGGCGGCTCCTGGCGCTGGAGCGCCGCGCGCAACAGATCTGGTGACCCACCCGTCGACGGCGGCCCCGGCGGCGGCTCGCGCTGCGGCGGCGCCAGGTTCATCGGCGGTGGCGCGGGCGGCTCGCTGATCGGCCCGTCGCTGCCCGTCGCCGACTCGCCCGCGGCGCTCTCCTCGACACCCATGATGAAGTCGCCGATGTAGATCTTGTCGGCCTCCTTCACCACGAGCGGGCTCGTGATCTTGCGCCCGTTGACGTAGGTGCCGTTGGTGCTCTTCAGGTCGACGATGATGAACTTGCCGTCCTTGAGCACGATGCGGGCGTGGCGCTTCGACACGTTGCCCTTGGGCAGCACGATGTCGTTGCCCTGCACGCGTCCGATGGTGACCTCTGGCTTGTTGAAGACGATGCGGCGCTGCTCGCCGCCCTTCTCCGTGATCACGAGTGCAAACATTGGGTCTCCCGGAACACGCCGAGGCAGGGCCACGCCAGGGGCCGAAAACCCGCCCTCCAGCCCGAAAACCCTAACGTTTCCCGCAACCCACGGTCAAGCCACGCCGGCGCCCGATCGGAGGCCGTACGGACGGGTCAGATGCCGTCGCCCTCGACGTGCTCGACGCTGGGCTGGTCGCGCGTGCCCCAGATCGCGTCGCCCCAGATCGCCCACACGCCCGCACCGGTCAGGCCGAGGATCGCGACGACGATGATCACGTCGGGCCACCGTCGACGAACCATGAATGAACGGTAGCACGCGCACGTCCGACTCGGCATGATGCCGGCCATGCGCCCCTCGCGCCCCCACTCCGTCGCTGGCGTCGCGCTCGTCGCGCTGCTGGCGCTGCTGGCGTTCCCCGCGACGGCCTCGGCCGCCAAGAAGAAGTACTTCCTCTCGATCGACCAGGTCGCGGTCAAGAGCGTCCCCGCCGACAAGACCGCCGACGTGCTCGAGCCGACCAAGGCCGAGGTGGCCAAGGCGCTCGCCGGGCATCCGCAGCTGGTCGCCAGCCTCGCGGGCGCGCCCGACCCGACCGCCGACGCCAAGAAGTTCCGCGCATGGCTGAAGAAGAAGCGGATCGACGGTGCCTTCAAGGTCAACGTCGAGATCACCTCGTTCGAGGAGGAGATCGAGGAGAAGGACGCCGCGATCAACCAGGAGAAGCGGCTGATCATCCGCCTGTCGCTGCGCATGTTCGGCGAGACCATCCCGGAGCGGAAGATGGGCTTCTCGGGCGACGGCAGCTCGACCATCAAGATCGACATCGGCAAGAAGCTGCGTCCCAAGGACCGCACGTACGCGATCCAGCAGGCGATCGAGCTCGCGGTCGGCGACGCCCTGGCGACCTCGCTCAAGCAGCTGTCGCTGCCGGCCAAGACCCCAAAAAAGTAGCGGGCGCGCGGGCCGCGGGCCGCACGACCTGTACCGCGACCGCACCCGGCGCCCCACCTCGTCATCGCGGCGTTGCGCTGGGCCTGTGGGCGGGCACCACCCCAGCCGACGCCACCGCACGTCTGGCCGAGCTGGCGGCGCTGGGCGCCACCGACGTCGCGCTGGTCGTCACCTGGTCCCAGACCGACGTCAAGGCGGTGCGACTCGGCCCAGGTCCGCTCACCGTCGGCGACCAGGTGACCGTGGCCGCGCTGGCGGCCGCGCACGCCCATGGCCTGCGGGTGACCTTGTTCCCGATCGTCACGCTCGACCGGACCGGACCGGGCGCGTGGCGCGGGACCATCGCGCCGTCCGATGTCGGCACCTGGTGGACCAGCTATGAGCGGTTCATCGTCCACTACGCCCGGCTGGCCCAGGCTGGCGGCGCCGCCGCCCTGCTGGTCGGCTCCGAGCTCGGCTCGACCGAGACCTGGCGCGAGCGCTGGTACCACCTGATCTCGCGGGTCGAGCGCACGTTCGACGGCGCCCTCCTCTACTCCGCGAACTGGGACCACTTCGAGCACGTGAGCTTCTGGGACCGCCTGGACGCGATCGGCGTGACCGGCTACTTCGAGCTGACCACCTCGGCCACCGCGTCGGAGGACGCCCTGACCCGTGCCTGGACCAAGCCGCGGGCGGCGCTGCTGGCGGCCGCCCGCGCCCACGACCTGCCGCTGTGGATCACCGAGATCGGCTACCCGTCGATCGATGGTGCCGCCGCCGCGCCGTGGGACTACACCCGCGATGCCGCGGTCGATCTCGAGGAGCAGCGGCGCGCGTTCGCCGCGTTGGTCCGCGCGTGGTCCGATCAGCCAGGGCTCGCCGGGATGTTCGTGTGGGAGTGGTCGGGCGCGGGCGGGGCTGCTGACAAGGGCTACACCCCGCGCGGCAAGCCGGCCGCGTGCGTGCTCGAGGCCTGGTTCGGCGGGCCGTGAGCGCGGAAATGGTGAGGTCTCCGGTCGATGTGGATCCGTCGGGGGCGTGCGTGGTCGGCGCGATCGAGCGGGCCCGGCCGTGGCGTCAGTGGACGAAGTCGCCGATGCGGTCCCAGCGGATGTTCATGTTGAACGTGTAAATGCGCTTGACCGGCTCGCCCTTCGAGAACCAGACGAACATCGCCTTGCCCTTGATGTGATCGAGCGGGACCGGGCCCCACGTGCGCGAATCAGCCGAGTTGCCGCGGTTGTCGCCCATCACAAACACGTGGCCGGGCGGCACCCGGTAGTGCGCGTGCAACGCACACGCGCTGGCCGGGCTCGTGCCCTCGGGCACCGTGCGCTCGATGACGCCGATCGAGCGCGCCTTTTCCTCGGGATTGCGGCGGTCGGTGCCGCGGCAGGACGGCATGCCGTCGCCCTGCTGCAGACGCTCGAGGTCGTCGCGCGGGACCTGCGGGAAGTCGTGGCGACCCGGCTCGTCGGGGTGCAGCGGCCGATCGGCGTCGTGGTAGGTGCTGAAGGTGTAGCCGCCGAGCGTGTCGCGGAAGTGGCTGCACGGCGCGCCCTTCTGGGTGTTGGTCTCCCAGATCTCCTGCTCCTCGTCCAGGTCCCAGTACTCGCAGCGCTCGGCCACGTGCACCGACGGCGTGGCGGCCCCGTTGACGTGGAGGACGTTGCAGCGGACCTCGACCGTGTCGCCGGCGACCGCCACGATGCGCTTGATGAAGTCGCGCTCGGGCGTGCACGGGTTCATGAACACGATCACCTCGCCCTTGTCCGGCTTGCGGACCTCGAACAGCTTGGTGCGCGTGTACGGCACCCGGACGCCGTAGAGGAACTTGTTCACGAAGATGAAGTCGCCGATCTGCATGGTCGGGATCATCGACGCCGACGGGATCTTGAACGCCTCGACCACGAACGCGCGCAGCAGCAGCGCGATCATGATGGCGACGCCGATCGACTCGACGTACTCGCGCCACGATGACTTGTGGCTGGCGATGGCGAGCTTGTCGACCACGGCGTCGAGCCCGGGCAGCTCGCGCCGCACCGTGGCCAGATCGTTGCTGCGCAGCCCGGCCTCGACCCGGGTCAACCGGTCCTTGAGGATGCGCGCGTCGGGCTCGTTCAGCCGACGGCCCAGCGCCGAGCGGCCCTCACGGACCAGGCCGCGCGCCTCCTTGATCACCCGCCGGTCGAGCCGGCTCGCCACCGTCACGCTCGACATCGTCATCAGCGCGAACAACCCGAGCGACCGACGTCCGGCATCCGGCGAGAGCTCATGGGGCTCAGTCTACCTTGAGCACGGTCAGGAAGGCCTCCTGTGGCAGCTCGACCGATCCCACCGACTTCATCCGCTTCTTGCCCTCTTTCTGCCGATTGAGGAGCTTCTTCTTGCGGCTGATGTCGCCGCCGTAGCACTTGGCGGTCACGTCCTTGCGCATCGCCTTCACGTTGGTGCGCGCGATGATCTTGCTGCCGATCGCCGCCTGGATCGCGACGTCGAACATCTGACGCGGCACGACCTCTTTCATCTTGGTGCACAGCTCGACGCCGCGGTGGTAGGCGGTGTCGCGGTGCGAGACGATCGACAGCGCGTCGACCCGCTCGCCGTTGACCATGACGTCGAGGCGGACCAGATCGCTCTCGCGATAACCGGCCGGCTCGTAGTCGAGCGAGGCGTAGCCACGGCTCATGGTCTTGAGCCGGTCGTAGAACCCGAACACGATCTCGGCGAGCGGCATCTCGTAGACGACGCGCACGCGGCCACCGGCGTCGTAGTGGAGGCCCAGCTGGCGGCCGCGCCGCTCCTCGCACAGCTGCATGATCGGGCCGACGTACTCCTGCGGCAGGTGCACGGTCGCGGCGATCACCGGCTCCTCGATCTTCTCGGCCTTGCCCTGGTCGGGGATCTTGGCCGGGTTGTCGATGATGACCATGTCGCCGTTCTGCGAGTAGACCTTGTACTGCACGCTGGGCGCGGTGGTGATCAGCGTGAGGTCGAACTCGCGCTCGAGCCGCTCCTGGATGATCTCCATGTGCAGGAGGCCCAGGAAGCCGCAGCGGAACCCGAAGCCGAGCGCCGACGACGACTCCGGGTCGTAGGTGACCGCGGCGTCGTTGAGGACCAGCTTGCCGAGCGCGTCCTTCAGATCCTGGTAGTCGTCGGTGTCGACCGGGTACATGCCGGCGAACACCATCGGCTTGACCGCCTTGAAGCCCGGCAGCGGCGCCGTACACGGCCGATCGGCGTCGGTGACTGTGTCGCCGACCCGAGCGTGGCTGATGTCCTTGATCGCACCCGACAGGATGCCGACCTCGCCGGCGTCGAGCTGGTCGATCTCGAACAGGAACGGCTTGCGGACCGCGACCATCGTGCAGTCGTAGACCTGGTTGGTCGCCCAGAACTTTAGCTTGGTGCCCTTCTTCAGGCTGCCCTTGAAGACGCGCACCAGGACCACCACGCCGCGGAACTGGTCGTACCAGCTATCGAAAATCAGCGCCTCGAGCGGCGCCGCGCGGTCGGCGACCGGCGGCGGGATCCGCTTGACGATCTCCTCGAGCATCTCGGGGACGCCGAGCCCGGTCTTGGCCGAGACCAGGCAGGCCTGGCTGGCGTCGAGGCCGATCAAGTCCTCGATCTGCGCCTTGATCTCGTCGGGCCGCGCGACCGGGAGGTCGATCTTGTTGAGGACCGGGAGGATCTCGAGGTTGTTGTCGATCGCGACGTAGACGTTGGCGAGCGTCTGGGCCTCGACCCCCTGGGCGGCATCGACGACCAGGAGCGCGCCCTCGCACGCGGCGAGGCTGCGTGACACCTCGTAGTGGAAGTCGACGTGGCCAGGGGTGTCGATCAGGTTGAACTGGTACTCGATCCCGTCGTTGGCCTTGTACTTGAGCCGGACCGACTGGGCCTTGATCGTGATCCCGCGCTCCTTCTCCAGGTCCATGTTGTCGAGAAACTGGTGCTTCTGCTCACGCTCGCTGAGCGCGCCGCAGTACTCCAGGATCCGGTCGGCCAGGGTCGTCTTGCCGTGGTCGATGTGGGCGATGATCGAGAAGTTGCGGATGCGCTCGGCGGGGAATGACATCTTGAAGGGCTCGGAAGCGAACCACCATACGTTGCGGTAGGTCACGGGTCAACCACGCTGCCGTCGACGGAACCTTGCGTACCCTCCCGACCCCCGTTACGCTCCGACTCATGCGGATCCTCTCGGGAATCCTTCACGGTGCGACAGCGTCGCTGCTGGCGTCGCTTGTCGCCCTGGGTGGGACGGCATGCGGCAAGAACAAGAAGAAGGACACCCTGGCCAACGCCGGCGGTGACCCATCCAGCACGGTCGCCAAGGTCGATCCGACCCTGTGCGAGACCAGCGGCAAGAACGTCATCACCTACGACCTCAACCGCGACCAGAAGCCTGACGTCTGGAAGATGTACAAGATCGAGGATCAGGGCGGCACCAAGCTCGAGGTGCTGTCGTGCAAGCAGGTCGACTTCGACCACGACGGCCGCAAGGACTGGGTCGTCGGCTACACCCCGCGCGGCACGAACGCCTTCGAGAAAGCCGACTTCGACTACGACGGCCGGTTCGACATGTACGCGGTCTACGATCCCAAGTCCGGCAAGCGGATCGAGGTCGAGCGCGACAGCGACTTCGACGGCAAATACGACATCCGCGAGGTCTACGACCGGTTCGAGACGCTGACGGCGGTCCGCCGCGATCGCAACGCCGATGGCACCCCCGACTACTGGGAGCAGTACAAGGACGGCCACCTGGTCGCGATCCTCTACGACGACGACTACGACAACAAGGTCGACCGTCGCGAGGAGGTCCCGGGTGTGCGCGACAAGTTCGTCGCGCCGGAGCCGACCAGCGGCGAAGCGTCCGGCGACTTGAGCGTCACCAAGCCGAGCACCGCCACCCCGCCGGCGCCGCCGCCGGCCAAGCCGCCGGCCAAGCCGCCGGCCAAGCCGCCCACCAAGTGACCACGCGGGTCGAGAAGCCCTGGGGTCACGAGCTGATCTGGGCCAAGACCGACCGCTACGTCGGCAAGATCCTGCATATCCGGGCTGGCGAGGCGCTCTCGCTGCAGTACCACCGGGTCAAGGACGAGACGTTCATGGTGCTGGCCGGGCGCATGCGCCTCGAGCACTTCGATGAAGACCAATCGACGCAGGTGACCGAGCTGACGGCGATGCAGCCGTTTCACGTGTCACCCGGCCTGCGCCACCGCATGATCGCGGTCGAGGACACCGAGGTGCTCGAGGTGTCGACCCCCGAGCTCGACGACGTGGTCCGGCTCGAGGACCGCTACGGCCGCGCCGGCACCAACGGTTGACGGGCCGCGGCGGGTGCCGCAAGGTCCGCCGCCATGACCGCCCCCCGTTTCGAGCGCTACGTCGCCCTCGGCGATAGCAGCACCGAGGGCCTCGACGATCCCGACCAGGCGGGGGGCTATCGCGGCTGGGCCAACCGGCTTGCCGAACACCTCGCGACCTCGCAGGGCTCGGTGGCCTACGCGAATCTGGCCGTGCGCGGCCGGTGCGCGCGGCAGATCAAGGACGAGCAGCTCGGCCCGGCCCTCGCGCTGGCGCCCGATCTCGCCACCGTGGTCGGCGGCATGAACGATCTGCTGCGCGGCGGCTTCGACGCCCGGGCGGTGGCCGCGGACATCGGCGCGACGCAGCGCGCGCTGATCGAGCGCGGCTGCCGGGTCATCACGTTCACGCTGCCCGACATCGCGCGCCGGCTCGCGATCACGCCGCTGGCCCGGGGCCTCTCGATCCGGACCCGCGCGCTCAACGACGAGCTGCGCCGGGTCTCGGCGGTCACCGGCGCGACGATCCTCGATCTCGCCACCTACCCGCTCGCGTGCGATCCGCGGCTGTGGAGCCGCGATCGCTTGCACGCCAACAGCGACGGCCACGCGCGCATCGCCGCCGGCCTCGCGGCCACGCTCGGGTTGCCCGGCTCCGACCAGGGCTGGCTGGCGCCCCTGCCCGCGCTGCCGGCGGTCGGCTGGCGCGCGCAGCTCGCCGACCACGCCGCGTGGGGCCGGACCTACCTGGCGCCGTGGCTGTGGCGGCGCGCCCGCGGCCGCACCACCGGCGACGCGCGCACGGCCAAGCTGCCGGCGCTGACCGCGATCACGGTGCGCTAGCGCGTCGGACGCGGTCGGGCGGTGATGACGCCGCGCTTCGGGCTGCGCCGAGCACGACGGGCGACCCCTGCCGGACCACGGGCTTAGTTCGGGTGGTGGTGACCATCGCCGCCCGCCATGTGCGGATGAGGATGGGGATGATGGTGGTGATCGCCGCCCCCGTGCGGGTGATCGCCGTGCGCGTGCTCGTGGGTGCCGTGACGCGGCTTGATCACCACCGGCTTCTTCCTGGGCTTCTTCTCGACCCGCCCGGCCGGCTTCTGGCGCGGCGGCGGCGCCTTCTTCGGCGGGCAGCCGGCGAGCAAGATGGCCGCGGCAACCAGGGTCAGCAGCGCCGGCCACAGCCGACCGACCCGACGGGCAACGCGGGCGAGTGCATGGGCAGGGCGTGGCGGCACGGTCACTTCTTCTTCGACGGGTCAGTCATCTTGCGCTTCAAAGCCTCGAGCTCGTCGTCGATCGTGGCCGACGAGCGGCCGCTGGCGGCGGCGGCCTTGCGGCGGAGCTCGGCCATCGGGTCGGGACCCGCGGGCCGGGGCCGCGCCGACTCGGCGGCCGGTCGCGGCGGCGGCGGGGCCGCGGCGGGACGGGCGCCGGCCGCGCGAGCGGCGGCGGTCGCCGTCTCCAGGTCCTTGAGCTCGCGATCGAGCGCGGCCAGCTCAGCGAGCAGGCGGTGCATGGTCGGGCCGTCGGTGGCCAGGCGCGCAGCCTCGACCTCGCGCGCCAGCTGCGCCTTGCGCTCGACCGCCTCGCGGGTGAGCGCCGCCAGGTCGCGCTCGTCGGGGATGGTGCCCACCGGGGCGGCGGCGGCGCCCCCGAGATCCTCGAGCTCGCCCGGCATCGCGACCGAGCGCGCGGCGGCGCTGGCCGCGGCGGTGGCGTCCTTGATGCGCGCGTGGGTCTCGGCCCGGGCCGCGGCGTGGCGCTCCTCGATCACGGCCCGGCGGTCGACCGCGACCGCCCACGCGACCTCGACCACCTGGTCGGCGCCGTCGGCCGCCGGCGTGGTCGCGCCGACCCGGAGCGCGGTCTCGAGCGAGCTGGTCAGCAGCAGCACGCCGCGGGCGCCGACGCCCTTGCCGCGCGCCTCGAGCGCCGCGGCGATCTTGGCGGCATCAGGCATGCCGTCGTCGACCAGCGCGAGCAGGCGCGCGCCGACCAGCAGGGCGCGCGCGATCGCGCGGGGCCGGGGCCGCGCCACCGCCACGTCGGCGGCGCGCCAGTAGCGGGCGGCGTCGGCCGACTGGCCGAACAGCTTGGCGCGCAACCCGAGGGCTGGCACCTGCCGGCGCAGCATCTGGGCGGCGTCGACGTCCCCGGCGGCATCGAACAGGTAGGTGACCCCATCGCTGACGTCGGCGAGCGACAGCTGCAGCGCGAGCTGGCCGGTCAGCTCGGCGCCCATGCCGGCGACCTCCACCACGACCGCCTTGCCGCTGATCCCGAACCGGGTGCGCAGGGCCAGCCGGTCCTCGCTGGCGGCGTCAGCCCAGGCCCGCTCGCCGATCGGCCCGACCACCAGGATCCGATCATCCTCGACGCCGGCGTCGGCCAGCGCGACCGCGGTCTCGTTGTCGATCGCACAGTAGCGGTCGGCGTCGGCTTCGCCCCAGGCCGGCCGCGGCTCCAGCTCGCTGACCACCGCGATCACCGGCGCCGGGTTGGTGGCCTGGTCGCGCGCGATCGACAGCGCCTGGGCCGAGAACGGATCGAACGCGATCACCACGTCGGGTGGGTTGGCGTCCATCTCCTTGCGCAGGCGGCGCTCGGTGGATTCGCCGAGCAGCGCGCGCCGCATCCGGTCCGAGATGCCGGCGCCCGCGGCCCCGGCCGCGCCGACGTCGATCGCGCGGACCCGCATGCCGGCCGCCTCGCACGCCGCGAGCACCGGCACCACCGCGGACGCGTCGGCGCTGGCGCTGGTGACGATGAGGACGTGTGGCTCGCTCACGTCACGCCCCGCCGATCCGCCGCGCGATCGCGTCGGGGTTGACCAGGTGAGCGGGGCGGCGTCCGGCCAGGACGTCTCGCACCGCGTGCGCACAGAGCTCGGCCATTCGGGTTCGAGCGGTAGTGGTAGCGGATCCCAGGTGCGGCGCCAAGACCAGGCGGGGCGCGTCGTGGAGGCGCGGGTTCAGCCGCGGCTCGCCCACGAACACATCCAGGCCGGCGCCACCGAGGCGGCCGGCTGCGAGCGCGTCGCACAGGGCGTCCTCGTCGATCAGCGGGCCGCGCGCGGTGTTCACCAGGATCGCGCCCGGCTTCATCGAGGCCAGCGCGCCGGCGTCGATCACGCCGCGGGTGGTGGCGGTCAGCGGACAGTGCAGGCTGACGACGTCGCTCGCGCCCAGGAGCTCGGGCAGCGGCACCGCGGTTATCGGCAGGTCGCACCGGTCACCGCCGGCGTGGAGCACGCGCATCGAGAACCCGAGCGCGCGGCGCGCCACCGCGCGCCCGATCCGGCCGAGGCCCACGATGCCGAGGGTGCGGCCCCAGACGTCGGCGCCGAGCAGCAACTCGGGCGCCCAGCCCTGCCAGGCGCCGGTGCGGACCAGGCGCTCGCCCTCGCCGAGCCGGCGGGCGGCGGCCAGGATCAGCGCGAACGTCAGATCCGCAGTGGCCTCGGTGAGCACGTCCGGCGTGTTGGTCACGGCGATCCCGCGCGCGCTGGCAGCGGCGACGTCGACGTTGTCGAGCCCGACGCCGTAGTTGGCTACCACCCGCAGGCCCGGCCCGGCGGCGAGCACCGCGTCGTCGATGCGGTCGGACACCAGCGGGACCAGCGCGTCGGCGCCGGGCAGCTCGGCCAGCCAGCGCTCGCGCGGCCACACCCCGGTGGTCGGACCGACCACGTCGTGGTCCGGAAGCAGGCGGGCGAGGTCGCCCGGCAGGCACGCCGTGGCCACGACCCGCCCACGCGCTGAAGGGGACGCCGTGGCCACGGCGCCATGGTAGCGCGGCTGCGTGCTAGCGTCGCCAGGTGGGCGCGCGCTCGTTGGCGGCGGTGATGACTGGGCTGGTCCTGCTGGTCGGCGCGGCCGCCGCCGATCGCCCGCCGGCCGCGGTGACCGCGACCTTGCCCGCCCCCGACCGCGAGCGGCCACCGGTGGGGCCGGGCGGCGGCGATGGGCTCGGCGCCTCCGGCGTGGTCCGGGGGCATGGCCGCCCCGGCGTGGTCGCGTTCACGTTCGACGACGGCCCCTCGGCGCACACGCCGCGGGTGCTGGCCGCGCTCGCCGCCCGCGACGTGCCGGCCGCCTTCTTCATCGTGGGCAAGAGCCTGACCGGCTCGCGCGGGCCGCGCGCGCGGGCGATCCTCGGCGACATCGTTGCCCGCGGTCACGACGTCGGCAACCACACGTTCGGCCACCAGGTCCTCACCGGGCTCGCCGACGCCGACCGCGACCACCAGATCGACGCGAACGCGGCGCTGATCGCGGAGATCCTCGGCCGCGCGCCCACGATGATCCGGCCACCCTACGGCGAGCGCTCGGACCACCTCGACCAGGTGCTGGCCGCACGGGGGCTGACCCAGCTGCTATGGAGCATCGACCCTCGGGACTGGGACACCGACGGCCACGCCGAACTCCGCAAGCGCGTGGTCGACCAGGTGATGGCATCGGGCGGCGGCATCGTCGTCCTCCACGACACCAAGCCGGACACGGTGGCCGCCCTGCCCGGGATCCTGGCCGACCTCGAGGCCGCCAACTGCCGGCGCATCCGCCGCGGCCGGCCGCCGGTCCTCCCGGTCTCGCTTCATTACTTCATGGTCGACGGCACCGCGGCGCGCCCGGTGCCCGCCGCCATTGCCGAGCGCACCCAGCGCTATCGGGACGCCCTGACCGCCCGTTGCGCCCCGAGGCAGGCTCGGCCGGGATCGTAAGGACGCACACCCTCTATTCGCGGCGATTGACAAGCAGTGGGGCCCACCCTTAGGTTCCGGCGTCGTGGGGGGAATCGTCATGGAAACGCACGGGAATTCAGATGCTTCGGGCCCAGCTCGCGGGCCGGTATCTACATCGACATGGTACGGTGGGGCAGTGAGGGGATCCGGAACGCCGGGCGTCGGCGGTGGCCTCGAACGGTCGATCGACCGTCTGGCCGACATCGACGCGGGTGACCTGTTCGGAGACGGCGAGGACGAGCGGACGGTCGCCATCCCGGCGGTCTACGACCTCCACACCCGCTTCACCGGCCGGCGCGTCGCGCTCGATCGCCTGGTGGACGCGTGGAAGACGGCCACGTCGACCCAGGCGATCGGGTTCGCCGTGGTGCTGGCCGAGCCCGGGATGGGCAAGAGCCGCCTGGTCTCCGAGCTGGCGCGCGCGTGCCGCGAGGTGACGCCGGAGCTGCGGATCTTGATCGGCGCGACCGAAGATCAGGCGGGGTCGTTCGCGGCGTTCGCGCGGCTGCTCGGTCAGCGGTTCGGCATCGCGCCCGGGACCGCCGCGCCCGAGGCCCGCGAGCGGGTGATCGGTGGCGTCGCCGACGTGCTGCCGCCGGCGCGGGTCACCGAGGTCGCGCACCTGCTCGCGCACCTGATGCGGATCGACTTCGAGGACAGCCCGGTGGTCGGCCCGCTGGTCGAGTCGCCGCAGGCGCTCGAGACTCGCACGTTCCTCGCGCTGCGCCGGTTCCTCGCCGCCGACGCCGAGCGGCGACCGCTGGTGCTGGTGCTCGAGAACCTCGAGCTGGCCGGGCCCGAGACGATCAACCTGGTCCAGTACCTCGCCGCCGGGCTGCGCAGCTCGCCGATCTTGCTGGTCGCGACCGCGCGCGCCTCCATCGCCGAACGCTATCCGAGCTTCGGCGAGGGCGACGTCACCCCCGAGCGGATCGAGCTGGGCCCGCTGGCGCCGGCCGACACCGATCACCTGCTGCGCGAGCTGCTGGCGCCGCTGGGCGCGGTGCCCGAGCGCCTGCTGATCCACGCCCGCACGCTCGGCGGCTCGCCGCGCGCGGTCCACGAGCTGGTCCGCCTGCTGCTCGAAGGCGACTGCATCGTGCGCGGCCCCGGCGCCGGCTGGCGGCTCGACGCGGTCCGGCTCGCCGCCACCGACCTGCCCCGCACCTACGACCAGCTGGTCTCGGCCCGGCTCGGCGTGATGGAGCCGGTCGATCGCCGCGTGCTGGAGATGGCCGCGGTCATCGGCGAGGTGTGCTGGATGGACGCGATGCTGGCGCTCGAGCGGGCCGAGGGCATCGTCGGCACCCGCGGCGCCGATCCCGACGGGCCCACGCTGGGCGAGATCGCCGCGTCGGGCGATCACTCGCGGATCACGGTCAACGCCTCGCTCGGCAAGCTCATCGAGCGCGAGTGGTTGATCGAGATCGATCCCCCGACCCTGCCGGGCGAGCGCGAGCTGCGCTTCGCGTATCCGATCCTGTGGCAGCTGGTCTACGGCGGCATCGACGACCACTCGCGCCGGCGCTACCACCGGCTGGCAGCGCAGTGGCTCGAGCTGCGGCCCGAGGGCCGGGGCGCGGTCGCGCAGGAAGAGGTCGCCCGCCATCTCGAGCTCGCCGGCGAGGCGCGCGAGGCCGCGGGCCGCTACCGCCGGGCCGCCGAGGGCGCGCGCGCCGCGTACCACAACGAGCGCGCGATCCGCCTGTACGACCGGGCCCTCGCCTGCGTCGGCGACGGCGATCTCGCGGCGCGCATCCACCTCTGGCACGACCTCGGCTCGATCTACGAGCTGATCGGCAACTTCGAGGCGGCGCTGGGCGCGTTCGAGCGCATGTTGCGGCTGTCGTGGGTGGGCGCGTCGAAGGCCAAGGCCGCGGTCGCGTTCAACAAGATGGGCCGGGTGTGGCGGCGCAAGGGCGACCTCAAGCTGTCGCTCGAGTACCTCGAGCGCGGCGCCGAGCTGTTCCGCTCGGCCGGCGACCAGCGCGGCATCGCCGCGTCGCTCGACGACATCGGCAAGGTGCTGCACCTGCTCGGTCGCTACGACGAGGCCCACGGCAAGATCACCGAGGCGCTCGCCCGCCGCGGCAAGGGCGGCGACCCGCGCTCGATCGCGGCGTCGCTGTCGAACCTCGGCAACGTCCAGCAGGACCGCGGCCAGTTCGAGGCCGCGTTCAACTGCCACCGCGAGGCGCTCGAGCTGCGGCGCGCCGCCGGCGATCGCTGGGGCGCGGTGGTCTCGCAGAACAACCTCGCGGTGCTCGCCTACGACGTCGGCGAGCTCGCCGACGCGCGCGCCGGCTGGATGGCCGCGCTGACCGAGGCCGAGGAGATCGGCGCCCTGCCCTACGCGGCGATGGTCTTGACCAACCTCGGTGAGCTCGCGCTCGAGGAGGGCAAGCTCGAGGAGGCGCGCAGCCGGCTCGAGGACGCGCTCGAGATCATCGAGGACATCGAGGACCGGCAGCTCGAGAGCGAGTGCGCCCGCCACCTCGCGCTGCTCGAGAACCAGCTCGGCAAGGTCGGCCTGGCCCGCGAGCTCGCCGAGCGCGCGCTGGCGGTCGCGACCCACGCCGGCCTCAAGGAGAAGGAGGGCCAGGCCCTGCTCGCGCTGGGCAAGGTCCTGTCGACCAGCCTCTACGACGCCGACAGCACCGAGGTGATGGAGACGCCCGGCGAGTCGCCAGCCGAGAGCTTCTTCCGGCGCGGGCTCGCGGTCCTCGGCGGCATCGGCAACGACGCCGCCAGCGCGCGCGGCCTCGAGATGTACGCGCAGTACAAGCTCGAGAACGGCGAGGCCGAGGCTGGCAAGGACCTCCTGCGCGAGGCCCTCATCATCTACTCGCGGCTGGGCATGAAGCGCGGCGAGAAGGTCCAGCTCCAGCTACAGAACGTGTAGCAGCGGGGCCGCGGCTGCGGAGCCCGCCATCGCCCTCAGGATCCCGCACATCTTTCCCGGTGTCCCTGAGCCAGGGCGCGCGCAAGCGAGCCCGCCGTCGAAGGGCAGCCCGTCGAAGATCACGTGCAGCACCTTGGCGCTCTGCCCTTCGACACGGCGCCTGCGGCGCCGGCTCAGGGCCACCGGGAAAGGTGAGCGCTTCCGATCACACAAAGACTTGTGATCAATCGCGAGCATCGCCCTTCAACACGCCCTCCGCTCCGCGTCGGCGGCTCAGGGCAAACGGACGGAGAGCGTCAGGTTCGGCCCTTTCCGGGGGCGACGTACACGGCCGACTGGATCTTCGAGCGTGCGCGCAGCTGTGCCGTTCGAGGTCCAGCTGCCGCGAGCGAGGAAGCCTGCCAGCGAGGCGGGGGGAGGGCCCCGAGCCGGAGTTGACGTCTGTCAATGAGGACGAGGGAGGACCAAGACCTGTGTCCCAACGAAGCTGGCGGGCTCCGCAGCCGCAGGCCCCCGCTTCACCCCACCCTTGTCAGTCAGTGCGGTAGGTGAATTTCAGCTCGTAGTCGCAGAGGTGGAAGACGTCCCCCTCGTCGATGCGCTTGTTGTCGATGCGCATCCCCTTGTAGTCGATGCCGTTGGTCGACCCGAGGTCCTTGATATAGAAGGTCCCGTTGCGACGGATCACCGCGGCGTGCTTGCGCGAGATGTTGCCGTCCTTGATCGGGAGGTCGCTCGTCTTCGAGCCGCGCCCGATGATGAACTGGTCCTTCGTCACCGGGTACCGCTGGCCGTTGAACATCAGGAACAGCGT
This sequence comes from Kofleriaceae bacterium, assembly GCA_046597055.1. Lineage (GTDB taxonomy): Bacteria > Myxococcota_A > Polyangia > Haliangiales > Haliangiaceae > UBA2376. The sequence goes on along the minus strand of JBKJLC010000193.1, from coordinate 23,144 downwards.
GGGCCCGGCGCCGCCGAGCTGTGGGCCCGGTCCGGGGGCGCTGGCGGGCGGCGCCGGCGCGTAGCCCGCCGACGGGTTGTTCGGACGTGCCGACGGCATGCCGTGACCGCCGAGCGAGCCGCCGGGTCCGGCCATGGCGGCCCCACCGGCGTGGCTGGCCGGGGTCGGCGGCGCCGGACGACGCGGCGCCTGCGGCACGGTCGGCGGCAGGCCACCCGTGCTGGCGCCGGGCGGCGAGGTGACCGGCGACGTCCGGCGCGGCTGTAGGCCCGGCGTGGCGGGCCCCGGTCCGGGACCGGGACCGGGACCGGGCGAAGGAGGCATCGACGCCGACGAGTTCTGACCGGCACCGGCACCCGCGGCCGGATAGTTCTTCGAGCGAGCGTAGTAACGCATCGACTCGTTGATCAGATAATCGATGGAACAGTCGAAGTCGTTCGCCATCTGCTCGAACGTCTCCCAGAGGACGTCTCGGCAGTAAAAGTGGCGCATCGTCTTCTTGCTCTGGTCCATCCCTGCATGGCTCCTGCTGCTGCTCCGTCGACGCCCGCCGCCGCGACGCGGCTCCCTCTCCGACGGGCAGCATACTACTTGTGCGGCGTGGGTGCTGCTTTCCGGGGCGAAATGGCGGCCCACGTACGCACGAGACCTACTTCAAGGCTTGCGCGATCTCCTGCGCCCGTTGACCGAGCGTGGGCTCGGGCTTGCGATCGCCCTTCACGACCTCGGTCTGGTCGCCCCAGAAGCCGGTCAGCCTGGCGCGGTCCTTCGCGAGGGCGGCGATGCGACCGGCATCGGCCTTCGACTGCAGCGCGCCGAGCGCCTCCATCCCGAGCCAGCGCGCGACCCAGCTCGACGAGCCGAGCAGCGCCCGCGACGACTCGACGAACGCGTCGCGGTCGCCCATGGCGTTGAAGCTCTTCCAGGTCGCGCCGCCGAGCACCTCGGCCTCGTAGCTGGCCTCGGCCCCCGCGGTCGGCAGCAGCTCGGCGACCTTGCCGAGCGCCCCGGCGCCGCCGCAGCGCAGCGCATTGTTGACCGCGACCCAGCGGAACCGGGGATCGCGATGCGGATGCGCGACCATCGACACCAGCGGATCCAGGCAGTGCGGCAGCCCGGCGGCGCGGATCAGCTGCACGGCATCGTTGGTCGTCTGCGCGCTCTGGCGGTCGTCCTTGGCGATCTCGGCCAGCCGCCCCACGCTCGGCACCAGCGCCTTGGGATCGGCCAGATCGAACAGGCCCTGGGGATCCAGGTACGCGCGGAACAGGGCCCCCATCGCGCGCCCGGGCAGCGACTCGTCCCCACGATCCATCGCGAAGATGTCGAGCACCAGCTTGACCGCGTCGGGCGAGCCGGACGCGGCCAGGCCGAGCAGCAGCTGGCCGCCGATCGCGCGGCGGCGGCCGTCGCGATCGGGCGTGGCGATCACGCGGTTGGCCTCGGCGATCAGGCGCTCGCCCGCCTTGGGTCCGAGCGCGCGGATCACCTGCACGCCCTGGTAGCGCCCGGCGACCGCGCGCCCCTCGAAGTAGCCGCCGGTAAGCCAGTCGGTGAGGTAGCCGTCGATGACGTCGCGGGTGCCGACATCGGCCCAACCGCGCACCTCGAACAGGGTGTCCTTCGCGGTCATCTGCGCGGGCGTCGGCTGCGCCATCTCGCCCTCGAGCCGCGCCATCGCCCACAGCCGGGGCGCGAGCTTGGCGACCACCAGCTCGCGCCGGGGCGTATTCATCGTCTCGAGCGCCTTGTGGACGTGCTCTTCCTCGCCGCGGCGGAGCAGGTTCTGCGCGGCGTGCGCCGACAGATCGGGATCCAGGCTCGAGTCGGTCAGGGCCGACCTGAGCTTGCCGGGCCCCTTCTTCGAGGTCATCCACTTGTCGAGACTGTCGTGGGACGTCTTCTCGCAGCCGGTCAGACCGACACCGAGACAGGCGAAGGCGCCGAGGAGAAACAACGTGGCGAAGAATGATCGAGTCAAGGCGACCTCGGGTTGAGCGCGCGATGATAGGAGCCACCTCGCGGGCCGTCAAACCGGGGGAGGCGTCGCGAGCGGGCCCGAGGCATCGGTGCTACCGTGCGGCGGTGCTCGTCCGCTGGGTCGCGATCGCCGCGCTGGTCGCGCCGGCGTGGTTCGGCGCCGCGGCGTCGGCGTCGCCGGCGGAGGAGGCCTTCGATGGCGCGGTGTTCGCCGGCCCGACCGGGGCTCACACCGGCAGCATCATCGCCAATCCGGCCAGCCTGCTGCGGTTGATCCCCGGCTGGCACCTGTTCCTCAACGGCGCGGCCCGCCTCGAGCAGATCTCGGTCGCGCGCGACGTGGTCAGCGCCGACGGCGCCAGCGCGCCCGGCGCGACCGCGCGGGGCCGGACCTTCGGCGCCGGCGGTCAGGTCGGCGCGATCCTCGCGTGGCCTGGCGGCATGATCGCGGCCACCACCGCGCTGGCGCCGCCCGAAGAGACCCTGACCGGCGAGGCCGCCCTCGCCTACCACAGCCTGGGCACCCGCAGCCGGCGGGTCGACTGGTTCTCGCTCGCCGGCGGCTACCGCTACGGGCGCGCGATCCACCTGGCATTCTCCGCCACGCTGTCCGAACGCCGCACCACGCTCCAGTTCGCGCGCGACACGGCGCTCGACGCCGGTCGCGATCCCGACCGCGGCGTCACCAGCGACTGCGGCGGCGTGGCGTGTGGCCTCGAGCACCCGGCTGCCACCGAGCTGTGGACGCTCCGGGTCGCCCCCGATTACCTGCTCGACATCAACAACCTGATCCTGTCGGCGGGGCTGCTGGTCCGCCTGCCCAGCGCGACCCTGCTCGGCCTGTCGTACCAGCGACCGTGGAGCCTGGGCTCGTTCGAGCTTTCGGGCACCGCCCGGATCGACGCCGCGCCCCGCGACGGTGGCGGGGTCGCCAGCGGCGAAGCCACCGTGTTCGTCGAGCTGCCCGAGGTGTGGCGGCTGGGCACCCGCACCGCGGTCGCGCCCGAGTGGGAGATCGTCACCGAGGTGCGCTGGCGGCGGCTGGCCAACGTCGGCACCTTCGACGTGCGCACCCACGGCGGCGATCTCGAAGCGGGCCGCGTGCCCGAGTACTTCCCGCGCGCGCGCGGCCTGCGTGACGCGGTCGCGGTCGAGCTCGGCCTCGAGCAGATCGACGTCGGGCAGCCCCTGATCGTCGGCGGTCGGTTCGGCGTCGACACCGGCGCGACCGGCGGCCATCGGATCTCGCCGACCTCGCCCTGGGGGCCCGAGATGACGGCGGCGATCGGAGGCCAGCTTCGCGTCGGCTCGCAGTGGATCGTGCAGGCCGGCTACCAGCTCGGCTACCAGCTGCCGGTCGACGCCGACCCGAGCGCGTTCGATCCGATCGACCGACTCGACTGCGTCGACCGCGGCCACGACTTCGATCTCCCGGCGTGCGCGACCGTGCGCGCCGGCTATGGCCTGCCCAGCGCGGCTGGGACCTACCGGCGATGGGACCACGTCGCGTGGCTCGCCCTGCGCGTCGAGGTACGTTGATGTCGACCGAGGCGATCTTCATCTATGGGGCCAGCGGCACCACCGGCGCGCTGGTCGCGGCCGCGCTGGTGGCGCGCGGCGCGCGCGTGGTGCTGGTCGGGCGCGATCGGGTGCGGCTGCGCGCGGTGGCGGCCCGGCTCGGTGATCCGCCGGTGCTGGTCGCGGCCGCCCACGATCCCGCGGCGCTGGCGCGTGCCTTCGCGGGGGCCCGGGTCGTGATCGGCTGTGCCGGGCCGTTCGCCCGGATCGGCGCGCCGGTGCTGGCCGCCGCGCTGGCTGCGGGGGCCCACTGGATCGACCTCGCCCGCGAGCAGGCGTTCCTGCGCGCGTCCTACGAGGAGCACGAGTCGACCGCGCGGCGCGCCGGGCTGGCGGTGGTCAGCGGGATGGGCGTCGAGGTCGCGCTCGGCGACTGGGCCGCGCGCTGCGCCGCCGCCGCGCTGGCCGGCGACGCCACGCTCGCCGACGGCACCGACCGGCTGGTCGCCACCCCGCCGCTCGACGAGCTCGCGATCGGCTACGCGCTCGACGAGTTCACGCCGACGCCGGGGACCCAGCGCTCGCTGCTGGCGACCGTGACCGGGCCCGGCGTGACCTGGCGCAGCCACCGCTGGGACCCGGTGCGCCCGGGCGCGCGCCGCCTCGACCTCGACTTCGGCCCGCGCGGGCCGCGCAGCGCGCGCTCGTTTCCGGCCGGCGAGATCATCACGGTGCCGCGCCACCTCGAGGTCGCCGCGGTCGAGACCTACGTGGCGCTCGGCGGCGCGTGGGCGATGTACGAGCGGGCGGCGCCGCTGTTCGCGCTGGCGGGCGGCGTGGCCGGGCGCTGGCTCGACGCGCTGCTGGCGCCGCTGGTCGATCCGACCCGGGTCCCCGACGCCGACGCGCGGGCGCGCGCGCGGTTCGCCGTGGTCGCGCAGGCGCGGCGCGGCCACGAGCGCGCCCAGGTGGTCGTCGCCGGCGGAGACGTCTACGCGACCACCGCCACGATCGCGGCCGAGGCGGCGCTCGCGCTGGCGACCCGCACCGGCGGCCCCGTCGGCGTGCTGGCCCCCTCGCAGGCGTTCGCCGCCGGGCCGCGGTTGCGCGCGCTCGCCGCGGCCGGCGTGATCGGGTTCGACGGCCCGGGCGCGCTGCCGGGCTGAGGTCTGCCCGCGTACGACGCTCGCTGGGGCGCGGCTCCTCGCGCGCGGACCTCGTGCTAGAACCACTGAATGATCGACGCGCCTGCCGGCGTGACACTCGAGGCCGAAGGCCGACTCGGCCGCACGCTGGTCGCGCGGCGCTGGCGGCTCGCCAACGGGCTCGGCGTCATCGCCGTGGTCGACCGGATCGCGCCGATCGTCTCGTACCAGACCTGGTACCGGGTCGGGTCGCGTCACGAGGAGCCGGGCAAGACCGGCCTCGCCCACCTGTTCGAGCACCTGATGTTCAACCAGACCGAGACGCTCGCCCCCGGTGAGTTCGACCGGGTGGTCGAACGGACCGGCGGCGAGAGCAACGCCGCGACGTGGGTCGACTGGACCCACTACCGGCTGAGCCTGCCGGCGGCAGAGCTCGAGCTGGCGGTGCGGCTCGAGAGCGAGCGCATGAGCCGGCTGGTGCTGACGCCCGACACGGTCGAGCCCGAGCGCGACGTCGTCACCAACGAACGCCGCGAGCGGGTCGAGGACGACGTCGACGGCTGGCTCGACGAGCAGCTGATGGCGACCGCGTTCGAGGTCCATCCCTACCGGTGGCCGACCATCGGCTGGATGACCGACATCCGCGGCGTCGGCCTCGACGACATCAAGGGGTTCTACCGACGCTGGTACACGCCCGACAACGCGACCGTGGTCGTGGTCGGCGACGTCGATGAGCGCCGCCTGCTCGAGCTGGTGCAGGCCGCCTACGGCCACCTGCCGCCGGCCAACCTGCCCGTCCGCGCCGAGCTGCCCGAGCCGCCCCAGCTGGCCGAGCGGGTGCGCCGCGCGCGCCGGCCGATCGGCAGCGATCGCATCCTGCTCGGCTGGAAGGCGGTGGGCCAGCACCACGCCGACTGGGCCCCGCTCGAGCTGGTCACCACGCTGCTCGCGGGCAGCCCGTCGGCGCGGCTGCATCGCCGCCTCGTGATCGAGCGCGAGCTGGCGTCGACCGTCGACGTGCAGCTGACGCCGTTCCGGGATCCGTCGCTCTTGCGGGTCGCGGTGACCTGCGCGCGCGGTCACCGCGCCGAGGAGTCGCTGGCCGAGCTCGATCGCGTGATCGCCGAGCTGGCCGAGCTTGGCCCCGACGAGGCCGAGCTGCAGAAGGCCAAGAACCTGGCCGAGACCGACTACTGGGCCGCGCTGGTCGACGCCGACGGCAAGGCCGAGGCGCTCGGCCATCACGAGACCGCGCTCGGCGACTTCCGCACGCTCGGCGAGCTCGGCGAGCGGATCGCGGCGGTGACCGCGGCCGACCTGATCCGGGTCACCCGCGAGTACCTGGTGCCGCGCGCGCGCACGGTGATCATCGCCGAGCCCGACGGCAGCACGCCGGCCGACGAGGAGGTCGACGACGCGCCGCTGGCCGCGCCGGTCGAGCGGATCTGGCCGCGCGGTCGGAGGCCACGATGACCGGCCCCGGACCCCAGCTGCACGTCGCGCCGTCGGCCGACGCGCCGCTGGTCTGGATCGAGGTCGCCATCAAGGGCGGGGCCTCGGCCGACCCGATCGGCGTCGAGGGTCTGCACCGCCACGCCAGCCTGCTGGCGCGCCGTGGCGCCGGCGATCGCGACCGGGCCGCGTTCGACGACGCGCTCGACCGCCTGGGCGCGGCGATCGACGTCGGGGTCGGCCGCGACACCGTCACGCTGTCGGCGCTGACCCTGACCCGCAACCTCGATCCCGTGGTCGCGATGCTGTCGGACATCCTGGCGGTGCCGCGGTTCACGGTCGAGGAACACGAGCGACTCCGGCGCGAGACGCCGCAGGTGCTCGACGAGATCCGGGACGACGACGGCGCGCTGGCGACCCGCTGGTTCGATCGCGAGTGCCTGCCCGGGCATCCCTACGCGCGCACCTCGCTCGGCACCGAGGCCTCGCTCGAGCGGATCGAGCTCGAGGCCGCGCGCGCGCTGTGGCGCCGGGAGGTGGTCACGCCCAATCTCGTGATCGGCGTCGCCGGCGACATCGACGAGGCCCAGGCCCACGCGATCGCGGCCCGGCTCACCGAGCGGCTGCCGGCGACCGCGTCGCCAGCGTTGCCGGTGTTCGGTGCCGCGATCGTGGGCGGCCGCCGACGGGTGGTGCTGGTCGACAAGGCCGAGCGCAGCCAGGCCCAGCTCCGGCTCGGTCACCTCGGCCCGCGCTACGGCGAGGCCGACACCGCGGCGCTGCTGCTGTTCGAGACCGGTTTCGGCGGCATGTTCTCGTCGCGGCTGATGCAGGAGATCCGGGTCAAGCGCGGCTGGAGCTACGGCGCCGGCTGCACCGTGCGCCGGTCGCGCGGCCGCCACTGGATCGAGATGTGGATGGCGACCGGGATCGAGGTCGCCGGCGAGGCGGTCGCGACCACGCTCGGCCTCTACGCCGACGTCGCCGAGCACGGGCTCACCGCCGACGAGCTGGCGCTGGCGCGCGCCTACGTGGTCGGCTCGATGCCGTTCCATCAGGCAACCGCGCGCCAGCGCATGCAGCTCGCGGTGCGCGACGCGGTGTTCGGGCTGCCGGCCGACTACACGATCTCGCTGCCGGCGCGGGTCGCCGATCTCGGCGGCGACGACGTCCGGGCCGCGACCGGCCGCTGGCTGCGCCCCGACGAGCTGGTGACGGTGGCGGTCGCCACCCGCGAGCTGGCCGAGGCCGGGCTCGCCGCCGCCGGCGCCGGGCCGGTGACCGTCGTCGAGCACGACGCGTACTGACCCCCAGCGAGCGGAGCGAAGCGGTCAACACTGACTCCGGGGTCCGGGGTCACGAGTCAGGTACGAGGTCTGCCTTCTGCCACAGAGCTATGGAGTACGGTCTGCTGACGCCGAACCGCGTTATGCTCGTCGGTCGGGGGTGACCGGATGAAGCTGCGCTCACGTCTCGCGATCACGCTCGGGCTCGTCGCGGTCGCGGCTTGCTCGAAGGCCAAGCCGGACGAGTTGGCCAGGACCGATCCGTGGGCCGCGGCGCCGGGCGACGCCGGCGCGGCACCGGTCGACGACGACCCGTGGGCGGCCCGGCCGCCCAAGAACTCCGATGTGGCGCCGCCGACCCTGGCCTCGAAGATGGGCGCCGCCGCCGGCGAGCAGCTGGCGAAGATGGAGGGCCTCGGCACCGAGCCGGCCGCGACCGGCAAGCCGGTCAACCCGGCGCGGATCGCCAAGACCGGCATCGCGACCGGGTCCATGCGTGGCTTTGCCGGCGTCGAGCAGACCGGCTTCCGGGTCGCCTACGCCGCTTCGCCGAACCAGGTTCACGAGCAGTTCCGCACGATCCTCGCCGAGAACCAGGTGTTCGAGCGGGTCGCCGACGGGCTCAACAAGACCGTGCGGCTGCCGCGGGTGGTCGACATCCAGCTCACCGACTGCGGTGTGATCAACGCGTTCTACGATCCGAACGGCAAGCGGATCATCGTCTGTTACGAGCTGATGACGTACTTCGTCAACATCTTCAAGTCGACCGCGAGCAGCGACGAGCAGCTCGGCCAGGCGGTGGTCGGCGCCACCGTGTTCGGCTTCTATCACGAGGCCGGCCACGCGCTGATCCACCAGCTCGACCTGCCGGCGGTCGGGCGCGAGGAAGACGCGGTCGATCAGCTGGCGACGCTCATCCTGCTCGCCGCCGGCGACGACGGGGTCGCGATGGCGCTGTCGGGCGCCTACTGGTTCCAGCTCCAGCAGAAGGCCGGCGCCGAGACCCCGTTCTGGGACGAGCACGCCTTCGACGGCCAGCGCTTCTACAACATCATGTGTCTGATCTACGGCTCCGACCCGCAGAAGTACGGCAGCTTCGTCGCCGATGGCAATCTGCCGAAGGCCCGCGCCGCCCGCTGCCAGGAGGAGTACGGGAAGATCCAGGCGAGCTGGCGCAAGCTGCTCGAGCCGCACCTGACCAACGACGCCGCCGAGGAGATCGACTACACGCCGTCGGTGCCGGCCGACGAGACCACGCCCGACCCGGCGCCCACGGTCGCGGTCGGCGAGCCGGCCGGTGACGACGAGGATGACGAGGACCCGGCGCCGCGGCCGACGCCGGTCAGCGCGGGCCATGCGATCCCGTGCGAGCAGGTCGCCGAGAAGGCGGTCGCGCTGATCGGCGTGGAAGCCGAGCAGCAGCTCGGTGCGGTCACGCCGGCCGAGCGGCAGGCCGCGCTGGCGGAGATCCAGGCGGGCCTGCCGGCCTATCTCGAGCAGTTTCTGGCGCAGTGCGCGCAGGAGGACTGGCCCGATGCCGATCGCCAGTGCGTGCTCGACGCCGCCACGCTCGACCGCGCCTCGCGCTGCGGCGCCGGGTCGTGACCGTCAGGGACAGCTGACGACGCTGTTCACGCCGCCGAGCCCGTTGTCGACGGTGGTGGGATTGGCCGGATCCGGTAGCCAGGTGCCGTCGATGACGAACCGGTACTGATAGGTCCCCGGCTCGAACGATCGCTGCGCGGTCCACGCGGCGTCGGCGCCGAGCGTCATCGCGACCGCGCCGTCAGCGGCGGTCCCGGCCCACGCAACGAAGTCGCCGGTGACGAGCACGCTCGCGGCCGCGCCGTGGCCATCGAGCCGGAAGCTCTTCAGGCAGCTCGCGACCGCGTCGAGGCTCGCGTCGGGGCTCGCGGCGGCGTCGTCGCCCGACGCGCTGTCCACGCTGGCGGCCGCGTCGACCCCCTCGGCCCGGTCCCATCCCGGCGGATGACAGCCCGCGAGGGTGACGGCAGCGAGGACCACGGCGGCGCGCATCGAGCGGCGATGATCAAGCCACGTGCCAGCTGGTAACGCCGCGGACCCGCAGCGATCGCCGGCCGCGAGGTGACAATCGCAGCGCCAGCTGGGCCGGCTGACGTTGCGTTTCGCAACCGACTCACGCCGACGACACGTGCCGGAAACGTGGATCTGGTGGCTTCAGTCCCGGCAAGCGGTGGCACACATCCTGCTCACCGGCACGCCGTGAGGTCCTCTGCGCACGGCTCCCTGGTGGTGGTCGCAACCCTGATCGCGGCGGTCCCTGCGCGGCCGGCGGAGGCGATCGAGCCAGTCGGCTCGTTCAAGTACCTCGTCACCGGCAACGGGTTCGGCTTCCAGGTGTTCGATGTCGACGCCAACGCGATCACGCAGTACCTGGAGCGGCCCTACCGCTTCCTGCGCGCCAACCCGGCCAACCCCGATGGCGATGGCATCGTGCGCCGCAACCTCGCGTTCGACACCTTCTTCGGCGTGCGGGTCGGTACCCAGGCGGCGTGGCTCGGCTCGCGCGATCCGAGCGAGGTCGGCTACGTCGACCAGAGCAACATCATCCGCTCGGTCGCGACCGTCGGCAGCGTGAAGACCGAGACGTTCTTCTTCGCGCCGTTCGGCTACGACGGCAACGCGATGGTCATGCTGCTGCGGGCCGAGAACACCTCGTCGTCGGCGCAGTCGGTCACCGCGTACGCGATCCACAACTTCAAGCTCGGCAGCGCCCCCAACCCGGACGTGCCCGGCGCCAACGGCGAGTCGATCACGTTCGATCAGGCCAGCCAGACCGCGTCGGAGACCGGCCCCGGCGGAGGCGCCATGGTCTACGCGCCGATCGGCGGCGTCGACGGCTCGAGCTGCGCGACCGACGCGTACACCGCGGTCGCGGCCGGCCAGGACCCGGCCATGCAGGCGACCTGCGCCGGCACCGATCGCACCAACGTCCTGGTCCGCAACCTCGGCTCGGTGCCCGCCGGCGAGACCCGCTGGTGGGGCGTGGCCGTCCTGTTCGACGCCGACGGCAACGCCACCGCCGCGCGCGGCGCCTGGACCACCTTTCTCGCCGGGCGCAGCCCCGAGCAGCTCTACACCGACACGCTCGCCGAGTGGGAGGCGTGGCGCAAGCCGCCGGCACCGGGGCTCAGCCCCGCCGAGCTGCGGGTGTGGCGCCAGGCCGAGGCCGTGCTGCGCATGGGCCAGGTGCGCGAGCCGTATCAGACCTCGCCGCGTCGCAAGAACCACGGGATGATCCTCGCCAGCCTGCCGCCCGGTGGCTGGCACACCGGCTGGGTCCGCGACATGGTCTACGCGATCGTGCCGCTGGCCCGCGCCGGACACTGGGAGGAAGCGCGCATGGGCCTCGACTTCTTTCTCGGCGCCGACGCCGGCCGCTACGGCGCGTACCTCAACAACGTCGACTACCGGATCAGCACGGTCCGCTACTTCGGCGACGGCGAGGAGGAGGCCGACTACTCGGGCGCGCCGACCCGCAACGTCGAGATCGACGGCTGGGGCCTGTTCCTGTGGGCGGCCCGCGCGTACGTCGATGCCAGCGAGGATACGGCGTGGCTGTCGTCGATGACGAAGAAGGGCGACAGCGTCTATGACGCGATCAAGACCGGGGTCGCCGAGCCGCTGGCCGCCAACCTCGAGAGCAACGGCATGGCGATCGCCGACGCCTCGATCTGGGAGGTTCACTGGGGCAACCGCCAGCACTTCCTGTACACCACCGCCGCCACCGCGCGTGGCTTCTGCGACATGGCCGCGCTGGCCCGCCGCGCCGGCCGGCCCGAGGACATCGAGCGCTACCGCGAGCTGTCGCGGCGCGCGGTCGAAGCGCTGAAGAACGCGTTCGTCGACTCCAACCGGGTGCTGGCCGGCTCGCTGCAGAAGCTGACCCAGGGCTCGAACTACCGCGACGGCGCGACCGTGGAGGCGTTCACCTGGTCGCTGATCGGCGCCGACGACCCGATCGCGACCGCGACCTTGCGCGCGCTCTCGTACCTGAAGACCCCGGCCGGGGGCTACAAGCGCCTCGAGGGCTCGACCGACCAGTACGACACCGACGAGTGGATCCTGATCGACCTGCGGGCGTCGGCCGCGTTCCGGCGTGCCGGCGAGGTCGCCCAGGCCGACCAGCTCCTGGGTTGGGTGACCGGCCAGGCGGCGGTGAACTTCGACCTGCTGCCCGAGCTCTACAACACGCGCAGCTCGAGCGGCCAGATCGGCGCGTACGCCGGCTCGATCCCGATGGTCGGCTACGGCGCCGGCGCGTACCAGATGACGCAGCTCGATCGCGCCGGGCGGTACGAGACCAGCGACTGCGGCGAGGTCGACCTCGGCGAGTACCCCGACGCGGGCCCCGGTGGCCCCGGCGGGCCGGCCGCCGGCGGTGACGACCTGCGCACCGGCATGGCCTGCGTGTGCCGGACCGGCGGCGACGCGCCCACGCCGTGGGGCGAGCTGGTCGTGATCGCCGGCGCGATCGGCCTGCTCGCGCGCCGCCGGCGGGTGCGCGCGTGACCGCCGCCCCGGTTCGTCCGGAGCCGGTTGATCGAACCAGCCCTTCCGTGGTCATGGAGGGCGTCCTGCTGGCGCCCGGGATGGAGGCCACCCGCGCGCCGCGGATCGAGCTGCGCGGCATCACCAAGGACTTCCCCGGCGTGCGCGCGCTCGCCGACGTGTCGCTGGCGATCGAGGCCGGCGAGGTGCTCGGCCTCGTCGGTGAGAACGGCGCCGGCAAGTCCACGCTGATCAAGATCCTCGGCGGCGTCTACCCGGCCGGCAGCTTCCGCGGCGAGCTCCACGTCGGCGGCCGACCTCAGGCATTCGGCTCCACCCGCGACGCCCGCCGCGCCGGCATCGCCGTGGTCCACCAGGAGCTGAGCCTCTGCCTCGAGATGTCGGTCGCCGACAACCTGCTGCTCGGCCGGGAGCGCACCCGGTTCGGCCTGATCGACGAGGCCGCCAGCGAGGCCGCGGCGCGCGCGCTCCTGCGCCGGGTCGCCGGCGAGCTCGCGGCCGACCTCGACGTCCGCGCACCCGCCGGCCAGCTCGGCGTCGGGGTCCAGCAGATCCTCGAGATCGCGCGCGCGCTCGGCGACGACACCGGGCCCGGCGGGCTGATCGTCCTCGACGAGCCGACCGCGGCGCTCACCGCCACCGAGACCGAGCGCCTGTTCGAGCTGGTCCGGGCCCGGCGCACCGCCGGCGCGTCCTTCGTCTACATCTCGCACCACCTCGACGAGATCCTGGCGCTGACCGACCGGGTCGCGGTCCTGCGCGACGGCCAGCTGGTCGCGATCCGCGTCACCGCCGACACCTGCGCCGACGAGCTGGTCGAGCTGATGACCGGCCGCGAGCCCGGGTCGCCCAGCCGGACGCCCTGCCGCATCGAGGTGGCCGACGCCGCGCCCCCGGTGCTCGAGGTGCGCGGGCTCACCGTCGCCCACGCGGTGCGCCCCGAGCACGCCGTGGTCTGCGACCTGTCGTTCTGCGTGCACGCCGGCGAGATCGTCGCGCTCGCCGGCGCGATGGGCGCCGGCCGTACCGCCACGCTGTCGGCGCTGTTCGGGCTGGCGCGCACGCCGACCACCGGGACCGTCTTGATCGACGGTCGACCGGTCGACACCCGCGCCCCGCGCGCCGCGATCGCCGCCGGGCTGGCGCTGGTGCCCGAGGATCGCAAGGGGGCCGGCCTGGTGCTGGGGCTCACCGTCACCGACAACCTCGGGCTGGCCGCGCTCGGGCGTCACGCGCGCTGGGGCGTCGTCGACGGCGCCCGGGTCGAGGCCGCCGCGGCCGCGCAGGTCCAGGAGCTGCGGATCAAGGTGCCCGGGCTCGGCGCCGAGGTCGCGACCCTGTCGGGTGGCAACCAGCAGAAGGTCGTGATCGGCCGCTGGCTCGAGATGGCGCCGCGGGTGCTCCTGCTCGACGAGCCGACCCGCGGCGTCGACGTCGGCGCCAAGGCCGAGATCTACCGGTTGATCCGGGATCTCGCCGGCCGCGGCCACGCGGTCGTGATCGCCTCGTCGGATCTACCCGAGATCGTGCACCTCGCCGACCGCGTCCTGGTCCTGCGCGATGGTCGCCTCGCCGGCGAGCTCGCGCGCGGTGCCGCCACCGGCCTCGCGATCATGCGGCTCGCGCTCGCCAACCTGCCCATCCCGGTCACGGAGACCTACGCGTGAAACTCGAACGCAACGCCGAGGCACCCCGACACGCGCCGTTGCCGCCGGCCCGCAAGCTCGATCTGAACGCAGGGGCGATGGCCGGCGTGCTGCTGCTGCTGTGGGTCCTGCTCGCGGTCCTGCCGGCGACCCGCGGCGTGTTCCTCACCGAGCGCAACCTCGCCACCCTGCTCACCCAGAACGCGCACATCCTGGTGGTCGCGGTCGGCATGACGCTGGTGATCGTCATCCGCGGCATCGATCTCTCGGTCGGCGCCGGGGTCGCGCTCACCGGCGTGGTCGCCGCGCTCCTGCAGCTGCGCCTCGGGGTGTCGGCGCCGGTCGCGATCGCGGCCGCCCTCGCCTGCGGCGCGGCGATCGGCGTTTGGCAAGGCCTGTGGATCGCGCGCCTGGGCCTGCCGGCGTTCGTGGTGACGCTGGCCGGGTTCAACGCCTTCCGCGGCCTCGGGCTGGTCCTGTCCGACGCGCGCGGCCTGGCGCCGATGCACGAGGACTTCGGGTTCGTCACCGCCGCGCTGCCGGTGAGCGCGACCTGGGCGCTGGTGCTCGGCGCGGCCGCCGCCGGCATCACCATGACGCTCCGCGACGCCGCGCGTCGCCGCGCGCACGGGCTCACGCCCCCCCCGGGCGTGGTGCTGGCCGCGCGCGTGCTCGGGCCGCTCGGCCTGGCCGCGTTCGTGCTGCGGATCTTCGGCGGCCGCGGCATCCCGGTGCCGGTGCTGGTCGCGGCGATCGTCGTGCTCGGCGGCGCCTTCCTCACCCGCCGCACCCGTTTCGGCCGCCACCTGTACGCGGTCGGCGGCAACCCCGAGGCAGCCCGGCTCGCCGGCGTGGACGTCCGCCGGGTGACGGTCTGGGTCTACGTGATCGTCGGGGTGCTGACCGCGGTCGCCGGCGTGCTGCTGGCCGGCCGGGTCAACGGCGTGACCCCGGGCAGCCAGGGCCAGCTGCTCGAGCTCGACGTGATCACCGCGGTCGTGATCGGCGGCACCAGCCTGCTCGGCGGCCGCGGCTCGGTGATCGGCACGCTGCTCGGCGCGCTGGTGTTCGGCACCCTGGCCAACGGCATGAACCTCCTCGCCGTCGACTCCAACTGGCAGCTGATCGCGAAGGGGCTGATCCTGATGACGGCGGTCCTGTTCGACGTGCTGTCGAAGGGCGGCGGCCGCGTGCTCTACCGCTCGCTCGCGGTCGTGGTGGTGCTGATGGTGGTGACCGCCGCGCTCGCCTCGAAGGCCCCGGCGGCGCGCCCGCAGGTCGCGTTCCTGCTGTCGACCCTGCAGGAGGAGCGCTACCAGAAAGACCAGCGCTACTTCGAGGCCCGCGCAGCTGCGCTCGGGCTCCGGGTGGTGACGCTGGCCGCCGACAACGACAACGCCCGCCAGATCGCGCAGGTCGAGGACGTGCTCAGCCGCGGCGCCAAGGTGCTGGTGATCCAGCCGACCGACAGCAAGGCGGCCTCGACCTACGTCCGGCTCGCCCACGAGCGTGGCGCCAAGGTGATCGCGTACGACCGCGCGATCGTCAGCGCCGACCTCGACTACTACGTGTCGCACGACAGCTACCGGGTCGGCGTGCTCCAGGCCGAGGCGGCGATCGCCGCCACCGGCGGCCGCGGCCGCTACGTGCTGCTGACCGGCCAGGCCGGCCACAGCGTCGCGACCGAGATCACCCGGGGCTACGACGACGTCCTGGGGCCCTACCTCGCCCGCGGCGACCTCGAGATCGTCGTGCGCCAGAGCCACAGCGCGTGGTCGCCCGAGCAGGCGCTGCGCACCGTCGAGGACGCGCTGGCCCGCGCCGGCGGTCGGGTCGACGCGATCCTCGCCAACAACTCGGGGATGGCGCGGGGCGCGGTCCAGGCGATCGACGCCGCCGGGCTCACCGGCGTGTTCATCGCCGGCGCCGATGCCGACGCCGCCAACGTCGACTTCGTGTGCCAGGGCAAGCAGACGATCGAGGTGCTCAAGGACATCCAGCCGCTGGCCGAGACCGCGATCGAGGTCGCGGCCCGGCTGATCCGCGGCGAGCGCCCCGACCCCGGCGCCACTGCCGCGACCGTGATCCTGGCCGGCCGCCCGGTGCCGGTGGCTGCGGTCCGGGTCGAGGTGATCCGGCCGGGCGACGTCGGCCGCCTGGTCGCCTCGGGCTTCCTCACCGCCGCCGAGCTGCCGGCGTGCACCGCCCAGCTCAGGAGATGATCATGCGCCCTGGCCTCCTCGTCCTCCTCGGCCTGCCGTGCCTGCTGCGCGCCGGCCACGTCACCGCCCAATCCGCCGACGACGCGACCGAGCCCGCTGCCGACCCGGCGCCGGCCTCGCGCGCTGACGACGCGCCGGTCACCGCCGCCGCCACCGTGGTCACGACCGCGCCGATCGAGACCCCCGCGGCCGACGCGTCGGTGACCGTCGACGTCACCGCCCCGACCGCCCCGACCGCGCCGGTGGCCCCGGTCAGCGTCGACGTGAACGGCGTCCGCTTCGAGCTCCACGGCTACGCGCGCATGCCGCTCGCGACCCAGGGCACCCCGCGCGAACCGTTCCTGATCGACAACGACTACTACCTGTCGGGCTTCGCCTATACCCGCCTGTACGAGCCCGACTGGTCGGAGCTGTTCTTCTCGGCGAGCCGCGGCGACTACCGGGTCGAGTTCGGCCTGTTCGCCTCGCTGTACAGCGACTACGCGTCGCCCGAGCTCGAGAACCAGCTCGGCATCGCGCAGGCCAGCGTCACCGCGCGCCGCTTCCTCGGCCACGATCCGCTCACGGTCCAGCTCGGCGTGTTCTGGGATCGCTTCGGCCACCTCGAGCCCTACGACACCTACGTGTTCGGCCGCACCCACCAGGGCGGCGTCAAGCTCGCCTACCAGCTGCCCGGCGGTGGCACGGTCCAGACCGGCATCGGCCTCCACCAGGCCCAGCTGCAGCAGAACCAGGGCCTGACCCCGATCGCCAACCTCGCGGGCAGCTACCCGGTCGGCCCCGCCACCCTCGGCGCCTACCTGCTGCGCACGTGGACCCGCGACGTCCGCCAGCTCAGCCCGATCCAGGACGGCACCATGTGGGTCGCCGGCGTCGACGTCCGCGCGCCGCTGCCGCGCGAGCTCGGCGCGGCCTACGCGGCGTTCGCCTTCTACGACCTGGACAAGGTGCTCTACCTGGCCCCCGCGCTCGAGGTCATGCACTCGACCGGCGGCCGCGGCCTGACCGAGAACTTCCTCGGCCTCGAGTCGAGCAACGACGGCACCGGCCGCATGTACACCCTGGCCGCCGACGTCCCGACCCGCCTCACCGACCGGATCGGGCTGCGCGCGTTCGGCCTCGCCACCTGGGTCCGCTCGGATCAGGTCGACGAGATGGATCCGGTGATCAACCGCGACCGCCGCATGTACCTCAAGTGGGGCGTGGAGCCGAGCTACCTCGTCCACGCCGGCGTGCGGCTGTCGGCCCGCTTCGATCGCGTGATCCTCGACCTCTACGACGCCGACAACAGCTTCCGCGTGCTGTCACCGAAGGTCGCGTTCCCGCTCGCCGACTGGGGCGAGCTCGCCGTCCAGTACTCGCACTACTGGTACGGCGACAAGATCCGCCTGCGCGCCGGCCAGGTCCCGCTGGTCACCGACCCCGACCGCGACGTCTTCAAGCTGCAGGCCCAGGTCGCCTGGTAGCGCCGCCCCGATGGCGCCCGCCCCGCCGGTCAGCCGGCGGACGGGGCGTTCGTGTGCAGCTGGACCGGCTTGGTGCCCTTGGTGCGGCGGATGTTGATGAGCTCGACCGTCAACGAGAAGCCCATGGCGAAGTACACGTAGCCCTTGTTGACGTGCTGGCCGAGCCCCTCGGCGGTGAGGAGCACGCCGATCAGGATCAGGAACGACAGCGCCAGGATCTTCACCGACGGGTGACGCTCGACGAAGTCGCCGACCCGGCCCGCGAAGACGAGCATCACGGCGACCGCCAGGATCATCGCGGTCACCATCACCCACAGCTGCTTGGCCATGCCGACCGCGGTGATCACCGAGTCGAGGCTGAACACGATGTCGACCAGCATGATCTGCGCGATCACCATGCTCGTGGCCCGCCCCGCCTGGCCGGCGGTCTGCGGCGCTGCTTCGCCCTCCAGCTTGTGATGGATCTCGAGCGTGGCCTTGCCGATCAAGAAGGTGCCGCCGCCGAGCATGATCAGGTCGCGGCCCGACAGGCCGTGGCCGAGCACGGTGAACAGCGGCTCGGTCAGCCGCATGATCCACGACAGCGCGAACAACAGGCCCAGCCGCATCACCAGCGCGCCGATCAGGCCGACCTGGCGCACCCAGACCCGCTGGTCGGGCGGCAGCCGCCCGACCAGGATCGA
Source organism: Kofleriaceae bacterium (assembly GCA_046597055.1). Classification (GTDB taxonomy): domain Bacteria; phylum Myxococcota_A; class Polyangia; order Haliangiales; family Haliangiaceae; genus UBA2376. Next base: position 5,192 of record JBKJLC010000193.1, on the reverse strand, counting down.
GATGAAGACGATGTTGTCGATGCCGAGGACGATCTCCATCGCCGTCAGCGTCGCCAGCGCGATCCAGGCGTCAGGGTTGGCGAGGGCTTCCATCATGCGCGGGGGGCTCCGGTCACTCGGCCGCGGTCGAGCCTTCGGACTCGGCCGGCGCCACCTCGTCGGTGTTCGGCCGGGCCGCGATCTCGACCATCTTCAGGTGGGCCGGCGCCGCCGCCCGCTGCTCGGGCGACATCAGCGCGAACTCGAGCTGCCCGAGCCGCTCGACCTCGGCCAGGGCGTTGTAGCCGCCGATGAACTGGCCGCGCAGGTAGACGTACGGGACCGTCTGCTGGTGGGTCTCGGTCGCGAGGAGCGGCAGGTACTTCTCGTGCTCCGGCTCCTCCATGTCGATGAAGTCGTAGTCGACGTTACGCTTCTCGAGCACCGTCATCGCGCGGCCGGTCCACGCGCAGCTCTTCTTGCCGTAGATCTGCGCCGGCAGCGACGGGTTGCCGAGGCCGACCTGCGCGACCTTGGCGACCGGCGCGGCCGCCGGGGCGGCGGCGACCGCCGTGGGTGCGGCCGGCTTGGGTGCGGCCACCGCGACGGTCTGGCCCCGCATCCGCGCGACCCGATCACGCATGTGCGCGAACCGCGGGTCGTTCTGCCAGCGGTCGGTGAGGTAGTCGCGAACGTCGCCACCGAGCTCGTCAGCGCGATCGATGGCAGCCTTGACCTTGACCCCGAGGTCCTTGGCCAGCTTCGAAGATAGTTCCGGCATTGGCGCGAGAACGTAGCGACGCGCTGGCCATTCGGCAACCACGAAGAAGGTCGCGGGCCCCGCGCGCGATCAGCCGAAGACCCGGCGCTTGAGGCCGCCGTTCTGGGCCAGGTTCACCAGCTCGGCCCGGCCGCCGACGCACTCGCCGGTGATGAAGCACAGCGGGCCACCCCGGCCCTTGGCGTCGCGCCGGACCGCGGCCTGGGTCGCCTCGTCGCCCTCGAGGTTCACGAGCTTGTAGGGCACGCCATTGGCATCCAGGACCTCGGTCAGCTTGCCGGCGTCCCGCCACTGCTTGTCCTTGAAGTAGTAGACGAACACCGGCGCCGCGACCGGCGCGGCCGTCACCGGCGCCGACGACACGGCGGCCCCCGCCTTGGGGGCGGCCCCGGCGTAGCCCTGCTCGAACGCCCGTCGGTCGGCCAGCTCGTCGGCCGGCGCCAGCGGCCGCCCCAGCGCGTCATTCACCTTGCGGACGGTGCTGGTGAGCGAGCCATCGCCGCCGGCGATCGCGCGCCAGCCAGCATCACGGAGACGATCGAGACGGTCGCGGATGGGCACGGGCGCACTCTGCCGCGGCGCTGCGGGCGCTGCAAGCGTCCTGTCGCCACGACCCCGGCTCGCCCCGAAACGACGACGGGGAGGCGATGCCGCCTCCCCGTCGTCGTCAGGCGGGCCCGGGGCCCGCGCGCGTCGTCAGTTGATGACGGTGAGCGACTTGCGGCCCACCGGGATCGGCGGACGCTCGTCGGCGACCGGCTGGTCGGTCGCCGTCTGCACGATCGACTTCTTCTTGTTGGTCCGCTCGGCGGCGCGGCGCGCGACCGACAGGACGTGCTCGTGCGACGCCTTCTCGTCCTTGGCGTGCTGGCGGGTGACCGCCTGGACCAGCTTGTTCTTCCAGTACGACGTCTGCTTGCGACGGGCGCCGACCTCGTAGACCAGGTCCGCCGTGGTCGAGCCCGAGTGGTGCGGGCTCTTGTGGAACGGGTGCATGAGGGCCGGGTGCTTGGCCAGGTAGGCGCGCACTTCCTCCATGGTCATGCCGACGTCGGCCAGGGCCTTGTCGACCTCCTTGACCGCCGACTGCTTCGCCTTGAACAGCTGCATCTGCACGCGGCTGTAGACGTTGACCGCGCCGTCACCGTTGGTCTCGATCGGCAGGAAGATCGCCTGCGGATAGAGCTCGGTGATGAACGACTGGATGCCGTCCGACACCGACGACGACGGCATGCAGCCGAACGGCTTCACCGAGAGGGTCATGTTGACCTTCGAGTAAGCGACGTTCTGGATCAGCTTGCCGACCTCCATGTGGCCTTCGCCGCCCCGGAGGTTGTTGTCGTAGAAGGCGTGCGAGATGTCGGCGATCTCGTTCATGTCGGCGAGGTGGAACTCGCGCAGGCCGATCGCGGCGCCGATGGTGTGGAACATCGTGCGGATCAGCTGCTCCGCCGCCCACAGGGTCACCATCCGCTTGCGGACGTCGACGCCGGCGAGCGAGAACTTCGAGCCACCCTCGGCGGTCTTGGCCACGTCGGTGCCGCGCAGCTCGGCGCGCTTCTTCGTGTCGTAGCGGCTCTGCCAGAGCATGTAGAGCAGCCACGCCGTGACGATCTGGATGTCGACCTCGGCGCCCTCGCCCTCGAGGAAGCGCTGGAGACCGTAGTTGCCGTCGCCCTCGGTGGTCATCGCCCAGAACTCGCCGATGATGCCGACCTTCGGCTTCACGCGGGTCCGGTCGACCTTGACCGCGCCCAGCTCCTTGCGCGCCAGGTAGAGCGCCTTGAGCATGGACGTGTTGGTCGCGAACGCCTCGGCGACGAAGCCCTTGGCCTTCTCGAGCGCGCGGTCGGCCGAGCCCGGCTCGACCTCGTAGGGACGGATGCGGTAGCCGAGCGCGTTGAGCGCATCGCCGATCAGGACGGCGCGGACCACGCCCCAGAAGAACTTCGGGTCCATCTTGAGGCCGACCTCGTCACCGGTCGCCTGCTTGAGGCCGCCGGTCTGCTGGAACAGCAGGACCCGGAAGCCGTCGAAGCCGGAGTCACGGAGCGCCTTGCGATACTCGGTGACGTACGTGCCGAAGCGGCACGGGCCACAGGCGCCGGCCGTGATGAACACGTGGTTCTTGACGATCTCTTCCTTGGTCATGCCGCGCTCGCGAAGACCGTCGAGGTACTTCACGAGGTTGCCGACGGTGAAGTAGGTCGGGTTGCACTGGCCACGGTTGCCGTACTCGCGACCGAACTGCAGCGCGTCGTTATCCGGGGTGTCCATCGCGAGGACCTTGTAGCCAATGCCACGCAGTGCGCTCTGGATGAAGAGGTCGTGGGCCATCGTGAGGCCCGAGACGAGGATGGTGGTGTGCTCACGCTGGTCGCGAGTGAACTCACGCGGCACGGCGTCGAACCAGTGCTGCGAGTTCTCGACAGGAAGGCCGAGGCGCTTGCGCTCCTCGATCTCGAACTGCTTGAGCTGATCTTCGATCGCCTCGAGGCTGAGGTTGTCGAGGCTGGATCCGGGCTTGTCGTTCGTGGTGCTCATGTTCGTTTCCTTGGCCGAGAGTCTATTCCCGCTCCGAGCGGGCTTTTGCGAGGGTTCCAGCGGCGTTGCTACCAGCGCCACTCGTTGCGTTGTCTTTGATCACGTTGAGGCCGATGGCACGCTTGCCCTTGCCGGCGCTCGTCTTCAGCTCGTCGTTCACCACCCACTCACCTACCACCAGCTCGAGCGCTTTGACTTCGCTGTCGAGCTTGTCGTCCGTGCGGCCCACGGAGGCCAGCTTCTGCTGCAGCGAGACCATCAGCTCGAGCTTCTTCATGGTCACAGTCTTGTCGAGCTCGACCGTCTTCGTCGCCTGATCCTCGAGCTTCTCCTTGAGGAGCATCAGCGTGTACGCGTACGTCTTCACGCGGATCTTGATCGAGCCGCTCGGCTTGTTCGCGTCGATGTCATGCAGAGCCGAGTAGGCCTTGCCCGCCGATGCGATGATCGAGTCGATCAGGCCATAGGTCGGCGCATCGTGACCGCACTTGAAGCTCGACAGATCGAGGCACGCGAGGTTCGGGTGCCGCGACGCGTACTTCGCTGCCCAGACTTTCTGGACGGAGTTCGTCGAGTAGTTCTCTGGCCAGACGTCGCTCACGTCGAGGCCGCTATCGATGACGCCCTTCGCGATGTCCTCGGCGAACAGCTTGTCCATCGTCGGCTTGTCACGCGGCAGCGACCGCATCGACAGGATCGGATAGCCGAGCGCCTGGAACTCCTCGAGCACCGAGTGATTGAGGCCCGGGTCGTTGTGATACGGGCGGCCGAGCATGACGAGGGCGACGCGGTTCTCCGCGGTCACCTGGCTCAGGATCTCGCGACCCTTCTTCTCCATCTCGTCCTCGAACGCCTGCACCGCCTTGAACGCCTCGTCGATCGCGAAGTCGTTCTCGTCCTGCGTCAGGCCCAGCAGCGGTCCGAACTCGTCGAACATCTGCTTCTTGCACATCAGCGGCTCCTTCAGCGTCACCGCCGTATCGAGGTAGCTGATGCCGCGCTCGGCGAAGAAGTCGGTCTCCTTCGTGAACGCTGCGCGGATGACCTTCGGCGTGCCCGAGACGACCGGACAGCTCGCCGTATCCATCTGGTTCACGATGAACGTCGGGATGTGCGTGATCGCGGGGAAGAAGATGTAGTTGAGCGGCTTCTTCTCGTGGTGCTTGAAGAGGAGATTGTGGATGTGCGACTGGCAGACCTTGCTCGGGTAGCAAGGATCGACCGAGCCGTACTTGCAGCCGGCCTGCCACATCTCTTCGCTCGTCTCGTCGGAGAACACGACGTTGCGCGAGTCGAGACCGATGACCTCGAGATACGTGCGCCAGAACGGGCCGGTCGAGTAGAGGTTCAGGACGCGCGGGATACCGACGCGGGTGTCCTTACGCTTGGCCCAGACGTCAGCGCTCGCGCGCTGGAACGGGCGCTCGATCTCCTTGTGCCGGACCGCTCCGAGGAGCGTCCGCTTGACGACGACGTCCTTCACGGCCGTTCCGTGCTCGGGCATCTTCGCCGGCTCGTAGAAGCTCTTGAACGCGAGCTTCGCCTCGTAGTCGACGAGGTTGGGGTACTGCTTCATGCGCTTCTGGCGCTCTTTGTTGAGCAGCTTGAGCGCGTCCATGTTCTCGACGGTGCCCTTCTCGCAGGAGAAGCCCGAGATGTAACGGGCCGTCTTGCCGTCGAGGGTCTTCGTGTCGATGAACGTTCGCGAGCAGTTGTTCGGGCAGAAGTTGCAGCGCGTGGTCTCGTCGTTGACCGAGACGAAGTCGATGTTGATCGCCTGATCGAGACCACGCGCTGCAACTTCTGTCCGAACAACTGCTCGCGGACATTTATCGACACGAAGACCCTCGACGGCAAGACGGCCCGTTACATCTCGGGCTTCTCCTGC
>JBKJLC010000161.1:0-9936 GCA_046597055.1 Kofleriaceae bacterium | reverse complement strand
CGCGGACACGCAACCGTCCCGGCCGACCGGCGATAGCTGCGCCGAAGTCATGGCCGCCCCCGACCGTCATCCCTCCACCCCGCCCCCGTTCTCCAGAAGTCTTCGCAGCCCGTTCGGGCGCGCGCCCGACGAGGCGGCCCCTGACGAGTGGGGCGAGGTCACCGCCGAGCTCCCCACCGACCTCGACGGCGCGCTGAGGACGCAGGTCTCGATGCCCGCGCTGGCGCAGGCGGTCGCGAGCGATGATGTCCTGACCCGGATCGAGCAGCTCGCGCTCGCGCTCGACGCGCACGATCCCTGGCACCAGTACCCCGACAACGCGCAGGCGGCCGTGGCGGCGGCCCGGCGCCAGACGTTGCTGATCGAGCTCGACATCGCCGGCCTCCTGTCGCGGACGCTCGCGACCGCGGCGCGCGCGCGCCTGATCGCGCTGCGGCTACCGACGTTGCTCGCCTATCACGACGCGGCCATGGACCTGTTCCGCTACTTCGCCACGCCGGCCCGCGCGCGCCTGATCGCGACGGCGCCGCCCTCCAACCTGCTCGACTCGGAGGTCTCGCTCGACTGGTTCCGGATCGCGGCCGGGCCGCGCTCGGTCGACGACTGCGGCGACGCGTGGCTCGCGCGGTGCGAGGCCAGCTTCGTGGAGACACGGCTGGCGGGCACGCAGACCGGCGCCAAGTTCATCCGGCTCGAGGGCCGGATGTGGCGGTTGCGCTACCGCCCCGAGGTCGGCTCGCTGCCGCGGCTGTGGCGCGCCGAGCCGGCCTGACGTGCCGTTCGGTCGCGGGCCGGCGCACCGATCGCCGCCGATCGCCGGTGAGTGTGTGACTTCGAAGTCGGGTTCGATCCGCATCTGGACCGCGCCGCGATAATGAGCCTGGTGCTGGTCATGGGCGAGGCGACCCGGTCGGTAGCAGCCGGACGCGCAGTGTCGTAGCCTCGACGGGTGAACCCACGGCTGGCCTGGGCCCGCATCGCTGCCGCGGTCGCGGCCACGAGCGCGCTGGCGGCGTGTGCGGGGACCGCGCGGCCGCCGGCGATGGCGCCGCTGGCGCCCGAGGCGTACGGGCACTACCTGCGCGGGCGAGCGGCGTTCTTCGAGGGCAACTACCAGCAGGCGGTCGACGAGCTCGAGCAGGCCCAGGTCGCGGCGTGGGATCAGGCCGGGATCGCGGTCGCGCTGGCCCAGGCGCTCGACCGGGTCGGCCGCGCCGACGACGCGCGCATCGCGGTCGCGCGGGCGATCCGGCTGTGGCCGGGCTCGCCCGAGGTGTGGATCGCGGCCGGGGAGATCCAGCAGCGCGCGGGCGAGCTCGGGGCGGCGCTGGCCTCGTACCGGCGTGCGATCGCGATCGATCCGACGCTGATCGATGCCTATCTGGGGCTGGCGACCGCCGAGACCCAGGCCCAGCGGCCGGTCCGGGCCGAGGCGGCGTACCAGGCGCTGGTCACCGCGCGCCCCGACGCGACCGAGGGCTACTTCCGGCTGGCCGAGATCGCGCTGGCGCGCGAGGACGACACGGCGGCCGAGGCGCACCTGCGTCAGGTGATCGCGCTCGATGGCGATCGGCTCGATGCGCGGCGCGCGCTGGCCGAGGTGCTGGTGCGCGCCGGCCGGCGGCATGACGCGATCGCCGAGCTGCGGGTCGCGTTCGATCGCAGCGGCTACGACCTCGGGATCGGCCAGGATCTGGTGTGGCTGCTGGTCGACATCGGCGATCGACGCGGCGCGGTCGACGTGCTCGCGCTCTACGACGAGGGGGCCGCCCCAGGGGTCACCGCCGACGCGGCCGCGATGTGGCTGGCGATCGGCGAGCCCGGGCGCGCGGTCGCCACCGCCGAGGCCGCGGCCCGGCACGGCCAGGATCCGGTGCTGGTGCGCGCCCGGGCGCTGCTCGCGGTCGGCCACGCGCCCGAGGCGACCGCCGCGCTGGGCGCACTCCCGCCGGGCGCCGCGGCGTGGCCAGCGGCCCGCGCGCTGGCCGCCGAGATCGCGCTCGCGACCGGCCGGCCCGCCGACGCCCGCGCGATCGCCGAGGCCGCGCACCGGCGCGCGCCGACCCACGTCGGCGTGCTGGCCGCGCTCGCCGAGGTGCACCGCCGCGCCGGCGACGTCGCCGCGGGCCGCGCGGTGTTCGTGGCCGGCGCGCGGGCCCGACCGCGCGACGCCACGCTGGTGCTGGCGTGGTCCGGCTTCGAGCTGCGGGCCGGCGAGGCCCGCCGGGCGCTCGCGCTGGCCGAGCAGGTGCTGGAGGCGACGCCCGAGGATCCCGCCGCGCTCAACCTGGTGGGCTTCACGCTGGTCGAGCTCGGCCGCCAGCTGCCGCGGGCCCGCCGCCTGCTCGCGCGCGCACGCGGGCTCGCGCCTGGCGATCCCGGCATCCTCGACAGCTGGGGCTGGCTGCGCCGGGCCGAGGGCGACCTCGAGGTCGCCGACCGCGCGCTCATGCGGGCGGCCCGGCTCGCGCCGCACGAGGCCGAGATCCTCGTGCACGCCGCGACCGTCGCGGCAGCGCGCGGTGGCCGCATCCGCGCGCGACGCCTGCTCGGGTTCGCGCGTGCGCTGCCGACCGCCCCCGAGCTGACCGCCACGATCGACCGCGCGCTCGCCGGGCTGGGCGAGTCGCCCGTGCCGACGCTGTGTTACGCTGCCGCCGACATGAGGACGCCCGTGCTGCTCCGTCTGGCATTTGGTTCGGTCCTGGCCGTCTCGGCCTGCAAGCAGACCCCGAGCACCGATCAATGCGAGCAGCTGCTCGCGCACCTGATCGACATCCAGGTCGTGGGTGGCGGCGCCGCCAGGCCCCCCGAGGGGCTCGGATCCGCGGCCGCCAAGGACATGAAGCCCGAGGTCGACGTGCAGAAGAAGGCGATCCGCGACTACGCGGTTGGCCAGAAGTTCATGGAGTCCTGCACCCAGTCCACGCCCAAGGGCGTCGTCGCGTGCGGGCTGGCGGCGAAGGACGAAAAAGAGCTCGCCGAGTGCGACGTCGCGAAGTGACGGCTACCCGGTGAGCGCGGCGGCCGCGGCCCGGCCGATGGCGCCGCTGGCGGTGACGCCGTGGCCGCCGAGCCCGGCGACCCAGTAGAGCCAGGGCTGCGCCTCGTCGCGCGCGACCACCGGCTGCCCCGACGGCGCGAACGCGCGCTGGCAGGCCCAGCCCCGGACCACTCGGACCCCGGCCAGCGCCGCCGGGATCCGCGCGAGCAGCTCCGCCTCGGCCTCGGGGCGCGGCGCGACCACGCCGGGCGCGACGGTGTCGCTATCGCAGGCCGAGGCCCAGATCTCGGCCCCGGCCGGCCGCGCGTACCACTCGTCGCCGTCGACGTTCCACACGATCGGCATGGCCGCGCCGTGCGCGGGCGCCGCCGGTGACGACAGCGCGAAGACGTGACGGCGCCGGGCCTGGTAGGCGACCGGTCGATCGACGAGCGCGCCGACCTGCCCGGCCCAGGCGCCCGCCGCGATGACTACCTTGCGCACCCCCACCACGCCGCCCGGCGTGGTGACCATGATGTCGTCGCCCTGCGGCGCGATCGCGGCGACCGGCGCGGTGGTGACGATGCGGACCCCGGCCCGACGCGCGCCGCGCACGTAGCCGGCGACCAGCGCGGCGACGTCGACGCAGCCGTCGTCGGGGAACGCCAGGCCACCGCGGGCGAACGCGAGCCCGGGCCAGCGCGACATCAGCTCGACCGCCGACACCGGCAGGCAGCGCAGCTCGAAGCGCGCGGCCCGCGCCGACAGCTCGGCCGCGACCTTCGCGCCGGCCAGCAGGACCGCGCCGCGACCGTCGACCAGCGGCCGGTCGGTGAAGCCCGCCGGCGGACGCCGCAGGAACGCGGCGCCGGCGGCGGTCCAGGTCGTCCACGCGTCGTCCTCGGCGAGCGCGCGACACATGGCGGCGTTGCGGCCGCTGGCGTGGGTCGCCAGCGCGGGCTCGCGCTCCAGCACGACCACGTCGGTCACGCCGCGCTCGGTCAGCGCCCACGCGGTGGCGAGCCCGGCCAGGCCACCGCCGATGACGGCGATCTCGGCGCGAGCGGGCAAGTGGTCCACGGGTGGCTTGTAGCACCTCGCCTCGGCGGGCGCCGCCCCGCCGCCCCGCCCCGCGGCGCGACGCCGCAGCCCCTCGCGCGCGACGACGCCCGCCGCGCTCACCGAACCATCAGCACCCGGCCCGCGTGGGCTCGGGATTGATCACAACTCGCCATGTGATCGGAAGCACTTCACCTTTTCCGGTGTCCCTGAGCGCAGCGCGCAGCGCGAAGTCGAAGGGCAGACTCCCAGGGTTTTGGCCCCCGCGCTTCGACGGGCTGGCCCTTCGACTCCGGGCTCGCAACGGGCCCTTCGCTCGGGGGCGCCGGGGAAGACGTGCGGGCTCCCGACGGGCGGCCGCCGGCGCCCGGGATCGAACGCGTCTGGCCATGTGAACGAGAGCGCTCCCCTTTCCCGGTGGCCCTGAGCCGGCGCCGCAGGCGCCGTGTCGAAGGGCAGACGCGCAAGGGTGGTGGCCCCGCACCTCGACCGCCTGGCCGGCGGCCGGCGCCCGTCGACGGGTTGGCGCCCCGCCGCGCCAGACTCTGCCGGTCAAGACGCCACGCGGCGTGGCAGTCACCCCGCCGAGTTCGGATATGCTGCCCGACCTATGGCGTCGCGCGACCACGGCTTACGCGCCGACGACGGAGTGGTGGTCCGCACGCCGCTCTTGCCGCTCGACGTCCTCCTCGACTGGACGGCGTGTCCGGACCTCGCGGCCGCCCGTCGCTACCTCGCGGAGCTGGTCAGCACCCCGGCGGTCGCCGAGGCCCTGTTCGTCGCGTCGCCCAGCCTGACCGCGTCGATCGACCGCTGGCGCACCGCGCCCGAGTCGCCGGCCGGCCAGCAGGTCGAGCACGCGCTGGTGAAGTACGTCGCGCGCATGGCCGGCCGCACCACGCCGTTCGGCCTGTTCTCGGGCGTCTCGACCGGGCGCCTCGGCCGCGACACCTCGATCGCGCTGGCGCCGCGCAGCGCGTACCAGCGCCGCACCCGCCTCGACAACGACTACCTGTTCCTGCTCACCGCGGAGCTGACCAGCTCGCCCGAGGTCCGGGCCCGGGTGCGCTGGCGACCGAGCACGTCGATCTACCGGATCGCCGGCCGGCTGCGCTACGCGGCGGCGCGCCTCGACGGGCGTGATCGCAGCTACCACCTGGTCGCGGTCGAGCCCACGCCGTACCTCGACGCGACCCTGGCCCGCGCGGTCGGCGGCGCCTCACTCGAGGCGCTGGCCGCTGGCCTGGTCGCCGACGACGCCGAGATCACGCTCGAGGAGGCCCACGGCTACCTCGAGGAGCTCGCCTCCGCCCAGCTGCTGGTGCCCGACCTCGGCGTCCACGTCACCGGGCCCGAGCCCCTCGACGGCCTGCTCGCGCAGCTTGCCACCGCCGGGCTCGACCAGGTCGGCACCGTCCTGACCGAGGCCCGCGAGGCACTGGCCGCGCTCGATCGCGACGGCGTCGGGCTCCCGGCCGATCGCTACACCGCGATCGCGACCGGGCTGGGCGCGCTGCCGGCCAAGGTCGACCTGTCGCTGCTGTTCCAGGTCGACATGGTCAAGCCCGCGGAGGTCACGGTGTCGACGCGGATCGCGGCCGACCTGGCCCGCACCGCCGACACCCTGGCGACGATCTGGGCGCCATCGGAGTCGTCGTCGCTCGACCCGTTCCGCCGCGCCTTCAGCGAGCGCTGGGAGGATCGCGAGGTCCCGCTGGCCGAGGTCCTCGACGAGGAGTCGGGCATCGGCTTCGAGGCCGCGACCGGGCCCGGCGCCGAGGGCTCGCCGCTGCTCGCCGGCATCGGGTTCCCGGCGGTGCCGGCGGCCGGGGGTGACCGGGTCAGCTGGAACCGCGCCGAGCGCCACCTGCAGCGCCGGCTCAGCGAGGTCATCGCGACCGGCGCCACCGAGCTCGTCCTCGGCGACGACGACGTCACCGCGATGAAGCGCGACCGCGCGCCGCGCCTGCCCGACGGCTTCGGCATCATGGCCCGCATCGCCGGCAGCGCCGACGAGCTCGCGCGCGGCGAGGCCACCGTGCTGTTCGAGGGCACCAGCGGGCCGTCGGGCGCCAAGCTGCTCGGCCGGTTCTGCCACGCGTCGACCGAGGTCGACGCGATCGTGCGCGCCCACCACGCGGCCGAGGAGGCGCTGCGCCCCGACGCGGTGTTCGCCGAGATCGTCCACCTCAACGAAGGCCGCATCGGCAACATCCTGTGCCGGCCGGTGCTGCGCGGCCACGAGATCGTCTATCTCGGCGTGTCCGGTGCACCGGACGAGTGCCAGCTCGCGCTCGACGATCTGCTGGTCTCGGTCCAGGCCGGCCGCATCGTGCTGCGCTCGCGGCGGCTCGGCCGCGAGGTGCTGCCGCGGCTCACCACCGCGCACAACTACCGGCTGCGCAGCCTCGGCGTGTACCGGTTCCTGTGCGCGCTGGCCGGCCAGGGTGTCGCGCAGAGCATGTTCAGCTGGGGCGTGCTCGGCGAGGCGCCGTTCCTGCCCCGGGTCCGGCTCGGCAAGGTCGTGCTCGCGCGCGCCACCTGGAACCTCGGCCGCCACGAGCTGACCGCGGTGACCGCGGCGGTGCGCGCCGCCAGCAAGGCCGCCAAGGCCAAGCCCAAGGCCGGCCCGGCCCCGGACGCCCCCGCGGTCGACCTGCGCGCGCCGATCCTGGCCGCGGTGGCCGCGCTGCGCGAGGCCCGGCGCCTGCCGCGCTTCATCGCGCTCGCCGCCGGCGACAACGAGCTGCCGGTCGACCTCGACAACCCGATGCTGGTGGCTGCGTTCGCCGACGAGATCGCCGGCGAGCGCCCGGTCACGCTGATCGAGCTGTTCCCGACGCCCGATCGGCTGCCCGCGCACGGCCCCGAGGGCCGCTTCACGCTCGAGGCCGTGCTCACGTTCACCCGGCGCGGCACGCCGCCGGTGCCGGCCCGCCCGACCCGGCCGGTGACCGCGCGCCGCAGCTTCGCGCCCGGCTCGGAGTGGCTGTACGCCAAGCTGTACTGCGGCGCCTCGACCGCCGATCGGGTCCTGCGCGAGGCGGTCGCGCCGGTGGTGCGCGGCGCGCTCGCCAGCGGCGCGGCCGACCGCTGGTTCTTCCTGCGCTACGGCGATCCCGACCACCACGTCCGGGTCCGCCTCGCCGGCGATCCGGGCCGGCTGGCCGGCGAGGTCCTGCCCGCGCTCCACGCCGCGGTCGCGCCGATGCTCGACGCCGGCGAGGTCCACCGGGTCCAGCTCGACACCTACCACCGCGAGACCGAGCGCTACGGCGGCGATCGCGGCATCGAGCTGGTCGAGCGCATCTTCTGGCGCGACAGCGAGGCGGTGCTCGCGATCGTCGAGCTGCTCGACGGCGACGCCGGCGCCGACGCGCGCTGGCGGCTGGCCCTGCGCGGCCTCGACGGGCTGCTCGAGGTGCTCGGCCTCGACGACGCCGCCCGCGGCGCCGCCGCCACCACCGCCCGCGACAGCATGGGCAGCGAGCACGCGGCCGACCCCGCGTTCTGGGGCCGCGTCGGCGAGCGCTTCAACCGCGAGCGCGCCGATCTCGAGCTGGTGTTCGCCCGCGACCCGGCCCGCGACGCCGACCACGCGCTGGCGCCCGGCTTCGAGATCCTGGCCGCGCGCGACCTCGCGATGGCGGCTGACGCGGCCGAGCTGCGCGCGCGCGATCAGGCCGGCGAGCTGACCCCACCGGTGGCCGAGCTGGCGTGGAGCGTGGCGCACATGCACGCCAATCGCCTGCTGCACGCCTCGCAGCGCAGCCAGGAGATGTTGCTGTGGGACTTCCTGCGCCGCCTGCACGCGACCCGGCGGGCGCGCCGGAGCCAGACGTGACCACGCCGATCGCGGCGGTGATCGGGACCGACGACGCCGCCTGGCTCGCGGGCGCCGGCGTCCGCTTCGCGGTGGCCGGCCAGCCTGCGCTGGTGCTGATGGTGTCGGCCGATCGCGCCGCGCGCGTGCTCGCCGAGCTGCCCGCGGATGCACCGCCGGTGATCATCATCGGCGATCCGGCGTCGGCACCGGCCGACCCGCGGGTGAAGCACGTGGTCCGGCGCGGCCTCGGCCCCGAGCACCTGACGACCTTGCTCGCGAGCGCCGCCACCGGCCCGGCCCTGCTGCCAGCGAGCGCTGCGCTCACCAGCGCCGCCGACGCCCGCACCGCCCAGCGCGCCTTCGCGGCCTCGCGCCGCCTGGCCGGCGCCTCGGATCTCGCGGCCACCGAGTCGATCGCGACCGACGCGATCGTCGACCTGGTCGATGCCGACCGCGCGGTGTGCCTGTTCCACGACGGCGAGGACGGCGCGCTGTGGTCGGAGGCGCGCCTGCGCGGTCCCGGCGACGAGCGCCGCGCCACCGGCGGCCTGGCCGGGTTCGCGGCCCGGACCGGCCACGCGATCCACAGCCCGCGCGCCGGCCGCGATCTCCGCTGGCTGGCCGCGATCGACGATCCGCGCGGCGCCGCCGACGACCACATCCTGGTCCAGCCGGTCGCCGGCCCCGACGGCGCCGTCCACGCCGTGCTGGTCGCCGCCCGCAGCGGTCGCCGCGACGACTTCGGCGAGGTCGACCTCGCGGTCCTCGCCCGCTTCGCCGCGCTGGTCGCGCCGTTCCTCGATCAGCTCTCGATCCATGCCCAGGCCCAGGCCCTGCTCGATCAGGACGCCGATGGCGGCCTGTTCCGGCGCGAGGCGATCGAGGCCCAGGCCGCGCCGCGCTGGGGCGACGTGGTGCGGGTGGCCCCGCCGTGGCTGTCGTGGGCGTACTGGATCCTGGTCGTGCTGCTGGTCGGGGCCGGCCTGTTCATCACGCTCGGCACGGTGTCGACCTACTCGGCAGGCGCCGCCGTCATCCGCGCCACCTCGCGCGCCGAGATCACCGCGCGGACCGCCGGCAACGTGACGTCGGTGGCGATCGAGCCCGGCACCGCGCTGGTCGCCGGCACCGTGGTCGCGCGGCTCGACGACAGCAACCAGCGCGCCGCGCTCGAGCGCACCCAGCAGGAGTTCGACGCCCAGCTCCGCAACCACATGCTCGACTTCAACGACGGCGCCGCCGACGCCTCGGTCCGCGCCCTGCGCAACGAGCTCGACGCGGTCCGCGCCGCGCTCGAAGATCGGGTCGTGCGCGCGGCCGCCGCCGGCGTGGTCAGCGACGTCCGCATCCGCCCTGGCCAGCACGTCGAGCCCGGCGACATCGTGGCCTCGGTCGTCGTCGGCGAGGGCGGCCTCGAGGTGGTCGCGCTGTTCCCCGGCGAAGATCGCCCGCAGCTGTCGGCCGGCCAGACGATCCGGCTCGAGCTGGCCGGCTATCGCTACGCCTACCAGACCCTCACGATCGACAGCGTCTCGTCCGACGTGATCGCGCCGACCGAGGCCCGCCGGGTGCTCGGCGCCGAGGTCGCCGACAGCTTGCAGCTGACCGGCCCGGTGGTGGTCGTGCGCGGCCGCCTGCCGACCCGCGAGTTCGAGTCCGACGGCAAGCGCTTCGTCTATCACGACGGCATGCTCGGCCGGGCCGAGGTCCGCATGCGCTCCGAGCGCATCGTCTACGCGCTGGTGCCCGGCGCCCGGAGGCTGCGATGAGCGGCCCCGAGCCGACCGGCGACGTGGTCGACGCCGACGTCGCGACCGCGCTGCGCCGGCTCGGCGGCGGCCGTGGCCGCAAGGTGCCGTTCGTCCAGCAGATGGAGGCCGCCGACTGCGGCGCCGCCTGCCTGGCGATGGTGCTCGCCTATCACGGCCGCACCGTCAGCCTCGATCTCGCGCGCTCGGCCGCCGGCGTCGGCCGCGGCGTCGACGCGCTCGGCATCGTGCGCGGCGCCGAGCAGCTCGGCCTGCGCGGCCGCGGCGTGCAGCTCGACCTGGGCGATCTCCGCTACCTG